>NZ_JBWKLQ010000011.1:0-40292 GCF_056429965.1 Streptomyces sp. NPDC046122 | reverse complement strand
TAGTTCGGTTGCCGCGGTGGTGAGCGGGTCGGCGGCGAAAACCGTCAGGTCGGCGCGACGGCCGACCCCCATCCCCCCCCCCCCCCCCCCCCCCCCCCCCCCCCCCCCCGCGGCTCTTGCCTTGACGCTGACTGCCGTCAGGCGCAACGCCGGGGCGTTACGCGGACTTGCGGCTGTCGCGCGGATGCACCGCGATGTTCATGGCGCCGGATCGCAGTACCGCGAGCCTTTCGGCCAGGACCTCTTCGAGCTCCTCGCGGGTGCGCCTTTCCATGAGCATGTCCCAGTGCGTACGCGCGGGCTTGCCCTTCTTCTCCTCAGGCCCGTCGCCGTCGACCAGGAGTGCCGTGGCGCCGCACGCCTTGCACTCCCACTCCGGCGGAATCTCGGCCTCTACCGAGAACGGCATCTCAAATCGATGTCCGTTCGGGCATGCGTACTCCACCGCCTGGCGCGGGGCCAGATCGATGCCGCGGTCGGTCTCGTAGCTTGTAACCACGAGTCGCGTGCCGCGGAGAGCTCGCTCACTCATGAATCGTGCCTCCCGGGCTTGTCGCCCACAGGACAGGTGTCGCTGTCGTCGTCATCCGGTCAACGTCCGGTCGGCGGTAAAGATTCCCGTTGCGGGTCATGCGTCGCCCGTCGTGCCGCTGCTATTCCCAAAAGTTGGGTACCCACCAGTGCCCGGTTTGTCACTTATGGCAGCAGATGTCACCCAGCGTTGTCGATATCCGAGCGCGCAGTAACGGTCCGCCTGGCAGGCCAAAGGCGTACACTACCGGCCTTTCACTTCAAGGTCTAAATTCGCTCCGGCACGGGGTTTCCCGCGGCCTCCACCGCGCGCCGTACGGGTACCCGTACGAGCAGGACGAAACCCAGTACGAAGAAGGCCACGAGCGAGATGATCGCGTCCCGGTAGCTGCCGGTCAGCTGGTACGCGAGCCCGAAGACCAGTGGGCCGAGCCAGCTCATGCCCCGGTCGCTCATCTCGTAGACCGAGAAGTACTCCGCCTCCTTGCCGCGCGGCACCAGGTGGGAGAAGAGGGAGCGGGACAGGGCCTGGCTGCCGCCGAGCACCAGTCCGATCGCCGCGGCCAGCGCGTAGAACCAGACGGGCTCCCCGGCCGGCAGGAACCACCCCGCGCCGATCGTCAGCGTCCAGGCGGCGAGCGACCCGAGGATCGTGCGTTTGGCGCCGAACCGCTGGGCCAGCCGGCCCATGCCGAGCGCCCCGGCGACCGCGAGCACCTGGACCAGCAGGATGGCCGTGATGAGGGTCGTCTGGTCGAGGCCCAGCTCCTCCGATCCGTAGATCGACGCCTGGGAGATCACCGTCTGGACGCCGTCGTTGTAGACCAGATAGGCCAGCAGGAAGGACAGCGTCAGGGGGTGGCGGCGCATGTCCTTCACGGTGGCGACCAGTTGCCGCCACCCCGCGCCGACCCGCCCCGGCGCGTGGTCGGCGCCCGCGCCCGCCGCCACCTTCCGGTCGCGCAGCCGCCGCAGCGGTACGAGCGTGAAAGCGCCCCACCACAGTCCCGCCGACGCCAGGCAGATCCGTACGGCCTCGGACTCCGACAGCCCGAAGCCCTCGTGGCCGGAGTAGAGGATCAGGTCCAGGACGAGGACGAAGGCCCCGGACGTGTAACCGAAGGCCCAGCCGCGCGAGGACACCCGGTCGCGTTCGGCGGGCTCCGCGATCTGCGGGAGGTACGCGTTGTAGAGCACCATCGCGACGGACTGCGCGGCGTTCGCGACGATCAGCAGGAACACGCCGAGCAGGTAGCGGTTGCCGTCCAGGAAGAACATGCCCGCCGTCGCGCCCGCGCCGACGTACGCGGCGGCCGCCAGCAGGGGCTTCTTGCGGCCCGTACGGTCGGCGACCGCGCCCACCAGGGGCATGATCAGGACGGCCGCCACGACGGACACGGAGACGGCGTACGCGAACACCGAACCCGCCCGCACCGGCACGCCCAGCGGGTGGACGAAGCCGTCCGCGTCCGCCGCGGCCTTCGCGACCGAGGTCAGGTACGGACCGAGGAAGACGGTCAGCACGCTCGTCGAGTAGACGGAGCAGGCGAAGTCGTAGAAGTACCAGCCGCGCTGCTCGCGCCTGCGGCCGGCCGGTCCGTCCGGGCCGCCGGCCCCCTCCGTGCCGTCCGTGCGGTCCACGGTTCCAGCGCTCACCGGGCGCCCCCTCGCTCGTCCCCGTGCCGTCGCGGGCGCGGGGCGGACGTCCCGGGCTCAGGCCCAGGCGCCCCGCTCGGTCAGGACCGTGCGCAGCGTCTCGATGTGATCCGTCATGATGCCATCCACGCCGAGGTCCAGGAGTGCCGCCATCCGCCCGGGATCGTTGACCGTCCAGACGTGGACCTGGAGGCCGAGCGCGTGTGCGGTGCGTACGAAGCGGTGATCGACGACCCTGACGCCGTTCTGCGTCTCGGGCACCTGGGCGCACACCGCGCCGCGGCGCAGCGACGCCGGCAGGGAGCGGGCGCGCAGCCACAGGCCCAGGACGCCCGCCGTGCCGAACGAGGTGGCGAGACGGGGGCCCGCGAGGCGCTGCGCCCTGGCGACGCGGTTCTCGTTGAACGAGCCCACGCAGACGCGGTCCCACGCCCCGGTCCTGCGGACGAGGTCGATCAGCGGCGTGAGCGCGGGCTCCGCCTTGATGTCGACGTTCCAGCGGGCGTCGGGGAACTCTTCGAGAAGTTCCTCGAAGAGGGGCAGCGGTTCCCTTCCCGCGACCCGTGCCCGGCGCACGTCGTTCCAGTCGAGCGCCGCGATGCGGCCCCTGCCGTCCGTCACCCGGTCCAGGGTCGCGTCGTGGAACGCCACGAGGCGGCCGTCCGCCGTGGCGTGCACATCGGTCTCGAAGTAGCGGTACCCGGCACCGGCGGCGCGCCGGAACGCCCCCGCGGTGTTCTCCAGTCCGTCGGCCGCCCCGCCCCGGTGGGCGAAGGCGAGCGGCGCGGGATGGTCCAGATAGGGATGGCGTGCGCGGTTCACCGGGGGATTATCGCGCCTTCCGGTGTACGGGCGGCCACCACCTCGCTGCCGCTCCCGGGCGCGGGAACGGCGAAGAGACGCAGGAAGAACTGGGCGAGCGGCCCGATGGCGAGCGCGTAGGCGACGGTGCCGGCGCCGAGCGAGCCGCCCAGGGCGAAGCCGGTGGCGACGACGAGCACCTCGATCGCCGTACGGACGAGCCGGACGGAGCGCCCGGTGACGCGGTGCAGTCCGGTCATCAGGCCGTCCCGGGGTCCGGGGCCGAAGCGGGCGGCGATGTACAGGCCGGTCGCCGCCCCGTTGAGCACGATCCCGGCGAGCATCAGCGCGACCTGCGCCGCCAGCCCCCGGACGTCGGGCACGAGGGCGAGCGTGCCGTCCATCGCGACGCCGATCACCACGACGTTGGAGACGGTGCCGAGCCCCGGGCGCTGGCGCATCGGGATCCAGAGCAGCAGGACGGCCGCCCCGACGGCGATCGACACCACACCGATCGTCAGACCCGTCCGTTCGGCGAGGCCCTGGTGCAGCACTCCCCAGGGTTCGAGGCCGAGGCCGGCGCGGACCAGCAGCGCCGAACTCGCCCCGTACAGCGCGAGACCGACGTACAGCTGGGTGAGCCGACGGGTGAGTTCCCTGGACAAGTGGTGCTCCCTGGGTAGATGTGCTGGCGCGAGTGGACCGCCGCATGACACTCTGTGGCTTGGCAGGAGATGCCATCCATGGCCAATTCGACTTAGGTGGACTGGGAATTATGGCGCAGTGGACTTCGGCGGTCGGTGCGGCGCAGCTGGCCCGTCAGCTCAACGCCCAGCAGACCCGCCCGCCCGGCCCCGGTACGCGCAAGCCGCCGGCCTACCGCGCTCTGGCCGACGGCATAAGGCTCCTGGTCCTCGAGGGACGGGTGCCCGTCGCGGCGCGCCTGCCCGCCGAGCGGGAACTGGCGGTGGCCCTGGCCGTCAGCCGTACCACCGTGGCGGCGGCGTACGAGGCCCTGCGCGCCGAGGGCTTCCTGGAGTCGCGCAGGGGAGCGGGCAGCTGGACCGCCGTCCCCGCGGGCAACCCGCTGCCCGCCCGCGGCCTGGAGCCCCTGCCGCCCGAGTCCCTCGGCTCCGTGATCGACCTCGGGTGCGCCTCCCTGCCGGCGCCCGAGCCGTGGCTCACCCGCGCCGTGCAGGGCGCCCTGGAGGAGCTGCCGCCGTACGCCCACACCCACGGCGACTACCCGGCGGGTCTGCCCGCGCTGCGTCAGATGCTCGCCGACCGGTACACCGCGCGGGGCATCCCGACCATGCCCGAGCAGATCATGGTCACCACCGGCGCCATGGGCGCGATCGACGCCATCTGCCACCTGTTCGCGGGACGCGGCGAGCGCATCGCCGTCGAGTCGCCGTCGTACGCGAACATCCTCCAGCTGATGCGCGAGGCGGGCGCCAGGCTGGTGCCCGTCGCGATGGCCGAGGGACTCACGGGCTGGGACCTGCCGCGGTGGCGGCAGGTCCTGCGCGACGCCGCCCCGCGGCTGGCGTACGTCGTCGCGGACTTCCACAACCCGACCGGCGCGCTGGCCGACGAGAACCAGCGGCGCGGGCTCGTCGACGCGGCGCGCTCGGCCGGCACGGTGCTCGTCGTGGACGAGACGATGACCGAGTTGTTCCTGGACCCGGACATCGACATGCCGCGCCCGGTCTGCGCCTTCGACCCGTCCGGCAGCACGGTGCTGACCGTCGGGTCCGCGAGCAAGGCGTTCTGGGCGGGGATGCGCATCGGCTGGGTGCGGGCCGCGCCCGACGTGATCCGCAGTCTGGTGGCGGCGCGGGCGTACGCCGACCTCGGTACGCCCGTCCTCGAACAGCTCGCCGTCACCTGGCTGATGAGCACGGGCGGCTGGGAGGAGGCGGTGGAGATCCGCCGTGCACAGGCGCGCGGGAACCGCGACGCGCTCGTCGCGGCGGTCCGCAGGGAGCTGCCCGACTGGGAGTTCGACGTACCGGGCGGCGGCCTGACGCTGTGGGTCCGCACCGGAGGGTTGTCGGGGTCCCGGCTCGCGGAGATGGGCGAGCGCGTCGGCGTACGGGTCCCTTCCGGGCCGCGCTTCGGGGTCGACGGGGCCTTCGAGGGGTACGTCCGGCTGCCGTTCACGGTCGGCGGTCCGGTGGCGGACGAGGCGGCGGTACGGCTGGCCGCGGCCGCCCGCCTGGTCGAGAGCGGGGCGAGCAACGGCTCCGAGGCCCCGCGCACCTTCGTCGCCTGACCCGCGCGCCGCGCGTCAGTTCTCGGCGGGCACCGGCTGGGGCTCCTGCGCCGGGGGCTGGATCCGGGCCCCCTGGAGCTCCGGCTCCGGGGGCAGGACGCGGTCGGGCAGCAGCTCCACGACGGCCTGCCGGTGCGCCTCGCTCGTCGCGTCGTCGTACGGGTCGGGCGTCGCCGGGACCTGGAGGCGCGTCACGGGACCCGTGCCGAGGCGTGCGTAGCCGCGTCCGGGCGGAGCGTCGCGCGGAGGAGTGGTGTGCGGCGGCTCGCCCAGGACGGCTTCGATGTGCCCGGGAACGGCCGCGCCGAGCACCACACGCGCGCGCGTGTGGGAGCGCACGGTCTCGCTGAGCGCGTCCACGGCGTCGAACTGCTCGGCCACCACCACCGTCACGTTCGCCGCCCTGCCGTGCCGCAGGGGCACCTGGAGCAGCTGCTGGGGATCGGTGCGTCCCTCGGCGGCCGCCAGGTGGGCGAACACGCCCGGCCGGTCCAGCAGGATCCACAGCGGGCGCCGGGTGTCCTCGGGCGTGGGGTGACCGGCCTGCCGGGCGCGGTTCGCGGCGATCAGCCGCCGCTCGGTCTCGTGCGCGGCCCATTCCAGGCTGGCGAGCGCTCCCGGGAGGCTGCACTCGACGGCCAGTACGCCGGCACGTCCGGCGAGGCACGCGTACTCGCCGGTGCCGCTTCCCTCGACGATCACCACGTCGCCGTGCTCGAGGGCCTGCAGGGCGATCGAGCGCAGCAGGCTGCTCGTGCCGCTGCCGGGCTGTCCGACGGCGAGCAGGTGCGGTTCCGTCGAACGCGTCCCCGTCCGCCAGATGACCGGAGGGGCGTCGTACGTCCTGTCTCCCTCCGTGACCGGCACGGTCCGCTGCACGGCGTCGGCGTCGGTGAAGCCGAGGACGGTCTCGCCGGGGGCCGTGACGAAGTGCTGGGCGGCGATCGTGGTGGCCAGCGGCGGGAGCACGGTCATCAGGAGCTGGTTGCCCTCCTCGTACCAGGCGAAGCGGTACTCGCGGCCGCGGCCCGACTTGGCGTGCAGCAGCTGCTCCACCCGCGCCCGGGACGAGGGCTCGCCGTCGGTGAAGTACGCCGGGTAGCGCACCAGGAGGCGGACGAGCCGGCCGTCGTCGAAGTCGTACTCGGGAAACGCCTTGTCCCACTCGCCGCCGTGGGCGAACAGCGGGCTGGGATCCTCGGCCACCGAGAAGTACGGCACCAGGGCCTCGTACAGGGCCCTGAGCCGGTCCGTCTCGGCCTCCCCCGGGCCGGTCGGGGCGGGAGAGCGGTCGCGTCCTTTCCAGGCGGCCGCGGCCATCACCGTGATCAGGGCGAGCAGCGGCCCGTACGGGATGAGCGCGACCACCAGGACGACGGCCGCCACCAGGAACAGCGCGGACCCACGCCGCTCCTTGGGCGTGTCCGTCCACTTGCGCCGCCCGGCGGCGGCCAGCTGCCGCAGACCACGCGAGAGCGTGATCACCGGGTGGAGAACGTCGGTGGCACTGTCGGCTGCGGTGCGCGCGATCTCGCGGCTGCGGGTGATCGAGGCACTGCCGCTGCTCAGAATGCGGAGGAGTGGAAGCCGGGCCACGTCGGTCTCCTGATGGTGTTGGAACGGTGGTGGCAGGTCAGAACTTGATCCCGCCCAGCAGGCCGGCGAGGCTCGCGCCTCCGGCCTTGATGCTCGGCGCGATGGCCGTTCCCGCGAGGTAGAAGCCGAACAGCGCGCACACGAGGGCGTGCGACGCCTTGAGGCCGTCCTTCCGGAAGAAGAGGAAGACGATGATGCCGAGAAGCACGACGCCTGAGATGGACAGGATCATGAGGTTTCTCCTGGTTGAGGGGACAGTCACCATGAGTTCTTCCAGGCTCACAGCTTGTATCTCCCCAACAAAAGGTGCAAATGGGTTACTTTTCAGCTTTTTCACTGGAATGGCCGATGGGCGGCAGCGCGACGTCCGGTTCGCCCTGATCTTTGCCTCCGCCGCGCCGCGTCATGTCGCTGGACGGGCAGTACCCTGTCGATTCACTCGTACGGCGCTGATGCCGTACGTACAGGTCACAGCAGTGAACGGCAGTGGAAGGCGGTCCGTCCGATGAGCGAAACCCCGGATCCCGGAGTGGTCGAACTGGCCGGCAAGGTCTTCGACCTGGCGCGCCAGGGCGATGCCGAGGCGCTCGCCGCGTACGTCGACGCCGGCGTGCCCGCGAACCTCACCAACGACCGGGGCGACACCCTGGTGATGCTCGCCGCCTACCACGGCCACACCGCCGCGGTGGAGGCCCTGTTGAGCCGCGGAGCCGACCCCGACCGGGCGAACGACCGGGGTCAGACGCCGCTCGCGGGCGCCGTCTTCAAGGGCGAGCAGGCGGTGGTCCGGGCACTGGTCGCGGGCGGCGCCGACCCGGCGGCCGGAACGCCGTCCGCGGTGGACACCGCACGCATGTTCGACAAGAAGGACCTGCTGGAGCTCTTCGGGGCCCAGTGACCGCTCCAGGAACGGGGCGCCGTAAATGTGGTCGCGTCGGTGAAATGGCTGGGTCATCATGACGTCGGATTCACATGCACGCGGTGCGGGCAGAAGTTGCCGGATCACGGGGAATGTGAGCGGGCCCACTCCGGGCCCACCGACGAGAGGCAGAGGAAGATGGTCTACAGCGAGCGAGAGACGACGGCGGACTCCGGCCGGACATGTTGTCGCGCGGCCTAGACAGGCACGTATCCCGGTTGCGTCGACAGCTTGATGTGAGGCTTTTTCCATGTTCGATCCAGTCATAGCGCCGAGCGGCACCTTGCTCGGCCTCCTGCAGAGGGGCCGCGGCGACGGCACGCTGCACGCGCTCGCCGCGCCCCGCTCCGAAGCGCTCGCGGCCCTGAACCACTGCGTTCTCGACGACCCCCGCGGCGACTGGCAGGTCGAGAACCGCTCCCTCTACTACGCGCGCCTCTATCTGGATCTCGACGGCGGGCTCGAAGCGATCGAGCAGCACCTCTTCGACCCGGAGGACCTCGTCGACGACGACGAGGGCAGGACCGGCCTCGCGCTCGCCGTGCTGGGCCACCTCGCCTCGTACGGCAGGGACGACGCCCTCGTGCTGCTGCGGCGGTATGCGAGGACCGGCGCCAACTGGACCTGGGCGCTCGACGAGCTCGCCCTGCGCGACGACGACGCCGGACTGCGCGGCCTCGCCGCGTCCGTCCTCGGACGGTTCCCCGCCACTCCCGAGGGGGAGGCCGGGCTGGCCGCCGCCGTGCGGGACGCCTTCGAGCCCCGGCCGTGGCGGCTGTGGTCCGAGGACCCGCGCGAAGGCGTCGGAGGCCGGGTCCGGGCCGCCCGCGAACAGGGTTCGTTCCACCGCTGGCAGCGCCAGATGCGGCCGACGGGCCCGCGCCCCGAGTGGAGTGTGCAGGCCGTGTTCGACTGGGCCCAGCAGGGCCTGGAGCGCGGTACGCCGCTGCACGTGCCGGCCGCCCGGTGCCTGGGCGCGGTCGCCGGTCCCGGTGACCGGCCCGCCGTCGTCGAGGCGGCGCGCGGCGGCCAGGACGGTGCCCGTTGCACCGCGCTGCACTACCTCGCCGAATCACGGGACCCCGTGGTGCTCGACCTCATCGAGGCGGCGGCGCAGAGTCCCTCCCGAACCGTCGCTGACGCGGCCGTGGCCGCCTTCGAGCGGATGTGCGGCGACGAGGCGGTGGACCGGGCGCGCGGCTGGGTGCACCGCCCGGACGCCCTCGGCGCGTCCGCCGCCGGGGTGCTCGCCTGCCGGGGCGGTGCCGAGGACGCGCCGCTCGTGCTGGGCGCGCTGCGGGAGACCGTACGGGCGGACGGGCCCGACGCGCCGCTCCTGTGGAGTCTCGTGGACGGCACGGGGCGGCTCGGCATCCGCGCCGCGGCTCCCGTACTGCGCCACGTCTACCGGGAGACGGCCTCCTCGCACCTGCGCGGCCGCGCGGCGCGCGCCCTGGCCGCCACGGATCCCCTGTTCGCCACCGGGTTCGCCGTCGAGTGCCTGTGGGACTGCGAGGAGACCACCAGGGAACTGGCCGCGCTGCACGCCGAGACCGGCGACGCGCGCGTGGCGGAGCGGCTGCGGCGGCTCGCCGCCGATCCGGCCGAGGAGGCCGAGGTCCAGACCGCCGTACGCAGCCGGATCGGGCCCGACGCTCCCGCTGCCTGAGCCGGGGAGCCCGGGGCGGTCGTGTGCGGTCCCGTGTGACGGTGCGGCCGCCGGGGCGCCTGTGAGCCCCTTTGGCGGGCTCGGGGCTCCTGAAGCCTCCGGCGGCCCGTGGCGGGCTCTCAGCGCGGGCCCGCCGGTGCGAAGCGGACGGGTGTGCCCGGTACGGCCTGCGCCGCCGCGGCCAGGTCCCTCTCCCGCACCACCGCGATCACCGGATAGCCCCCGGTGGTCGGGTGATCGGCCAGGAACACCACGGGGCGTCCGTCCGGGGGCACCTGCACCGCGCCGAGAACCATGCCCTCGCTGGGCAGCTCCCCTTCCACGGCGCGCTCCAGAGCGGGCCCCTCCGTGCGCAGTCCGATGCGGTTGCTCGCGGAGGAGACCCGGTAGACGGCCGTCGCCAGCGTGGGCAGTGCCCGGTGCGTGAACCAGTCGGCGCGCGGCCCCGGAGCGGTCCGCAGCACCAGTTCGTCCGGGGGCGCCTGCCAGGGCACCGCGTCGGCGTACCCCGGGGGGCCGGGCTCCTCCCCGAGCGGCAGGACGGCGCCGTCCGCCAGCGGCGGCGGACCCAGCCCCGACAGCAGGTCGGTGGAACGGCTGCCCAACACGGGTTCGACAGCGACGCCGCCCGCGAACGCCAGATAGCTCCGCACCCCGCGCACCGCCGGCCCCAGCTCCAGCACCGCCCCGCCCGGCACCCGCACCGGAGCGCCCCAGGCCGCGGGGCGGCCGTCCACGGTGACCCGGCACGGCGCACCCGTGACCGCCACGGTGACGCCGCACCGCGGCCGTACGGCGCAGCCGTTCACCGTCGTCTCCAGGACGGCCGCCCGCGGCGGGTTGCCCACCAGGCGGTTCGCGAGCGCGCTCGCGGGCCGGTCCAGCGCACCGGAGAGCGGAACGCCCAGGTGGGCGTGGCCGGGCCGCCCCCGGTCCTGTACGGAGGTCAGCGCGCCCGCCCGCACCACCGCGAAGGCCCGGTCCGTCACGTCTCCTCCGGTACGAAGCGCACCCGCGCACCCGGCGCCAGCAGCGCGGCGGGAACACGCGCGTGATCCCACAGCACGGCCCGCGTCGAACCGATGAGCTGCCAGCCGCCCGGAGAGGTGCGGGGATAGACACCGGTGTACGGGCCGGCCAGAGCCACCGAACCGGCGGGGACCGCCGTGCGCGGCGTGGCCCTGCGCGGCACGGCGTACCGCTCCGCCAGACCGGTCAGATAGGCGAAGCCCGGCGCGAAACCGCAGAACGCCACCCGGAACTCCGTCGCCGCGTGGACGCGCCCCACGTCGGCCGGCGGCAGGCCCCACAGCTCCGCCACCGCCGCGAGGTCGGGGCCGTCGTAGCGGACCGGGATCTCGATCGCGTCCCGGACGCCACTGGTGAGCGGCGGTACGTCCCAGCCGGCCAGCCGCCGCGCGAGGTCCGCGGGATCGTCGACGCCGTCGAGCAGCACGGTGCGCGCGGCGGGAACGATCTCCCGTACGGGGGGCAGCGTGCCCGCCGCGCGGCGCCGCAGCAGCTCCGCGTGGAAGGCCTGCGCCTCCTCACCGCTGCCGAGTTCGACCAGCAGGGCGCGCTCACCCGCCGGCAGCGTCCTCATCGCGCTCATGCGAAGGCCTCCACACGTACGCCCGCTTCCTCCAGGCGTTCGCGCACACGGCGGGCCAGACCGACGGCTCCCGGGGTGTCGCCGTGCAGGCACAGCGAACGGGCCCGCACGGCGACCGGCTGTCCGGACCGCGCGGTCACGACGCCGGAGCGGGCCATCGACAGGGAGCGCTCCACGACCTCCCCCGGGTCCGTGACGACGGCGCCCTCCTGTCCGCGCGGAACGAGCGTTCCCTGCGCCGTGTACGCGCGGTCCGCGAACGCCTCCGGCACCACCGGCAGCCCCGCCTTCGCGGCGATGTCGAGGAACCGCGACCCGGGCAGCCCCAGGACCGGCCGCCCGCCGCCCGCGAGGAGGACGCCCTCGACGACCGCGGCCGCCTGCTCCTCGTCGCGCACCACCCGGTTGTAGAGCGCGCCGTGCGGTTTGACGTAGGCGACCCGGGAGCCGGCCGCCCGCGCGAACACCTCCAGTGCGCCGATCTGGTAGGCGACCTCGGCGCTGAGTTCGTCCGCCGGCACGTCCATGGAGCGGCGCCCGAAACCGGCCAGGTCGCGGTACGAGACCTGCGCTCCGACGCGCACCCCGCGCTCGGCCGCGAGCTCGCAGACGCGGCGCATGGTCGCCGCGTCACCGGCGTGGAAGCCGCAGGCGACGTTGGCGCTGGTGACGACGGACAGGAGCCCCTCGTCGTCGGTGAGCCGCCAGCGCCCGAAACCCTCACCGAGATCGGCGTTGAGATCGATCGAAGCCGAGTTCATGTACGGATCCGTCTCCTGCTCCGGTGGCCGTCGGACCGGGCGTCCACTTCCTCACCGTAATCCGGCCCGGTCCGCACGGCGACGCCCGGGCCGGACCGCACGGGCGGGTCCTTTCGTACGGGGGCACACCGCGCCCCACCGCCCGGCGCAGCGACGTTCACAGGAGCTCCTTTCCGCGCGTCTCGGGAAGGCCGCACAGCGCCAGTACGGCGAGCCCGTAACCGACCGCTCCGAAGATCAGCGCGCCGCCCACGCCCCAGCTGCCGGCCAGGAACCCGACGAGCGTCGGGAAGAGCGCGCCCACGGCGCGTCCCGTGTTGTACGTGAACCCCTGCCCGGTCCCGCGAACGGCCGTGGGATAGAGCTCGCTCAGGAACGAGCCGAAACCGCTGAAGATGGCCGACATGCAGAACCCCAGGGGGAAGCCCAGGACGAGCACCACGTCGTTCGCCCCTGCGGGGATGTTGGTGTAGGCGGCGATGCAGGCGGCGGAGAGGAACGCGAAGAGCGCGATGTTCTTCTTGCGGCCCAGCCTGTCCGTGAGGTAACCGCCCGTGAGGTAGCCGATGAAGGCGCCCGAGATGAGGAACGTCAGGTAGCCGCCGGTGCCGACGACCGTGAGGCCCCGCTCCGTCTTCAGGTAGGTGGGCACCCAGGTGGCGAGCGTGTAGTAGCCGCCCTGGACACCCGTGGAGAGCAGGACGCCGAAGAGCGTGGTGCGCAGCAGGTCCTTCTTGAAGATCGCCGTGAACGAACCCTTGTGGCTGCTCGCCAGACGCCGCCGCGTCGCCTCGGGAGCGTCGCTGACGTGACGGCGTACGTAGATCACCAGGAGCGCCGGAAGGGCGCCCGTCCAGAACATCACACGCCACGCGGTGTCCGGGTCGAGGTACTGGTAGACCACGGTGTAGACGACGACGGCGAGCGCCCAGCCGACCGCCCAGGAGCTCTGGATCACCCCGAGCGTACGGCCGCGGTGCCGGGCCGAGGAGTACTCGGCGACCAGGATCGCGCCCACCGCCCACTCGCCGCCGAAACCGAGGCCCTGGAGCGCGCGGAAGACGAGCAGCGTCTCGTAGTTGGGCGCGAAGCCGCACAGGACGGTGAACAGGGCGTACGTGATCACTGTGATCATCAGCGCCTTGACGCGGCCGATGCGGTCGGCGGCGATGCCGGCGACGGCGCCGCCCAGCGCGGAGACGACCAGGGTGACGGTGGTGAGCAGACCCGTCTGCCCGGTGCTGAGGCTGAAGTACGCGGAGATCGCGACCATGCTCAGCGGCAGCGTGAAGAAGTCGTAGGAATCGAGGGCGTATCCGCCGAACGCCCCGCCGAAGGCCCGGCGGCCGCGTGGGCCGAGGGCGCGCAGCCACGCGAACGCGCCGTTGTCGTCGGGGAGTTCGTTCTGCTGCGGCTCTTCCTTGGTGGTACTCATCTGCACCTCGCGAAGGGGGAGGAGTGCGCCGGAGACCGTGCGGTGACGCCAAGGTAGGGGATTGTTGAACGATCCGACAAGAGTCTGGTCGGTTCGTTCCTGCTTCTACGATGGGGACCGCACGCCTGCCGGGAGCGGCCGGTGCGGCAGAGCCGAGGGAGACACACGCTGTGAGGACGACGGAGTCCGAGGCCGGCGGGCTGGCCGACGACCGCGCGCTGCTGGGCCGCACCAGTACGGCGGAGCGCGTCGCGGACATCCTGCGCACCCGGATCGCGGAGGGGTACTTCCCGCCGGGGGAGCGCCTTTCGGAGGACGCCATCGGCAAGGCCCTCGGCGTCTCGCGCAACACGCTCCGCGAGGCGTTCCGGCTGCTGACCCACGAACGGCTGCTCGTCCACGAGCTCAACCGGGGCGTGTTCGTCCGGGTTCTCGCCGTCGAGGACGTCGCGGACATCTACCGCGTCCGGCGCCTGATCGAGTGCGCCGTCGTACGCGGCCTCGGTACGCCGCCCTTCCCTCTCGACGGCCTCGACAAAGCCGTGGGCGACGGCGAGCGGGCGGCCGGCCGGCAGGAGTGGCCGGACGTGTCGACCGCCAACATCCACTTCCACCGCGAACTCGTCGCCCTCGCCGCCAGCCCCCGCACCGACGAGCTGATGCGCGGTGTCCTGGCCGAACTGCGCCTCGCCTTCCACGTGGTGGCCGACCCGCGGCGGCTGCACGAGCCGTATCTCGTACGAAACCGGCAGATTCTGGAGCGTTTGCGCGCGGGCGACGCCACGGACGCCGAGCGGCTGCTCGCGGACTATCTCGACGACTCCCGCACCCAGCTCGTCGAGGTGTACGCCCGCCGCATCGAGACCGGGACCTGGGGGAGTTGAGGGGCCGCGGCCCCGCTGCCGCGGCCCCGCGCGACGGGTCGCTTCTGCGCCGTTTCGACCGTTGTCGGTGCGAGGACCTAATCTGTGCCACGTGACTTCGCCTGCATCGACGGAATTCGTTCCGCCCCAGCTCAGCGCGGGGCCGCGGCCCGCGCAGGGCCCGGCCGCCGACGAGGGGCTCGCGCGGCGCCTGCGCGCGCTCGCCTGCACGGCGCCGCTGCACGATCTCGACGTACGCAAGGCGAATCTCGCGGGTGAGTACTCGGTGTACGCGATGGCCGAGGTGGCCCTCGCCGCCATCGATCTCGTCACCCTCAACATGGACTTCGACACGGGCGCCGACCACGAGCAGATAGTGGCCAGGCTGCTCCCGCGCGTCGCGGCCCAGGCCCCGCACCGCCCGCTCGCCGAGCACGAGCGCGTCGCCCGCTGGGTCCTGGAGAACCTGATCAACGTCGGAAGCGTGGACCGCGGCTTCCGCGCCGTCTACGGAACCTTCGGCCCGGACGGCGCCTATGTGCGCCGGGACTACGACTTCAAGCTCATCGAGGAGGTCCCCGGCTACGGCGGCGGCGTCTTCCTGCGGACCACCGACGAAGCGGTCAACGTTCTCGTCGGCGCCCTCGACACGGACGTCACCAGCGCGCAGATCGCCGCCGAGGTCAAACTCGAGGTCCTGATCAGCCGGGGCCGGCTCGCCGACGCCCAGCTCGCCGCCGAGCAGGCCCGCTACCGGACCGTGCAGTACGCCGAGACGCTCCGCAGGACGCTGGAGGCGACCCGGCGCAACGTGCGCGCGGTCGACTGGCTCAACGCGGTGCCCGACATGATCGCCGAGGCGCTCGACCACGTTGCCGACCGCTACCGGCACGAGAACGCCATCCTCACCAACATCCGCAAGGCCAGGGACGAGGCGGAGGAGCCCGAGCACAAGCGCCGCGCCGCCGAGCTCGTGGACATCGTCAAGGACTGCATCCGCAGGCACACGCAGCTCCAGTCGCGGCTGCTGGACGCCGGACCGCTCTTCCGTGCCGAGCAGGACCGTCAGGCCTTCGCCGCGCCGGCCGCGCGCACCGGACTCGACCTGTACGGCCAGCTCGTCGCGCCGCTGCTGCCGCTGCCGGTCGAGCAGGCGATCCGGGTCACCGACGCCTTCTTCGCCCACGGCGCCGGTCTGCGCACGCCCGTGTCCGTACGCGTCGGGGACCTGGTCGACATACTGCTGACCCCGCCGGTGGAGCGGGAGCACCTGGGCGCCGAGATGCCCGAGCCGGATCTGATCGCCACGCCGGACGACAGCCGTTTCAGCGAGGAACAGCTGGCGAGCGCGATGGAGCTGCTCGACCTGCCGCACGACGCCCCGCGCAGGCTGTCGGGACTGCTGGCCGAGGCCAGGCGCCGCGACCCCGACCTTCCGTACCTGGTCGCGCTGCTCGCGGTCCACGCGGCGAGCCCACCGGTCGGCACCGCCTACCGGCAGGGCGAGCAGCGGCTGCTCTTCGCCGTCGACGACGGCGCGGAGCTCGACGACCCGGAGTTCGGCGGCGCCGACCTGATAGTGGGCACGGCGCTGCTCGACGCGGCCGGCATGACGGCGGACCGTACGGAGGCGGCATGACCTCCGAGGACGCCCCACGCGGTCACGCGGTGCGGCGCCGGCCTGCGGCGCGAGGACGGCACTTGCCGCACGCTTCGCATGCGGCGCACGCCTCGTGCTGCGGCGCAGGGCCCCTGCGCGGCGCCGCGCCCGACGGGCTGTGGGGCCGGTGTGCGGCTAAGGGATCCCGGGGGTCGCGGAAGCCGCTCGCGCTGAACGGGCTGCACGGCCTGCACGGGCGCCGCGCGCTGTACGGCCTGCAGCGCCCCGCCCGCGCGCCGCTTCCCAGTCCGACGGGCCCGCGCGGCCGATATGACGCCGGCGTCGTCCCGGCCCCCCGCCGCATCGTCTCGTCCGTACCCCGAACCGAGCACTTCCGCACCGAGGAGCACCAGTCGTGAGCGACCACCGCGCAGAGCACGCCGACGCGTGGAGCGAGCGAGCGGTCGCCGACGCGACCGACGCGGACCCGGCCGGCCCGGCCTCGGCCGGCGGGCCCGGCGAGCCGCCCGCGACCGCCCCCTCCGGCACCGGCCACGGCGGCGTGACGCCCGCCGACGCGGCCGACGCCGCACGGCTCGTGTCCTTCGGGCTCCAGCCCAAACTGGTGCCCGCCCGCGACGTGGAGTACGCGGACCTCCTCCGCCGCTACCGCGAGGAGCCCGCCTTCGCCCGGCTCGCCGACGCCGTCGCGACCGGCCTCGGGCTCGTCGTGCTCGAAGTGTCCCCGCGCGCCGGAATGGCGGTTTCCGCGGCCGAGGACTCGGTCTTCGCCGTACGCATGGGCGACTACGCCCGGCGCGCCTCGGCCGACTCCGCCGACCGCTTCCTGCACGGCCTCGCCCACCTCGCCGTCGCCGCGCTGGCCTTCCCGCGCCCCGAGGACCTCGCCGACGACGGATACATCGGCCGCATCACGGTCAACGGCGTCGACGCCTTCGTGCGCCAGGCCTGCCGCCGTCTGGAGGAGCGCGCCGACGAGCAGGGCGTGAACACCGACCCGGCCACCGAGGCCCCCGGCCTCGAAGCCGCCTGGCGGATCTACGCCCGCCGCAGCGCGACCGGCGCCACCAAGGACGCACGGCGGCTGGCGGGGTCCACCACGGGCATCGTCGGCAAGGCCGTCGCCTTCCTCACCGACTCCGGCTTTCTGCAGCGCACGGGCGACGACGCCGGAGGGGCGTACCGCACCACCGCCCGCTACCAGCTCCAGGTCCGCGACATGGCGGGCAGCGCCGCCATGGCCGAGCTGCTCGAACTGGGCGTGGTGCCGGTGACCGACGGCAGCGCGACGCTGTTGCCGCCCTCGGACGCCGACGACCTCGAACTGACCGCCGAGGCCGGCCTCCCCTTCCACGCCTGACCGGCCGACCGGCCCCAGCACCCCCCGCCGCTTCACGACTTACGACGAGAGTCCGCCGCCATGTACGAGTTGTCCCGGGTCCGCCTCTACTCCATCGGGCCCGCCGGTGCGCGCTACGCCGACACCGTGCTTGACCTGCGCGGAGTCGGCGAACCCGTGCCCAACCCCGCCCCCGCCCAGGCGGAGTTCTTCCAGGAGGAGCCGGTCGGCCCGCCCCGCAGGCCCGCGCCCGCAGGCGTCCTGTTCCTGGAGAACGGCGGCGGCAAGTCCGTCCTCCTCAAGCTGATCTTCTCGGTGATGCTGCCCGGCCACCGCAACACGCTCGGCGGCGCGAGCTCCGGCGTACTGCGCAAGTTCCTGCTCGCCGACGACTGCGGACACGTCGCGCTGGAATGGCAGCACACCCTCACCGGCGAGTGCGTCGTCGTCGGCAAGGTGAGCGAGTGGCGGGGGCGCCAGGTCTCCAACGACCCGCGGAAGTTCGCCGAGGCCTGGTACTCCTTCCGGCCCGGCCCCGGGCTCAGCCTCGACTCGCTGCCGGTCGCCGAGTCCACCGCGGTCCGCTCGTACGGCGAAGGCGTCTCGGGCGCCCAGGGCCGACGCCGGACCATGAAGGGCTTCCGCGACGCCATCACCGAGGCGGGCAAGGCCTACCCGCACCTCGACATCCACTGGGAAGAGATCCACGACCGCTGGAACGAGCACCTCGGCGACCTCGGCCTGGACCCCGAACTCTTCCGCTACCAGCGGGAGATGAACGCCGACGAGGGCGAGGCCGCCGGACTCTTCGCGGTCAAGAAGGACTCCGACTTCACCGACCTGCTGCTGCGCGCGGTGACCGACACCAGGGACACGGACGGCCTCGCGGACCTCGTCCACGGCTTCGGCAACAAGCTCGGCCGCCGCGCCGAGCTCACCGCCGAACGCGACTTCACGGCGGGCTCCGTCGACCTGCTCGGCCGCATCGTCGACGCCGCCGAAACCCGTGTGCGCGCCCGCGACGTCCACGCGGGCGCCGAGCGCAGGACCCGTACGCTCGCCCGCAGGCTCGCCGCCCGCGCCGGTGAGGAGCGCGGCCGCACCGCCGAGTTCGCCCAGCAGGTCACCGCCGCCGCCCACACCGTCACCGAGGCCGAGCGGGCGCGGAGCCGAAGCTCCCTCATCGCCAGCGAAATCGCCTACCGGCACGCCTCGCTGGCCCTCACCGCCGCCGAGAAGTCGGCCGCCGCACAGCGCCGCGAGCTCGCCGACGCCCGCACCCTGCACGCCGCCTGGCAGGCCGCCGAGGCCGTACTGCGCCACCGCGCCGCGGCCGACCGCGCGGCCAGGGTGGCCGTCGCCATCCGCGAGGCCGAGCGGGACGCCGCACCGGCGCTGGCGGCCCGCGCCACGGCCGCCGGTGAGCTCGTACGCGCGCTGCACGCGGCGGCAGAGGACGGCGAGCGCGTCGCCGCCGAGGAGGAGGAGCGCTCGGCCGCCCTCCAGGAAGCGGGCGAGGCGGCGCACCGCGACGCCACCACCGCCGCGACCCAGGCACAGCGCGCCCGCAGCGAGGCCGGACACCTGCGCCAGCGCCTCTCCGAGGTCGAACAGGAGACCGCCGAGGCGGTACGCGCCGGCTGGCTCGACGACACGGCCCCCGACGCCGACCCGGCGCGCGCGGCGCTCGCGGCGGTGGACGCCGAGAAGACCGAGGTCGCCGCGTGGGACGCGGCGCGCGAGGCGGCGCGGGCGACGGCCGACCGCGCGAAGGAGGCCGCCGGCGAGGAGGCCCGCGCCGAACTCGCGGCGGCGCGCGCGGCGGACGCCGCGCAGGGAGCGGAACACGCGTACGAGGCGGAGCGCCGGGCGGCGGAATCGCTGGCGGCGGAGGACCGGCTGGCGGAACTGCTCAGCCTGCCCGCGGCGCCGCCGGCCGCCGCGTCGGTGCCCCAGCCCCGCCGAGGCGCGGCCGCACCGGACGCCGCGCCCGGCGCGCGGCCCCTCGGCGCGGACGCCCGTCCGCCGCGCCAGGGCGCGCACGCAGCCGCCGGGGACCGGAACGACGGGCCGGCGGACGAAGCCGGTGACGGCGACGCGAAAACCTCCCGCGCCGACGTCCCCGAGCAGCACGACGCGTCCGACGGCGCGGGCGCCGGTACGGACACGCGCCCCGGCACCGATGTCCCCGGCCACGCCGCCGACCGCGCGGCCACCGCCACCCGCACGGACGCCTTCGGCCGCCCGGCCGCACCCGCGCACCACCCCCGCACTCCCCGGCGCACCGCCGAAGGCCCGCTCACCGTCGAGGAGCTGGACCGCAACGCCGAGGACCTCCTCGTCCTCCTCGACCAGAGCATCTCCTCGGCCGAGCGCCAGCTCTTCGACCTCCGTACCGCCGCCGCCGACGACGCCCGCATCCTCGGCGCGCTCGGCGACGGCGGGCTGCTGCCCCCGGGCCCCGACGTCCTCGCCACCGTCGAGTTCCTCGGCGAGCACGGCATTCCCGCCCTCCCGGGCTGGCGCTACCTCGCGCAGGCCGTGGACCCGGCCGACCACGCCGCCGTGCTCGCCGCCCGGCCCGAACTGGTCGACGGCGTCGTCATCACCGACCCCGACGCGCACGTCAGGGCCCGCGAGGCCCTCGCCGGAGCGGCGTTGCTGCCCCGCTCCGCCGTCGCCGTCGGCACCGCCGCCGCGCTGCTCGCGCCCGTACCGTCGCCGGGCGACGCCCCGTCCGACCGCGCCGACGTCTTCCTCGTACCGCCGAACCCGGCCATGCACGACGAGCACGCGGCCGACGAGGAGCGGCAGGCGCTGCGCGCACGGGCGACCGCCCGCGACGAGGAGATCCGCCGGCTCGCGGCCCGCCTGGCCGGCGACCGCACGCTCGCGGCCCGCCTCGGCTCCTGGCGCGCCGACTGCCCGCCCGGCATGCTCGCCGAACTGGCGGAGGCGGCCGAGGCGGCGCGCGAGGCGGCCGAGGCGGCGCAGGCCGTGCTCGTCGAGGCCCGTACGGTCCGCGCCGATGCCGACGAGGCCGCGTCCGACGCCGCCCGCGTCAGGGACGAGCGCCAGGAGGCCGCCCAGCGCGCCCGCCGCGTCGCGGACGCCCTCGCCGGCCTCGCCCACCGCCTGCGCGAACGCGCCGGCTGGCTGGTCAAGGTACGGGAACTGACCGAGGAGGCCGCGGAGTCGGAGGCCAGGGCCACGGTGTGCCTGGAGCGCGCCAAGGCGGCCGACGAGGACCGCCGCGCCGCCCAGCGCGCCGCCGACGACGCCCACCGGACGGCGCGCACCCTGCGGGCCGAGCGCGCCGAGATCGCGGGGGTGCCGGAGACGCTGCCGGAGCCCGACCAGGACGCACCGCGCGTCGCGCTGCCCGCACTGCGCGAGGCGTACCGTGCCGCCTCGCAGCTGTACGAGAAGGTCGGAGTCGGCGCCGACCTGCGCGCCGAGCAGGCGAGGGCGGAGAGCGACGAGAGCGCCGCCCTCACCGAGCTCAACCGGCTCAGCAACAAGGTGCGTACCCGGGCCGCCCTCATGCTGGAGGGCACGGACGGCGCCGACGGTCCGTCCCGGCAGGCCGCGGTCGCCCGCGCCGAATCGCTCGTACAGATGCTGGAGTCGAGGGCGTCGGCCGCGAGCGAGCAGCTCGGCCGGCTGCGCGGCGAGGCCGAGCGCCTGGCCCCCGAGGACGGCGCCGCCCACACCGAGCTGCCCGACGACCTCGTGCCCGCCGACGCGGAGCACGCCCAGACGCTCCTGCGCACCGCGACCGCCGAACTCGCCTCCCGTACCGACGCGCTCGACTCCGCCCGCACCGCCCACGCCGAGCTCCTGCGGGCCCACCGCGCGGCCGAGGACGCGGCGGGCGGCTTCGACGAGACGGCGGCGCTCCTGCGCGACCTGCTCAGGGACCACCACCAGGACGACGAGGCCACCGAGGAGTCGGAGCCGTATCCCGGCAGCCTGGAAGAGGCCCGCCAGTCGGCCGCCGAATCCCGCCGCCTGCTGCGCGGGTGCGCGGCCGAGCTGTCCGCGGCCGAGGCCGCCGTGCGCGAAGCGAGCGACGTACTCGTACGGCACGCCAACTCGACGCGGTACGAGCAGGTACGCACCCCCGCGCGCCAGCAGATCCGCGAACTGCCGGCCGCCTCGCTGCCCGAGCACGCGGCGGCGTGGGCGGCGGCGTTCGAGCCCCGGCTGCGCGTCCTGACCGACGAGCTGGCGCAGCTGGAACGCAACCGCGACAGCATCGTGGACCGGCTCCGGGGCCTCGTGGAGTCGGCACTGGCGACGCTCCGCTCCGCGCAGCGGCTCTCCCAGCTGCCGGAAGGACTGGGGGAGTGGTCCGGACAGGAGTTCCTGCGCATCCGCTTCGAGGAGCCGGACCAGGCGACGCTCGTCGAGCGGCTCGGCGAGGTCATCGACGAGGCGACGAGCGCCGCCGTCAAGAAGAACTCCGACCTGCGCAGGGACGGGATGTCCCTGCTGCTGCGGGGTGTTCAGGCCGCGCTCCAGCCGAAGGGGATCTCCGTCGAGATCCTCAAGCCGGACGCCGTACTGCGCGCCGAGCGGGTGCCGGTCGGCCAGATGGGCGACGTCTTCTCGGGCGGCCAGCTGCTCACGGCGGCGATCGCGCTGTACTGCACCATGGCCGCGCTGCGCAGCAACGACCGGGGCCGCGACAAACACCGGCACGCGGGCACGCTGTTCCTCGACAACCCCATCGGCCGTGCCAACGCCACGTATCTGCTGGAGCTCCAGCGGGCGGTGTCCGACGCCCTCGGCGTGCAACTGCTCTACACGACCGGGCTGTTCGACACGACCGCGCTGGCCGAGTTCCCGCTGGTCATCCGGCTGCGCAACGACGCCGACCTCCGGGCCGGGCTGAAGTACATCAGCGTGGAGGAGCACTTGCGTCCGGGGCTGCCGCAGCAGGACCCCGACGCCGAGACGGTGCACGGCGAGATCACGGCGACGCGCATGTTCAAGCGCTCGCCGGCGCCGGCGGAGTAGCGGAGGGCGGACCCCTGCGGGCCGGCCGACTGCGAGAAGCGACCGGCCGGGGCGAGGCGATCGGCCACGTGCGCCGGCCGGGCGGTCGCCACGGATGGGCCACGGAAGCCGGCCGGCGCCCGGACCGGCGGGCTCAGGCCTGGGAGAGCCGCCGCGTGCCCCGGTGGCTCCGTTCCTCCCGCTGCTCCCGTAGCCGGATCCGCGCGGTCCTGCGGGCGACCCGGCGCGCCTTGCGCCGTTCGCGCCGCAGTTGGCGCGCCGTACTGCTCGGAACGGACACGACGCCGTTGCGCTGGTTCCACACCTGGCGCGTGACCCACACGTCGAGCACGCCCCACGTGGCCACCACCGTGCTGCCGATGCTGCTCAGCACCATCGGGAAGGCCAGCCACGAACCGGCCAGCGTGCACAGGTAGGCGATCATCGCCTGCATCAGCGTCAGCGACATGATGATGACCGCGCGGACGGCGGCCGTACGGACCGGATCCGGCAACCGGGGCCGTACGGCGGGCTCGTCGACCCACAACGGCCGCTGTGCGGGTGGCGCCCCGGCGTACCGCCCGTCCTCGGTGACCTCGTCCTCTGCCGTGGTCACCCTCTCCATGGGCACCGCGGACGACGCCGTACGGCGCTCTTGCGTGTCCATTGAAACCTTCACTCCCCACCGCCGCCTGGCATACCCCTCAACTCGGGCGTGGAACACACGCCTTCACCAGTGGCTGCCCGCCTTGCGCCCCTTTACGCCGTCTCCCGCGGTGCGGATGTGACACCAAGGGCCTCATCCGGTCCGCTT
This sequence comes from Streptomyces sp. NPDC046122, assembly GCF_056429965.1. Taxonomy (NCBI): domain Bacteria; kingdom Bacillati; phylum Actinomycetota; class Actinomycetes; order Kitasatosporales; family Streptomycetaceae; genus Streptomyces; species Streptomyces sp. NPDC046122. Next base: position 17,399 of record NZ_JBWKLQ010000011.1, on the reverse strand, counting down.
CCCCCGTACAGCAGGACGAATGGCTCGCTGTGAAGATTCCCGGGAGAACGGAGAATTCCAGCCATCCGTCTCGCTCGGGCCGGCAGCTGTGACGCAGGTGTCCCTTGCCGCACGGGCACCCGCCAACTCCCGTGATTCCATGACAACTCATGATCAACGTCACACGGTACGGCTGAAAATCGCCCGGACGTGCCTTCGAGTTGTGCGAGTGGCAGTAGTAGGCTCACGCCGTTTATTGACGGAACACCTACCTCCGGCCAACGGGGGTCGAGCTGGGGGAGGCCATGCGCTTTCGCGGGAAGTCCATCCGCCGGAAGATCGTGGCGTTGCTGCTGGTGCCGCTCGTGTCCCTCACCTCGCTGTGGGGATTCGCCACCGTCATCACCGGCCGCGAGGCCGACCAGCTGCTGGACGTCGCCTACATCGTCGAACGGGTGGGCTATCCCATCGACGACACGGTCGGGGTCATCCAGCGGGAGCGCAGGCAGACGCTGATCTACCTGGCCGACCCGCGCGCCTCCGACGCCCTCGCCACCCTGCGCCGCGAGCGTGCCGCCACCGACGAGGCCGTCGCGAAGATCAAGGCCCGCGCACAGGACCCCGGCGTACGCGACGACCTGCGTCCCCCGGCGGCGAAGCGACTGGCCTCCCTCCTCGAAGCGTTCGACGGGCTGGAGATGCTGCGCGGCTCCGTCGAGAGCAGCACCATCACCCGGCGCCAGGCCCTCGACCGCTACAACCGCCTCATCGACCCCTGCTACTCCTTCCTCACCGCCCTCCACGCCCTCGAGGACGTGGAGATGGACAAGCAGGGGCGCGCTCTCGTCGGCATCACCCGCGCCCGCGAGATGCTCTCCCGCGAGGACGCGCTCGTCTCGTCCGGCCTCGTCGCCGGCCAGTTCGACTCCCTCGAACTCCGCACCATCTCCTCCCTCGCGGCGAACCGCCAGCTGCTGTACGACGTCAACCTCGAAATCCTCCCCGCCTCCGAGCGCGAGGCCTTCGCGGGGTACTGGGAGAGCCCGGTCACCGAGCCGCTGCGCGCCGCCGAGGAGCGCCTCATCACCGCGGGCGCCACCGACGACCCGCGCGCCGTCACCACTAAGAGCTGGAACGAGGCCGCGGCCGGCGTGCTCGACCACCTCGCCCGCGAGGGCAGGGAGGCGGGCGACCGCTACCAGGACCGCGTCGAACCCGTGGCCCTCGCCGTCCTCGTGAAGGCGGGCGCCGCCGGAGTGCTCGGCTTCCTCGCCCTGATCGTCTCGCTCTTCCTGTCCGTACGGATCGGCCGCAGCCTCATCCGCGACCTCTCGCGACTCCGCAAGGAGGCCCACGAGATATCCGGCGTCCGCCTGCCCAGCGTCATGCGCAGACTCGCCGCCGGCGAGGTGGTCGACGTCGAGACGGAGGCGCCCCGCCTCGAATACGAGCGGAACGAGATCGGCCAGGTCGGCCAGGCCCTCAACACCCTGCAGCGCGCGGCCGTCGAATCGGCCGTCAAGCAGGCCGACATGCGCCGCGGCGTCTCCGAGGTCTTCGTCAACCTCGCCCGCCGCAACCAGGTCCTGCTCCACCGCCAGCTGACGCTCCTCGACACCATGGAACGCCGTACCGAGGACACCGACGAACTCGCCGACCTGTTCCGCCTCGACCACATGACCACGCGCATGCGCCGCCACGCGGAGGGCCTGGTCATCCTCTCCGGGGCCGCCCCTTCCCGGCAGTGGCGCAAGCCCGTCCAGCTCATGGACGTCGTACGGGCCGCGGTCGCCGAGGTCGAGGACTACGAGCGCATCGAGGTACGCCGCCTGCCGCGCATCGGCGTGGGCGGTCCGGCGGTCGCCGACCTCACCCACCTGATCGCCGAACTCCTGGAGAACGCCACGGTGTTCTCGCCCCCGCACACCGCTGTGCAGGTGCTCGGGGAGCGGGTCGCCAACGGCTTCACCCTCGAAATCCACGACCGCGGCCTCGGTATGACGCCCGAAGCCCTCCTCGACGCCAATCTGCGGCTCGCGGAGACCCCGGAGTTCGAACTGTCGGACACCGACCGGCTCGGCCTGTTCGTCGTCAGCCGGCTCGCCCAGCGCCAGAACGTGCGCGTCTCGCTCCAGCAGTCGCCGTACGGCGGGACCACCGCCGTCGTCTTCATACCGGCCGCTCTGCTCACGGACGCGCCCGAAACCAACGGCACCGGCTTCCGGCTCGACCGCAAGCACTCCGCCGGCGACCGCGTCGAGGGACAGGGGGAGCAGGAAGGCCGCCGGAGGTCCCTGACGACGCTCTCCCGGCTACCTGCCGAACTCGCCGCTCAGGCCGTCCTGGACGGCCCCGTCGAACTCGAACCGCCGCTCGGCGCGCTGGGCCTCGAAGAGGCCTCCCTCGACGGCGTCTCCGACATCGCCGACATCGGTGACACCGAGAGCGAGCGGGGCGGGCTCTTCAGGGCCCGCGACCGTTCCCGGGAGCGATCGCGCGAGCGTTCCCGGGAACGGTCGCGGGAAGCCACCGGAGAGCAGCACCAGCAGGCGTCCGACCACGTTCCCGGGAACGGCGAGAGCGTGCGCCCCGGCGGCCCGGTTCCGCTGCCCCGCCGTACCACCCCGACGCTCGTCGCCGACAACGGCCGCCGGGTCGCGGGCCGCGGTCGGATACCCACCGCCCCCACCATGTCGTCCCAAGCGCCGCACACCGCACCTCCCGCCCGGGGGTCGGCTGCCGCGGGCGAGGCCGAGAACCTCCCGCTCGGCGGACTGCCCCGCCGCGTCCGCCAGGCCAACCTCGCCCCGCAACTGCGCGAGACCTCCGCCGGCCGCCCCGAACCCGTCGACGACGTACCGGCCACCGAGCAGGACGCCCAGCGCGAGGCGGAGCAGGCACGCAGCCGCATGGCATCGCTCCAGCGCGGCTGGCAGCGCGGCCGGCGGCAGAACGCCGAGGACGAGCCGGGCCCCGGCGGCACAGCACCAGGAACCAGACCAGAGAGGGACGGTCGATGACCGCACCGTACGCCACAGCACACGACACCACCGGCCGGGGCTCGGGGGAGCTCAACTGGCTCCTCGACGAGCTCGTCGACCGCGTGGGCAGCATCCGCAAGGCCCTGGTGCTCTCCAGTGACGGGCTCCCCACGGGCTCCTCCGGGGACCTGACGCGCGAGGACGGCGAACACCTCGCCGCCGTCGCCTCCGGCTTCCACAGCCTCGCCAAGGGGGTCGGCCGGCACTTCGACGCGGGCCGCGTCCGGCAGACCGTCGTCGAACTGGACGACGCCTTCCTGTTCGTCACGGCCGCCGGCGACGGCAGCTGCCTCGCGGTGCTCTCCGACTCCGACTCCGATGTCGGACAGGTGGCGTACGAGATGACGCTGATGGTCAAGCGGGTCGGCGCCCACCTGAAGACCGCGCCCCGCTCCGGTCCGGCCGCCGGAGGGTGAGTGGGCTGAGATGAGCGCAGCAGGCCAGCAGGGATCACCGCACTGGTTCGACGACGACGCGGGCCCCGTGGTGCGCCCGTACGCGATGACGCGCGGCCGTACGAGCAGTGCGAGCCGGCACCGGCTCGACCTGATCGCGCTGGTCGTCCCCGAACCGGCCGCGGACGATCCCGGGCGCGACCAGACGCTCGCTCCCGAGCATGTCGAGATCGTGGAACTGTGCAATGAGACGCCGCAGTCGATCGCCGAGCTCGCGGCGGGCCTCGACCTCCCCGTGGGGGTGGTCAGAGTGCTCGTCGGCGACCTCGTCGAGGACGAGCTGGTACACGTGACCCGTCCCGTACCTCCGGCCGAGCTGCCGGACGAGAGCATCCTTCGCGAGGTAATCAATGGTCTTCGGGCGCTCTAGCCGCAAGAAGCGACTGATCGAACCGGTGACGCTCAAGATTCTCGTCGCGGGTGGCTTCGGGGTGGGCAAGACCACCCTGGTGGGCGCGGTCAGCGAGATCCGACCGCTGCGCACCGAGGAGGCGCTCACCGAGGCGGGGCGCCCCGTCGACGACATCGAGGGTGTCGAGGGCAAGAGCACCACCACCGTCGCCATGGACTTCGGGCGGATCACACTCCGCGAGGACCTGGTGCTCTACCTCTTCGGCACGCCCGGCCAGGACCGCTTCTGGTTCCTGTGGGACGAGCTGGCGCAGGGGGCTCTGGGAGCGGTCGTACTGGCCGACACCCGTCGCCTGGAGGACTGCTTCGCCGGCATCGACTACTTCGAGCGCCGGGGCATCCCCTTCGCCGTCGCCGTCAACTGCTTCGAAGGCGCCGACCGGTACCCGCCGGAGACGGTACGGGCCGCCCTCGATCTGGACGAGGGCGTGCCCCTGCTGCTGTGCGACGCGCGGGACCGCGAGGCCGTCAAGGCGGTGCTCGTCGCGGTGGTCGAGCACGCTCTGGCCCGCTCCGCGGACCGACGCCGGACGGCGGCCCCCGCAGAGGCCCGTACGCCCGCCGTCACGTGAGCGTTCCGTACGCCCGCGCGGCCATCCGTACGCCCGGCTCCGGAACCCGAGCGGTCAGTACCCCCACCGACAGGGGTACTGACCGCGTTCATGGGGTCCCGCGGCCCGCCGCGCTCAGCCCTGGCCGCCCTCCTCGTCCCACCCGAAGCTCCGCTCCACGGCCTTGCGCCAGTTGTGAAACTCCCGATCGCGCTCCGGCGCCTCCATGCGCGGCGTCCACTCGACGTCCCGCTGCCAGTGCGACAACTCGTCCAGGTCCGACCACACGCCGGTCGCCAGCCCGGCGGCGTACGCCGCGCCCAGACAGGTCGTCTCGGAGACCCTCGGCCGGATGACGGGAACGCCCAGGACGTCGGCCTGGTGCTGCATCAGCAGGTTGTTCTTCGTCATGCCGCCGTCCACCTTGAGCGTGGTAATGGCCACCCCCGAGTCCTGGTGCATCGCGTCGACGACTTCCCGCGTCTGCCAGCTGGTCGCCTCCAGGACCGCCCGTGCCAGATGCGCCTTGGTGACGTACCGCGTGAGGCCGGTGACCACGCCGCGGGCGTCGGAGCGCCAGTAGGGCGCGTAGAGCCCCGAGAACGCCGGCACGATGTACGCCCCGCCGTTGTCTTCGACGCTTCCCGCGAGCGTCTCGATCTCGTCCGCGGAACGGATGATCCCGAGTTGGTCCCTGAACCACTGGACCAGCGCGCCGGTGATCGCGATCGAGCCCTCCAGGCAGTACACCGGCGCCTCGCCGCCGATCCTGTAGCCCATGGTGGTGAGCAGCCCGCTCTTCGAGGCCACCGGCCTGTTACCGGTGTTGAGCAGGAGGAAACTGCCCGTCCCGTACGTGTTCTTCGCCGTTCCCACGTCGTAGCAGGCCTGTCCGAACACAGCCGCCTGCTGGTCACCCAGCGCCGAGGCCACCGGCACGCCCGAGAGCTGCCCGACCGCCGTCCCGTACACCTCCGCCGACGACCTGATCTCGGGCAGCACGGCCTGCGGAATGTTCATCGCGGAGAGGATCCCCGCATCCCACTGGAGCGTCCGCAGATCCATCAGCATGGTCCGCCCCGCGTTCGTCACGTCGGTGACGTGCACGCCGCCGTCCGTGCCGCCGGTGAGGTTCCAGATCAGCCACGAGTCGATGGTCCCGAAGGCGATCTCGCCCCGCTCGGCGCGCGTCCGCAGGCCGGGGACGTTGTCCAGCAGCCAGGCCGCCTTGGGGCCGGAGAAGTAGCTGGCGAGCGGCAGGCCGGTCGCCTCCCGGAAGCGGTCGGGGCCGTCCGCGCCGCCCAGCTCGTTGCAGAGGGCGGCGGTCCGCGTGTCCTGCCAGACGATCGCGTTGTGCACCGGCTTGCCCGTCGCCCGGTCCCACAGCACCGTCGTCTCGCGCTGGTTGGTGATTCCCAGCGCGCTGAGCTGCCCGGCCCGCAGTCCGGCCTTCGCGAGCGCTCCCGCGACCACGGCCTGCACCTTGGACCAGATCTCGGCCGCGTCGTGCTCCACCCAGCCCGGCTTCGGGAAGATCTGGCGGTGCTCGCGCTGGTCCATGGCGACGACGGCACCGCTGTGATCGAAGATGATGCAGCGGCTGGAGGTGGTGCCCTGGTCGATGGCGGCGACGTACTTCTCGGCTTGCGCGGCTCGTTCCGTCATGACGTCCTCTCGTCCGAACTCCGCTGAAAGCGTCCGTGCTCGATGCTCCGGCCGAAACGGCCTGTGCCCGGTGCTCGTAGGCCCCTCTTCAGTGCTCAGTGCTCAGTGCTCGGTGCCCGGTGCCCGGTGGTACGTGCAGTGCGCTCAGAAGGCCGCGTTGTAGATCAGCCCCGACAGGGCCCCGCCGATCAGCGGTCCCGCCACCGGCACCCACGCGTAACCCCAGTCGGACGTCCCCTTGTTCGGGATGGGCAGCGCGGCGTGGACGATACGGGGACCCAGGTCGCGCGCGGGGTTGATCGCGTACCCGGTGGGGCCGCCGAGCGAGAGACCGATGCCGACGACCAGCAGGGCCACGATCAGCACCTGGGTCCCCGACTCACCCAGCCCCTTCGTCAGCCCGAACGCCAGGACCGGGAGGACCAGACCGACCGTCGCGATGATCTCCGTGACGAGGTTGGCGACGGGGCTGCGGATCTCCGGAACGGTCGAGAAGATCCCCAGCGTCGGGAGCGCCGTTCCCTCGTCCTTGTTGGCCGCGAACTGGGCGTAGTACACGAGATACGCCAGAACGGCCCCGAGCATCGCCCCCACGATCTGTCCGAGGACGTACACCCAGACCTGGCCCCACTCGCCGGTGTCGACGGCGATGCCGACGGTCACCGCCGGGTTGAGATGCCCTCCGGACAGTGGGGCCGCGGTGTACGCCCCGGCCAGCACGGCCATGCCCCAGCCGAAGGCGATGACGATCCACCCCGAGGCTTTCGCCTTCGAGTGGTTGAGGGTGACCGCGGCGCACACACCGGCGCCGAAGAGGATCAGTATGGCGGTGCCGATGACCTCACCGGCGAAGACGTCCCCGTTGCTCATGGCGGCTCCTAGGCCCTCGCCCGGGGCCGGGGCCCCGGTTCTGAAGTGCAGGGTGCGTTTCCCATGGCTGATGAGCCGGAGGCAGGGTGTCCCGTCCCCGCCCGGCGTCCGGTACGAGCTCGTGCCGAGCCGGCGCGATCGCCCGTGGGGGAGGCCCCTGACCAGCGACAGGGGGGACCAGGGAGCAGAGGTGCGCGCGCTCCCGGGAGCCGTCGTACGGCGACGCCGACTGACAACGGGAAGTGTTCACCGGTGGTGAGGGGGCGTCAAGGTCATGGACAGCAACCGCCGTCCGGGGCAGCTACGGACGAACCGGAGTCAGCGGTTCTCCGCGAGCCACTTGGCGGCGGTCTCCGCGAGCTCGCGGTCGCGGCCCGCCAGCATCGTCCGGATCATCTGTACATCGCCGCGCAACGACCACGCCGGATGCCCGAACGTGGCCGGGTTGTTCTTCTCGATGAGGAAGTGCGCCGGCCAGGCGGCGCCGTACCCGATGAGCGGGAGTGCGGCGGCGTACCGCTTCCGGCCGCGCGCCACGCCGTACACGCTGACCGCGAGGCCGGTGAGCGTGCCCGTGAGGTGCACCCACCGGGTCGCCGCCCTGGAGTGCATCGCGACGTAGTAGGGCCAGAACTCTTCGTACGACTCAAAAGTCCGCTGCTCCATACCCGCACGGTAATGGCTCGGCGGAGAACCGGATACGGCCGTACCGCGTCCGTAGGGGAGACGGGGACGGGCGGCCGGGACCCACGGGGGTGGTCCCGGCCGCCCGTCCCCCTCGCGACCACCGGAAGTACGCGTCAGTGTCCGGCGACCGACCGGCGGGCGACGGGGAAGTCGAAGTACGTGTCCGGGAACGGCTCCGGCTTGTACGTGAAGTGCCACCACTCCTCCGGCAGGTTCACGAAACCGACCGCGCCGAGCACTCCCTTGAGCAGCTGCCGATTGGCCCGCTGTGCGCCCTGGATACGCGGGTCCTCGGTGTGGGACAGCGTGTCGAAGCAGTCGAATCCGGTCCCCATGTCGATGGAGTTGTCAGGGAACCGGTCAGCCTGGGGCGCGTGGCAGGGGACGAGCCGCTCACCTGGAACGTAGGGCCTGGTGGCTCGCGCGGGAAGCTTCACGACGGTCAGGTCGACCGTGCTGCCCCGGCTGTGGCCCGACTTCTCCGCGATGTAACCGGCCGCGAACAGAAGCGACTTGTCGACCTGCGGATAGAACTCCGACTTCATCGCCTCGTCGTCGAGGTCCTCGGCCCACCGTACGAAGTGGTCGACGGCCCGCTGCGGTCGGTAGCAGTCGTACACCTTGAGGGAGTGGCCGAGCCGGAGCAGCTTCCTCTGCGCCTCGTGCAGGGCGTCGGCGGCGGGCCTGGTGAGGATGCAGGCCGGCTGACGGTAGCCGTCCACGCGTGCGCCCAGGAAGTTGTGCGCGGTGGTGTAGCGCATCTCCTGGAGGATCGTCGGGTCCACGGACCGCAGGGACACGAACTCCCCGGGCGCCTTGGGTTCGGGCCGCGCCTGCGCCGTGGGGGAGGCGGCGGTGACGGCGAGCAGGGTGACGGCGGCGGTGGCCAGAGCGCGCAGAGCTGACGCGAGACGGGACATGCGCCCCGTCTATCAGGTCAACCACGCCTCAGGGAAGGCCGATCGGATACAGTCCGCGCGTGTCCGCACCCACGAAGAAGCCTGTCAGGGACTCCCACTGCTCCAGCTGCGGAGCGCCGTACCGACCGGCCGCCCACTGGCCCCGCACCTGCCCCGTGTGCGGCGACACGGCGTACCGCAACCCCCTGCCCGTCGCTGTCGCCCTCCTGCCCGTCCGGGGCGCACAGGACGCCGGCAGCGGTCTCGTGGTCATCACCCGGGCCGTCCCACCGCAGGCCGGCCGCACGGCGCTGCCCGGCGGCTTCATCGACCACGGCGAGGACTGGCGGCACGCGGTCGTGCGGGAGCTGAACGAGGAGACGGGCATCGAGGCGGCGGAGGAAGACGTGCGCCTCGCCGACGCGCTGAGTTCCCCGGCCGGGCATCTGCTCCTGTTCGGGCTGCTCCCAGCACGCGCGCCCGCCGACCTGCCGCCCTCCGTTCCGACCGACGAGACGACCGGCTGGCACCTGCTGCGGGAGCCCGCGGAACTGGCCTTTCCGCTGCACACCGAGGCAGTACGCCGATGGTTCACGGGAAGCTACGGCCGTACGAACTGACCGTTCCCGGGAACGTCATCCCGCCCGCTTGCGTCGCCCGCGTCCCCCGCACCGCCGGAGGTAGCCCGGTACCTCTCCTCAGCAGCCCCGCACGCGCACCGGCAGCCCTACGTCCCCGCCGCCCTTCCGCTCCACCACGACCCGGCCGTCGCTCACCCGCGTCGAGAACCGTTCCATCTCCGCCCGTCCCCGGCTGTCGCCCGTGTCCCGGATGAGCAGGCCGCCTCCCGTACGTCCGGTGGCCGGTGCCCACACCTCGAGCGCCGTCCCGCCGTCCTCGTCGCACACGGGCACCACCGCGCCCGCCCGGGCGAGCACGGGGATGCGGGACAGGGGCGCCTCCAGCAGTACGCGGCTCTGACCTTCGTAACCCTTGCCGGTCGCGGTGTCGTACCACCGTCCGCGCGGCAGGCGCACCGTCCTGCGGTCCGCGCCGGGCTCCAGTACGGGTGCGACCAGCAGGCAGTCCCCGAGCAGGAACGCGTCCTCACAGTCCCGCAACGCCCGGTCGCCGGGGGCGGCCCACCACAGGGGACGCACATAGGGCGCACCCGTGAGGCGGGCCAGATGAGACAGCGTCACGAAATAGGGCCGCAGCCTCTCCCGTCCGGCCAGCGCGGACTTCGCGTGCTCAAGCACCTGCGGACCGAAGTCCCACGGCGCCCCCGACGACCACGGCTCACCGCGTTCCGACGGAACCGGAGAGCGCGTACGGAACACCGGCAGATGTGCGTCCAGCTGAAGCCGGCGCAGAAACAGCTCGGACGAGGGCGTACCGCTCGACCCGTCCACATCCGTTCCCGAGTACGGGACTCCGCACAACCCGAGACCGAGCGCCAGCGACAACGAGGCACGCAGCCCCGGCCAGCCCGCGGACACATCCCCCACGTACGTCCCGCCGTACCTCTGCGCACCGGCCCAGCGCGCACTCGAGAAGAGAAACGGCCGTTCCTGGGAACGCCCGTCACCCAGCGCCTCGTAATGGGCCCGCACCACGTCCAGGGGGTCGACCCCGTCGGCCTCCGGTTGATCGTCCTTCCGGTCCTCCAGGTGATGCGTCGCGAGCCACACACCGGCGAAGCCCTCGGCAAGAGGCTCCTTGTACGGCGTTCCCCGCCCAGCACGCGCGCGTGCACCAGTGGAAGCCGAGGCCGCGGCTGTTCCCGAACGCACAACCTCGCGCGGCCCCTTCCCGGGTGCGCCCCGCACCAAGACATCTGTAGTCGCGCGACCGTCGTACAAGCCGTTCCCGGGATCAGCACCTCCGCCGCCGGGACGAACCACCGACACCAGCCGCACCCCCGACTCCCCGAGACCGGCCAGGAGCCCCGCCAATCCGTCGCCCGCGCCCGCACCACTGCCCGTTCCCGCGTCCACGTGCAGCGCGGACGGCGCCGCTCCCCGTTCCCCGCAGCCCGCGACGGTTTCCCGCGCCTCTCCCGCGCCGCCACCCGCCTGCCACACGTGCTGCACCCCCAGCGCCCAGGACGGTGGGAGCACCGGCGCCCCCGTGAGCGCGGTCCAGCCCCGCAGCACACGAGCGGGCGTCCCCGCGACCACCCAGCAGCGCACCGGCCCTCCCGCCATCCGCAGCTCACTCGTGCCCGGCCGGTCGTGCCCGGACCCGGCGCCCTCCTCGCCCTCCCGCAATGTCATCCGCCCCTCCCACGTGTTGTCGTGGAAGACGAGATGCGTGCCGGCGTCGGAGACGACGACGTGCACCGGCACGGCCGGGAGGCGCGCCTCTTCCCCCGGCGCGGAGGCCGCGCCGAGACCGGCCCTCCCCAGGGGATAGGTGCCGTCCCGCAGCCGAAGCCCCGAAGGCTGTCCGCCGAGACCGAAGAACCGCGCGTCCGCCGGCACCTCGCCCCTCTGCAGCCAGCGCGCCGGCCCCCCGTCGGCCGGCTCCCACCAGCGCGGCGGCAGGTCCCGGCGCAGCACAGCGCCCCCCGGCGTACGGACCTCGACCGCACCGTTCCGGGACACGGCGATCGTGAGCCGTTCGGACACCACCTGCCAGCCGCCGTCCTTGTCCGGCTCCAGCTCCGCCCTCGGGTCCGGCTCGGGACACGCCCCGGCGAGCGCGTACGACGGCTCCGGGCCCGCGCCGTCCCAGCCCCAGAACACCGCACCGCCCGCCGCGACCATCACCCGCAGCTCGGAACGGGCGAACCGCATCACCCCGCCCCCCGGCTGCGGCTCCACCGCTGTCACGGCCCCGGGCACCCGAGCCCGCTCCGCCCCGCGTCGCCGCTCCCAGGCGTCCGTACGACGCCGCCACGCCCGGGGTGCGAAGCGCAGCCCCCGCACCATGCCGACGAGTTTCACCGAGCGCACCAGGTCACGACCGTTCATGCGGCACACCCTGCCACCCGGCCGGACGCGCCCGGGCGGCGTTCAACTGCCGTTCACCCGTGGTGCGCGCACATGACAGCACCCCCGGCTGTGGGGGCCCCGCCCTGGTGCCCGGGACGATCACATGGCATCGTCCCTTTCAGCCGCCTCGTGCGCACACCCTTCGCACGTGCGCGCCATACACGCACACCACGCGTACAGCCCGGGAGCCGCCCCATGACCTCAGCAGCGAACACCGCGCCCCTCTGGCAGCCGGACGCGGACCGCATCGCAGCCGCCGCCGTCACCCGCTTCCAGAGCTGGGCGGCCGAGCGGTACGGTGCGCCCGCCGACGGCGGGTACGCGGCGCTGCACCGCTGGTCGGTCGAGGAGCTCGACACCTTCTGGAAGGCCGTCGCCGACTGGTTCGACGTGCGCTTCTCCACGCCGTACGAAACAGTCCTCGCCGACCGTTCCATGCCCGGCGCCCGGTGGTTCCCGGGAGCCGCCCTCAACTACGCGGAACACGCCCTGCGCACGGCCGAGGACCCGTCCCGCGCGGACGACCCGGCCCTCCTGTACGTCGACGAGACCCACGAACCCACCCCGGTGAGCTGGTCGGAACTGCGCCGCCAGGTGGGCTCGCTCGCCGCCGGGCTGCGCGCCCTCGGCGTACGCCCGGGGGACCGCGTCAGCGGCTACCTCCCCAACATTCCCCAGGCCACCGTCGCCCTGCTCGCCACCGCCGCCGTCGGCGGAGTCTGGACCTCCTGCGCCCCCGACTTCGGCGCGCGCAGCGTCCTCGACCGCTTCCAGCAGGTCGAGCCCGTCGTCCTCTTCGCCGTGGACGGCTACCGCTACGGCGGCAAGCAGCACGACCGTACGGACACCGTCGCCGAACTCCGCCGCGAGCTGCCCACCCTGCGCGCCGTCGTCCACATCCCGCTGCTCGGCACCGAAGCCCCCGAAGGCACCCTCGACTGGTCCGCCCTCACCTCCGCCGACACGGAACCGGTCTTCGAGCAGGTGCCCTTCGAGCACCCCCTGTGGGTCCTGTACTCCTCCGGCACCACCGGTCTCCCGAAGGCCATCGTGCAGTCCCAGGGCGGCATCCTCCTGGAACACTTCAAGCAGATCGGCCTCCACTGCGACCTCGGCCCCGAGGACCGCTTCTTCTGGTTCACCTCCACCGGTTGGATGATGTGGAACTTCCTCGTCTCCGGCCTCCTCACCGGCACCACCGTCGTCCTGTACGACGGCAGCCCCGGCTATCCCGCGACGGACGCACAGTGGCGCGTCGCCGAACTCACCGGGGCGACCCTGTTCGGCACCTCCGCCGCCTACGTCATGGCCTGCGCCAAAGCGGACGTCCACCCCGCTCGCGACTACGACCTCTCCGCGGTCACGTGCGTCGCCACCACCGGATCGCCGCTCCCGCCCGACGGTTTCCGCTGGCTCCACGACGAGGTCGCGTCCGATCTGTGGATCGCGTCCGTGAGCGGCGGCACGGACGTGTGCAGCTGTTTCGCCGGCGCCGTGCCGACGCTCCCCGTCCACATCGGGGAACTCCAGGCCGCCTGCCTCGGCACCGACCTCCAGGCGTGGGACCCCCAGGGCAAGCCGCTGACCGGCGAGGTCGGCGAACTGGTTGTCACCAACCCCATGCCGTCCATGCCGGTCCACTTCTGGAACGACCCCGACGGCAGCCGCTACCACGACAGCTACTTCGACACGTATCCCGGTGTCTGGCGGCACGGCGACTGGATCACGATCACCGACCACGGCTCCGTGGTCATCCACGGCCGCTCCGACTCCACGCTCAACCGCCAGGGCGTCCGGATGGGCTCGGCCGACATCTACGAGGTCGTCGAGCGACTGCCGGAGATCAAGGAATCGCTGGTCATCGGCCTCGAAGAGCCGGACGGCGGCTACTGGATGCCGCTCTTCGTCCACCTCGCGGCGGGCGCCTCGCTCGACGACGCCCTGCGCACCCGCATCAAGCAGGCCATCCGGACCGAGCTCTCACCGAGGCACGTCCCCGACGAGATCATCGAGGTGCCGGGCGTCCCGCACACCCTCACCGGCAAGCGCATCGAGGTCCCCGTGAAACGTCTCCTCCAGGGCACACCGCTCGCCAAGGCGGTCAATCCCGGCTCGGTCGACAACTTGGACCTGCTCCACTTCTACGAGACCTTGGCCCGCGCCCGCCGCTGACGAGAGCACGCCCGGTTCACGCAGAGTCCCGTTGTCAGTGCACTCGGTTACGGTGAGTGAGCATTGACCGACTGCGCTCAGGGGGAATCATGGCGCGCACCAAGTCCACGAAGCACCACAAAAGCAGGACGATGCGGCGTACGCTCCGCCGCGAAGTGCCCAGCACCGTCGGCCTGCTGGCCGACGAGCACGACTTCGCGGCCATGAGGGGGTACGCCACCTTCGCCTTCGACGACCACAGGGCCTACCTCCAGGAAGTGGACGGGCTGCTGCGGGCCCTCGCCGCCCAGGGCGTGCACACCACAGTCGCGCTCTTCGACCCCGAGGACTTCCTGGAGTACTGCCGCGCGACCGGCATCGACCCCGACACAGTGGAGAGCCGCACCCGCTTCACCGCGGAAGTCGCCGCCGGCGGCGCCTCCGTCCCGTACACCGGACAGCCCCTCGACGCCATCGTGCCCCTGCTCGTCAACGAGGCGGTCCGCCAGGCGACCTGGGAGTACGCGACCCTGCTCCTGGCCCGTCTGGGCGACTGCGCCGAGTGCGGCGAGGACATCGGCCGCGAATCCCTCCGCCGGGCCCAACGCCTGGTCACACGGTTGCTCGAACAGGCCGGCCCCGGCAGCCACCACCTCGTCTGCAGCGTCCCGGCCGAGGAGGAACAACTGCTCGCCGTCCTCCACGTGGAGCGCACCGCGAACGAACCCGTCCAGTTGCCCGAGGCGGAGGCCGCCGAGTTCGTCACGGTCCTCGCCGCCGGCATCGCCGTGGAACGGCCCGGGGGAGTGGTGCTGCGGACCACCGAGCCCGGTGCCCCGGACCGGCTCCACGGCTGGCGCCTGCAACACGGCCGGCTGGTCGCGCTCAGCGCGGGCGAGGTCTTCAGCGCCTACTGCACCGACGCCGACACCGGGGAGCCCGTGTCACCGGAGCCCGGCGTCGAGTACTGCCCCGGCTTCGACATCGAAGAGCCGGACCCGCACCACTGAGACGCCCGAGGGGCTCCCGGCCCACCGGCCGGAAGCCCCTCGGATCACGACCGGCGGTCACTCGCCGGACAGCACCGCCTGCGCGGCTGCCCGCGCCTCGTCGGCGGTATCCGTGGCACGTGCCGCCGCGGCCGCCCGCTCGCACTGGGCGAGCGTGTGCTTCGCCAGCGTCGCGCGGACATAGGGAATGGCCTTGGCGCCCATTGAGAGGGAGGTGACACCCAGACCCGTCAGTACGCACGCGAGCAGCGGATCCGCCGCAGCCTCACCACACACGCCACAGCTCTTGCCCTCGGCCCTGGCGGCGTCGGCCGACGCCGCCACCAGGTCGAGCAGCGCGGGCTGCCACGGGTCCTGCAGCCGCGACACCGCACCGACCTGCCGGTCCGCCGCGAACGTGTACTGCGCCAGATCGTTCGTCCCCAGTGAGAGGAACTCGACCTCCTGCAACACCGAGCGCGCCCGCAGCGCGGCGGACGGGATCTCCACCATCGCGCCGAACTTCGCCCGCAGCCCGGCCGCACGGCACGCGTCGGCGAACGCCTTGGCGTCCGTACGGTCCGCGACCATCGGCGCCATGACCTCGAGGTACACCGGCAGGCCCTCGGCAGCCTTCGCCAGCGCGGTCAGCTGCGTCCGCAGCACGTCCGGGTGGTCGAGCAGCGAACGCAGCCCCCGCACACCGAGCGCCGGGTTCGGCTCCTCGGCCGGCGTCAGGAAGTCGAGCGGCTTGTCGGCGCCCGCGTCCAGCACCCGCACGACCACACGGCCCTCGGGGAACGCCTCCAGCACCGCCCGGTACGCCTCGACCTGCTTTTCCTCGGACGGAGCCTGCTGGCTGTCGTCGAGGAACAGGAACTCCGTACGGAACAGACCGACACCCTCGGCGCCCGCCTCGACCGCCGCCGGCACATCGGCGGGACCACCGATGTTGGCGAGCAGCGGCACCTTGTGGCCGTCGGACGTGGCCCCGGGACCCGTCGAGGCCGAAAGCGCCGCCCTGCGCGCGGCGGCAGCGGCCTCCAGCTCCGCACGCTTCTCGGCGGTGGGCTCGACGAAAATCTCGCCCGTGCTGCCGTCTACCGCGACGACCGTGCCCTCGGCCAGCTCGCCGGCGCCCGGCAGAGCCACCACGGCGGGCACACCCAGCGCCCGAGCCAGGATCGCGCTGTGGCTGGTCGGTCCGCCCTCCTCGGTCACGAACCCGAGCACCAGCGTGGGGTCCAGCAGCGCCGTGTCGGCGGGCGCGAGATCCCGCGCGATCAGCACGTACGGCTCGTCACTGTCCGGCACACCGGGCATCGGAACGCCCAGCAGCCGCGCGACGATACGATTCCGCACGTCGTCCAGATCGGCGACCCGTCCCGCCAGGTACTCACCGGCGTTGGCCAGCAGAGCCCGGTAGGCGGCGAAGGCGTCGTACACCCCGCGCTCGGCCGTGCTGCCGACGGCGATGCGGCGGTCCACATCGGCCATCAGCTCTGGGTCCTGCGCCATCATGGCCTGCGCCTCGAGCACGTGCTGTGCCTCGCCGCCCGCCAGGTTGCCGCGCGCAATCAGGTCGGCCGCCACAGCTTCCACGGCCTGACGGGCGCGCCCCTGTTCGCGCTCCGCCTCGTCCGCCGGAATCTGCTTGGCCGGCGGCTCCAGAACCGCCGTGCCCATGTGCCGCACCTCGCCGATCGCCACACCATGGCTCACGCCGACGCCTCGCAGCGTTGTCTCCATTTCACCGTCTCCGATATATGCGGGCGGGGACCCTGTCCAGTCCCCCCGCGATGGATGTCGAACCCGTTGCCGTCGTTACGGCGCCGCGTCACTGCCAGCTGAACAGCGGCTCGCCGGCCTTCACGTCGCCGTCCTCGACCAGCCCGGCGAGGGAGTCGGCGGTGGCCTCGAGCGCCACGATCGGACACACGGGCGACTTGCCGGCCTCCTCGACGGCTGCCGGGTTCCAGCGCACGATCGACTGGCCGCGCGTCACCGAATCGCCCTTGTTCACCAGCAGCTCGAAGCCTTCACCGTTGAGCTGCACGGTGTCGATGCCCAGGTGGGTGAGCACGCCGTGCCCATCGGCGTCCACCACGACGAACGCGTGCGGGTGCAGAGAGACAATGACGCCGTCCACGGGGGCGACGGCCTCCGACGGCTCACGCACGGGGTCGATCGCGGTACCGGGACCGACCATCGCACCGGAGAACACCGGGTCAGGGACTGCGGCGAGTCCGATGGCGCGTCCGGCGAGCGGGGACGTCACGCTGGTCATGAGGGCCTCCCAGGGGTGGAGAGAATCGTGTGCCGCCGTCGCCATATGTCCACGACGGCGTACTTTTCAGAAGGGTAAGACACGAGAAGTCCCAGTTCCGCCCGAGAGCGGGCGCTTGGCGGACCTAGGGGTGCACCGGCAACGGTTTGCCTCGTCTGCCGGAGCGATGTACTGTCGTAGTCCTGCCTGAGACCAGCACGCACTCCGTTGTGAGTCGCCGGTCGGCAGCTTCCGACAGGTCTAAACCATATCCCCAACCTGAGCCTCCGCATGCGCGCTGTGCGCTGGTCGGGGGGACGGAAAAGGACTGGTAGAGTCGGAATCGCCGGAAAGGGAAACGCGAAAGCGAAGAACTGGAAAGCGCCGAGGAAGTCGGACACGAAAGCGTCTGATAGAGTCGGAAACACGAAATACCGAA
>NZ_JBWKLQ010000010.1:0-194874 GCF_056429965.1 Streptomyces sp. NPDC046122 | reverse complement strand
AGCTCCTCCGGGGTGGGCTCGCGGCCCAGGTCCTGGAGCATCTGGCGCTGGACGCGGGCCAGCTTGTTGATGACCTCGACCATGTGCACCGGGATGCGGATGGTGCGGGCCTGGTCGGCCATCGCGCGGGTGATCGCCTGACGGATCCACCAGGTGGCGTACGTCGAGAACTTGAAGCCCTTGGTGTAGTCGAACTTCTCGACCGCGCGGATCAGACCGACGTTGCCCTCCTGGATCAGGTCCAGGAAGAGCATGCCGCGGCCGGTGTAGCGCTTGGCCAGCGAGACCACGAGACGGAGGTTGGCCTCCAGCAGGTGGTTCTTGGCCCGGCGGCCGTCCTCGACCAGGATCTCCAGCTCGCGCCGGAAGACCGGGTCCTGCTCGTCCTCCTCCTCCAGCTTGTGCTCGGAGAAGAGGCCCGCCTCGATGCGCTTGGCGAGCTCCACCTCCTGCTCGGCGTTGAGCAGGGGAACCTTGCCGATCAGCTTGAGGTAGTCCTTGACCGGGTCGGCGGTGGCGCCGGCGACCATGACCTGCTGCGCGGGCGCGTCGTCCTCGTCCTCGTCGGACAGGACGTAGCCGTCACCCTGCTGCGGCTGCTTCGCCGGCTTCTCGTCCGCCTCGTCGGCGACCGCCGACTCGTCGGCCCAGGCGTCGCCCTGCGGCTCGTCAGGGGCCGCGGCGGCCTTCTTCGCGGCGGTCTTCTTCGCGGTCGTCTTCTTCGCTGCACGCTTCGCCGGCGCGGCCGGAGCCTCGGCCTCGGCGGCGGAGTCCATTACCGATATTGACGCGGGAGCCGCCTGAGACGTCGCCGGGGCGGTCTTCTTGACGGTCTTCTTCACCGCGGCCTTCTTGACCGCCGGACGCTTCTCCTCGTCGCGCGCGACGGCCTTGCGGGCACGCTTGACGGGCGCCTTGGCCGGGGCCTTGGGCGCCGTGACCATCAGCGTCACGCCTTCTTCGTCGAGGACCTGGTTGAGGCTGCGCAGCACCCGCTTGAGCTGGTCCGCGGGGATGCTGTCCGCCTCGAAGGCGTGGCGTACGTCGTCGCCGTTGATGTGACCCTGCTCCTTGCCACGCTCGATGAGCGCGACCAGGGAAGGGGATTCCGCAATCTCCTGTGGGAACGGGCGGGACGGACTGACCGACACGAGGAGCCTCTCGTAGCAAAAATGATGACTGGGCGAGGTCGCATGACGTAAGGGGCAGCGCGACGACACCTGTGGGTTCATCGCACGCTCGCGCCATTTCGTTACGCCTTGAATGGAGTGACCTGAACCACTTTCCCGAAACGGCCCGCTCAAGGCCCCTCCGGTAGCGTGACGGCATGATCACCGGCACTGGCCATGTACTGATACTCGGCGGTACGACGGAAGCCAGGCAGCTAGCGCGGACACTGGCCCCGGTCCCCCTCCTGCGGGTGACGACCTCACTCGCGGGACGGGTGACACATCCAAGGATGCCTGAAGGCGAGATTCGCGTCGGGGGCTTCGGCGGCCCGGGACCGATGGCGGCCTGGCTGAGCGGCCACGGGGTCATCGCCGTGGTCGACGCCACCCACCCGTTCGCTGCCCGGATCAGTGCGAACGCGGCGGCCGCCGCCAGCGCGGCCCGTGTCCCGCTGGTCGCCCTGCGCCGCCCCGGCTGGCAGCCGGGCGCGGGCGACCGGTGGCACCACGCCGACGACCTGGCCGGCGCGGCGGCGCTGCTGCCCGCACTCGGCCGGCGGGTCTTCCTGACCACCGGCAGGCTCGGGCTGGCCGCCTTCGCCCATCTGGTGGACGCGGACTTCCTCGTACGGTCCGTCGAGCCCCCGGAGCCGCCGCTGCCGCCCCGCACGCGCCTGCTGCTCGACCGCGGCCCGTACACCGTCGAGGGCGAGAAGGAGGTGCTGCGCACGTTCGCCGCCGACGTCCTGGTCACCAAGGACAGCGGGGGTCCCGCCACCGCCGCCAAGCTCACCGCCGCCCGCGAGCTCGGCCTGCCGGTCGTCGTCGTACGGCGGCCGCCGCCACCGCCCGGGGTGCGGACCGTCCCCGACACCGCCGGGGCGGTCGCGGAACTGGAGCGGCTCGGGTGTCTCAGCCCCGGCGCAGCAGGTACGTGTCCATGATCCAGCCCTTGCGGCCGCGGGCCTCGGCGCGCAGCTCCAGGATCCGGTCCGAGACCTCGGAGAGCCTGCCGGAGACGAGGATCTCGTCCGCGGTGCCGATGTAGGCGCCCCAGTAGATGTACGGGTCCTCCTCGGCGTACCGCTGGAAGACCTGGTGCGCGTCGAGCATGACCACCACGTCGTCCGTTCCCTCGGGCCAGCCCTCCGCGAGCCGCCGGCCCGTCGTGATCTGGACGGGCTTGGCGACCCGGTTCAGCCCGGTGCGGTGGCGGGCCACCAGCGCGGACACGCTGCTGACGCCGGGCACCACCGCGTACTCGAAGGCCACCCTCCCGCGCTCCAGGATCTCCTCCAGGATGCCGAGCGTGCTGTCGTACAGCGCCGGATCGCCCCACACCAGGAACGCGCCGGTCCCGTCCTCGCCCAGCTCGTCCGTGATCATCCGCTCGAAGACGTCGGCCCGGCGGCTGCGCCAGTCGCCGACGGCGGGGGAGTAGTCGGCGCCCCCGGCCGCGCGGTCGCGGTCCGGGTCGCGGCCCTCGACCAGCCGGTACTCCCGCCCCTTCGCGATGTGGCGGTCGAGGATCTCGTGCCGCAGCCCGATCAGGTCGGACTTCTCCTCTCCCTTGTCGAGCAGGAAGAAGACGTCGACCGTGTTGAGCGCTTTGACGGCCTGGATCGTCAGATGGTCCGGGTCGCCCGCACCGATGCCTATGACATGAATCTTTCTCACCGGACGGAGTCTGCCGCATCGGCTCCGGCGGCACCGGCCCGCCCACGCAGCCGCGGAGCGCTCGCGGCCGCGGGCACGGGCGCCTCCTGCCGCAGGACGCGGTCCGCCAGCTCCTCCGCCCACACGGTGAGTTCGCCCAGGGCGATCCCGTACGGACGGGCGCCGCCGTACGCCGCGAGGCCGGCCGCCCCGCGCCGCAGCAGCGTCGCACCGCCGTTCCTGTTGCCCCGGGCAGCGTGGGTGAGGCCCACCGCGAGCTGGGCCAGGCCGCGCCACAGGGCGCGTTCCGCCTCGGGGCCCGCCTTCCAGGCGTCCTCGAAGACCTCGTGCGCGTGGAACGGCATACCGGCGTCCAGCAGCCGCTGCGCCTCGTGCACCGTCTCCTCCCCGGTGCGCTCCACGCCCTCCGGCTGCCGGGCCACGCCCTCGGCCCCGTAGGGCAGCGGCCTGCCGAGCCCGTCGCGCGGCCGCGCGTTGCGCGCCCGCCCCTCGGGGTCGCGGTCCCTCCCGTCCCGTTCCCTGTCGTCCATCCGCCCATTGTCACCGGAGTCGGGAGCACGCACAGAGTGAGGTATGGTTCTGTTGCGCGCCCAGCCAGGGGAAACCCCAGGTCAGGCGGGCATCGGGACGTGGCGCAGCTTGGTAGCGCACTTGACTGGGGGTCAAGGGGTCGCAGGTTCAAATCCTGTCGTCCCGACCAGCGTTTACGCGGGTCGAAGGCCGTGTCGGAGAGATCCGATACGGCCTTTTCGGTTGTCAAGGGTCGGCTGACGGGCTGTCGTACGGGCGGGTCACAGGTCGTCGTCCCACAGGTCCAGGGACACCTCGTCGAGTACGAGGGGCTGTTCGGCCCAGATGGTCTTGCCGGTCGGGGTGTAGCGCGTTCCCCACTGCTGGGTCATCTGCGCGATGAGGAACAGGCCCCGGCCGCCTTCGTCGTCGCTGCGGGCGTGGCGCAGGTGCGGAGAGGTGTGGCCGCTGTCGGAGACCTCGCAGATCAGCGCGCGGTCGCGGACGAGCCGCAGCTGGATCGGGCCGGCGGGGGCGTGCCGGACGGCGTTCGTGACGAGTTCGCTCACCACCAGCTCGGTGGTGAACGACAGCTCCTCCAGCTCCCATTCGCCGACCTTCTTGGTGGCGACGGCGCGGGCGTGGGAGACCGCCTCCGGATCGGCCGTCAGATCCCACACCGCCACCTGGTCGCGGCCCAGCGTGTGCGTACGGACGAGCAGCAGCGCGACGTCGTCGTCCACGGCGCCCGGCAGCAGGGCCGCGACCGTCCGGTCGCACAGCTCCTCCAGCGGGCGGCGGTGCCCGGTGAGGACGGAGCCCAGCGCGTCGAGCTGCTGGTCGAGGTCCTGCTCGCGGCTCTGCACGAGGCCGTCGGTGAACAGGGCGAGGAGGCTGCCTTCCGGCAGGTGCAGCTCCGCCGTCTCGAAGGGCAGTCCGCCCAGGCCGAGCGGCGGCCCCGCGGGCAGCTCTGGGAAGGTGACGGCGCCGGTCGAGGGGTCGACCACGGCGGGGGACGGGTGGCCCGCCCGTGCCATGCGGCACAGCCCGGACACCGGGTCGTACACGGCGTACAGGCACGTCACGCCCAGCGCCTCGTCGTAGGGCATCGTGTGGCCGTCGACGGGGACGGCCCGCTCGTTGGCGGCCTGCGTCACCAGGTCGTCCAGGCGGGAGAGGAGTTCGTCGGGGGCGAAGTCCAGCCGGGCGAGCGCCCGTACGCTCGTGCGCAGGCGGCCCATGGTGGCGGCGGCGCGCAGACCGTGGCCGACCACGTCGCCGACGACCAGGCCCACCCGTGTGCCCGACAGGGGGATGACGTCGAACCAGTCGCCGCCGACACCGGCCTTGTTGTCGGCGGGCAGGTAGCGGTACGCCAGCTCCACGCCCGACAGCTCCGGGAGGTTCTGCGGCAGCAGGCTGTGCTGGAGCATGAGTGCCGCGGTGTGCTCGCGGGTGTAGCGGCGGGCGTTGTCGATGCTCACGGCGGTCCGGGCGACGAGCTCGTCGGCCACGGCCAGCTCCCCGGCGTCGAACGGGTCCCGGCGGCGGTCCCAGGCGAACGTGACCACGCCCAGCGTGGCGCCCTCGGCGCGCAGCGGCACCGCGAGCCGGCTGCGCGGCCGCCCGTCGGGCCCCTCCGCGCCTGCGGCGCCGTCCGGGCGTTCCGGCACGGGGCGGCCGGAGGCCAGGCAGCGGGCCTGCGGGGACTCGGGCGGGTAGTCGATCCTGCGCCGGTCCTCGGGCCGGTCCGTGGCGGCCGCCCCTCTTCCCGGGCCCCACACCCGGATCACGTCGCCGGCCGCCGTGCTCCCGTCGGCCGGCTGGTCCCCGTCCAGCACCGCCTCCAGCAGGTCGACCGTGACCGCGTCGGCGAACTGCGGGACCGTGACCTCCGAGAGCTCCTGGGCCGTACGGGTCATGTCCAGAGTCGTGCCGACCCGGCCGCCGGCCCGCACCAGCAGGTCCAGGCGCTGCTGTGCGAGGTAACGGTCGGTGATGTCCATCGTCTCCTCGCACACCCCCAGCGAGGATCCGGTGGCGTCCCGCAGCCAGTAGTACGAACACGACCAGACGTGGTCGCGCTCGGGGTCGGTGGGCGGGCGGCCCCGGTAGTGGAGCTCGATGACGGGCTCGCCGGTGGTCATCACCCGCCGCATCGTCTCCTCCAGGGTCCGGGGGTGGTGGTCGGACAGGATCTCCCCGTCGGCCACCATGTCGTCCGGTCCCATTCCGGCGTACTGGGTGGTGCCCATCTCCTCGAAGAGGGCGGCGTTCGTCCACACCACCCGCAGGTCCGTGTCGTAGATCGCCAGGCCCACGGGCGACTGGGTGGCCAGCCCGCGCAGCATCGACTGGAGGGCCTCCCACTGCTCCGTCTCCTCGGCGTCGGCCACCGCCAGCAGCCGGGCGGGCCCCCTGCCCGCGGGGGACAGCGCGAGGACGGCCACGGCCACCCGCACGACACGGCCGTCGCGGTGCCGCATCCGCAGGACGCGGCGGACGGCGTTCGCGCCCGGCGGGCCCACGCCCAGGAGTTCCGCCGCCGCGCCGGCTTCCCGTCCGTCCTCGCCGTCGGCCACGAGAGCGTCGAGAGGCCGGCCGAGCACCTCCTGCGGCGGGTATCCCAGCAGCCCGCTCGCCGCCGGACTCCAGCCGACGACCGTGCCGTCGGCGTCGAGCACCGCTGTGGCCGCCCTGGAAACGTCGAGGGGGCCGCGGACATCGGCGTCCCCGGTTGCGTGTACCGCGCTCATGGCACCTGCCTTGTCGGTTCCGCCCAGCGGGCGGCGAGCAGAAGCGCAATGTCGTCCGGCCGGTCGGCCGCCTGTCTGGCCTCGGTGATCAGACGGTCCGCAGTCTCGGTCAGGGACGACGAACCGATCGCCGAGAAGGTGGCGCGCAGCCGCTCGACGCCCAGGTCGATGTCGATGCCCGGCTGCTCCACCAGCCCGTCGGTGAACAGGGCGAGAACGGCGCCCGGCTCCAGACGCAGCTCGGTGACCGGGTACGACGCCTCCTCGTCCACGCCCAGCACGATGCCTCCCGCCAGGTCGAGGACCTCCGCAGTACCGTCGCCGTGGCGCAGCAGGGGCTGGGGATGGCCGGCCCGTACGGCCTGCGCCGCCCCGGTCACGGGGTCGAGGACGATGTAGCAGCAGCTGGCGAACTGGCCCGGATCTATGTCGATGAGCAGGCGGTTGGTGTCGCGCATCACCTCACGCGGGTCCTGGCCCGCGAGCGCGAACGCCCTCACGGCGCTGCGCAGCTGGCCCATGGTGGCGGCCGCCGCGACGCCGTGGCCCTGTACGTCGCCCACCACCAGGGCCAGCCCCTTGTCCGTGCCGACCACGTCGTACCAGTCGCCTCCCACCTCCATGCCCTGGGTGCCGGGCAGGTACCGGGCGACGGTGTCGACGTGCTCGACGACGGGCAGCCGGTGCGGCAGCAGCGCGCTCTGCAGGCCGCGGGCGAGGGCGGCTTCCGTGTCGTAGCGCTGGGCCCTCTGCAGGGCCTGTGCGATGAGCCCGGCCAGGGCGGTGAGCACGGTGCGCTCCTCGGGGCTGAAGCCGCGCGGCTGGTCGAAGCCGAGGATGCACGAACCGACGGGACGTCCGGAGGCGATCAGCGGCAGGAAGGCCCTCGCGCCGACGTGGGCGTCCATCGGGATGCCGGGGTAGGCGGCGGCCAGGTGCTCCATGGACTCGAAGAACAGCGGGCGGCCCGAGGTGAGCGTCTCGACGCCGGGCAGCCGGGCATCGAGCGCCACGCCGTCGAAGCGGTTGAGGAAGCCCTGGGGGAAACCGGTTTCCCAGGCCAGGTAGAGGTGCCTCTCGTTCAGCAGGTAGATCGCCAGCTGACGGCCGCCGAAGGCGGGCAGCAGCTCGTCGGTGACCACGGCGGAGACCTGGCGCGCGGTGACGGCCTCGGTCAGCGCGATGGCCAGGGCGACCGGGCGGTACAGCGCCGACGCGCGGTCGACGGGAGAGCCGAGTCCGGGACCCGGCCGGGTGACCGCCCCCGCCGCGTACGCGGGCTGGTCGGCGGGGGCGAGGGTGGCGGTCAGGCCGTCGTGTCCCGGGAAGAGGGAGACCGTCAGCCACTCCTCGGGGAGCGAGCGCCGCGCCGTGAAATGGACGTCCTCGTCCGACATCAGGGCGGCCCGGAAGTGCTCCTGGTACGTCGGGTGGCCGAACCACGGCAGGGCCTCCCACAGGACGCGGCCGATCAGCTGGGACCGGGCACGGCCGAAGAGCATCTCCGCGCTGTGGTTCAGATAGGTGATCCGTCCGACCCGGTCGAGCGAGAGGATGGCGCGCGGCAGCCGGTCGGTCGACTCCGCGACCACCGGCCCGGTGCCGAAGTCCACCAGGAAGCCCCTCAGGTGGCCACCCGGGCCGCCGCCGGGCGGGCGGGCGCGGGCGGTGAGTTCCAGCAGGTGCGGGCGGCCGTCCGGGCCCCGCAGGCGCATCCTGCGCGTCGCCGGGGCGCCCGACCTGGCCACGTGGCGGGCGACGGCCCACAGGCCGTAGGCGTCCTCGGGCGCCAGCCGCGCGGCCAGCGCGTCGATCGTGCCGGGGAACGACGCCGGGGCGCTGCCGAGGATCGCGCACAGCTCGTCGTCGGCCGCCACCGTGCCGTGGGCCAGGTCCCAGTCGAAGTTCCCGATCCGCACCGGCGGGGTGGTGACGGACGGCAGTTGCAGGCAGACCGGCTCGCCCTCCCACTCGACGGCGTCCCCCGCCGCCCGGAGCTCGGCGAGCGCGGTGGCCAGCCGCTCCCCGGCGTGCAGCATCCGGCGGCGGTCGGTCTCGTCGACGGGGGCCCCGGACGTGGCGGGGCGCAGCACCACCAGCACGCCGAACTTCTCGCGGCCGTCGGCGACCGGAACGTACAGCGAGCCGAACGGGAACGGCAGACCCGCCATGAGCTGCGGGAACCGGCGCGTGGCCTCCTCGGCGTCGGCCAGGTGGACGGGTTGCCCGGAGCGGTGCACCTCCGCCACCGGGAAGGGGCGGTTGACGTGCATGCGCCACCAGGGGCGGAACAGCGCGCCGGGCAGCCCGCCGAGGACCGCGAGCCGCAGCAGGCCCGGCGTCCGGGAACGCAGGTAGACCCCGCCGGCGAAGCCGCCCGCGGACTCGATCGCGTGCACCGCGGCCTGGGCGAGCACCAGGGCGAGTTCGCCCGGCGCCCGGCCGTCGCTGTGCGGGTTCCCGGCCGCCCCGCTCCGGCTCGGCGGTGCGGGCCCGGCCGCGCCGTACCAGGTCACACAGCAAGGATGCTCCCCGGCCGTGGTGCCGCGCATCTTCGCGTCAGCCGACTGCCGGGTTCTCCGTGGCGACGGCCGTCGGCAGGTGGCCGGGCCGGGCGGTCAGGGCGGTCGCCAGCTGGGCGCGGGAGCGGACGTCCAGCTTCTGGTAGATGCGGGTCAGCCGGGCCTCGACGGTCTTCACGCTCAGGTACAGCTTGGCGGCCGCCTCCTGGTTGCTGGCGCCCTGGCCGACCATCAGGGCCAGGCGCAGTTCCGCGTCCGTGAGGGCCGAGAGGCTCTCGCCGCGGGCGGGGGCGGGTTCGGCCGTGCGGGACGACGTCTCGGTGGTCAGGCCCAGCCAGGGGACCGCGCCGGCCCGTTCGAACACCGCCGCGGCGGCGTGCAGCGCGCTCTGGGCGGCCGATCTCCTGCGGCGGCGGCGCTCCACGCGGGCCAGCGCGATCAGCGCCCGGCCGCGCTCCAGCGGCAGCCCCGCCACGGCGAAGCTCTCCGCCGTACGGGCCAGCAGGCAGGCGGCCTCGTCCTGTTTGCCGCTCGCCGCGAGGTACAGCGCGTACGCCCGGTCGCAGCCGAGGAGCACCGTCGTACGGCCCAGACGCTCGGCCACCGGCCGTACGGCGTCGAGCAGGGCCGCGGCCTCCTCGGGCGCGTCGTTGGCCAGCAGAGCCTCGGCCAGCTCCTCGTGCCAGCGCAGCATGGACGGGTCGACGGTCGACTGGGCGCGCTCGTCGGCCTGCACCCGGCGCAGGCTCTCCAGCGCCGACGCCACGTCGCCGTTGATCAGCTGGACCCGGCCGAGCGCGTAGAGGCTGCGGGAGAGGAAGACGTGGTCGCCCTCCTCCTCGGAGGCTCGGACACTGCGCCGGGCGTAGCTCGCGGCGCGCTCGAAGCTGCCCCCCGCGGTCTCCGCGAGGGCCAGGGCGTACCAGGCGGGGCCGGGCGAGAGACCGGCCTCCAGAGTCAGCGCGAGCGACCGGCCGGCGTGCGCGAGGGCCGCCGCGCACTGTCCCTGGCGGGCGTCGATCTCGGCGAGCGTGCGGAACAGCTCGATGGAGTCCTCCACCGGGCCCCGGCGCTCGACCAGCGGCAGCAGCGCGTTGAGCTGGTCGCGGGCGTCCGTGAGCCGGTCGTCGAACATGGCGTGGCGGATGGTCAGGATCTGTGCGGCGTTGCGGATGCCGAGCGGACGCTCGAACACCTCCAGGGCCCGCGCCTCGGCCAGCACCCGCTCCGCGTCCGGCGAGCCGAGGACGCGGTCCATGCGCGCCTGTACGGTCAGGGCCCTCGCCGCGGTCCTGCGGTCGCCCACCGAGCCGGCGAGCGCGGCGGACTCGACGGCGGCGGCCCGGGAGCGCACGGGGTCGCCGTCGGCCAGGACGTACTTCACCGCGAGCCGGAGCTGGACGGCCGCGCGCAGCGCCGTGTCGCCCTCGGAGTCCTCCATGGCGTGGACGTAGATCTCTTCGAGGTCGCACAGCCCCTGACCGGCGGTGTCCAGCACCGCGAGCCGGGCGCGGACGCGGTCGGCCGGTGCCGCGTCGCGGGCCAGCAGGTCGGTCGCCGCGCGCATGGCCAGGTCGGCGCGGGCGGCGCGGGCGGCCTCCTCGGCGGCGTCGACGAGCCGGGCCATCCGCTGGGCGCCGTCCCGTACCGGCGTGGACTCGGCGGCGAGCAGGGCGAGTTCGGCGGCCAGCGCGCTGTTGCCCCGGCGCCGCGCGAGGTCGGCGGCCGCGGCGACCTCGGTGGCCAGGTCCCCGTCGGGGATGTCGGTGGCCAGGGCCCGGTGGCGTACCTCCTCCACCGGGTCGTCGACGACCCGTGCGAGCGCGGCGTGGCCCGCGCTGCGCTCGGTCCAGCAGGTGTCGTGCACGAGCGTCGAGGGAAGCACCCCGGCGGTGAACCCGACCGTCCCGTCCTCGTCGAGGGAGATGAGGTTCGCGCGCTCGGCGGCGGCGAGGTCGGCCTCGGCGGTGGGGCGGCCGGCCCGGCGTATCAGCGAGGCCGTCGGGCGCAGGGCGAGCGCCGCCAGCAGGAGCGTGGAGCGCACGTCGGGGGAGGCGGCGCCGAGGAGCTGGCGGGCCAGGTCGCGGGCCCGCCCGGAGAGCGACAGCGTCTCGGCGTGGTGCACGGGGGTCCGCGCGTCGGCGAGGGACCGGCCGACGGCCAGCGCGAGCCGGGGGTTCCCGCCGCTGGCCCGGTGGATGCGGCCGGCCATCCGGGAGGGCAGCCGGTGGTGGATGAGGAGTTCGGCGATCTCGTCGGCCTGGAGCGGCGGTACGAACAGGACGTCGGCCTCGGAGGGCACCCACAAGGGCTCCGGCCCGGCCTGCCCCGGGCGCGTCGCACCGCTTCCGGGCGGCTCCGCGTCGTACGGGGACGGTGTCTCGACAGCGAGCACCCGCAGCGCGGACGGTGCCAGGTGCAGGGCGAAGCGCATGAGGTCGGCGCTGGTGTCGTCGACGCGCTGCACGCCGTCGACCACCAGGAGGACGGGACCGCGCGCGGCGAGGGTCCGCATGATCTGGGCGAGGGCGAGCCGCAGGGCGATGGCGTCCCAGCCGCCGTCGGGGATGACCGCCTCGCGGCAGAGCATGGCGACCGCGGTGCGCTGCGGGCCGGGCAGCCCTTCGAGCAGGTCGTACGTCCCGATTGCGGCCGGATCGCTCCGGTCGCCGGAGCCGTTCGGGCCGCTGTGGGCGGCGCCGGGTGCGGGCCAGGAGACGCACGCCGCCACGGACGCCACGAGGGCGGCGGCGGCCGCGCCGGGTATGTCGCGGTCGGCGGGGAGCGTGGCGAGCCAGATCACGGTCTCGCCGCGCGCTTCGGCGCGCGAGGCCGCGGCCAGGGCGAGTTCCGTCTTGCCGACTCCGGCGGGGCCGGTGAGCAGGGCGCGGCCGCGGGCGTGCAGGACCCTTTCGAGCCGCGCGAGGAGCTCCGTCCGCCCGACCGGCGCGGGTCGGTTCACCGCCGACGTCACGAACCCACCACCGCCTTCCGGTGCGCGCGAGCCCACTGCTCGTGCGAGCAGAGAATACGAAGTCGGCAGCCGCCGTCCAGACCGTTTGTCCGGCATGCGGACAGACATGCGCCGAGGCGCGTCCGCGGCAAGCCGTGGACGCGCCCTTGAACAGCGTGGGTGTGACGTATTAAACGTCTCAGAAGGTGAGACTCCAGCTGTCGATGTAACCGGTGTCGCCCGACGCGACGTCACGGACCTGGAGCTTCCAGGTGCCGTTGGCGACCTCGCTGGACGCGTCGACCGTGTACGTCGTGATGACGTTGTCGGCGCTGTCCGAGGAGGACGAGGTCTTCAGGTTGCGCACGGTGCCGTCCGGGGCGACCAGGTCCACGACCAGGTCACCGCGCCAGGTGTGCTTGATGTCCACGTCGACCTTGAGGGCGGCGGGGGCGTTGCCGGTGCGGCCGGTGACGGCGAGCGAGGACGAGACGGTCGTGTTGTCGCTGATCGTCACGTTCGCGGCGTTGGTGAAGGTGGCGCCGCCGGGGGTCGTGGTGCCGGTGACCGCGTTCACGGTCTTCGTGGTGTCGGCGATGCCGGAGCCGCAGCCGCCGGAGCAGGTGCCGGGCAGCGGCCGGGCGTTGGCCTTGATCGCGGACTCGATCTCGGCCGGGGTGAGGGTGCTCTTGGCCGACTTCAGGAGCGCGGCGAGCCCGGCGATGTGCGGGGCGGCCATCGAAGTGCCCTGGTAGGGCTTGTAGTTCTCGGTGGACTGCGTGGTCGTGCCGGAGTTCAGCGTCGAGAGGATGCCGTTCTCGGGGGTGGTGACCGTACCGGGCGTGTCCGTGGCGCGACGGGTCTCGCCGCCGGGCGCGGAGACGTCGACGACGGTGCCGTAGTTCGAGTAGTACGAGCGGTTGCCCTCACGGCTGGTGGACGCCACGTTGATGACGCCGGAGCAGTTGGCGGGCGTGAAGCCGGAGGCGTTCGCGTTGCTGTTGCCCGCCGCGACGACCACGGTGGTGCCGCGCGAGACGGCGCCGTTGATGGCGGTCTGGTACACGCTCGGGCAGGTGGCGCTGGCGCCGCCGAGGCTCAGGTTGATGACCTTGGCGGGGGTCGCGTTCGCGGTGACTCCCGGGACGGTGCCGCCGGAGGCCCAGGTGATGGCGTCGGCGATGTCCGCCGAGGAGCCGCCGCACTTGCCGAGGACGCGCACGGGCTGGATCTTCGCGCTGTACGCGATGCCCGCGATGCCTGCGGTGTTGTTGGCGGTGGCGCCGATGGTGCCGGCCACGTGCGTGCCGTGCCAGGACGAGTTGCTCGCCTTGGAACCGGTGCCGCACTCGCCGTCGGTGGCGTTCCAGTCGCCCTCGTCCTTGGCGTTGTTGTCGCGGCCGTTGCCGTCGCGGGCGTCGGCGGAGGACGAGATGAAGTCGTACCCGGCGACGACGTTGCCGGCCAGGTCCGTGTGGGCGGCGTACCCGGTGTCGATGACGGCGACGGTGACGCCGCTGCCCGTGGTCTTGTCCCACGCGCCGGGGACGTTCATGCCGCCGGTGGCCTCGAAGAGGTCCCACTGCTTGGCGTAGTCGGTGTCGTTCGGGGTGACCGCCATCGCGTAGGCGCGGATGTCGGGCTCCACGGACGCGACCGAGGAGTCGGCGCGGAAGGCGGCCATGACCTCGTTCAGGTCCTTCTTCGACGCCTCGCCGCCCAGGTCGACCAGGGCGGCGCCACCGGCGAGGCGGCGCTCGAACGACAGGCTCTCGCCGGTCTCCTTGCCCTTGGCGGCGGCGTCGGTCTTGGCCGCGGTGTTGGAACCGGCCTCGGCGGCCTTGGACTTGTAGGTGACGATGACCTTCTCGACCGGGGCGGTCGGCAGGTCGGTCATGGCCTGCGAAGCCGGGGCCGGCTTCGGGGAGGGGCCCGTGGCGGCGGCGGACGCCACGGAGGAGGTGGCAACGACGCCGGCGATCGTGGCGGTCGCGGCCACGACGGATATGAGTCTCCGCCTGGAACCGTTCAAGGTGTTCCCTTTCATGACTGACGTGCGGAGCGCGGGCGGGCGGCGCGGGAATCGTGAGTGGCGTGGGGGCCACTGGTCCGCGGTTCCTGGGCCGGGTGAGCCCGTGCGCCGCCGCCGGCGCTACGACCCTGGGGCAAGGCCGTCTCCCGGCGTCCCCCACCCTTTACATGCACCTGACAGCCAACGGTCAGGAGACGGGATTCGCCGGTGCGGCAGACAGTAGGGAACGGCGAGATGAACCCGATACGGGGAAAACCCTTGTCACCCCCGCGAGGGGTCCGAGGTGGGGGAGGGAGGGGGCCGGGCGGCGGCGCGGCCGGGCCGCTCCCCGGGGGGTGCGGGCCGGGCTGTAGCGTCGGCTCCCGGTATGGAGACCCTCACCCTGTGGCACTGCGCGGCGCTGGCCTCGGCGTCCGCCCTGGTCGGCTTCTCGAAGACGGCCGTCAGCGGAGCCAACACCGTCAGCCTCGCGGTCTTCGCGGCCGTGCTCCCGGCGCGCGAGTCGACCGGCGTCCTGCTGCCGATCCTGATCGCCGGGGACCTGATCGCGGTGTTCGTCTACCGGCGGCACGCCCACTGGCCGACGCTGCTGCGGCTGTTCCCGGCGGTGGCGGCGGGCGTGGTGGCGGGCGCCGTGTTCATGCTGTGGGCCGACGACGGGGCCGTGCGTACGTCGATCGGCGCCATCCTGCTGCTGATGGCCGGAGTCACCGTGTGGCGCCGGCGCACGCCGCCGTGCAAGGAGCCGGGGGACGGCGGGGCGGCGGAGCCCGGGACGGGCGCGGCGTCGCGCGGCGGCCGGGTCAAGGCCCGGTCGTACGGCGTGCTCGGCGGATTCACCACCATGGTGGCCAACGCGGGCGGGCCGGTCATGTCGCTCTATCTGCTCTCGGCGGGCTTCCGGAAACTCGGCTTCCTCGGCACGTCGGCGTGGTTCTTCCTCATCGTCAACACCTCCAAGGTGCCGTTCAGCGTCGGCCTCGGGCTGATCGACCTGAGGTCCCTGCTGCTGGACGCCGCCCTGGTGCTGTTCGTCGTCCCGGGCGCCTGGCTCGGCCGGGTGTGCGTGGACCGTGTCGACCAGCGGCTCTTCGAGCGGCTGGTGATCGGGGCGACCGTACTGGGCGGGCTCCAGTTGCTGCTGCGCTGAAAGCGCCAAATGGTGCGCATGGTGGGTTTCGTGGCGAAAGTGGAGGCGTAGGAGTGGCCCTTCACCCCGGGAGAGACCCATGGCTCACATCAACCGACGCGACCTCGGCCTGTTCGTGCTGCGCGCGGGCACCGGCGCCGTCCTGGCGGCGCACGGCACGCAGAAGCTGCTCGGCTGGTTCGGCGGCGGAGGCGTGCAGGGGACGGCGGCGGCCATGGAGCACATGGGCTTCAGCCCAGGACGGCAGAGCGCCGTCGCGGCGGGCCTCGGCGAGGCGGGCGGCGGGGTGCTGCTGGCCCTCGGACTCGCGACGCCCGCGGCCGGCGCGGCGGCGGCCGGAGCCATGGCCGGGGCCGTCGCGGTACACGCCCCCGCCGGTTTCTTCGCCCAGTCGGGCGGATACGAGTACCCCGCCTTCCTCGGTTTCACGGCGGCCGCCATCGGCCTCGCCGGGCCGGGCCGCTACTCCCTCGACCACGCCATGGGCCACCACTTCGACCAGCCGTGGACCGTGGCACTCGCCTTCGCGGGCTGCGCGCTCGCGGCGGCCGGCGTGCTCACCAAGCGCAGCAAGGCGCAGGCGGAGGACGCCGGCCGGCCCGCTACGTAGCGGGAGCGGCGACTCCGGGGCGGGCTGCGGATCGGTGGGCGCGGGCGGACGTCAGGAGGTGTCCGCCGTGCGCGGGGGCGGCAGCATCGCCCACCGGATGGTTCGGGTCAGGGCGTGTCCGGTGAGGCGCACGCAGGTTCTCTCGAGCCCCGGCAGGTACGGCAGCCGCAGCGGCTCCCGGGCCCACGGCGGAAGCGTCGCGACCGCGTTCGCGGCGAGCACGGCGTACGGCGCCCGGGCGATCCAGGGCAGCGGCGGGCGGAGCAGGATGTACCGGGCGGCGTCGCGGGCCTCCTGAGTGGCGCGCAGTTCGGGCCGGTACGCCCGCAGCCGTGCGTCGAGTTCCGCCCGGGTGCGCGGCGGATCGCTCACGCCGAGGGCGGTGGCCACGCGCGCCATGTCGGCGACGTACGCGTCGCAGCCGTCGGCGTCCAGGGGCCGGACGCCGTAGAGCTGGTGGGCGGACAGGAAGCTGTCGACCTCGGCGACGTGGACCCAGGCCAGCAGGTGCGGGTCGGCGGCGTGGTAGGCGTCCCCGTCGGCTGTGGTTCCGCGCACCCGCTCGTGCACGGCCCGGACGCGCTCGACCGCCCGCTGCGCGTCGTCCGCCGTGCCGTACGTCGTCACCGCCAGGAACGTGCTGGTGCGCTGGAGCCGGCCCCACGGGTCGCCCCGGTAGCCGGAATGAGCTGCGACGGCGGCCATGGCGAGCGGGTGCAGGGACTGCAGCAGCAGCGCCCGCAGCCCGCCGATGAACATCGACGCGTCCCCGTGCACGGTGCGCACCGGCCGCTGCGGCCCGAACCAGCGCGGCCCCGGAGTGTCGTGGATCCGCGCCCGCGTGTCCGCGCCGGAGGGCCCCGCGACGCGGGTGAACAGGCTGCTGCCCAGCCGCTCGCGCAGGGAGGAGGCGGCGGGTGAGGACACGTCCATACGACCAGTATCCCGCCGGGCCGGGGCGGGCCCGCGGCGTCAGCGGCCGAGCGGCGGGTGGTGTGCGAAGACGGCGCCGGTCCGTCGGGTCCGGGCCCGGTGGGCACGGCCGGTCGCCGCGTACCACTGGACCGCCAGCGTCAGGGCGAGGGCGACCTCGACCACGTCGCCGCCGTAGTACATGAGCCGCGCTCCGGCCCGCAGGTCCCCGGGGAGGACCGAGGCGCCGGGCGGCGGGGCGGCGAACAGGACTTTGGCGAGGACCGCGTGCGCCGCCCCGGCGGCCAGCAGCGTCGCGCCCCGCCACCGCAGGCTCCAGCGCCGGCGCAGCGGGTCGAGCCCGCAGACGGCGAAGGTGAACAGCAGGCCGGCGGCCAGGACGTGCGCCTGTACGGCCGCCTGGAGCAGGGGACGGTCGTGCGTGGCCGCGAGGAGCGGAGTGCGGTGCAGCAGCCACAGCCCGCCCAGGTCCAGCAGGGCCGCCGACGGCGGGAACACCAGCAGGCCGGCGGGCCGGGAGTGCGCGACGGCCAGCAGGGCGCGGCGGGCGCGCCCGGGACCGGCGACGCGCAGGACGAGGGTGAGCGGACGGGCGAGGACGAGCAGCAGCGGGGCCGCCATGCCGACGACGAGGTGCTGGGTCACGTGGGCGGTGAAGGGGCCGCCCGGAGGCGTCGCGGTCGCCGCCGCGGCCAGCGCCGCGCCGCCGGCGGCGAACGACGCGTCCCGCGCCGCCGGCCACGCGTCGCCCCTCCGGCGCAGCCGCCTCGCGGCCGTGAGGTACGCCGCGACCGCGATGAGCGCGGTGAGCGCGGCGGCGACGCCGGCGAACCCGGCCGGGCCGCAGGCGGCGTGGCATTGGACGGGGGTCACGCGTTCTCCTGCGGCGCGGGTGACGGGCTCACCGGCGCGCCGGGTGCGGCCGGGGCGCGCGTACGGCCAGAGCCGCTCCGACGGCCAGCAGGAGCAGCGCGGCGCCGTTCCAGGCCCAGTCGTAGGGGGTTACGTCGACGCCGTACCGGATCTGGTGCAGGCGCAGCAGCTTGTGGTCGGCGACGCCGTCGAAGAGCTGGAAGGCGCCGAGCCCCAGGAAGAGCCCGGCCCGGGCGTGGGCCGGCGACAGGGCCCGCCGGCGGCGCAGATCGGCGTACAGGAACAGACCGGCGACCAGGCCCAGCAGTTCGGCGGTGTGCAGCAGTCCGTCCGACAGCAGCCCCACGCCGGGGGTGGAGCGGTCGTAGAAGTGGTGCCACCCCAGGATCTGGTGGAACACGATCTCGTCGACGGCTGCCATCGACGCCGCACCGATCAGCGCGCAGACCGCCGCCGACCTGCGCGGCAGGAGGGCGGCGGCGGTCGGTGGCCTGTCCGGTGCGCTCATGGGTTCCGGCCTTCCGCTGGGGGCGTGTCGTCCGTACGCCTACCCGCGACCGTGCGGACCAGCGCCGCATTCGAGTGAGGCGGACCGCAGGCGGGTGCTTGTCCGGGCGTGCCCGTGGCAGCGGCGACCGCTGCGGGTACCCGGGTCCCATGATGAAACGCGCACTGTGGCAGGGACTGGTCGCCGGAGCGGCCGGGACCGCGGTGATGACCCTGGCGGAGAAGGCGGAGCAGCGCCTGACCGGCCGGCCCGACTCCCACGTCCCGGCACGCACCCTGCAACGCCTGACCGGCATGCGGGAGCGCCCGGGGCGTCAGCCCGTGCCGTTGAACTGGGCGATGCACTTCGGCCAGGGAGCGCTGGCCGGCGTGGTGCGCGCGCTGATGGCGCAGACCGGGCTGCGCGGCCCGTGGTCCTCGGCCATGTTCGCCGTCGTACGGCTGACCAACGATCAGATCCTGGAGAACGCCACGGGGACCGGCGCCCCGCCGCCGACCTGGCCGCGCCGCGAGCTGGCGGTGGATCTCCTGCACAAGAGCGTCTACGCCTTCGCCACCGGAGCCGTGGCCGACGCCCTCGCCGCCAGGAGCGGCCCCGGCCCCGGACAGCGCCACGCCGCGATGCGCCCCGGCCGCCGCAGCGACGTGGGCCCGCCACCTCGCACCGCCTAGCGGCCGCATCCGGCCGGGCCGTTCGGCGGGAAGGGGATACGACGCCACGCGGGCGGTCCGGCATCCGGCCCGCGACGGAACGGGCGGGCACACCCGCGACCGGGCGGTGCACGGTGGCGGGGCGAAGGCGGCGGACGTCCGGCAGGGCGACGGCCTTCGCCCCCGTACGAGGAGGGCGCATGGGACAGCAGCGGGCGCCCGCCGACGTCGTGATCGTCGGCGGGGGAGCGGCCGGGCTCTCGCTCGCCCATGCCCTGACGGCCCCCGGCTCCCCGCACCCCCTGTCCGTGACGCTCGTGGAGACGCCGCGGCGGTCCCTGCGCCCGGCGGAACGCACCTGGTGCTTCTGGCAGGAGGGCGCCGGCGAGTTCGACGAGGCCGTCGTCGCGTCCTGGCGACGGCTGCGGGTACGCGGCCGGGACGGCTCGGTGACCGACGGCGAACTCGGGGCGCTGCGCTACCGGATGCTCCGTTCCGGCTCCTTCGAGGCGTGGGTGAGGGAGCGCCTGGCCGCACGCCCGCACGTCACGCTGGTGGAAGCGACGGCCGAGGCGGTGCGCGACGCGGCGGGCGGCGCCGAGGCCCTGTGCGTGACCGAGGACGGCCGCCGGCTCGCGCTGAAGGGCCGGTACCTGTTCGACTCCCGTCCCGCCCGTACGCTGCCGCCGGCGCGCAGCACCCTCCTCCAGCACTTCCGGGGCTGGTTCGTCCGTACGGCGGCTCCGGCGTTCGACGCCGACGTCGTGGAACTGATGGACTTCCGGGTGCCGCAGCCCGCCCACGGCCTCGCGTTCGGGTACGTGCTCCCGCTCGGCCCGCGCGAGGCGCTCGTGGAGTACACGCAGTTCTCCCGCAGCACCCTCACCGGACGCGCGTACGACGCCGCCCTCGCGCACTACACGCGGGACGTCCTGCGCCTGGGGCCCTTCGACGTGCGTTCCGTCGAAGGCGGCGTCATCCCCATGACCGACGCGCGCTTCCCCCGCCGGGCCGGCGCCGCCGTCTACCGCATCGGCGCGGTGGGCGGCGCCACCAGGCCCGCGACCGGGTACACCTTCTCCGCCGTGCAGCGGCAGATCAAGGCCGTCGCCGCCGCGCTGCGGGGCGGCGAGGAGCCGACGTTCCCGCCGCCGCACGGGCGCCGGGCCCTGGCCATGGACGCCGTCATGCTGCGGGCCCTGGACACCGGACGCGTCGACGGCCCGGAGTTCTTCACCCGGTTGTTCGGGCGCACACCGACGGAGCGCGTACTGCGCTTCCTCGACGGGCGCAGCCGGCTGTGGGAGGACGTGCTCATCGGGTTCTCCACCCCCGTCGGCCCCATGCTCCGCACCGCGGCGGAACTCCCCTTCCTGCCGCGCAGATCCCTCCCCCGGACCCCTGAGGAGAGCACCGGATGACGCTGTTGCGGGACGCGGACCTCGCGGACGCCTTCGACCACGCCGCCCGCGGGTACGACCGGCTCGTCGGTCTCAACGCCGGTTACCACGCCGACCTCAGACGCTCGGCGCGCCGGCTGCGGCCGGCGGACGACGGGGCGGGCCTGCACCTCCTCGACCTCGGGTGCGGCACCGGGGCCTCCACGGCGGCCCTGCTGCGCGCCGCGCCGCTCGCCCGCGTCACCGCCGTCGACGCCTCGGCCGGCATGCTGGAGCGGGCCCGGGCCAAACGCTGGCCGGCCGGCGTCACGTTCGTGCACGCCCCGGTGGAACGGCTGGCCGCCGAGGGGGTCACCGGGCCGTTCGACGCGGTCTTCGCCGGCTACCTCTTCCGCAACGTGGCCGACCCCGACGCCGTACTCACCGCCGTCCACGGCCTGTTGCGTCCGGGCGGCCGGCTGGCGGTGCACGAGTACTCCCTCAGCGGCTCGGCGGCGCACCGGGCGGTGTGGTCCGCCGTGTGCCGGGCGATCATCGTTCCCGCGGGCACCCGCACCGGCGACGCAAGCCTCTACCGCCATCTGCACCGCAGCGTCCTGGACTTCGACACGGCGCCCGTCTTCGCGGCCCGGATCGCCCGCGCCGGCTTCACCGGGACGCGCGTCCTGCCCGTACCCGGCTGGCAGACCGGCATCGTGCACACCTTCCTCGGGCGTCGCGGCGGCCGGGGCGCGGGCGGAGGCGACGCGTGAGACGTTCGGGCACCACGGTCCCGCGCCGGGGAAGGGACCGCAGGGCGCAGGTGGTGCGGGCCGCGCAGGGCCGTGACCGGTGCGACGGCCCCGCGCCGCACGCGGCGGTCGCCGGCGGCGGCATCGCCGGCCTCGCCGCCGCCACGGCGCTGGCGGAACGCGGCGTACGCGTGACGCTCCTCGAGCGCGGGACCGGCCTCGGCGGCCGCCTGGCGGGATGGCCCACCCGACTGGCCGACGGCTCGCCGGCGACGATGAGCCGGGGCTTCCACGCCTTCTTCCGCCAGTACTACAACCTGCGCGGGCTGCTGCGCCGCGCGGATCCGTCCCTCTCCGTGCTGAGGCCGCTGCCCGACTACCCGCTGCACCACAGCAGCGGACTCACCGACAGCTTCGCCCGCGTACCGCGCACCCCGCCCTGGAGCGCGCTCGGCTTCGTGGCGCTCAGCCCCGCCTTCGGATGGCGCGACCTCGCCGCCATGAAGCCCCGGGCGGCGCTTCCGCTGCTCGACGTCCGGGTGCCCGAGGTGTACGAACGCTTCGACTCGGTCAGCGCCCGGGACTTCCTCAGGTCCGTCAACTTCCCCGACGCCGCCGACCACCTGGCCTTCGAGGTCTTCTCGCGCAGCTTCTTCGCCGACCCGCGGGAGCTGTCGGCGGCCGAGCTGCTGCTCATGTTCCACATCTACTTCCTCGGCTCCTCCGAGGGGCTGCTGTTCGACGTACCGGTGGAGCCCTACCCGCGGGCACTGTGGGAACCGCTCGGCCGCTACCTCGAACGGCTGGGCGTGGACGTGCGGACCGGCACACCCGTCGAGTCCGTCACCCCGGCCGAGGGCACGAAGCTGAGCGTCGAGGCGGGGTCGGCGTCGGCACGGTACGACGCCGTCGTCCTCGCCCTGGACGTCGCCGGGCTGCGGGGCGTGGTCGCCGAATCGCCGGAACTGGGCGACGGGAACTGGCGCGCGGAGATCGCCGCCCAGCGCACCGCGCCGCCCTTCCTGGTCTCCCGGCTGTGGCTCGACCGCCCGGTCGCGGCGGGCCGCGCCGGCTTCCTCGGCACGAGCGGCTTCGACGGGCTCGACAACGTCAGCGTCCTCGACCGCTGGGAGGGCGAAGCGGCCCGGTGGGCGCGGCGTACCGGCGGCAGCGTCGTCGAACTGCACGGCTACGCGGTCGACGCGCGGGCCGACCGGCGGGAGGTGGAGCGACGGCTGCTGCGGCGGCTTCGCGGTCTCTACCCGGAGACGGCCGGGGCCCGGATCGTCGACGCGCGCCACGAGTGGCGCGCGGACTGCCCGCTGTTCCCCGTCGGCGGCTACGCGTCCCGCCCGGCCGTACGCACGCCCCACCCCACGCTGATGACGGCCGGCGACCTCGTCCGCTGCGACCTGCCCGTGGCGCTCATGGAGCGCGCGGCCACCACCGGGTTCCTCGCCGCCAACACGCTGCTGCGGCGCTGGGGCGTACGCGGCCACCCGCTGTGGACCGTCCCCCGGAAGGGGCGTTCACCGGTGCTGCGCGCCCTGGCGGCGCTCGTCGCGGACGGCGGCTGAGCCGTGGCCCGGCCGCCGCCCTCACCCGGGGAAGCGGCCGGTGGCCCGCAGCTCCCGGCGTCGTTCCGCGTACGCGAGGTCGTCGCGCCACAGCCGTCCCGCCGCCCACCGCATCAGCGGCCTGAGCGCGGGAGCCGCCGCCCGCGCCGCCGCGAAACCCAGTCGGTCGGAGGCGGCCAGGACGGCTTCGGTCACCGCCGTGCGCGGAACGCCGTCCGGGCCCGGGCCCAGTGGCGTGGCGTGCGTCTCCACGACGGACGTCGCTCCCTCGCCCTCCGTGATGCGCATGACGACCGTACGGGGTTCGGGCGCGGTGAACACGGCCCGCACGGGCACCACGAACCGCCCGGCGACCTTGAAGGACACGTCGACCGTGAACGCGTCGTCGTCGGGGTCCTCGCCGCCGTGGCCCTCGCCTTCCGGGGCCCCGACGACGGTCAGGTCGACGAAGGAGTACGGGTGGAACCAGGACCCGTGCCACGGGTCCAGGCGGTTGGCCACCACGTCCTCCGGCTCACAGCGCCCCACCGCGCCGAACACCGCGTCCACGGCGCCGCCGTCCGGACGCTCGGGCAGGACCGGCCGGTCGAGCGGCGGCTCCCCGCCCAGTTCGTCGAGGCGCACCCAGGCGAGCACGCCGTCGTCGTGGGCGGGCAGCGGCTCCCAGCCCGCGAACGGCCTGCCGTCCAGCGACAGGCCGTGCCAGTGGCACACGACCGTGCCGCACACGATCCGGCTGTCCCGCAGCGGCGCCCCCAGGTGCGGGCAGGCGCCCGGCCCCGCCCTGAGCCCGCCCGCAGCGTCGCGCCAGGCGACGACCTCCACGCCCCCGACGGTCCGCCCGAACGGCCGGCCGCCGCGGCCGATGTCGCGGGAGGCCCCGATCACGTACCAGTTGCCGCTCGGCCGCGCGGCCGAGCGTTTCAGCGCGCCGGCGATGAGGGCCGGTTTCGCGTCGCGCCAGGTGGGTGTCTGCTGTTCCCACCGGGCCTGGCCCCGCCGCGCACGCAGAGGCAGCCCGCGCCGGCGCCGCTCCCGTCCGTTCGTCATGTCCCCGATTCCTTCCGGCCCGTGCCCGCCGCCCCGCCTGCCGCCGCCTGCCCTGCGGGCCGCCGTTCGCGCTCCGGTGGCGCGGACCGCCGGGCCCGCCCGCACCGACGCGCCGCGAGGATGCCCGCGAGCCCGGTCAGCGCGACCCGGGCCCGGCGGCGGCGCGGCACGACCGACCGGCGCTGGACCACGCCGTAACCGCCGTCCGCGATGGCGTCGAGGATGCCGCCGTACAGCTCGTACGCCGTCCGGATGCACGGGCGGACGCGGGGTTCCAGCATGCCGATGCCCGGTTCCGCCGCGCGGTAGACGCTCCGGGTGAGGGCCGCGGCGGCTTCGAGCGCGGCGCGGATCCGGCGGTCGGCCTTGCCGGTGGCGCGGCTCCATTCCAGCAGCGCCCGGTCGGCCCCGTGCGCGGCGAGGAGCTCGGCCGGCAGGTAGACCCGCCCCCGGTCGAGGTCCTCGCCCACGTCGCGCAGGAAGTTGGTCAGCTGGAACGCGACGCCCAGGGCGGCGGCGTGCGGCGCCGCCACCTCCCTCGGCACGACGGTCCCGAGCACCGGCAGCATCTGCAGGCCGATCACGGCGGCCGACCCGTGCATGTACGCCCTGAGCTCGTCGTACGTCGCGTAGTCCGTGACCGTGAGGTCGTCCCGCATGGAGGTCATGAAGTCGGCGAAGTGCTCGGCCGGGATGTCGTACGCCCGTGCCGTGTCGGCCACCGCCTGTACCACCGGCTCCGCGCTCCCGCCGGTCCGCAGCCCGGCGCGCAGCTCCCTCTCCAGCTCCGCGAGCCGCCGCTCGCGCCCCTCGGTCCCGTGCCCCGGGGCCGGGTCGTCCACGATGTCGTCGGCCCAGCGCGCGAAGCCGTACAGCGCGTGCACGGCGGGCCGCCGGTGCACCGGCAGCAGACGCGTGGCGAGGAAGTAGGTCTTGCCGTGCCGGGCGTTGAGCCGCCGGCAGTGCAGGTACGCCGCGCGGAGCACCGGGTCGCAGATCCGGGCCGCGTCGAGTTCACGTCGGGTCATGGCCCGTCCCTCACAGTCCGCTGATGCGGGAGGCCGCCAGCTTCCCGCTGACGAGCACGGTGGGCACGCCCACGCCCGGCGTCGTCCCGCAGCCGGCCAGCACGGCGTTCTCGACGCCCGACACCAGGTTGCGCGGCCTGAACGGTCCGGTCTGCGCGAAGGTGTGGGCGGCGGAGAAGGGCGTCCCCGCCGCGTGGCCCTGCGCCGTCCAGTCGGCGGGGGTGATCAGTTCTTCCTCCTCGATGGAGTCGCCGAAGCCGTCGAGACCGCGCCGCTCCAGCTCCCGTACGAGGCGGTCGCGGTACCGGGGCCCGAGCCGGCCCCAGGCGGCGGCCGGGGGGCCGACCGTCGTGTTCGGGCAGGGGGCGAGCACGTAGTGCAGGTGCCTGCCCTCGGG
Source organism: Streptomyces sp. NPDC046122 (assembly GCF_056429965.1). NCBI lineage: Bacteria > Bacillati > Actinomycetota > Actinomycetes > Kitasatosporales > Streptomycetaceae > Streptomyces > Streptomyces sp. NPDC046122. The sequence goes on along the minus strand of NZ_JBWKLQ010000010.1, from coordinate 170,348 downwards.
CGCCAGCAGCGGATCGTGGGCGGTGGGACGGGTGAGCAGCAGCGACGGGTCGCTCATCAGCCGCCCGGTGCGGGTGATCTCGTCGAACGTGCGCTCCCACGCGTGCCCGAACGAGATGGTGTGGTGGGCCAGGTGCGGCCAGGTGCGGCGCGTGCCCGCGTGCAGGATCACCGCCGACGGCGAGTGCCGCAGGCGCACCGGGCGGCGGGGGGTGCGGCCCAGCAGGCGGTAGACGACGGGCAGGTCGGGCGTCAGGACCACCGCGTCGCAGGCCAGTTCCTCGCCGTCGCCCAGGCGTACGGCGGTGACGCGGCCCGCGCGGACCCGCAGGTCCGTCACCTCGCTGCCGTAACGGAACCGCGCCCCGGCGTCGCCGGCGGCGTCCGCCATCGCCACGGGCAGCGCGTGCATGCCGCCCTTGGGGAAGTAGACGCCCGCGACGGTGTCCATGTAGGCGATCACCGCGTACGCCGCGAGCGCCCGCGCGGGCGGCACCCCGGCGTACAGCGACTGGAAGGAGAACACCCGGCGCAGCCGCGGGTCCTTGATGTACCGGCCGATCTGCGCGTCCAGCCGGCCGAAGCCGCGCAGCGCGGCCAGCCGCGCCAGGTCGGGGTGCAGCAGCTGCACGGGGGAGTCGAAGTTCGTGTCGATGAACCGGCGCATCTGCGCCGCGTAGAGCGACCGCAGCCACTGCCTCAGCCTGCGGTACCCGGCCGCCTCCGCCGGCCCGGCGAAGGCCCGGACCTCCTCGGCCATCGCGTCGCCGTCGGTGTGCACGTCGAGCCCCGAGCCGTCCGCGAACAGCGCGCGGTAGGCCGGGTGCAGCTCCACCAGGTCGACCCGGGCGGCCAGCGAGTCGCCCACCGCCGCGAAGGCCTCGTCGGCGAGGTGCGGCATGGTGAGCACCGTCGGGCCGGTGTCGAGGCTGTAGCCGCCCAGGCGGGTGCGCCCCGCCCGGCCGCCCGGCTGGTCCGCGCGCTCCACCACGGTCACCTCGCGGCCGCTGCCCAGCAGATGCAGGGCGGCGGCGAGGCCGGAAAGGCCGGCTCCCACGACGACCACGCGGTCCGTGCGGCCGGGAACGGTTCTCATCGCGCGCTCTCCTCGCTGGGCGCGTCCACGCCCGCCGCCGTACGGACGAGTTCGCCGAGCGCCGCGACGGCCGCCGCGTCGCCGGGCAGGGAGGCCAGCCGGCGTTCGCCGGTACGCACCAGCCGGCCGATCTCGGCCTCGACGACGCGCCGGGCGCCGGTGCTCTCGAGCGCCGCCCTGGCCCGCCGCACCTGGGCGTCGGTCGGGTGCGGGGCCGTCGCGCGCAGTGCGTCGCCGGCCGGCGCGTCGCCGGACGCGTCCGCCAGCCGCAGGGCGACGGCGCGCACGTACGTCAGCTTCCCGTCGCGCAGATCCTCGTCGACCGGCTTGCCGGTGCGCCGCGGATCGCCGAACACGCCCAGCAGGTCGTCGCGCAACTGGAAGGCGAGCCCCGCGCAGCGGCCCGCCGCCCGCAGCGCCCGCGTGGTCGTCTCCGCGGCTCCCGCGAGCGCCGCGCCGAGCGCGAGCGGACGCTCGACGGTGTAGAGCGCGCTCTTGAGCCGGGCGATGCGGAGCGCCTCGTCGGGCTCGGTCGCACCCGTGGCGGCCGCGCGCACGTCGAGGTACTGCCCGGCGACCATCTCGGTCCGCATGGCACGCCATTCGCCGTACAGCCGGCCGCCGTGCCCGCCGGAGAGGGCGGTGGCGGTCACCAGGTCGTCGGCCCACGCGAGGGCGAGGTCGCCGACGAGGACCGCCCCCGCGGTGCCGTAGAACTCCGGCGAACCGCGCATCCCGGCCCGGTCGTGCCGCCGTGCGAAGTCCTCGTGCACGGCGGCGGCGCCCCGGCGCACCGGGGAACGGTCCATGACGTCGTCGTGGACCAGCGCGCACGTCTGGATGAGTTCGAGCGCCGCGGCGACGTCCAGCACCCGTGCCACGTCTCCCGCTCCGGCCGGACCGCCGCAGGCCCGCCAGCCCCACCAAAGGAACTGCGCCCGCAGGCGTTTGCCGCCGCGCAGGGCGACGTCCCGTACCCGCGCGGCCAGTTCGGCCGCGAAGACGGCGTCCGTCGCGGCCGCCTCGGCCAGCCGTTCGTCCAGACGGGACCGCAGGACGGCCTCCACGGCGCCGGTGACGGCGGAGTCGACCCGCGTCACCGCCGGGAAGTCACCGCCGGCCGGTCCTCCGCCGCCGTCCGTCGTGTGCGTGTCGTCCTCCGTCGTCCGGATGCCGGGCATGCGGCCCCCTTTCCGAGCGTCGCGACTGCGTCGGACACCGCTTCTTCCGCTCCGGGGGCGCATCCGGATGCGGTGATGGGTACGCCCCGTTCTCACGGCCGCCCGCGCGCCTGCTCCGCGGCCTGCGCGGCGGCCCCGCGCTCGGTCGAGGCGCCGGCGGTGCTCAGCCGCCCGCCGCTGCTCTCCAGGTGGGCCCGTACGAACCACTGGAACAGTTCGAGTCCGCGCAGCTGCTCGATCAGCATGTCCTGAGTGACCGGGTCCGGCTCGTCGGTGGCCTTCATCGCCGCCCGGTGGTCCTCGATCAGCGACGTGTAGACGACGTCGAGCGCGCCCAGGTGCTCGATGGCCTCGGCGCGGCCGATGGAGTAGTCGTCCCACGTCCGCTCGGCCACGAGCGCCCCGGGGGTGCCGTGCGGCTCGCCGCCGAGGGTGGAGATGCGCTCGGCGAGATCGTCGGTCATCGCCCGGACCTGCTCGACCTGAGGGTCGATCATCTCGTGCACGGCGATGAAGTGCGGCCCCACGACGTTCCAGTGGATGTGCTTGAGGGTCAGGGCCAGGTCGTTGAGTGCGTGCAGACGCGTCTGCAGCAGCTCGATGACCGCGCCGCCGTCCTGCGTCGTCATTCCCGGCACGGTGTAGTCGGGGTCCTTGTGGGTCACGGTCGCTCCTCGCTCGGTGGCTGCCTCCCGCCAAGGCAACCACCGGTGGTCGTGGCGCGCCCGCCCGCAGCGGGGTGCCGGTACGCCGTTGAGGTGACGGCTGCGCAACCGGTCGGCCGTGGCGGGCCGAAGCCCGCGTGACCGCGGTCCGCGACCCTCGCCGGACGTCCGTACAGGGGGGCATACGACGCACAATCGACGCGTGTTGCCCGCGTCGTTTCCGGCTGCCGAGACTGGCCCCCACCCGAGAGCGGGGCCGCCACCGGGCCGCCCGGACCCCGACGCGGAGGGAGCACATCATGACCGCCACGCCCGTGCAGGACCCGGTCAACGCTGCGCCCGCGCCCACGGACGAGACGTACGACGGCGAAGGGCTGGGCCGGAGGCTGCGGCTCGGGGACGAGCGGGCGTTCGCGGCCGTCTACCGCAGATTCGGCGCGCTCGTGCACGGCCTGGCCGCACGCTCTCTGGGAGACGTCAGGGAGGCCGAGGACGTCACGCAGCAGGTCTTCCTGGCCGCCTGGCGCGGGCGGGCCGGCTTCCGGCCCGAGCGCGGCCCCCTCGGCGCCTGGCTGGTCGGCATCACCCGCCGCAAGACCGTCGACGCCCTCGCGGCGCGCACCCGCAGGACGGAGATCGCCGGCGCCGCGGCCGCCGTCCTGCCGACCGTCGTACCGGCCGGGCAGACCCCGGAGGCCGTACTGGACCGGGTCCTCGTCGCGGACGGGCTGCGCAGGCTGCCCCGGGCGCAGCGGGAGATCCTCGGCCTGGCCTTCTACGCCGACCTCACGCAGACGCAGATCGCGCAGCGCACCGGACTGCCCCTCGGCACCGTGAAGAGCCATGCGCGCCGGGGCATGCACCAGCTGCGCCGCGGCCTGGAGGAGGCGGAGCGCGGGGCCCCTCCGGGGTGACGCGGCCCGCGTGCGGGCGCCGACCGGTCCCGCCGGGCTCAGAACGCGTAGCGGATGGTCAGCCAGGGCGCGTGCCGGTCGACGAGGGCGCGTACGGTCTCCACCGCGGCCTGCTTCGCGGCGTTGCGGTACCGCACGTTCCAGCTGCCGTTCTCGGAGCGCTTCGCCTGCTGGAGGTCGGGGCGCCAGATGGCGTCCTCCGCGCGCGGGTGCCAGGCCATGTTGACCTCGTGCAACTCCCGGTTGTGCGTCAGCATGATCACCTCGGCGGCCGCCTGGTCCTTCGCCCGGGCCGGCAGGACATCGTCCATGTGCCGGAGCAGCTCGCCCCAGGCCGCCTCCCAGCCGGGCCTGATGACGACGGGCGACATGTTGAAGTGCACCTCGTACCCGGCGTCGAGGAAGTCGCCGGCCGCGGCGATGCGCTCCTCGACGGGGCTGGTGCGGATGTCCAGCAGCCTGGAGTCCTCCGGCGGCATCACGGAGAACCGGATACGCGTCCGTCCGCGCGGTTCGAGCAGCAGCAGGTCGGGGTTGACGAACTTGGTGGCGAACGACGCCTTGGCGGTCGGCCAGCGGGTGAACGCGTGCACGAGATCGGCGGTGTTCTCGCAGATCAGCGCATCGACGGAGCAGTCGTTGTTCTCTCCGATGTCGTAGACCCAGGCGCTCGGATCGCACTGGTTCGGCTCAGTCTTGGGGCCCTGGGCGGCGACGTGGCGGGCGAGGCGGGCGACGATGCGGTCGATGTTGGTGAAGACGGTGACCGGGTTGGCGTAGCCCTTGCGCCGCGGCACGTAGCAGTACGCGCACGCCATGGCGCATCCGTTGGCGGCCCCCGGCGCGATCCAGTCCGCCGAGCGGCCGTTGGGCCGTACGGTGAGCGTCTTCTTCTCGCCCAGCACCAGCACGGTGCTCTTGACCCGCACCCACCGCTCCGCGTTGCCCTCGTTGCCGTGCAGGTCCGGGATGCGCCAATGGGAGTCGACGGGCACGACCTTCGCGTCGGGGAAGTCCGCGAGGATCCGGCGGCCGCGCGGCGAGGCCGCCGCACCGGGCTCCGCGTGGATCTCCCGTACCGACAGCATCCGCCGCGCCTGCGCCGAGTCGCGGAACAGCGGCCCGGCCGGCCGTCGCGCCTCCGGGCCCGTCCGGATCTCCTCCACGCCGAACAGCGCGTCGGGCTCGTCGTCCGGTACGCCGCCGGACGGCGCCGGGGTGTGCCTGTCCGCTCCGGGATCCGTCCTGTCCTCAGCCATCGCTCACGTCCCGCCGCCCGGGACCCCCGGACCGAGCGCGGCCGCCCGGCCGCCGGCCCCCAGCAGTCCGGTCGCCGCGAGCGGCGACTCCTGTTGCAGCCGGGGCAGCTCGCGCTTCGCGAGCAGCGTGACCACCGGGGGCATCGCCGCACGGACCGCCTGGGCGGCGCGGAGCCAGCCGGGTACGTACACGGCGGCGCGGCGCCGTTCGACGGCCCGCACCAGGCGCGCCGCCACCGTCTGCGCCGGGTAGACCTTGCGCGCGGGCTTCGGCATGTGCGCCCGCAGCTCCCGCAGGACGGGGTGCTGGTCGGCGTCGCGGACCATGTCGGTGTCGGTCCAGTTGATGTACGCGATGCCGACCCCGACGCCCTCGTGCGCGAGCTCGGCACGCAGCGTGTGGGCGAACGACTCGACGCCCGCCTTGGACGCGCAGTACGCGCTCATCATGGGCGCCGCCCCGATGGAGGCCAGCGACGCGATCTGGAGGTAGTGGCCGCCGGTCGCCCGCAGGTGCGGCAGGAAGCTGCGGGCGGTGACCGCGCTGCCGATCAGGTTGACCTCGATCACCCGGCGCCAGAGCGCCGGGTCCGACTCCGCGAAGGGCCCGCCCTCGGCCACCCCGGCGTTCGCGACCACCACCGAGGCGGGCCCGAGGCGCTCGCGGACCTCCGCCGCCACCTGCGCCATCCCGTCGTCGTCGGTGACGTCGACGGCCCAGCACACCGCCCGCCCGTCCAGCCTGTCGCGCACCTCGGCCAGGGTCGACTCCTCCCGGCCCAGCAGGGCCACGGTGGCCCCGCGCCGGGTCAGTTCCAGTGCCATCGCGGCACCGAGGCCGCGGGCGGCGCCGGTGACGACGGCGGTGCGGCCCTGCAGAGGACGTGCGGTGCCTCTCACGTGTTCCTCCTGGCTGGGAAGAGCCGCCGGGACGGCGGGTCCGGTCCTCTCACCATAGGCAGCGGACGCGCGGCCCGCCGCTGCACGTTGCCGGGGCGGCGGCGGTGGGCCACGACGCGTTAGTTGAATATGATTATCATCTGCTACTGTCCCCGTCGCGTACGACACCCGTTCGACGGAGATGGAAAAGTCCTTGCACAGCCCCAGGGCCCTGCCCCTTGCCGTCCCGGCGACGCTCGCCTCCGCGCTGCTCCTCACGGGTTGCTTCGCGCCCGGCCCGTCCGGGGGGTCCGACGGGTCCGGCCGGTCCGCCACCGGTGACAAGCGCGTCAGGGTGGCCATGATGCAACCGCCGCGTTCCGGCCTGTCGCCCCTCAGCGACGACGCCTTCAAGCTCTCCCGCTGGAGCACGGCCGAGACGCTGGTGACCCTCGACACGAACGGCGATCCGAAGCCCGCCCTCGCCGAGAAGTGGCGCAGGACCGGCGAGAAATCCTGGGCTTTCACCGTCCGCGACGGCGTCACCTTCCACGACGGCACCGAGCTCACCGCCCGGGACGTCGTACGGTCGCTCGACGAGGCCGCCCACGCGGCCCCCAAGCCGCGCATCCTCGACGGCGTGGACCTCACGGTCACCGCCCGGGGCGACACCGTCACCGTCACCACCGCCGACGCGGACCCGCTGGTCCCGCAACGGCTCTCCTCGCCGCAGCTGTCGATCCTGGCGGCCAGGGCGTACCGGGGACGTACGGTGAATCCGGTCGGCGCCGGCACGGGCGCGTTCGTCCTGAAGAAGGTGAACGGGACCAGCTCGGCCTCCCTCGACCGCTACGAGGACTACTGGGGCGGCAGGGCGAAGGCGGCGGGAATCGACGTGCGGTTCGTGCCGGACGGCACCGCGCGCGCCGCCGCGCTGCGTACCGGCGAGGCCGACATCGTCGAATCCGTGCCGGTCTCCCAGGCGTCGCTCCTGGAGGAGGACCGGATCACCGAGGTGCCGATGCCACGCACCAACACGCTGTACCTCAACACCCGGCGCGGAGCGTTCACCGACCCGGCGCTGCGCGCCGCCGCCCGCGAGGCGCTCGACCCCGCGGCCCTGGTCGAGGGCGTGTACGAGGGGCGGGCGGACGTCGCCGAGGGACTGCTCGGCCCGGCCGTCCCGTGGGCCAAGGAGCGCGCCGGACGCACCCGCGCCGCCGCACCCGCCGACCCCGGAGGGAAGACCGTCGTCATCGGCACCTTCACCGACCGGGCGGAGCTGCCCGAGGTCGCCGCCGTGCTCCAGCAGCAGCTCCAGAAGGCGGGCTTCAAGGTGAGGCTGGAGATCCGCGAGTACGCCAACATCGAATCCGACGCCCTCGCCGGGAAGTTCGACGCCTTCGTCCTGTCCCGCGCCACCGTGCTGGACTCCGGTGACCCGGCGGCCTACATGTACAGCGACTTCGCGAGCGACGGCTCCTTCAACGTCTCCCAGCTCGACGACGAGAAGGTCGACGCGGCGCTCGACACGGCCACCGCCGCCTCGTCCGGCGCGGCGCGGCGCAAGGCCGTCCTGGCGGCGGAGACGGCGATCCTGAACACCGACGCCGCGATTCCCATGCTCCACGAGCGCGTCGTCCAGGGCGACGCCGAAGGTGTCGTGGCGTCGGCGAAGGACCCCCGCGAGCGGCTGCTCGTGACGGTCGACACGTACGTCAAGTGAGGACCGCGCGACAGGTACGCCGAGTGAAGACCGTGCGACACATACGCCGAGTGAAGACCGTGCGACACGTACGTCGGAACGGGACCCTGCGACACCCGCGCGTCGCGGGGACCGCCGCCCGTACGGCCGCCGCCCGCGTTTTGACCCTCGCCGCCGTCGTGGCGGCCGTCGGACTGCTGCCCTGGCTGTCCGGCAAGGACCCGGCGCTCAGCGTCCTGCGCGCCCGGTCCGCCGAGCAGGAAGCCACCGCGGAGGCGTTGGCGGCCGTCCGCGACGACCTCGGACTCGGCTCCGGTCCGCTGTCCCACCTCGGTGGCCGGCTCGCCGGGGCGGCCCGCGGGGACCTGGGCGCCTCCTGGGTGTCCGGGACCGACGTCCTGCCGTCGGTGCTCTCCGGACTCGGGGTCTCGCTGACGCTCATGGCGGCCTCCCTGGCCGTGGCGCTGCTCGTCGCGGCCGCCCTGACCGCGGCGACACTGGTACGCGGTGCGCGCGGCATGCCGCGCGGCCGGGCCGCCACCGGCGGGGCGCCCGCGGCGATGCTGGCGTCCGTCCCCGAGTTCCTGCTGGCGACCGTGCTGCTGATCGTGCTCGGCGTGTGGCTGGGCCTGCTGCCCACCTCCGGCTGGCAGGGCCCGCGGTCCATGGTGCTGCCCGCGCTGGCCATGGGCCTTCCCGCCGGAGGTCTGCTCGGCCGGCTCGTCGACGACGCCCTGCCCGCCGTGTTCGCCGAGCGGTGGGCCGGTCTGTGGCGCGCCTCGGGCGTCTGCCCCCGGCGCATCGCATGCGCGGCGCTGCGCCGTTCCGTGCCCGCCGTCGTACCGCAGTTCGGCCTCGTCGCCGTCGGCCTGACCGGTGGCGCGGTCGCCGTGGAGACCGTCTTCGCGGTGCCCGGCATCGGCCGGTCGGCGCTGGGCGCCGCCAAGGCCCAGGACCTGCCCCTGCTCCAGGCCGCGGTGCTGGCCCTGCTGCTGCTCGGTCTCGCGGCGGGCGCGCTCGCCCATCTCGTACGCGCCCGGCTGCTCGGCCCCGGACTGCGGGACGCCGCTCTCGCGCTGCCCGCCCCGCCGCGGGTCCGCGCGGGCAGGGCGGCGCGGGCCGTGCCCGTGGTTCTCGCGGCCGTCCTGCTGGCCGTCACCGGGTGGGGGCTGCTCCGGGACCCGCTGACCGTCGACGCCGCCGCCCGGCTGACCGCGCCCTCGTGGGCGTACCCGCTGGGCACCGACGGCCTCGGCCGGGACGTGCTCGCACGGCTCGGGCACGGCGCGGCCTCGACCCTCGCGGTGGCACTGGCGGTCTGTCTGAGCAGCTACCTGTTCGCACTGTCGATCGGCTTCCTGCCCGCCTTCTCGGCCGGTGCGGCCGACATCGCCAACGCCCTGCCGCCGGTCGTCGCGGGCATCCTCGTCGCCGCCGTCCTCGGACCGGGCGCCACCGGGGCGTCCGTCGCCGTCGCGCTGGTCTCCTGGCCGCCGCTGGCCGCGCACGCCGCCGCACTCGTCCAGGAGACGCGGGCGGCCGGCTTCCTCACCGCGCAGAAGGCGATCGGGTCCACCCCGCGCCGCATCCTGACGCACCACATCCTTCCGGCCGTCGCCGGGCCGGTGGCCCGCCACGCGGTCCTGCGCCTGCCCGGCATCGCCCTGGCCCTCGCCTCGCTCGGCTTCCTCGGCCTGGGCGCCCAGCCGCCCGCCCCCGAATGGGGCCTGCTGCTGGACGAGTCACGGGCGTACGTCGAACGCGCGCCCTGGGCCGCGCTCGCTCCGGCGGCCGCCCTCGCGCTGCTGGCCGGCTGCGCGGTGTCGCTGGGCGCCTGGACCGGAGCCGGCCCGCGCGCCGGCGCCCCGCGCGCCGGGACGGCGTCATGAGCGCCCGCCCCACGCTCCTGAGCGTGCGCGACCTGCGCGTGGCGTTCCCCGCCGCCGGGCGGGACGTGGCCGCGGTGCGCGGTGTGTCGTTCGACGTGCACGAGGGCGAACTGCTGGCCGTGGCCGGCGAGTCGGGGGCCGGCAAGTCGCTGACCGCCGCGGCCGTGCTCGGCCTGGCGCCGCACACGGCCCGGATCAGCGGCAGCGTCCGGCTGCGCGAGCGCGAACTGCTGCGCGCGCCCCGCTCGGTGTACGCCGGGCTGTGGGGGCGAAGCCTTGCCCTCGTACCGCAGGACGCGCTCTCGGTGCTCAGCCCCGTGCACACGGTCGGCCACCAACTCGCCTCCGCCGTGCGTTCCGTGCGGGGTCTCGGCCGCAAGCAGGCGCGGGCGGCCGCCGTGGCCGCGCTGGACCGGGTGGGCATCGCGGACGCCGAGCGCCGGGCGGACGCGTACCCGCACGAGTTCTCCGGCGGCATGCGCCAGCGCGCCGTCATCGCGATGGCCACGGTCAACGAACCGGAACTCGTCGTCGCCGACGAGCCGACCACCGCGCTCGACCCCGTAGTGCGGGAACAGGTCCTCGGCGTACTGGCGACGCTGCGCGAGACGACCGGCACGGCGGTGCTCCTGGTCACGCACGACCTGGCGACCGTGGCCGGGTACGCCGACCGGCTCCTGGTGATGTACGCCGGACGCGTGGCCGAGTCCGGGCCGGCCACCCGGGTGCTGACGAGGCCGCGCGCCCCGTACACCGCGGGACTGCTCGCCTCCCTGCCGCCCGCCGAACCGGCCGCCGACCGGCGCCTGCCGGCCATCGGCGGCACCTCGCCCGCGCCCTCGGACCTCGCGGAACTCTCCGGCTGCGCCTTCGCGCCGCGCTGCCCGCTGGCGGGGGAGCGGTGCCGTACGGACGAACCGGAACCCGTGGCGGTGACCGGCGACGCGGGGCGCCTGGTGGCGTGCCATCGCTGGCCGGACGTACCCGCCCGCGCGCGCGACCTGTTCGTAGCGACCGGTGGCGACGTACCCGCCCGGTCGCGCGACCCGCTCGCCGGGACCGGTGGCGCATGAGCGACGCACTGCTGACCGTACGCGGACTCACGGTCCGTTATCCCGTACGCGCGCGCCGCGCCGCACCGGTGCTCGCGGTCGACGACGTCTCCTTCGACGTGTCCGCCGGGGAGACTCTGGCGCTGATCGGCGCGTCGGGCTCGGGCAAGTCGAGTACGGCGGCCGCCGTGCTGATGCTGCGCCGCCCGGACGCGGGGGAGGTCAGGTTCGACGGACACGAGCTGACCGGGCTGGACGAGCGTGAACTGCGCCCCCTGCGCCCGCGGATCCAGCCCGTCTTCCAGGACCCGTACGGCTCGCTGAGCCCCCGGCTGCGGATCCGCGACGCGGTGGCCGAGCCGCTGCGCGTCCAGGGGCGGTGGGACCCCCTGACCGGCCCGAGACGTGTGAACGAACTGCTGGAGACGGTGGGCCTGGACCCCCGGCTCGGCGACCGGCTGCCGCACGAGCTGTCCGGCGGGCAGTGCCAACGGGTGGGCGTCGCCCGGGCGTTGGCCTGCGAACCGCGGCTGCTGGTGCTCGACGAGCCGGTGTCGGCGCTGGACCCCTCGGTACGGGCCGGCGTGCTCAACCTGCTCACCGACCTCCAGGAACGCCTGGGCCTGGCGTACCTGTTCATCTGCCACGACCTCGCCCTCGTACGCCACTTCGCCCACCGGGTCGCCGTGATGCACGGCGGCCGGATCGTGGAGACCGCGCCCGCCGGGGCCCTGTACGACGCCCCGGCCCACGCCCGCACACGCCGGTTGCTCGAGGCCGGCGCCGCCCGGCCGGCCACCCCTGCGCCGGATCTTCCCCGAGGAGCGGCATGAGTACGCCGACGGGCCCGCCCGCAGCCCTGGCCGTCGGCACGCTCAGTGCCGCGCCCGGAACCACCACCCGCGGCTCAGTCCGGGCCGACCTCGGCGTCCGCACCGTGGACGTTCCGCTGACCCTGGTCAACGGCGCCCGGCGCGGGCCGCGCGTCGTCGTCACAGCGGGCATGCACGGCGGCGAGTTCACCGGAATCGAAGCGGCGACCGAACTCTCGGCGTCGCTGAGGCCGCAGGAGGTGAGCGGCCAGGTGATCGTCTGCCCGGTCGCCAACCCCCCGGCCGTGTACGGGGGACGGCTCGGCGTCTCCCCGCTCGACGGCGTCAACATCAACCGCGTCTTCCCCGGCGAAGCGACGGGCGCCCCGACCGAGCGGCTCGCGGCCCGGCTCTTCACCGACCTGATCACGGGTGCGGACGCGTACGTCGACCTGCACTCCGGCGGCATCGACGAGACTTTGCGCGACTTCGTCGGCTACCGGCTCACCGGCGACCCGGGGCTCGACGAGCACACCCGCCGGCTGGCTCACGCCCTCCGCATACGGGACGTGATCCTCGGCCCGAACGCCGACGGCGGCAACAGCCACGCGGCCGCCGCCCGCCACGGCATCCCCGCCCTCCTCGTCGAGACGGGACAGCGGGGCGACCGCGATCCGGCCGTCGCCCGCGGCCTGACGGATGCCCTGTACGCGCTCCTGTGCGAACTGCGCGTACTGGACCGGCCGGTACGAGAGCCGGCCGAGGCAACCGAATGGGTCTGGGCCGGAGCCGCCACCGCCCCGACAACCGGCCTCTGGTACCCGGCCTGCACCGCCGGGGACGACGTGACGGCGAACGAGATCATCGGCCGGATCACGGACCCGGCCACCGGCCGCGACCACCCGGTCCCCGCCCCGGCGACCGGCCGCGTCTTCTACGCCATGCACGCCCTCACGGTCGCGCCCGGCGCCGAACTGGCCGCCGTAGCCGCGCCACATCGCCCCGACCCGTCCACGGCCGGGTCGGCGTGAGCGGAGTTCGGGGGGAGCACGGAATGCATCTGTGATGACCGCGGAGAATCGGCCATCGATCTCCTGCTTCGGTGCTGACGATGCGTTCCGTCTGTGCGATGGACGCAGTACCCGGTGAGACCACGTCAGGGTTACCGCTGCTTGAGGCGCCACGGGCAGTGCCGGAATGCGCTCGCGGAACTCATGGACGGATGCGTCCGCTGCGTACGTTGCACGCAGTGTGTCCGGTTCTCGCCCGTCCGCGTTAAATGCCTGGACTGAGGACCTCCCCCGACGGGACACTTCCGACTTCCGAGCCACGGGGAGCGTGATGGGGACAACAGGTACGCGGGGGCCTGCGCCGAGCAGGGGCGCGGTCGTTCTGGCTCTTCGCCGCTACGGCCGGGAACTGCTGCGACTGCGACGGCTCGCTCTTCCCGCGCTGCTGCTGCCGGCCGTGGGCAACATCGGCATCCGCTACGTCGCCCCCCTCCTGATCGCCAAACTGGCAGGACAGGCCGCCGACGAAGGCGGTCTCACGCTCAGCTCGGCGCTGCCGTACGTGCTGGGCTTCGGCGTGACGCTGCTGCTCGCCGAGGCCGTGTGGCGGGTCGGCCAGCACTGTCTGAACCGCGTGGACGCCCGCGGCATGGAACACCTGTACGTGAGCGGCATGGACGAACTCCTCGCCAAGGACGCGGCGTTCTTCCACGACAACTTCACCGGCTCCCTGACCAAAAGGGTGTTGAGCTTCGGCAAGCGCTTCGAGGACTTCGTCGACACTGTGACGTACCGGATCGTGGGCAGCCTCGTACCCCTGTTGTTCGGCGCCGTGGTCCTGTGGAGCTACGAACCGATGCTCGTCGTCGGCCTCCTCGTGATGATCGCGCTGACCGTGGTGGCCGCGACACCTCTGATCCGTCGTCGGCAGAGGCTGGTCAACGACCGTGAGGCGGCGATCGCCCGGGTCTCCGGCCACGTCGCCGACAGCCTCGTGAACATGGAAACCATCCGGGCGTTCGCGGCCGAGCGACGGGAGGCCGACGAACACCGCAGCCGTGTGGCGGACTCCCGGCGCCTGACGCTGAAGTCGTGGGACTACGGCAATCTGCGCGTCGACACCCTGATCGCTCCCATGGCCGTTCTGACCAATGTGCTGGGCCTGTTGGTCGCCATCGCCTTCGGTGGCCCGGGCCAGGGAGTGGAGGAGGTGGTCGTCGCCTTCACCTACTACTCCCACGCGACCCAGATCATGTTCGAGTTCAACCAGATCTACCGGCGTCTGGAAAGCTCGATGACCGAGGCCGCTCAGTTCACGGAGCTGCTGCTGGATCCGCCCACCGTGCTCGATCCGACGGACCCCGAACCGCTCGCACAGCGGCACACGGGCATCCGCTTCGAGGCGGTGACCTTCGCCCACGCGGGCGCGAAGCCGATCTTCCAGGCACTCGACCTGGACGTGCCCGCAGGCGCACGGATCGGTCTGGTCGGCCGGTCCGGCGGCGGCAAGACCACACTCACCCGGCTCCTGTTGCGGATGTCGGACATCGACGACGGACGCATCCTGATCGGTGGTCAGGACATCAGCCGGCTGCGTCAGACCGACCTGCGCTCACTGATCGCCTACGTCCCGCAGGAACCCGCCATGTTCCACCGCAGCCTGCGGGACAACATCGCCTTCGCCCGGCCCGGTGCCACTGACAGGGAGATCCACGCCGCTGCCGCGGCCGCCCACGTCACGGAGTTCGCCGACCAACTCCCCGACGGCTTCAGCACTCTGGTGGGGGAGCGGGGAGTGAAACTCTCGGGCGGCCAGCGCCAGCGCGTCGCCCTGGCCAGGGCCATCCTGCGCGACGCCCCGATCCTGCTGCTCGACGAGGCGACCAGCGCGCTGGACTCGGAGAGTGAGCTCCTCGTCCAGGACGCCCTGTGGCGGTTGATGGACGGACGTACGGCCCTCGTGGTCGCCCACCGTCTGAGCACGGTCGCCGGCATGGACCGTCTCGTCGTCCTCGACCGCGGAAGCGTCGTCGAGCAGGGCACCCACGAGGAGCTGCTCACGGCGAAGGGTGCCTACGCCAAGCTGTGGCAGCACCAGTCCGGCGGCTTCCTCGGCGAGAGCGCCGAGTCGGCCCTTGGGCGCACCGCCCCAGGGGCCGGCCCTAGCGGGGTGCCCGGCCCGGCCGGCCCGGCGCCGGACGGGGACCGCAGGACGGCAGTGTCCGGGTAGGCGCACGCACACCCACCCCACCACCGGCCGATCGCCGGCGTCCGGGCTCAACGTGTGGGCCGCTGCGTCCTCCGCGGAAGAGCGAAGCGATGTTCCTCACACTCTCCGAGTCGGGCGCGTGCCGGTTGTAGAGTGGGCACCGCCTTTGACCAGCAAAAAGCTGGCAGGGAGCCGCCTTACAGGAGTGCAAATGCTGCGCACCATGTTCAAGTCCAAGATCCACCGGGCCACCGTGACGGAGGCCGACCTCCACTACGTCGGTTCCGTGACCATCGACGCCGATCTGCTCGACGCCGCCGATCTGCTGCCCGGGGAACTCGTCCACATCGTCGACATCACCAACGGCGCACGCCTGGAGACGTACGTCATCGAGGGCGAGCGCGGTTCCGGTGTGATCGGCATCAACGGGGCCGCCGCGCATCTGGTCCACCCCGGCGACCTGGTCATTCTGATCAGCTACGCCCAGGTCGACGACGCCGAGGCGCACGCCCTGGAGCCGCGCATCGTGCACGTCGACGCGGACAACCGGATCGTCGCGCTCGGCGCCGACGCGTCCGAGCCGGCGCCGGGCGGCGACACCCTCCGCAGCCCGCACGCCGTCGCGCGCGCCGGTGCGCGGGAGGCGTCCGCCATCACGGCTTAGCGGCGAAGCCCAGCACAGCCCGGCCTAGCATCGCGGCATGCTGACCCTGCTGCACACCTCCCCGGTCCACGTCCCCGTCTTCGACACCCTGTGCGACCGGGAGCACCCCGGCCTCGCACTGCGCCACGTCGTCGACGAGGAACTGCTGGCTCTGGCCCGCTCCGGCAGGCCCGGCGCCGCGGACCGCGCCGTCGGCGCGGCGCTCACCGAGGCTGTGCGGGCCGGGGCCACCGCCGTGCTGTGCACCTGCTCCAGCATCGGCGCGGCGGCGGAGGGGTACGCCGCACGGCTGGGCGTTCCGGTGCTGCGGGTGGACCGCCCGATGGCGGCGGCCGCCGTAGCCGCCGCCCCGGAGCGCGAAACCGTCCGCGTCGCCGTCGTCGCCTCCGTGGACAGCACGTTCGGGCCGACGTGCGACCTCGTACGCCAGGAGGCGGACGCGGCGGGACGGTCCGTCGCCCTCCGCACCGTGCTGGTCGACGGCGCCTGGCGGTACTTCGAGGCTGGCGACCGGACGCGCTATGTCGACCTCGTCGCCGAGGCCGTGGACGCCCTCACCGACGTGGACGCGGTGGTCCTGGCCCAGGCGTCCATGGCGGACGCCGCCGCCCGCACCCGGGCCCGCCCGGCCGTACCCGTACTCTCCAGCCCCGCACCCGGTCTGCGCGCGGCGGCGGCGGTCGCCCGGCCGGACCGCGCGGCGCGGGGGCCCGCCACCGCGCTGGCGGGCGGAAGCCGGCCGTAGCGGCCGTCGCGTCCCGCGCGCCGGTGGAAATGCGATGCGCACGAGGCGCGGGCCGTTGTCCGTGGGGCCGCTGGGGCTGCGATGCGTACGGCGCCCCGGGCCGTGTGCGCGGCCGCTGGACCGCGATGCGCACGAGGCCCGGGCCGTTGTCCGTGCGGCTGCTCGGGACGCGGTGCGTACGCCGCTCGGGCTGTGTCCGCGCAGCCGCTCGGGTCGGGATGCGTATACCGCCCGTGCCTGATCCGCGCGGCCCACCAGGTGTGGCCCCGGCGGGCGAGGGCAGTCGCAGCGGGAGAAAGTGGTCTTGATCCCGTCACCCGACGGCCACTCAGGGAGGCCAGCCATGACGCATCCGCAGCCGGTACCACCGTCCCCCACGCCGCCCCCCGGCCCCGTACCCGGACCGGGCCCCGGCCCGCTCCCCGACCCGGGGCCCCTGCCCCACCCCGGCCCGGGACCCGGACCGGGCCCGGAGCCCACTCCCGACCCCGGCCCCGCCCCCACGCCGGAGCCCGGCCCCGGGCCGGTTCCGCCGGGACCGGCGCCGGATCCGATCCCCAAGCCGCCGGGGCCCGACCCCGTACCCGACCCGGAGCCCCAGCCGGGACCGGCCGGACCCTGATCAGCCGGTGCGCACCTCCGACCGGTCACCGCCCCAGAGGGTGTGGAACGAACCCTCGCGGTCGGTGCGCCGGTAGGTGTGCGCCCCGAAGAAGTCGCGCTGCCCCTGGGTGAGGGCCGCGGGCAGCCGTTCCGCGCGCAGCGCGTCGTAGTACGCCAGCGCCGCCGAGAAGCCCGGCGTCGGCACGCCCCGCAGCGCCGCCCCTGCCACCACCGCGCGCCAGTCGTCCTGCGCCGCGCCCATCTCCTCGGTGAACCCCTTGTCCGACAGCAGGCTCACCAGCCCGGGCCCGGCGTCGTACGCGGCCCTGATCCGGTCGAGGAACGCGGCCCGGATGATGCAGCCCGCGCGCCAGACCGCGGCCACGGCCCCGAGATCGATGTCCCAGCCGTACGTCTCGCTCCCCGCCCGGATCTGGTGGAAGCCCTGCGTGTACGACACGACCTTGGACGCGTAGAGCGCCTGCTCCACCTGGTCCGCGAAGGCGGCCGCCTCCGCCTCGGAGAGCGGGGCGGCCGTGGGGCCGGGCAGGTCCCGCGAGGCCCGGCGCAGGTCCGTGTGCCCGGACAGCGAGCGGGCGAAGACCGCCTCCGCGATGCCCGACACCGGAACGCCCAGGTCGAGCGCGATCTGGACCGTCCACCGGCCCGTGCCCTTCTGCTCGGCCTCGTCGGCGACCACGTCGACGAAGGGCTCGTCGGTGGTGTCGTCGATGTGGGACAGCACCTCGGCGGTGATCTCGATCAGGTACGAGTCGAGCCGCCCGGTGTTCCACGAGCGGAACGTCCGGGAGATCTGCTCCGGGCCGTAGCCCGCGACGGCCCGGAGCAGGTGGTACGCCTCGGCGATGAGCTGCATGTCGGCGTACTCGATGCCGTTGTGCACCATCTTGACGAAGTGCCCCGCCCCGTCCGGCCCGACATGGGTGACGCAGGGCGTGCCGTCCTTCGCCTTCGCGGCGATCCTCTCCAGCAGCGGTCCCAGGGACGCGTACGACTCGGCCGACCCGCCCGGCATGATACTCGGGCCGTGCAGCGCGCCCTGCTCACCGCCGGAGATGCCCGTACCGACGAAGTGGATACCGCGTTCCCGCAGCTCCCTCTCGCGGCGCCGGGTGTCCTCGAAGTGCGCGTTGCCGCCGTCGATGACGACGTCACCGGGCTCCAGCAGCGGCGCGAACTGCCGGATCACCGCGTCCGTCGGCTCGCCCGCCTTCACCATGACGACCAGGCGGCGCGGCCGTTCCAGGGCCGCCACGAAGTCCTCGGCCGTCTCGGCCGGTACGAACGCGCCCTCGTCGCCGAATTCCTCGACGAGGGCGCGGGTCCTGGCCGCCGTCCGGTTGTGCACCGCGACCGTGAGGCCGTTGCGTGCGAAGTTGCGGGCGAGGTTGCCGCCCATCACCGCGAGCCCCGTTACACCGATCTGGGCCTTGTCACTCATGCGTGAGCTCCTGGGGTGTCCGTGTCTGCGTCCGTGGGGATACGTGCCGACGGACCCGGCTGTTCATTCGATCTTCGTGCCGCGCGACGGCTTCCGCACCCCGGGCCGGTCCGGCCGGACGGCCGAAGGGCCAATATGCCAGCGGCAGGGGTGAGTTCGGCGTACAAGCCCTTGTCTCGGAGCGTACGGTGGCCCTACTTTGCGTCGTGTCCGACGCGTGACGTGAGTGGGGGGAACCGAGCATGGCCGCATCCGGTCGACACCGCCGGTACCAGCCGAGCCGTATCAACCGTGCATCGCTCACGGTCACGGCCGGCGGCGCCGGGATCGCCCTGCCGCTGGTCGCGCCGGGAGCGGCCGACGCCGCTTCGGTGGACGTCTGGGAAAAGGTCGCGGCCTGCGAGTCGACGAACAACTGGCAGATCAACACGGGCAACGGGTACTACGGCGGTCTGCAGTTCAAGCAGTCCACCTGGCAGGCGTACGGCGGCACGGCCTACGCCCCGCGCGCCGACCTGGCCGACAAGGACGAGCAGATCGCCGTGGCCGAGAAGGTGCTCAAGGGGCAGGGGCCGACGGCGTGGCCGCTGTGCTCCGTACGGGCCGGCCTGACCCGCGGAGGCGAGGCGCCGGACATCAGCACCGGGCCGAAGGCCGCCCCGGACAGGACGGCGCAGCCCAGGAAGGCGCCGGCCACCACCGCCCACGGCGCGAAGGATCCCGGCCGGGCGAAGGGCGAGGCGAAGAAGGACCGGCCGGGGAAGGACGCGGCGAAGGCGAAGGGGAAGACGTACACCGTCGCCGGCGGCGACACCCTCTCCACCATCGCGGACGACCAGGACGTCAGAGGCGGCTGGCAGCGTCTGTACGCGGCCAACCGTCAGGTCGTCGGCGGCGACCCGGACCTCATCCTCCCCGGACAGCGCCTGACGCTCGACGGCTCCCGGACCGACGGCGGGCGGAAGTCCGGACCCGCCAAGAGGGCGGGGGAGCGCACCGGCAGGGGGAGCGAGGCCGAGCGCGCCCCGGCTCCCCGGCCGCCCCAGAAGGAGACCAGGTCCCGGGGCCTCACGGCTCCGGTCGACACCGGACCCAGTACGCCCTACCGCGCGGCGGGTTCCTCCTGGGCCAAGGGCTACCACACCGGGGTCGACTTCCCGGTGCCCACCGGAACCGCGGTGAAGTCGGTCGCGTCAGGCCGGGTCGTCTCGGCCGGCTGGGGCGGGGCGTACGGCTACCAGGTCGTCGTGCGGCACGCCGACGGCAAGTACAGCCAGTACGCGCACCTCTCCGCGCTCACCGTCCGCGCGGGCCAGAACGTCGGCGCCGGCCAGCGCATCGGCCGCTCCGGCTCGACCGGCAACAGCACCGGCCCCCACCTCCACTTCGAGGTGCGGACCGGGCCCGGTTACGGTTCCGACATCGACCCGCTGGCCTACCTCAGGGCGGGCGGCGTCACCGTCTGAGTCCGGGAGCGGGACGTCACGGGGCTGGTGGTACTGCGACCTGCCGCGAATCTCGCCTGGGCCGTGGGCACGGGAAATACCGGCGCCTGCGCCGGCACGCCCGGAGGCCGCCGCTCGGCGTGCGCCCCCATCCGCTCGGTCGTCAGCAGGATGAGACCGCCGGCCGCCACCACTCCGCAGCCCAGCGCCAGCGCCGTGCCGGTCGCGCCGTACCGGAAGTGCTCGCCGAACAGGGTGATGCCGACGGCGGCGGCGACCACCGGGTTGGCCACGGTGACCGTGGCCAGCGGGGCGGCCAGCCCGGCGCCCCGGTAGGACGCCTGGGAGAGCGCCATGCCGGCGGTGGCGAGCCCCGCGATCGTCAGCAGGCTCGGCACCTGCCCCGCCAGGCCGCCGGGACCGCCCGACGCCGCCCAGTCGACCGCCACGGTCTTGGTGAACACCGAGCCGATGCCGAACGCCACGCCCGCCGCCGTCGCCAGCAGGACGCTGCGCACGACGGCACGGTGCACCCGCTGCGCCACCAGGAACAGCACCCCCACCCCGCCGGCCGTCACCAGCGTCACGGCCGTCCGCTCCCCGGCGTCCAGCGACTGCGCGTCCGCGGTGCCGGTGAGCGACAGCAGGCCCGCGAGACCGGCCGACGCCATGATCGCCCCGCGCCAGGCGGCGGCGCCGGCCCGGCGCCGCACGAACACGGCCGCCATCGGCAGCGCGAAGACGATGGTCAGTGCTCCCAGCGGCTGGACCAGGGACAGCGGCCCGTACGCCAGAGCTCCGACGTGCAGCAGCGCGCCGACCCCGTTGAGCGCCACGGCGGCCCACCACGCGCCGCGGCGCAGCGGGGCGTACGGGCGGGCCGGGGTCGTGGCCGCGACGCGCTCCTGCACGATGGCGCCGGCCGCGTACGCGACAGCGGAGACCAGCGCCAGCAGCACGGACAGCGCGAGAGCACTCATGGGCTCCACGATGTCTCCTCGAAGCGTTCGCGTCGTCGTCCTTGAGCACGCATTGCGGCGTACTGCCGAAGGAGTACGGAGGTCCGGCCGGCGTCCTCCTCGCGGTGCGGATCTCCCCTCCCCGGGGCGGAGGACAGCGGCCCCGCGCCGTACGAAGGCGTCGTGTGACACTGGCCCGGGCGGAAGGGCGGGGAAACCATGGAAAGTGCGGACGGGGCGGGCCGGGTGGACTGGGCGCAAGTGGCCTCGGTGGGCGGGTTCTTCGCGCTGCGCACGGGAACGCCCGACGGGGGCGCTCACGTGCCGCTCGCGCGGATCTACGCGGGTGACACGGCCCCGCTGGCGTTCCGCGTCGACAAGGTCGCCGCCCGGCTCGGCGCCCCCGAGCGCAGAGTCGCCGCGTCCGTCGCGCAGCTGGGGCTCGCCGCCCGGCTGTGGTCGCTCGCCCTGGGCCCGGCCGCGCTGTACGGCGAGTTCCCCGCCCTGCCGCCGGCCGGGCTGTGGTGGGACGCCGACCGTACGTCGCCGGACGACCTGTGGCTGACGGCGCCGTCGCGCCCGCTGCCCGCCACCGCCGAGCACATCCGCGAGGTGGTCCAGTACGGCCATCTCGTACCTCTCGCGGACGCCTTCCGGCGGGACGGGCGGATCTCCCGCGCGCTGCTGTGGGGCAACGCCGGCTCTGCCCTGGCCGGCGCCGCACGCGAACTCCACTCCTGGGCGCGGACGAACGGGCGGCCCGAAGTGGGCGAGCGGGCCCGCGCGCTGGCCGCCGAGCTCTTCCGTGACCCGGACCTGCGCGGCACCGGCACTCTGGACGGCGCGGCCTTCCGCCGCCGCAGCTGCTGCCTCTACTACCGCTGCCCGTCCGGCGGCGTGTGCGGCGACTGCGTGTTCGCACGCGCTCCGCGGCGCCCGGTGCGGCGGTCTTCCGCACAGCCCGTATCTGAGTGACCATCGGGGGAGGGCGACGACGGGGGGACCGCGGTGAAGGTGGGACTGCTCACCCGTGAGTATCCGCCGGACGTCTACGGCGGAGCCGGGGTCCACGTCGAGTTCCTGGCACGCGAGTTACGCGCCCTCGCCCAGGTGGAAGTGCACTGCTGGGGCGCCCGTGAGGCCCTCGCCGGAGTCCAGGGCCACCGTCCCGACGACGCCCTCGGCCACGCCAACGAAGCCCTGCGCGCCTTCTCCGTCGACCTGAGGATGGCCGCCGCGCTCGAAGGGTGCGACCTGCTCCACTCCCACACCTGGTACACCGCCCTCGCCGGCCACTTCGGCAAGCTGTTGCACGGCGTCCCGCACGTCATGACCGCGCACTCGCTGGAGCCCCTGCGCCCCTGGAAGGCCGAGCAGCTCGGCGGCGGCTACGCGCTGTCCGGCTGGGCCGAGCGCACGGCGATCGAGTCCGCCGACGCCGTCATCGCCGTCTCGCACGGCATGCGCGCCGACATCCTGGGCAGCTACCCGGCCCTCGACCCCGGCCGGGTGCGCGTCGTGCACAACGGCATCGACACCGCGCTCTACCGGCCCGATCCGCGCACGGACGTGCTGGAGCGCACCGGCATCGACCCGCAGCGCCCGTACGCCCTCTTCGTCGGCCGGATCACCCGCCAGAAGGGCGTTCCCCACCTGCTGCGGGCCGCCCGGCGTCTGGACCCGGGCACGCAGCTCGTCCTGTGCGCCGGCGCCCCGGACACCCCGGAGATCGAGCGGGAGTTCCGCGACCTCGTCGACGAGCTGCGTCGCACCCGCGAAGGCGTGCACTGGATCGAACGGATGCTGCCGCGCCCCGACGTCGTCCAGCTCCTCACCCACGCCGCCGTGTTCGTCTGCCCTTCGGTGTACGAACCGCTCGGCATCGTCAACCTGGAGGCGATGGCGTGCGGCACGCCCGTCGTCGCCTCGGCGGTGGGCGGCATCCCGGAGGTCGTCGAGCACGGCGGCACGGGACTGCTCGTGCCGTACGAGGAGGCGCGGCCGGCGGTCTTCGAGGCGGACCTGGCCGCCGCCGTCGACCGGCTGGCGGGGGACCGGGACACGGCACGGCGGATGGGCGCGGCGGGCCGCGAACGCGCGGTGCGGGAGTTCGGCTGGGACACCGTGGCACGACGCACGGCGGCCGTGTACGAGGAGATCCTCAAGTCCAAGTAGCGAGCAGGAGGCGGCAGATGCGCGGTGGACCTTCGGTGCTCGGGATCGTACTGGCGGGCGGGGAGGGCAAGCGGCTGATGCCGCTGACGGCCGACCGGGCCAAACCGGCGGTGACGTTCGGCGGCACGTACCGGCTCGTCGACTTCGTCCTGTCCAACCTGGTGAACGGCGACATCCTGCGCAACTGCGTGCTGACGCAGTACAAGTCGCACTCGCTGGACCGCCACGTGACCACCACCTGGCGCATGTCCAGCCTTCTGGGGAACTACGTCACCCCCGTCCCCGCCCAGCAGCGGCTCGGCCCGCGCTGGTACCTGGGGAGCGCCGACGCGATCCTGCAGTCGCTCAACCTCGTGTACGACGAACAGCCCGACTACATCGCCGTGTTCGGGGCCGACCACGTGTACCGCATGGACCCCCGGCAGATGCTGCGGCGCCACATCGAGAGCGGCGCGGGCGTCACCGTCGCCGGCATCCGGGTGCCGCGCTCCGAGGCGTCGTCCTTCGGCGTGATCACACCGGCCGCCGACGGCACACGGATCGAGCGGTTCCTGGAGAAGCCGGCCGACCCGCCGGGCCTGCCGGGCGACCCCCGGCGCGTCTTCGCCTCCATGGGCAACTACATGTTCACGGCCAAGGTGCTCGTCGACGCCCTGCACCGGGACGCCGAGGACGGAGACTCGGCGCACGACATGGGCGGATCGATCCTGCCCATGCTGACCGAGCGCGGGGTGGCGCAGGTCTACGACTTCGACGACAACCACGTGCCGGGGGAAAGCCCGCGCGAGCACGGCTACTGGCGCGACGTCGGCACCCTGGACACGTACTACGACGCCCATATGGACCTCATCTCCGACCAGCCGCAGTTCAGCCTGCACAACCGCCGCTGGCCTGTCTACACGCACCCCGGCCAGCTGCCCCCGGCCCGCTTCGTGTCCGGCGGCATCGCGGGCGAGTCGATCGTCAGCGCCGGCTGCTGCATCGGCGGCCAGGTCACGCGCTCGGTGCTGTCGCCGGGAGTGGTGGTGGAGGAGGGAGCCGTGGTGCAGGGGTCCGTGCTGCACGACAACGTCCGCATCGGCCGGGGAGCGGTCGTCAGGGGCTCGATACTCGACAAGAACGTCGACGTGCCGCCCGGAGCGACGATCGGTGTGAATCCGGAGCGGGACGAGCAGCTCTACACCGTCTCGAAGAAGGGCGTCATCGCACTCGGCAAGGGCCAGGTGGTGTCCTGACCGTCGTCCGTCCGCCGCCCCCGTACCCTCTGTGCCCGTGTGAGATGCGTCGCTGCGCGCCCGTCGCGGGGGGAAGGGGTTTGGCGCTGGGCCGCCCGCTTACGTAAAGTTCGGATTTTGGAAGTTCCCGAGCGGCACAAGCAGCACGAGCGACACGAGGACAGCAGCGGCGATGACGGTGACAGAGGACAGTCCGGCGGCGTACGGCGACATCCCGGACGGCCAGGACACCCCGGCGTTCGGCCCCGGCATCGACCCGGACCGCATGGCCGTCTGCCTGAGCGTGCTCGACGAGCTCGACAAGCTGGACGTCGACCACCCCGACGCCGTCGCGGTACGCCGCGCCACCGCCGGCATCTACCGGACCGTGAAGCAGCGCCGCCGCCAGGAGCGCCGCGCCGCGAAGACGGCCCACGACCGCGCCGTCACGCACGCCACCGCCACCGGCTCCGCCGACCGCATCGACGACGAGACCCAGGGCGTACTGCCGTCCTCCACGGCCACCGCCGAGATCGCCGGCATACTCCAGCGCCCCAGGTCCTGCTACATCTGCAAGACCCGTTACGTCGAGGTCGACGCCTTCTACCACCAGCTGTGCCAGAAGTGCGCCGCCGAGAACCGCGCCCGCCGCGACGCCCGCACCGACCTGACCGGCCGCCGCGCGCTCCTCACCGGCGGCCGCGCCAAGATCGGCATGTACATCGCGCTGCGGCTGCTGCGCGACGGCGCGCACACCACCATCACCACGCGCTTCCCGAACGACGCGATCCGCCGTTTCAAGGCGATGCCGGACAGCGAGGAGTGGATCCACCGCCTCAAGATCGTCGGCATCGACCTGCGCGACCCGGCCCAGGTCGTCGCGCTCGCCGACTCGGTCGCGGCCGAGGGCCCGCTCGACATCCTGATCAACAACGCCGCCCAGACCGTACGCCGCTCCCCGCGCGCGTACAGCGAGCTGATCGCCGCCGAGTCCGCCCCGCTGCCCGCCGGTGAGCTGCCGGCCGCCGAGGTCATCGGGGCCTTCGGCTCCGGCGCCCAGCTGTCCCTGCCGACGGCCCGGCCCGAGGGCCTCACCGCCCAGGAGGTCACCGACCTGGCGCTGGTCACGGGCTCGGCGTCGCTCGCCCGGATCGAGGCGGGCACGGCGATCGACGCGGGCGGCCTCGTCCCCGACCTGGACGACACCAACAGCTGGATCCAGACAGTTTCCGAGGTGGACCCGGTCGAGCTGCTCGAGGTGCAGCTGTGCAACTCGACGGCGCCGTTCATCCTCATCAGCCGGCTGCGTCCGGCGATGGCCGCGGCCGCCGCCCGGCGCAAGTACGTCGTGAACGTCTCCGCCATGGAGGGCGTCTTCAGCCGCGGCTACAAGGGCGCCGGGCACCCGCACACCAACATGGCCAAGGCCGCGCTGAACATGCTCACCCGTACCAGCGCCCAGGAGATGCTGGAGTCGGACGGGATCCTGATGACCGCCGTGGACACCGGCTGGATCACCGACGAGCGCCCGCACCCCGACAAGATGCGGCTCGCCGAGGAGGGCTTCCACGCCCCGCTCGACCTGATCGACGGCGCCGCCCGCGTGTACGACCCGATCGTGCGCGGCGAGGACGGCGAAGACCTCTTCGGCGTCTTCCTCAAGGACTACGCGCCCGCCAACTGGTAGGACTTCCGGCACAGGTCCGGTGTACGACGCCCCCCGGGGCCGTCGTGCGCCGGACTTCCGTGTTTCCGGCCCTGTGGCGTCCGCGCCCGCCTGCGGTCCCGGGCCCGGACCGTCGCGGGCGGTCTCGGGATGAACGGGACACGAAGGGCAGCAGGCCGAAAGGTGACGTAAACCATCGAGCGGAACCGCGCTCATATGGGTACTCTGTTGGACACGGACCGCCTCACCAAGGCCACTCCCGTCTGAGTAACCGGCGCCACCGCGACCGTAATGCCCCCATATTCCTGACCCATCGGGCGCCCGGTCGCCGCCGGCCCAGGCCACGGCGACACGTCCGACGGGTTACGCGACACAGAGGAGTGCGCGGTGACGCCAGAGATGACAAAGCAGGACAAGCGATCGCACGACGGCGAACGGGCCCAGGCCCGTCGCCGCAGGCCCGACGAACTGGGCAGCCTCGAAGTGTGGTCCCGCTCCGCCCCCATCCGGCTTGCGGGGTACGAGGAGGACCTGGCGGAGCCGCACATCCTGCCGGGGATCGACTGAGCGAACCGGGTACGACCGCGTCCCCCCGCCGCGCCGGCGGGGGGACGCGGTCGTCGGTCAGCGGCGAGGGCCGGCGGGCGGGGGCTCGACCTCCAGGAAGCGCCGCTTGCGCGGCCCGCGGTACAGCAGCGCCGTCCAGCCGAGGCGGCCGAGCTCGCCGGCGCACCGGGCCAGCGCCTCCTGCTCCTCCCGAGCGGCGCCGCCGCCCGGCGGCCCGAGCCACTCCACCCGTGCCGTGCCGGGGCGCTCGCCCGCGCCGACGCGGTACCCCGTCGCGGTCCGCGCGCCGGAAGCGTCCACGGCCGACGCGGGGATGCCCGCCGCCTCCAGTACCAGGGCCACGGAACGCACCGCCTGCCGGACCTCCCACGCCGCCGGCACGGCCTGCGGGTCCCCGGCCTCCGTGTTCGTCAGGCGTCTGATCTGCATCAGCCCCTCGAACGCTACCCGCACCTCGGCGCCCCGCCGCCCTTCGGACGCCCCGGGCGCCGGCCCGTCGCCGGTCGCCGCCTCGAACGCTCCCGCCGTCATCGCCCCCGCCTCCCCGCGTTCCGGATGGAACGCCCGATTCTGTCAGGGCGGCGCCGTGCGGGCGAGCGCCATCGGGGGCCGGAACTCGCGCACCAGGGTGCGGTGCCACCACGCGCCCGTCGCTCGCAGCTCGCGCCAGGTGGTGAAGCGGTAGCGGTAGACGCGGGCCCTGACGTGGGTGGGCGGAGCATCGGGGAAGGGGTTGCCGCGCAGCAGCCGCAGCGTCGCCGGATCGCCGGTCAGCAGCCGCTCCACGAACGGGTCGAACCAGGCGTACGCGTACGCGGGGGAGAGCGCCGCGAACCACATCATCCAGTCCAGGCGCAGGTGGTACGGCGCGAACTGGCGCGGCAGCCTGCGCGGATCACCCGGCTTGCCCTTGAACTCGTACGCACGCCACACCGTGCCGCGGTGCACCACCGGTTCGTCCGTGCCCTCGACGACGATCTCCTGCCGGACCCGGCTGATGCTGCCGAACGCGCCGTACGCGTTGACCAGGTGGAGCGGGTCGTACGAGCGGTTCATCGCCTGGCGGCGCGAGAGCAGATTGCGGGCGGGCCGGTAGCTGAGCGCGACCAGCAGCGCGGTGACGGCGACGACCACCACCTCGTACCAGAGGGGGGAAGCGGGCAGGGCGGGCGCGGCGACCCACGGGGAGAAGTCGACCACGGAGAGCGCGAGGACGATGGTGAGCCAGTTCAGCCAGGCGAAATTGCCGGACAGCACCAGCCACAGCTGGGTCAGGACCATCAGGCCGGCGGCGGCTCCCGCGACCGGCTGCGGTGTGAAGAGGAGCACCGGCACGAGCAGTTGGGTCACGTGGTTGGCCGCCACCTCCACCCGGTGCAGCGGCTTGGGGAGGTGGTGGAAGAACCAGCTCAGCGGGCCCGGCATCGGCTGGGTCTCGTGATGGAAGTCCAGGCAGGTGAGCCTGCGCCAGCACAGGTCGCCGCGCAGCTTGATCAGCCCCGCGCCGAACTCCACCCGGAACAGCACCCACCGCAGGAGCCACAGCACCAGCACCGGAGGGGCGGTGCGCTCGTTGCCCAGGAAGATCGCGAGGAAGCCCGCCTCCAGGAGCAGCGACTCCCAGCCGAACGCGTACCAGGTCTGCCCGACGTTGACGATCGACAGGTAGAGACCCCACAGGGCCGCCCACATCAGCATGGCGGTCCACAGCGGCCACCGGTCCGCCGCGCCGGCCGCGAGCGCGGCTGCGAGCAGTGCGCCCGCCCACGCGCACGCGGCGAAGAAGCGGTCCGAGTAGTGCAGCCGGAAGAGGGTGGGCGACTGGCGGCCGGGCACCCGCCGGAGGAATGCGGGCACCGGCAGGATGCCCCGGGAGCCGATGAGCGCCCGGAACTGGAGGGCCGCCGTGAGGAACGCGACCAGATACACGGCGGCCAGGGCCCGCTGGAAGACCAGCCGGCTCAGCCAGTAGTCGGGCTCGGTGAACCACTCCATCACGCCCATTATCGGCGGACGGGCGCTCCCGTGGCGATCCGCCGCAGGGTCCTGCCGAGGCGCCGGGCGTACCAGTGCTGGAAGACGGGCACCAGCGGACCGGCGAGGCGGGCGTACCAGGCGGCCGGGAGGCTGAACGCGGTGACGGTGAACCACACCGTGCCGTCGTCCGCCAGCTCCACGACGAACGACTCCTCGCCGCACTCCGGGTGCCGCCCGGTCGTCCCGTACGCGAAGCCCGTGCGGTCCTTCTCGTACGCGGTCCAGACCACCTCGCACGGCGCGGTGATGCGCAGCGGGCCGGCGCCGAGCGAGCACTCGACGGCGGCGCCCGGTTCGGCCCGCGCCGCGTCCGCCCGTACCCGCACGCCCGACGCCCGGTGCATCCGCCACGTGGTCACCGCCGCGCCCGCCGCCTCGAAGGCGGCGCGGCCGGAGCCCACCGCCGCGCGGTGGCGCAGGTGGTGGTAGCCGGCGGGCAGCGGCGTTCGCAGGGTGGCGCCGGTCTCGGGGTAGGTGAGCCTGCTCATGCGGTGGTCTCCTTCGGCCGTTCCCGGGCCCGGCGCGCAATGGGCTCGGATTTGAACGTGTTCAAGTAGCAGTGGGACGACTCTACGGGGTGAGTTGAACGCGTTCAAGTCGTCGTTCCCCGGTGCGCCGTTTTCCCGCGGCCCCGCATGCGCGAGCCGCGGACCGCGCCTAGCGTGGGTCCATGGACGCGGGCGAAGGGGGCGGGGAGGCGGCGGAGTACTGCCGGTGCTGGGAACGGAAGGGCGGTGTGGCCTGCTGCTTCTTCGAGGTCTACGGCTCCACCCTCGGCCTGGGCGGATTCGACTGGGACCTCGACAGCGGCACCATGCGGATGGACGCTTCCGCTCTGGCCGTCTTCGACATGCCTGCCGGGGAGTACTCCGGCCGCCCGGAGGATCTCGGCGTGCGCGTGCCGCCCGCCGAGGCCGCCCGGCTCGACGCCCTGGTCGCCCAGGCGCTGAAGAACGGCAGCGTCACGTACGGCGCCTACTTCCGGATCCGCTGCCGCGACGGGGCCCTGCGCTGGACCCACACGCAGGGCGCCGTGCGGCGCGACGCCGACGGCCGGCCCCGGCGCATCATCGGCATCGTCCGCGACGCCACCCAGGAACTGGCCGACTCCACGGACCGGCTCGAACACGACGCCGAGAGGCGCCGCAGGACCAGCGTCGTCCAGGGCACCACGGCCGCCCTCGCCCACGCGCGCACCGTGCAGGACGTCATCGACGTGCTCAACGACTCCCAGGGCCTGGAGAACCTCGGAGCGGCCAGTCTCGTCATGGGGCTGGTCGAGGCGGGCCGCATCCATCTCGTCGCCGACGGTCCCGACGGCTCCTTCATGCCCGGCACCCGCTACACCCGGATCGACGAGCAGTACCCGATGAGCGAGGTGGTCCGCACCCTCGCGCCCCGCTTCATCGAGTCGCCCGAGGAATTCGCCGCCTCCTACCCGATGCTGTGGCCGCACATCAAGAACCTCGGCATCACTTCCGCCGCCTATCTGCCGCTGATCGCCCAGGCCCGGCCGGTCGGCGCGCTCGGCCTGCTCTACGGCGACCGGATCGGCTTCACCTCCGACGAACGCAACGTCCTGATCGCGCTGGGCAGCAGCATCGCGCAGAGTCTCCAGCGGGCCATGCTCTTCGAACAGGACAAGGACCTCGCCGAGGGTCTCCAGCAGGCCATGCTGCCGCGCCGCATCCCCTCCGTCCCGGGCGCGCAGATCGCCGTCCGCTACCGCTCGGCCCGCCTCGGCCGCGACATCGGCGGCGACTGGTACGACGTGATCCCGCTGCCGGGCGGACGCGTCGGCACGGTCATCGGCGACGTACAGGGGCACGACACGCACGCCGCCGCCGTCATGGGCCAGCTGCGCATCGTGCTCCGCGCGTACGCCGCCGAGGGGCACACCCCGGCCACCGTGATGGCCCGCGCCTCCGTGTTCCTCCACGAACTGGACACCGAGCGCTTCGCCACCTGCACGTACGCCGAGACCGACTTGACCACCGGGGTCGTCCAGCTCGTGCGCGCCGGGCACATCGACCCGCTGATGCGCCACGTGGACGGCACGTGTCGCAGACTGCCCGCCGCCGGCGGCCTGCCGCTCGGCCTGTCGGCGGAGTTCGGCCAGCTCGAATACCCGGTGTCGACCATCGAACTGGACCCGGGACAGACGCTGCTGCTGTGCACCGACGGGCTCGTCGAGCTGCCGGGCGCGGACCTCGACGACGGCATGCAGATGCTGTCCGCCCTCGTCCACAGCGGTCCCCGCGACCTCCAGCAGCTGGCCGACAAGCTGTGCGAGGTCGTGGACGAGCGGGGCGGTGAGGACGACGTGGCGCTGCTGCTCCTGCGCCGCAAGGGCGCGGACGTGCCGCAGGCGGGCGGGCGGCTCCAGCAGCACGTCGCGCAGAACGACCCCGAGGCACTCCGTTCGGCCCGGCACATGGTCCGTGCGGCGGTACGGGCCTGGGGCGCGCGGGACCGGGCCGACGAGATCGAGCTGGCCGCCGACGAGCTGATGACCAACGCGCTGATGCACACCGACGGCGGGGCCATCATCACCGCGCGGGTGCTGACGGGCGCGCAGCGCCGGCTGCGCATCGAGGTCGAGGACCGTTCCAGCGCGCTGCCGCGCCGCCGGGAGGCGGGGGAGTCGGGCGTGTCGGGGCGGGGGCTGATGCTGGTCGACCGGCTCGCGGACGTCTGGGGCGTGGAGTCGCGGGGGAGCGGCAAGTGCGTCTGGTGCGAGTTCGTCGTACCCGACCGGCGGTGAGCGTCCCTGTCCGACCAGTCGGTAACCGTTTGTGGTCAGGTCGTACTTGACCGTGACCGGCCGTCCGGGATTGACTGCGGACTCTCCACCGGCCTCCGACGACGTGAGGGCTCCTTGAGCACCGAGCTTCTGGCACCTCTTGATCTGGCCTTCTGGCACCTCGAATCCACCGACCACCCCATGCATCTGGGTGCCCTCGCCTTCTTCGACGGGCCGGGCGACGGCGACTCCGTCGCGAAGCTGCTGGCCGAGCGGGCCGCCGCGATCCCCCGGCTGGGCATGCGCGTGCGCGCCGTCCTGCTGCCGGTCGGCGGGGCGGCCTGGTCGGCGGCCGAGGACTTCGACGTACGCCGGCACGTCCGGCGGATCAGGCTGCCCGAGAACGACTTCGAGGCCCACGCCACCCACATCGCCGGCGCACTGATGGAACAGCCGCTCGAACGCGGCCGGCCGCCCTGGGAGATGTACGTCCTGACCGCCGGCGACTCCGGCGCGTTCGCCGTACTCGTCAAGCTGCACCACGCCCTCGCGGACGGCATGCGCGCCGTCGCCATCGGCGCGGGCATCTTCGACCAGATCGCCGGCGCGAGCGCGGCCGGCGCCCGCCGGGAACGCGGCGTGCCGCCCCGCTCCTGGCTGCCGGGCCCGCACCAGGTGGTCGGCTTCGCCCGGGACCGGATCGAGGAGGTCGGCAGGGCCGTCGGCATCGGCGCCTCCGTCATGCGGGCCAGCCGCTTCGACCCATGGGGAGCCAGCGCCTTCGCTGCCGGATCCAGCGGGACGCGGCGCCTCGGCACCGCCGTGCTGGGACTGGAGGACGTACTCACCATCCGCAGGGCGGCGGGCGGCACCGCGAACGACGTGCTGCTCGCCGTCGTCGCGGGCGCCCTGCGCCGCTGGATGCTGGAGCGCGGCGAACCGCTGCCCGGCGCCGACCCGCGCGCCCTGGTGCCGGTCTCCCGGCGCAGGCCCGGCAGCGCCGCGGCCTCCGGCAACAAACTGTCCGCCTACCTCGTCGGCCTGCCCGTCTCCGAGGCGGACCCCTGGGCGCGTCTCACGGCGGTGCGCCGGACCATGGACCGCAACAAGGCCGAGGGGCCGGGACGCGGCGCGGGGGCGGTCGCCGTACTGGCCGACCACCTGCCGCCGCTCGCCCACCGGTTCGGCGCCCCGCTCGCGGGCAGCGCGGCGCGGATGCTCTTCGACCTGCTCGTCACGAGCGTGCCGCTGCCCCGCTCCGCCCTCTCGCTCGGCGGCACCCCGCTGCGCGCGATCCACCCGATGGCTCCGCTGGCCCGCGGCCAGTCCCTGGCCGTCGCCCTCACGACGTACGGCGGCCGGGTGCACGCCGGGCTGGTCGCGGACGCCAAGGCGGTCCCCGACCTGGACCGGCTGACCGGCGGCCTGATGGACGAGCTGGCAGCCCTGCTGCGGGCCGCCACGGGCTGAGGCACGCTGGGAACATGCCCGAGCTGCCGGAAGTCGAAGCCCTGCGAGAGTTCCTCGACGAGCACCTGGTCCGCCGGGAGATCACGCGGGTCGTCCCGGTCGCCGTCAGTGTGCTCAAGACGTACGACCCGCCGCCCTCGGCGCTGGAGGGCGCGGCGGTCACCTCCGTGGGCCGGCACGGCAAGTTCCTCGACATCGGCGCGGGCGGCCTGCACCTGGTGACCCACCTCGCCCGGGCCGGCTGGCTGCGGTGGAAGGACGAACAGCCGGCCGAGCCACCGCGCCCGGGCAAGGGCCCGCTCGCGCTGCGCGTGGTCCTGGCGGACGGGGCCGGGTTCGACCTCACGGAGGCCGGCACGAAGAAGAGCCTCGCCGTCTACGTCGTACGCGCCCCCGCCGAGGTGCCGGGCATCGCGCGGCTCGGCCCGGATCCGCTCGCCGGCGGCTTCGGGCGCGACCGGTTCGCGCGACTGCTCGCGGGCGAACGGCGGCAGCTCAAGGGAGCCCTGCGCGACCAGAGCCTGATCGCCGGGATCGGCAACGCGTACAGCGACGAGATCCTGCACGCGGCGAGGATGTCCCCCTTCAAGCCGGTCGCGAACCTCACCGACGAGGAGGTCACGGCGCTGTACGAGGCGATGCGCACCACCCTCGGCGAGGCCGTGGAACGCTCGCGCGGGGTGGCCGCCGGCCGGCTGAAGGCGGAGAAGAAGAGCGGACTCAGGGTGCACGGCCGCACGGGGGAGGCATGCCCTGTCTGCGGCGACACCATCCGCGAAGTGTCCTTCAGCGACTCGTCGTTGCAGTACTGCCCGACCTGCCAGACGGGCGGCAAGCCCCTCGCCGACCGCCGGCTGTCGCGCCTGCTCAAGTGAGGTCGGCGGCGTAGGCCGGGGCGGCGACGCGCGCCCGGCCCGTACGCCCCGGAGGTCCCGGAACCGGACCCGACGACGGCCCCGGCTCAGTCCCCGAGCGTCACCAGACGCCTGCCGTCCACCGTGCGGACCTCGAAGCGGTCGATCTCGGAGCCGCGCAGGGCCGCGCCGCCCTCCGTGCGCAGCGGCTCCTCGTGGCCCTCGACGCCGGGCATGCCGTAGCCGCCCTCAGGCACCGCCCACGTCGTGACCGTCTGTTCCTCGCCGTCCTTGCCCACGGCGACGAGTTCGCAGGTCAGGGGCCCCGAGACCCGCGCCAGTTCGAGCCCGACCGCCGCGCCCCAGCCCCGTTCGCTCAGGGCGACCGCCGCCCGGACCCCGGAGGCCGGATCGGTGGCGGCGTACCGCCGCACCGGGCCGTCGTCGTCACCGGCCCCCGGCCGCAGGCCGAGCGCCGCGACCGGGCCGCCGATGATCAGCACCGCCGCCGCGGCGACCAGCCGCAGACGGCGCCTGCTCCGGCGCCGGCGGCCCGCCTCGACCACGGCGAGCAGCCGGTCCAGCAACCCGGCGGTGGGGGGCTCGGGCAGCGGCGCGGGGGCGCCGCCGGCATGGGCGTAGGCGGCCAGCGTCGACTCCAGTCCGGCGAACTCGCCGAGACGCACGGCGCACGTGGCGCAGTCGGCCAGGTGTTCCTCGAAGCGGAACGAATCCGCTGGATCGAGGACGCCGAGCGCGTACGCGCCGACGTCCCGATGCCGCTGGTTCCTGCTCATGGGGCAATTCCTAGGGGGCTCGCGTGGTTCGTGGGGTAACCGACAGGTCGTCCTGAGGTACGCACATCGCGGCGTTTCTGCTCATGCCGAGCGCCGGCCGGGGCGGATTTCTCCCCGCAATCCCGGGCCAGGGGCGGTCGGCGTGCTCCGGCGGGTGGCCGGCCCGCGGTTCCCGCGCGCGCTCCGGGCGGTCGGGGCGCACCGCGCGGGGCGCCGGGGGCGGCCCTTTCGCCGCGAAGCCGCCGACCCGTATGTCCAGGTCACGCCGCCTGCTCCTACACTCCCCCCATGTTGCGCGCACTGGCTGTCGACGACGAACGACCGGCTCTGGAGGAACTCCTCTACCTGTTGCGCGCCGATCCCCGGGTCCGCAGCGCCGAAGGGGCCACCGACGCCACCGGGACCCTCCGCCGGATCAACCGCGCGCTCGACGCCGGCCCCGACGGCGACGACGCCATCGACGTCGTCTTCCTCGACATCCACATGGCCGGGCTCACCGGGCTCGACATCGCCAGGCTCCTCGGCGGGTTCGCCCGCCCGCCGCTCATCGTCTTCGTCACCGCCCACGAGGGCTTCGCCGTCCAGGCCTTCGACCTCAAGGCCGTGGACTACGTCCTGAAACCGGTACGCCGCGAACGCCTCGCCGAAGCCGTACGCCGCGTCTGCGACCAGGTCGAGGCGAGCCCCGCTCCGGCGACGGCGGCTCCGCCCGCCGTCGCGCCGCAGACCTTCGCCGACCAGATCCCCGTCGAACTGGGCGGCGTCACGCGGTTCGTCGCGATCGACGACATCGCGTACGCCGAGGCGCAGGGCGACTACGCGCGCCTCCACACGCGCGCCGGCAGCCACCTCGTGCGCATCCCCCTCTCCACCCTCGAGGAGCGCTGGGCCGCGCGGGGCTTCGTCCGGATCCACCGGCGCCACCTCGTCGCCCTCGGCCGCATCGACGAACTGCGGATGGACGCGGGCGCGACGACCGTGCGCGTCGGCGACGCCGAGCTCGCCGTGAGCCGCCGCCACGCGCGCGAGCTCCGCGACCTGCTCATGCGCCGGGCGCGCGGCTGACCGCCGCCGGGGAACAGCCGAGCGCGGCCACCCGTCCCGGCCGCCCGGACCGCGGCCGCCGGGCAGCCGCCAGGAGTCGACCGCCGCCCCGCCTTTCCCCCGACCGCCGGTCCTGCTCCGGACGCCGTTCACCGCCGTACCCCCGCCGCTTGCCGCTTCCGGTCCGCCGGCCGTCCGTACGGCCCCCGCCCGCCGCATACGCTCGGCCGGGCCACCGTGACAAGGAGCCCGGATGTCCGAACTCGACGCGCTGCTGGAGGAGCTCCGCGGCCTGCCGCCGACCAGGCCGGCCGACGCGCGCGATCTGGAGGCGCTGCTCACCGGGGTCAAGAGCGCGGCGGGCCGCTGGGCGGACGTACTGGACGAGGTCCGGGAGGCCGCCCGGGACCTCGCCGGCCCGCGCACCGCCGCCGCCCTGGAGATCGCCTTCCGCCGGGCCGAGGAGTCGTACGCCGAGCTGGAATTCGCGCTCGACGACTGCGGCGGAAGCGCGCGAAAGCCCGGCCGCTGACCCCTACCCGGAGTAATCGCCGCTGCGTAGACTCGCGCCGATGTCCGCAGATCAGCCCCGCCAGGAGCGGCCACCACGCCGCGAGACCGTCACCGGTGTGCCCCGCAGCGCCCGCCGGCCGCCGGGGCACGCCCCGGCGCGGTCCGAGATCACCGAACAGACCTCGCTGGGCGCGACGTACGTACGGTCCCTGATGCGCAGCCAGCTGCGGACCGCGCTGATCTCACTGGGCGCCCTCGTCCTGCTCGTCGGCTCGCTGCCGCTGCTGTTCTCGCTCCCGGAGGTCTTCACCGCGTCCGACCTGCCGTCGCCCGCCCCCTTCGTCTGGGCCGCGCTGGGCGTGGCGGTCTATCCCGTCATGTGGCTGATCGCCCGCTGGTACGTGCGGCGCGCGGAGCGCAACGAACGCGCCTTCAGCAAGCTCGTCGAAGGGCGCTGAGTGAACCAGGCGTACGCGGTGGCCGCCGTCACCGCCGTCGTGCTCACCACCGTCCTCATCGGCGCGCTCGGCCTGCGCATATCCCGGACCACCTCCGACTTCTACGTCGCGTCCCGCAGCGTCAAGCCGGGCCTGAACGCCGCCGCCATCAGCGGCGAGTACCTGTCCGCCGCCTCCTTCCTCGGCGTCGCCGGACTCGTCCTCCTCCAGGGCCCCGAGATGCTCTGGTACCCGGTCGGCTACACCGCCGGATACCTCGTGCTCCTCGTCCTCGTGGCGGCCCCGCTGCGCCGCTCGGGCGCGTACACCCTCTCCGACTTCGCCGAGGCCCGGCTGGAGTCGCCCCAGGTCCGCAGGCTCGCCAGCCTCTTCGTCGTGGGCATCGGGTGGCTCTACCTGCTGCCCCAGCTCCAGGGCGCGGGCCTGACGCTGGAGATCCTCACCGGCGCTCCCGACTGGGTGGGCGGCCTCGTGGTGGCGCTCGTCGTGACCGGGGCGGTGGCGGCGGGCGGGATGCGCAGCATCACCTTCGTGCAGGCGTTCCAGTATTGGCTCAAGCTCACCGCGCTGCTCGTGCCCGCGTTCTTCCTCGTCCTCGCATGGCTGGGCGACGACGCGCCGCGCGCCCGGTTCGCGGAGCCCGCCACCTTCCGGCAGCACACGGTCGTGACGGTCGACGACACCGTGCGCGTCGACCTCGACCGGCCGCTGCGCGTCACCGTCACGGGCACCGTCGACGACCGCCGCCACGACGGCGGGCCGGTCTCCCTCGACGCGGGCGTCCACCGCATCGGCGCCGGTACGGAGCTGGGCTTCCCCGCGCACTCCCGGGTTCCGGAGAAGGCGGGCACCGACCGGACGGGCGCGTCGAGCTGGTCCCAGCCGCTGGCCAGCAGCCGCGAGGAGCACCCGCTGTACGCGACGTACGGCCTGATCCTCGCCACCTTCCTCGGCACCATGGGGCTGCCGCACGTCGCCGTCCGCTTCTACACGAGCCCCAACGGCACCGCCGCCCGCCGCACGACCCTCGTCGTACTCGGCCTGATCGGCGCGTTCTACCTGCTGCCACCGGTGTACGGCGCGCTCGGCCGCGTCTACGCCCCCGAACTGTCCCTCACCGGCGAGGCCGACGCCGCCGTCCTCGTCCTGCCGGACCGGATGATCGGCGGCGTCGGCGGCGACCTGCTGGGGGCGCTGCTCGCGGGCGGGGCGTTCGCGGCGTTCCTGTCCACCGCATCGGGGCTGACCATGTCGGTCGCGGGCGTCCTCAGCCAGGACGTCCTCCCGTCCCGGGGCGTACGCCAATTCCGGCTCGCCACCGTCCTCGCCATGGCGGTGCCGCTCGGTCTCGGCATCGTGACGGTCAACGTGCCGGTCGCCGACGCCGTGGGCCTCGCCTTCGCCGTGTCCGCGTCCTCCTTCTGCCCGCTGCTCGTGCTGGGCATCTGGTGGCGCGGGCTCACCCCGCCGGGCGCCGTGGCGGGGCTGGTGGTCGGCGGCGGGGCCGCGCTGACCGCCGTCATGGCGACCCGGGCGGGGCTCCCCGCGGGCGGCTGGGCGCATTCGCTGCTGGCCTGGCCCGCCGTCTGGTCGGTGCCGCTCGGATTCCTGACCATGGTGCTGGTGTCCCTCGCGACCCCGGACCGCATACCCGCCGGGACGGCCGCGACCCTGGCCCGGCTCCACCTGCCGGAGGACCTGATGGCGAAGGACGGCGCGGGCACGGCCGGGGGAGCGCGGCGATGACCGGCATCGAGATCGCGGCGGTGGCCGCCGCGGGCGTCGTCCTCCTCGCCGTGGGCGCCGTGCTCGGCCGCGTCACCGCCCGCCACGGACGCGGCGAGGACCTCGACCTCGGCACACCCGTCGAGCGCGCCACCTTCCACACCCTGCACACGGCCTCGCTCGCCGCGCCTCCGCTGCGCGCGGGCCTGACCGGGGACACCGCCCGCAAGGCGGCCCGCCGGCTGCGTTCCCTGCTCGGCACCGAGGCGCTGTGCCTGACCGACCGCGAGAGCGTGCTCGCGTGGGACGGGCCGGGCGGCGATCACCACCGCGAGGCGGTGATGCGCCGCGTGCGCGAGATGCTCGACTCCGGGCGGAGCCAGAGCGTACGCACCGACTGCGACGACCTCCAGTGCCCGCTGCGGTGGGCCGTGATCGCCCCGCTGACCGGTGAGGAGGGCGTGCTGGGCGCGCTCGTCGCCTACGGGTCACGGGAGTCGGCGGTCCTGGTCCGGGCCGCGACCGAGGTGGCCCGCTGGGTGTCCGTCCAACTGGAGCTCGCCGAGCTGGACCGCTCGCGCACCCGCGTCGTCGAGGCGGAGATCCGCGCCCTGCGCGCCCAGATATCGCCGCACTTCGTCTTCAACTCGCTGGCCGCGATCGCCTCGTTCGTACGCACCGATCCCGAGCGCGCCCGTGAACTGCTCCTGGAATTCGCGGACTTCACCCGCTACTCCTTCCGCCGGCACGGCGATTTCACCA
Organism: Streptomyces sp. NPDC046122; assembly: GCF_056429965.1. Taxonomy (NCBI): domain Bacteria; kingdom Bacillati; phylum Actinomycetota; class Actinomycetes; order Kitasatosporales; family Streptomycetaceae; genus Streptomyces; species Streptomyces sp. NPDC046122. Next base: position 131,775 of record NZ_JBWKLQ010000010.1, on the reverse strand, counting down.
ACCTCGCCGACGAACTGCGCTCCATCGAGCAGTACCTGGCGCTGGCCGGCGCGCGCTTCGGCGACCGGCTGAAGGTGACCCTCCAGGTCGCGCCCGAGGTGCTGCCCGTCGCGCTGCCGTTCCTGTGTCTCCAGCCGCTCGTGGAGAACGCCGTGAAGCACGGACTCGAGGACTCCACCGACGAGTTCAAGGTGACCATCGCGGCCCGGGACGCGGGCGCGGAGGCCACGGTGGTCATCGAGGACAACGGCGTCGGCATGGACCCCGAGCGGCTGCGGCGGATCCTCGCGGGCGAGCACACCGCTTCGTCCGGCATCGGCCTGTCCAACGTCGACGACCGGCTGCGCCGGGTGTACGGCGACGACTACGGCCTCGTGATCGAAACCGGCGTGGGCGCGGGCATGAAGATCACGCTGCGCTTCCCCAAGTACCGCGCGGGGGTGCACCCGTCGGCTCCCGCCGGGCAGGGCCGGCGTTCCGCACCGCGGGCGGGGCAGTGATCAGAAGAGGTGGATGGCCAGATGGCCGAGCGGCAGTCCCAGCTGCCAGGCCGGCATCCACACCTGGTCGCTCTCGTCCACGCCGAGATCCGCCGCCTGGTGCCAGGGGACCGCGCCGCCGAGGTCGGCGGCCAGCAGCTCCGTGCCGCTGAGCCAGCGCCACGACGCCAGGGCCAGTTCGAGGTCGGGACCGGCGGTACCGCCGCGCCGGGCCTCGGCGGTGCGCGCGGCGAGCCTCTCCTGTACCCAGATCTCCCAGGGGTGGCCGTACGTGGTGAGCGACAGCCACTCGTCGAGGCCGGAGACGACCCGGATGCCGGACAGCTCGTCGGAGCAGTCGGACAGATAGACGGTCAGCGCCAGGGTCTCGCGGCCAGCCCGGTACTCGATCGTGCCGGGCGGGATCAGATGGCCCGTACGGAGCAGCTCGTCGGCGATGTACTCGGCGTACAGCCAAGCCATCGGTACCGCGAGCCTGTCTCCGCTGGTGCCATTCGTACTCTCGGGCAGCACAGCACTCCACCTTCTCCCGGGCTGATCTGTTCCGTGTTCCTGCGGGGGCACCGCCGAGCCTTCACTCTCAGACACGTACGGCGTGCGGTCTTTACTCAACTTGACGCCGCCGTTTCGAAATCGGCCTGCTCTGCACGGGTACGGAAGGTGACGATCGGACCTGCGGGGCGCGTGGTGCGCAAGTTGCCTCAGGCGGCGTCGCGGCCGTACCCGGGAAGTACCTTCCGCAGCGCGCGCAGAGCATAGTACGTACGGGACTTGACCGTGCCCGCCGGTATCCCGAGCGCTTCCGACGCCTCGGCCACGGAACGGCCGCGGAAGTAGACCTGGGTCAGCACTTCGCGGTGCTCGCCCGGCAGCGCGCGCACGGCCCGGCGGACGTCGAGCACGACCACGGAGCGTTCCACGTGGTCGTCGGGGAGCGCCGACTGCTCCAGCACGTCGTCACCGACCTCGTGCGGCCGGGAACGGCGGGCCCGCCGGGCGTCGATCGCGAGCCTGCGCCCCACCGTGAAGAGCCAGGGGCGCAGCGAGTCGTGGTCGCTCGCCAGCGCCTCGGGGTGCTGCCAGGCCCGGACCAGGGTCTCCTGGAGGAGGTCCTCCGCCCGCTGCCTGTCCCCGTAGGTGAGGCTCAGGAGGAAGCAGAAGAGGGCCTTGCCGTGCTCGCGCTGGAGCTCGGCGATGTCTCGTTCGTCGGTGTGCTGCGTGAGGGAGGAAGCGGAGGAAGTCACCGTTGACGCCCCTTCGGGAGACCGGGTGGCCGATGGCCTGACGGCGGCGAAGATAACCGCCGTCCGACCGGTGCGCGGGGGTGCGGGACGCGGCGGCCGAACGGGCGGCAGCGGCCGTGCGGTGAGCGGTCGAACGGTGCGACGAATGGCACGACGAACGGTCGGGCCGCAGGTCCGCTCCGGTGACCGGGACGGCCGTGGCCCTCGACTTGCGGAAGTCCCCCATATCGGTTTGTTTCGCCATAAGTAATACAAGACGAAAGTCGGTCTGATGGTGAAGCGAAAATTGCGGGGGGCTACGGTCATGGCCGCGCTGCTGATCGGCGGCGTCGCCGCGTGCTCCGGACCGCCGGCGAAGTCCTGGCCGCCGGGCTCCGACCGCTCGGCCCCTCTGGCGGCGGGCGCGGGCCGGGCCCAGCAGCGGGGCTTCACCCTGGTCGCGTCGGGCGATGTGCTGCCACACGCGTCGATCATCCGGCAGGCCGCGGCGGACGCGGGCGGCGAGGGATACGACTTCGCGCCGATGCTGGCGGGGGTCAAGCCGGTGGTCTCGGCGGCCGACCTGGCGATCTGCCACATGGAGACCGTGTACGGGGCGGACGGCGGCCCGTACACCGGATACCCCGACTTCAAGTCGCCTCCCGAGGTGGCCAAGGGGCTGAGCGTCACGGGGTACGACTCCTGCTCCACCGCCTCGAACCACAGCCTCGACGCGGGAGCCGAGGGCATCGACAGGACGCTCGACACGCTCGACAAGGCCGGCGTCCGGCACGTCGGATCGGCCCGGACGGAGGCCGAGTCGCGGGAACCGGCGTGGCTGAAGGGAGGCAGTGCGAAGGTCGCCCAGCTGGCGTACACGTACGGCACGAACGGCTATCCGATGCCCGAGGGCCGTCCGTGGGCGGTGAACATGATGCACGAGGACAGGATCGTCGCCGACGCACGGGCGGCGAGGAAGGCGGGCGCCGACGTGGTCGTCGTCTCGCTGCACTGGGGTACGGAGTGGCAGGACGCGCCGGACGAGCAGCAGGTGCGGCTGGGCAGGGCGCTCACCGCGTCGAAGACGGACGGCCGGCCGGACATCGACCTCATCATCGGCACGCACGCGCACGTCCCGCAGGCGTACGAGAAGGTCAACGGCACCTGGGTCGTCTACGGCATGGGCGACCAGATCGCCGGTGCGATGGTCAACCACTCGGGCGCGTTCGACCCGCGCGGCAACCAGGGCACGATCGGCCGCTTCACCTTCGCGCCGCCGGAGCGGGAGGGGCAGCGGTGGGAGGTGAGCAGGGCGGAGTTCATCCCGCAGTGGTTCGACACGGACGCCGGGCGCGTGCGGAACCTGAACGCGGCGATCGAGGAGGGCGAGGACCACACGGCGGTGCGCGACAGGATCCGCGAGGTGGTGCTGAGCCGGGACGCGGGGAAGGACGGCCTGCGGATGGGCCGGTAGGCCCCTCGGCGGCCCGGTCCGCGCCGGGACCGGCCGCCGCAGCCGCCGCGCGGGCGGGGCACCGCGCGGCGGCTCTCGGCGTCCGCCCCGCGGCCTACTCCTTGCCGCCCGCGCCGGCCCCCGGCTGCTTCGCAAGCGCCGACTTCCGGTACGAGTACCCGAAGTAGATCACCAGCCCGAGCGCGAACCACACGGCGAACCGGAGCCAGGTCTCCGAGGCCAGATAGGTGATCAGCCAGATCGAGGCCACCACCCCGATCGCCGGCACCAGCGGCATGCCCGGCGTACGGAAGCTGCGCGGCAGCTCCGGGCGCCGGTAGCGCAGCACGATCACCGCGGTGCACACCACGGCGAACGCCAGCAGGATCCCGATGTTGGTCAGTTCCGCCGCCTCGCCGATCGGCAGGAACCCGGCGATCAGGGCCGACGCGAGGCCCACGATCCACGTCACCCGCACCGGCACGTGCCGCGTCGGGTGCGTCTTGGCGAACCAGCGGGGCAGCAGCCCGTCGCGGCTCATGGAGAACCACACCCGGGTCACGCCCAGCATGAACGTGAACATGACAGTAAGGATGCCGATGATGGCTCCCACCGCGATCACGTCCGCGAGGGCGCCGAGCCCCACCGACTGGAACGCCGTCGAGAAGCCGCTCTCCGGGTCGATCTCCGTGTAGTTCTGCATGCCCGTGAGCACCAGGGTGGCCAGCACGTACAGCGCCATCGAGATGGCGAGCGAGTACATGATCGCCTTCGGCATGTGGCGCTGCGCGTCCTTCGACTCCTCGGCCGCCGTCGACATGGCGTCGTACCCGAAGACCGCGAAGAAGACCGTCGCCGCACCGGTGAAGGCACCGCCGACCCCAAAGGGGAAGAAGGGGGTGTAGTTGCTGGTGTTGATGTGGAAGAAGCCGACCGCGATCACGAGGAGGACGACCAGGACCTTCAGCACCACCACGACCGTTTCGAAGCGCGCCGCGTTCTTGATGCCCAGCGTCAGCAGGTACGCGATGAACAGGCACAGCACGGCCGCGATCAGATCGACCCGGTGGCCGCTGCCGGTGCCGGGAGCGCCCAGCATCCAGGTGGGCAGCTCGGCGCCCAGGTCCTCCAGCAGGAAGTTGAAGTAGCCGGAGATGCCGATCGCGACCACCGCCACGATGGCCGTGTACTCCAGCAGCAGGTCCCAGCCGATGAACCAGCCCGCGAGCTCGCCGAGGACCACATAGCCGTAGGTGTACGCCGAACCGGCCTTCGGGATCATGCCCGCGAACTCGGCGTACGAGAAGGCCGCCGCCGCGCTCGCGACGCCGGCGATCAGGAAGGAGATCAGGACGGCGGGGCCCGCCGTGCCGTTGGCGACCGTGCCGGCGAGAGTGAAGATGCCCGCGCCGATGATGCCGCCGACGCCGATCGCCGTGAGCTGCCACAGTCCGAGCGTTCTGGTCAGCCGCTCACTGGTGTCCCCCTCCTCGACCTGCTCGATCGGCTTGCGGCGCAGGATGCCCTGTCCCGCCCGGAGTCCGCGCATGAGTCATACCTCCGCACACGGCTGACGGCTGATGGCGGCTCATGATGGCCCAGCGGTGGGCGCGGGAAAAGGCGGCGTAGGCCAAGTGGCGTCCTGTGCCGTCGGGGGCGGTCACGGCACGACGGTGACCGGCCAGCGCCCCGCCTTCACCAGCCGCAGCGCCACGGAGCCGATGAACCGGTGGCCCGCCGACTCCGACGCCCCGACGACCACGGCGTCGGCCTTGAGCTCGTCGGCCGCGGTCACCAGGCCGTTGTACGGATCACCGCGGAAGGTGTGGAACTCCCACCGCACTTCGAACGTGCCCTTCGCCCGCTCCGCCGCCGTGCGGACCTCCGCCATCAGGTCGGCGGCGATCTCCTCGGTCGTCGTCGCGACCGGCACCCCCAGCGAGGCCCCGGCCGGCATCAGCGGCTGTACGTACACCAGGGCCAGCAGCGCGTTCTGCCGCCGCGCCAGGCCCGCCGCGTAGGCCACGGCCCGCATCGAGGAATCGCTGCCGTCCAGGCCCGCGACGATCACCTTGGGGCCGTCGGTGCCGCGTTCGAACCGGTGGCGCTGCTGCTCGGTCACAACAGCGAGGCTATCGGGCGCGCAGCGGCTCGTCCCATCGGGTACTTCGGCCCCCGCCGCCGGTGTGGGTCGGGCCCGGCGGTCTTCGGCCGTGCGAGCTATTAGTCATGAAAAACGATCAGATGCCACCGCGGCGGCGGGCGATGCTGCGCCTGGCCGCCTGCCTCGGAGCCGCCACCGCCGTCCGCCTCCTCGGCCCGGATCCGGCCCAGACCCCGGTACGCCACCCCCCGGGGCGGCCGCTCCCGGCCGCCGGGCCGCAGGCCGGTGCGCCGGTCAGGGTCTCGGCGTACCGGCTGCGGCCCATGACGGCGTACGTCCCGCCCCGCACGGCGCCGGCCCGGCTGCCGGTGCGCCGCAAGCCCTTCCTCCGCATGGCGGGGACGGGCCGCAGCATGGTGCTGACCTTCGACGACGGGCCCGACCCGCGCTACACCCCGGCCATCCTGCGGACGCTGCGGCGCTACGACGTGCGCGCGATGTTCTTCGTCTGCGGGGAGATGGCGGCGGAAAACCGGGACCTGCTGCGCGAGATGGCCGAGGACGGCCATGTCGTGGGCAATCACTCCTGGTCGCACCCGCTGGTCACGCGGCTGTCACCGGCGGGCGTCCGCGCCGAGCTCGGGCGCACCAGCGACATCGTCGAACGGACCGTCGGTCACGCGCCCGCCTGGTACCGCGCACCCTACGGGGCCTGGAACCGCCGCTCGTTCGAGATCGGCGCGGAGCTGGGCATGGAGCCGCTCGGCTGGACCCTCGACACGCTCGACTGGCGCGAGCCGGGCACCGGGTTCATCGTCCGCCGGGTGCGCTCCGGCGCGGGCCCCGGGGTGGTGGTGCTCTCGCACGACGCGGGGGGCGACCGCCGGCAGAGCGTGGCGGCGCTGCGGACGTACCTGCCGGAACTGCTCGACCGGGGCTACCGGCTCACGGTGCCGGGCACCCCCACGCGGGGGTGAGCGCCTGGCCCGCTCGCTGTGGCTGCCGCACCCCGGACGCCCGCCGGCCGCCGCCCGCTCAGCGGGTGGCGACCAGGCGGGCGAAGACGACGACGTTGCCGGCGTAGCCGCTCGTCTTCGAGTAGCCGCCGCCGCAGGTGATGACGCGCAGCTCGGGCCTGCCGGTGTCCCCGTACACCCGGGGGCCGGGGAAGTCCTCCTTGGAGAACACCTCGACGCCGTAGACCTCGAAGACGCCCGCACGGCCGTCGTAGCGCTCCACCACGATCCGGTGGCCCTTCTTGAGCGAACCCAGGTTGTAGAACACGGCCGGTCCCACCGCGTTGTCGACATGGCCGACGATCACCGAGGTGCCGCTCTGGCCGGGGGAGATGCCGTTCTGGTACCAGCCGGCGAGGTTGGGGTCCTGCGGCGACGGCGCGTCGATCCAGCCCTCGTCGTCGAGCCCCACGTCCACGATGGGCGCGTTCACGCGGATGTCGGGCAGGCGGATGCGGGAGGCGGGGGCGTACGGCAGCGGCCGCACGGAGCTGTGCGAGGTGCGGGCGCCGGTGACCTCGGAGGGGCTGTCGAGGGCGGCGGCCGATGCGGGCTGCGGGGGGCCGATGGACACGTCGGCGCCGTTGCGCATCAGCGCGAGGCCAGTGAGCATGACGAGCGCCAGGACCCCCCAGGGCGAGCGTTTTCTCGGCTCGGAGCCGTTGTACTCCTGGCCCATTGTTCTCCCTTCGACGCGTCTGTACGGACGCTACGTGCGCGGGGTGGGGGCTGCGAGACGTGAGGGGCGAACGGGTGGCGCGGTGTCCGCGCGGTGACCCATCCGGGTAACTCGTCGTACAAGATATCTGACGGTCTGTGACCTGCGGCTCCGTCAGATCCGGGCGCGCCGCACCGGCGTGTCGCCTCACCGGGGTGGACCAGCCCGACATGCGGTAATCGGAGCGCCCGGTGAGTGTTCGTCATGGGAGGCGTTCTCGTCGATCTTCCCGGAGCACCGCTCCGGGGCGCCGTCCCGTGGAGGTTCTACGATGCGTGTCTCACGCGCCTGTCTGGTGACCGCGACCGCCCTTGCGGCGGTCGGACTCGTCGCCCCCACCGCCAGCGCCACCAACGGCCCTCGCAACGTCAACGTCAACCCGTTCTCGGTCCACCAGGGCGGCGTGCTGACGGTCAGCGCCTCGGGGTGCGGCCACGGCGGCACCGTGACGTCCAACGCCTTCCAGCGGCCCGCCCACCTTCCGGCGAGCGACACCACGTCGTTCGCCACCGCCAAGATCCGGCACAACGCCACCCCCGGCCACTACAACCTGGCCGTCAAGTGCAACGACAACGCAATGGTGGCGACCCACCAGTTCACCGTTCTGGCGGGCCGGGGCGCGCGCGGCGGCATCGGCGGCTCGCTCGGCCCTTCCGACACGGAGATGAAGGTCGGCGCCGGGCTCGTCGCCGCGTCGGCGGTCGGCGGCGGCCTCTTCATCGCACGCAGGCGCCGGCTGAACCGCGGCGTCTGAGCGCCCGGCCGTCCGTGGCGCGTACACGTGTGAACGCCCGTCGCCCCGCGTCCTTACGAGGACGCGGGGCAACGGGCGTGCGGGGCTTCGGGCCGCCTTCCGTCAGTGCTGGCGGCCGCTGCGGCGGCGCAGTACGAACACGACGCCTCCGGTCGCCGCGACGACCAGCGCCGCACCGGCGGCGATCTCCCCGGCGTTCATGCCGCCCTGACTGCCGCCCACGCCGCCCCTGGCGGGGCCGAGCGGAGAGGGAGTCGCCGTGGCCGTGGCCGTGGTGGTCGTGGTCACGGTCGGGCTGGGCCTGGGCGCGCCGGCGATGGTGAGCTGCGACGTTCCTTGACGGCCGTCGTCATGGCAGGTGTACGTGATGGTGTACATGGCTCCGCGTTTGGCGTCCCAGTCGACCCTGGCCGTCGCGGTGCCTCCCTTGGGGACCGTGACGGTGTCGAACACGGCCGAGGACGCTTCCGCGTCGCTTTCGCACCCCGATACGAACAGCGTGACCTGTCCGCCGGCGGCGATGGTGGACGGCGTGGCGGTGCCGACCACCGCGGGACCTCTGGTGTCGACCGCCGAGGCGGCCGGGGCGGTGAGTGAGAGAGCGGCGAGGCCGAGCGCGGCGGCCGATGTCACACGTATCGCGCGCATGGACAATCCTCCGGGTCCTCGAGGAGCAGCGGCGGAATTTTTATCCACACATGGCAGGAAATGCGCCTCGATATCCCGAACGCTAGGAGCGGTGGCGGCGGCGCGCGATCACAGTCGCGCAAATGGGGTATCGGCGTACGCCACCCGGTGCACCGCCCGGAGCCGTCGGCCCCGGCGGTGCACGGCCCGTTGGGTGCCGCGCGCCGCCGCCACCGTCCTCGCCGCCCGGCTACGGGGACGCCTCCGGGAACAGGTCCAGGAAGGGCCCGGCCGTGGCGGACAGACCGCGGCCGAAGGGGGCGTCGAAGTCCCAGATGAGGAAGAGCAGGAAGGCGATCAGGGCGCTGTAGAGGCCGGCCAGCAGCAGTTCCCGTCCGGTGCGGCGGATCTGGAGCGTGAAGATCAGGCCCACCGCCACCAGGGCCCCCACGATGAGACCGAACCAGACGACGCCGGGCATGGTGGCCTCCGCGCCCGCGCCGCGCGCGCCCCGGGCGTCGTCGGCGGTGGCCACCTGGTCGACGAGGGGCTGGTACGCCTGGCCCTCGTGGTCGGTCCTCGGTTTGTAGTCGGTGACGTCGCGGCGCACCTGTTCCAGGAGTTCGGTGCCGCGCTCGGTGAGGCTGCCGTGCTCGGCCATGTGCTGCCACTCGGTGTTGACGACGTACGTGACGTACGCGTCGACGTCGTCGCGGATACGGGCCCGGACGTCGGCGGGGTAGACCTCCGAGCGAGCCCTGACCTCGTGCAGGGCCTGGGCCTCCTGGCGTACGGACTCCTGGGCGGCGCTGCGGCCCTCCCAGACGCCCGCGATGGCCAGACCGAGGACGATCGCGTAGACCACGCCGATCATCATCGTCATGTACTCGATGACGTCCGGGGTCTCGGAGGGATCGTCGTCGTCGCCGACGCGGCGGTGGTTGATGACCGTGATGGTGAGGACGACCGCGCAGGCGGACGCCATCGCGATGCTCAGAACGAGCCATTCCGACATGGGATTCTCCGTCGGCTATCGGGAGCGGGGGCGCAGGACGGCGGCGGCGAAAACCGCGGGGGCCGTGACGAGCAGGGTGAGGGAGACCAGTGACGGGCCGTTCTGCGGCTCCTGACGGGTGGCTTTGCGGTACACGGGGATGGCGACCGGCTTGGCGGACGGCGGCTTCGGCTTCGGCTTGGCCGACGGTGAGGGCGTGGGCGTGGGCTTGGGCCGGGGAGGCGGCGCGGGCGCGGGCGGCGGCGCCGGAGCGGGCGGCGGTGGCGGAGGGGGCGGCGCGGGCGCCTCGGGCTCCGGGGGCGCCGGGGGCGGTGGAGGCGGTGGCGGCGGGGGAGGCGGCGGAGGTGGCGGCGGCGAGGGAGGCGGCGGCGGGGGTGGCGGTGGCACCGGCTTGGGAGGCGGCGGCGGTTTCGGTGTCGGGCCCGCCGTGCAGTCCGTGCTGCCGCCCACGGCGACCGCCGAGCCCGACGACGCCTCGCCGCCGCGCGAGACGGAGGCGTACGAACAGCTGTCGGCCGCGGCCGGTGCGGGGCTCAGCAGCAGCCAGAACAGGGTCACGGCGGCCAACAGGCGTCCTGAGAGGGGTGGGTGCACGTCCGGGAGCATGGACCCGGCAGATCACCGGCACGCGGCCATTCGGCCCAATTCGCCTGATGGGCGGGATTCTGCGTGCTTTGCGTTTGAGATCGTTCGGGCCGCTGCGGCGGTCATTCCGAAATTTCTGCGAACGGGTTGAACGCCCGGGCACCCGCCGCCCGTACCTAGGGCCATGAGCGACGCACTGGAGCGCCGCACCACACCCTCGGTACACAGGAGTCCACATGAAGACCTGGCGGAACGTCTCGCTCGCGGTGACGGCGGCGGCTGTGATGGCGCTGACGACGGCGTGCGGTCAGGACACGGTGACGGAGTCCCCCAATGGCCAGGCCGTGGGCAACGCCAACCCCGCGGCGCAGCCGGCCGACGGCGGCTACGGCTCGGACAAGAGCGGCTACGGCGACGCCGGCGGCGAGGCCGCCGCGTCCAAGTCCGCGGGACAACTCGCCGTCTGGGACAGCAAGAAGCTGGGCAAGGTGCTCACCGACAGCGAGGGTTTCACGCTCTACCGGTTCGACAAGGACACCGTCAGTCCGCCGAAGTCGAATTGCGAGGGCGACTGCGCGAAGGCATGGCCGGTCGTGCCGGCGAGCGACGCCACGGCCGCACCCGGGACCGACGCCTCGCTGCTCGGCGAGGTCGAGCGGGCGGACGGCACCAAGCAGCTCACGGTCGGCGGCTGGCCCATGTACCGCTTCGCCAAGGACGCCAAGCCGGGCGACGCCAAGGGGCAGGGTGTGGGCGGCACCTGGTTCGCCTCCGCCCCCGACGGCAAGAAGGCCGCAGCGGGCGGTGCGGGCGGCGGTGACGCCGAGGCCGGTGGCGACGAGGCGGGCGGGGCCGAGAAGGCCGACCTCGCGGGCATGTCCGTCCGCAAGGACCCCAAGCTCGGTGACATCGTGGTGGACTCCAAGGGCATGACGGTCTACCGGTTCGAGAAGGACTCGGCCTGGCCCATGAAGACCGCCTGCACCGGCGCCTGCCTCGAGAAGTGGCCGGTCGTCCCGCCGGTCGAGAAGAACGACACCGAGGGCATCCTCAAGAAGGGCTTCGTCGTCTTCGACCGCCCCGACGGGATCAAGCAGCAGACGATCGACTGCTGGCCCGTCTACACCTTCTCGGGAGACGCGAAGCCGGGTGACACCAACGGCCAGGGTGTCGGCGGCACTTGGTACGCGGTCTCGCCCGAGGGCAAGATGGTCGGCGCGCCCAAGTAGGTCGGCGTCCCCGCGCTGCGGCGCCCGGCCGCACCGGCCCGTTCCCGCCCCGTCCGGCGGGAGCGGGCCGGTCGTTCGTGCCGCACATGCCGGTGGCGTGTGACCGAGAACGGACCGCTAATTTCCGTTTTTGCTCGCTCTGATGCCTGCCGATCAGTAGCCTCGGCTCGAACACCGGTCTAGGTCATGACCGGCCGTACCGTGGCGATGAGTTGGAGACATTGATGGAGCGACCCGCCTGGGCACCCCAGGGCATCGACCTCACGGTGCCGAGCGTGTCCCGGATCTACGACTACTACCTGGGCGGTTCGCACAACTTCGAGGTCGACAGGGAAGCAGCCCGCAAGGCCATGGAGTTCCTGCCGGGCCTTCCCAAGATCATGCAGGCGAACCGCGCCTTCATGCGGCGCGCGGTGCGCTTCGCGCTCGACGAGGGCGTCAACCAGTTCCTCGACATCGGATCGGGCATCCCGACCTTCGGCAACGTCCACGAGGTCGCCCAGGCCGCCGACCCCGAGGCCCGGGTCGCGTACGTCGACCACGACCCGGTCGCGGTGGCGCACAGCCGGGCCGTGCTCGCGGGGAACGAGCGGGCCGGCATAGCCGCCGCCGACCTGCGCAAGCCGCAGGACATCCTGAGCAGCCAGGTCGTCGGCGAACTCCTCGACCTCGAACGGCCCGTGGCGCTGCTGCTCGTCGCCGTACTCCACTTCGTCGAGGACGCCGACGATCCGCGGGCGGCCGTCGCGGAGCTGCGCGACGCCCTCGCCCCCGGCAGCCTCCTGATCCTCACCCACGCCTCGTACGAGGGCATTCCGCTTCCCGCGCAGCAGGTGGGCGGCACGGTCGGGGTCTACAAGGACATCAAGAACCCGCTGATCATGCGCTCCCACGAGGAGGTCGCGCGGTTCTTCGAGGGATTCGAGATGGTCGAGCCGGGACTCGTCCAGATGGCCGAGTGGCGGCCCGAGACCCCGCTCGCGCAGGAGGATCCGTTCGCCTTCTCGGGCTTCGCAGGAGTGGGACGCAAGGCGTGAGCGTGCCATCACGGGCGCCGGGGCCCCGCCCCGGCCGGGCTGCGGAGCGTGCCCCGGCGCCCGGTTCCGAGGATCAGGACGACCGGGACGGCAGACTCGGGCGGTTCGCGACGATCTGGAGCCGGGCGGTCTTCCCCGTCACCGCCACCTCCCTGACGCGCCCCGAGGTGGAACGTCATCTGCTGCCGCTCGCACGGAAGTTGAGCGACGCCCTCCACCGGCGGCCCTTCGACACCGCGCCCGCGCACGAGGTCGGGGCAGCCCTGGTCGCGGCCCACTGCACCGACCCGGACGCGCTCGTCCGTACGCTCGGCGTCGTCGACTCCTACCTGGTGCTGTACTGCGCCGGGGAGAACGACTCGCCCGCGCAGACGGAGGAGCACCGGGCCCGCTGCGCCCGCCTCCAGCACGCCCTCTCGGCCGGCTTCGCGCAGGCCCTGCGCCAGCGGACCCTCGCCGAGCAGGAGGCCCTCGCACGGTCGTCGCTCCTGGCGAGCAGCGAGGCGCAGCGGGCGCTGCACGCCACCGAGACCCGCCTGCGCGCGGTCTTCGAGGGCGCGGCGATCGGCATCGGCATCGCGGACCTCGACGGCAACGTCCTGGAGGTCAACGAGGCGCTCATGCGGATGTTCGGCGGCATGGACCAGTACATGCGCGGCCGGAAGGTCAGCGAGTGGGTCCACCCGGAGGACACGCCGCACGTGTGGAAGCTCTACGGCGAGCTGGTGCGCGGCGAGCGGGAGAGCTACCGGGTCGAGAAGCCGTACTACCGCACCGACGGCACCGTCCTGTGGACCAATCTCACGGTCTCGCTGCTGCGCGACGCCGACGGCCGGCCGCAGTACCAGCTCGCCCTCATGGAGGACACGACCGAGCGCCGGCTGCTCAATCTGCGCCTGCGCTACGAGGCCACCCACGACGCCCTGACCGGACTGCCCAACCGGACGCTGTTCTTCGAGCGCCTGGAGAAGGCGCTGTCCGCGGGGGACGGCATGCGCTTCGGCCTGTGCTACCTGGACCTCGACGGGTTCAAGGCGGTCAACGACAGCCTCGGCCACTCGGCCGGCGACCGTCTGCTGGTGGAGGTCGCCGACCGTCTGCAGAGCTGCGCCACCGCGCCCGGCGAGATGGTGGCCAGGCTCGGCGGAGACGAGTTCGTGGCGCTCACCACGGGCCCCGACACCCGCCAGGAGGTGGACGATCTCGCCGCGCGGATACTGAACGCGCTGTCGTCCCCGATCCGCATCGAGGGCCGGGACCTGACCGTGCGCGGCAGCATCGGCATCGTCGAGGGACCGGCGGGCGAGCGCGGTCCCGCGGAGGTGCTGCGCAGCGCCGACATCACCATGTACCGCGCCAAGTCGGCGGGCGGCAACCGCTTCGAGACCGCCGACGCGGAGGCGGACGCTCGCGCCATCACCCGCCACGGCCTCACCAACGCCCTGCCCGCCGCGCTGGAGCGGGGCGAGTTCTTCATCGAGTACCAGCCGCTCGTGCACCTCGGCGACGGCAGCGTGCACGGCGCGGAGGCGCTGGTGCGCTGGTGCCACCCGCAGCACGGCGTCCTCGGCCCCGACCGGTTCATCCCGCTCGCCGAGCACACCGGGCTGATCGTTCCGCTGGGCCGCTGGGTGCTGGAGGAGTCCGTACGCCAGGCCAGGTTCTGGCAGAAGCGGCACTCCGACGGCGGGCCGCTGCGGATCAACGTGAACCTCTCGCCGATGCAGCTGCACCATCCGGGCCTGGTCTCGGACACCGTGGACGTGCTGGAGCGGGCGGGTCTCGAACCGGGCGCCCTGTGCCTGGAGGTCACCGAGTCGGCGCTGATCGGCGCGAACGACGACCTGCTCAAGCCGCTGCGCCAGCTCGCCGAGATGGGCGTGGACATCGCGCTGGACGACTTCGGCACCGGTTACTCCAACCTCGCCAATCTGCGCCGGCTGCCGGTGAGCGTCCTCAAGCTGGACCGGTCCTTCACCCAGTCCATGCAGCAGCACCCGGCCGACACCGTCGACGTGAAGATCGTCGAGGGGATCGTGTCCCTGGCGCACAGCCTGAAGCTGGCCGTGACGGTGGAGGGCGTCGAGACGGGCGCGCAGGCGGCCCAGCTGCGCGAGCTGGGCTGCGACACCGCCCAGGGCTGGTACTACGCCAGGCCCGGCGCGCCCGACCGCATTCACACCCTGCTGCTGGCCGACGCGGTCTGACCGGCCCGGGAGGCGAGGAGCACCTTCTGGAGCTCGCGGGCCGCGCGCGGCGGGGCCACGTCACTGCGGTGCGCGAGCGCGATCGTGCGCTGCAGGCCCGGCCGGGCCAGGGGCGTGACCCGCAGGTCACGCCCCGCCCGCGCGGCCACCATGCGCGGCACGACCGCGAGCCCGAGCCCGGCCCGTACGAAACCGAGGACGGCGTCCATCTCGCCGCCCTCGACGGTGAAGGACGGCTCGAAGCCCTCGGCGCGGCAGGCGGCGACGGTCAGCTCGCGCAGGTCGTACCCGTGCCGGAACATCACCAGCGGCTCGCCCTCCAGATCCGCGACGCGTACGGACCTGCCCCGCCCGGGGCGCGGGACCGAGGAGGCGGAGACCACGACCAGGTCCTCGTGCAGCAGCTCGACCGTGGTCAGGGCGGGGGACGGCGTGGGCAGCGGCAGCACGACCAGGGCGAGGTCGAGCGCGCCGCGGGCCAGCTCCCGTACGAGGTCGTGCGAGCCGCTCTCCTCGATGAGCAGCTGGATGCCGGGATGCAGATCGTGGAAGGTGCGCAGGACGTCCGGGAGCAGCCCGGTGCACAGGCTCGGCGTCGCGCCTAGGCGTACCCGGCCGCGCCGCAGCTGGGCGAGCTCCTGCACCTCGTGGCGGGCGGTGTCGGCGTCCGCGAGGATGCGGCGGGCGAGCGGCAGCAGGGCCTCGCCGGCGTCGGTGAGGGCGATGTTGCCCCGGGCGCGGGTGAACAGGTCGGCGCCCATCTCCTTCTCCAGGGCGCGGATCTGCTGCGAGAGGGACGGCTGCGAGACGTGCACGCGCTCCGCGGCGTGCGTGAAGTGCAGGGTCTCGGCGACGGTCACGAAGTACAGGAGCTGCTGGAACTGCATGGGGCCACGATATCCACGATAGTTATTACCTATGGACATGAGCCGGACCATGTCTTGGACCTCTGAGGCCTTCCGGCCCTACCGTCGGTGCCATGGCACTGGCAACGCGGACGGACCGACGACCGTCCCTCACCCGCTCGCTCTGGGGATCGACCGTCGGAAAGAAGACGGTGATGGCCGTCAGCGGTCTGATCATGCTGATGTACCTGGTCGCCCACATGCTCGGCAACCTCAAGATCTTCTTCGGTTCCGGCGAGTTCAACGCGTACGCGCACTGGCTGCGGACCATGGGCGAGCCGCTCCTGCACTACGAGTGGGCGCTGTGGGTGGTGCGCGTGGTGCTGCTGGCGGCCGTGGTGCTGCACGGCGTCGCGGCCTACCAGCTCAGCCGGAGGGACATCGCCGCGCGGCCGAGCAAGTACGTCCACAGGCGGCGGCGGGCGAGCTACGCCACGCGCACCATGCGCTGGGGCGGGATCATCCTCGCCCTGTTCATCGTGTGGCACCTGCTGGACCTGACGACGCTCACGGTGAACGAGAACGCGCAGCCCGGCCGCCCGTACGAGAACGTCGTCGCGACCTTCAGCACCTGGTACGGCAACGCCGTCTACCTCGTGGCGATGCTCGCCGTCGGACTGCACGTCCGGCACGGCTTCTGGAGCGCCGCGCAGACGCTGGGTGTGGGCAACGCCCGGCGCGACCGGATCCTCAAGACCCTGGCCAACGGCCTCGCGCTGGTACTGACCGCCGGATTCGTCTCCGTACCGGTCGCCGTCATGACTGGAGTGGTGGGCTGACATGAGCGAGTACACGGACTTCACGGACTACGCCGACTACACGGCTTACGCGACCGGTGCGCCGGTGGTCGACACCAAGGCGCCCTCCGGGCCCGTCGCCGAGCGCTGGGACACCCGCCGCTTCGAGGCGAAGCTCGTCAACCCGGCCAACCGCCGCAAGCACACCGTCATCGTCGTCGGCACGGGTCTGGCGGGCGGCGCGGCCGGCGCCACGCTCGCCGAACAGGGCTACCACGTGGTCCAGTTCTGCTACCAGGACTCGCCCCGCCGCGCCCACTCCATCGCCGCGCAGGGCGGCATCAACGCGGCCAAGAACTACCGCAACGACGGCGACTCCGTCCACCGCCTCTTCTACGACACCGTCAAGGGCGGCGACTTCCGCGCCCGCGAGTCCAACGTCCACCGGCTCGCGCAGATCTCCGTCGAGATCATCGACCAGTGCGTCGCGCAGGGCGTGCCGTTCGCCCGCGAGTACGGCGGCCTGCTCGACACCCGCTCCTTCGGCGGCGTACAGGTCTCGCGCACCTTCTACGCCCGGGGCCAGACGGGCCAGCAGCTGCTGCTCGGCGCCTACCAGGCGCTGTCGCGGCAGATCGCGGCCGGGAACGTCGAGATGCACGCGCGCACCGAGATGCTCGACCTGATCGTCGTCGACGGCCGGGCGCGCGGCATCGTCGCCCGCGACCTGATCACCGGCCGTGTCGACACGTACTTCGCGGACGCCGTGGTGCTCGCGAGCGGCGGCTACGGCAACGTCTTCTACCTCTCCACCAACGCCAAGAACTCCAACGCGACGGCGATCTGGAGGGCCCACCGGCGCGGCGCGTACTTCGCCAACCCCTGCTTCACCCAGATCCACCCCACCTGCATCCCGCGCTCCGGCGACCACCAGTCCAAGCTCACCCTGATGAGCGAGTCGCTGCGCAACGACGGCCGCATCTGGGTCCCCAGGGCGCAGGGCGACACACGTCCGCCCGGCGAGATCCCCGAGGACGAGCGCGACTACTACCTGGAGCGGATCTACCCGTCGTTCGGCAACCTCGTGCCGCGCGACATCGCCTCGCGCGCCGCGAAGAACGTCTGCGACGAGGGGCGCGGCGTCGGCCCCGGCGGCCAGGGCGTCTACCTGGACTTCGCCGACGCGATCCGCCGCCTCGGCCGCAAGGCCGTCGAGGAGAAGTACGGGAACCTCTTCGAGATGTACGAGCGGATCACCGCGGAGAACCCGTACGAGGTGCCCATGCGCATCTACCCGGCGATCCACTACACGATGGGCGGCTTGTGGGTCGACTACGACCTCCAGACCACCGTCCCCGGCCTCTTCGCCATCGGCGAGGCCAACTTCTCCGACCACGGCGCGAACCGACTCGGCGCGTCCGCGCTCATGCAGGGCCTGGCCGACGGCTACTTCGTCCTGCCGTCCACCATCAACGACTACCTGGCCCGCAACCCCCACCACGACGACGTCGGCGCGACGCACCCGGAGGCGGTCAGGGTGGTCTCGGAGACCACCGACCGCCTGGAGCGGCTGCTCGCCGTCGACGGCGACCGCACCCCCGACTCGTTCCACAAGGAGATCGGGGAGCTCCTCTGGGAGTACTGCGGCATGGCCCGCACCGACGAGGGCCTGCGCAAGGCGCTCGGCCGCATCCCGGAGATCCGCGAAGAGTTCTGGCGCCGGATCAAGGTGCCGGGCACCGGCCAGGAGCTCAACCAGTCGCTGGAGAAGGCCAACCGGATCGTCGACTACCTGGAGCTCGCCGAACTGCTCTGCCTCGACGCCCTGCACCGCACCGAATCCTGTGGCGGCCACTTCCGTGAGGAGAGCCAGACCGCGGGCGGCGAGGCGGAGCGCAGGGACGAGGAGTTCTCGTACGCCGCCGCCTGGGAGTTCACCGGTACGGGCCGGGCGCCCGTACTGCACAAGGAAGCCCTCGAATTCGCCTACGTCCACCCCACCCAGCGGAGTTACGCATGAGGCTCACCCTGCGCGTCTGGCGCCAGCGCAATGCCGAGGAACCCGGCGCCATGGTCACCTACGAGGTCGACGACATCTCCGAGGACATGTCGTTCCTGGAAATGCTCGACACGCTCAACGAGAAGCTCATCCTGGGCGGCGAGGAGCCGGTCGCCTTCGACCACGACTGCCGCGAGGGCATCTGCGGCGCGTGCGGCGTCGTCATCAACGGCGACGCCCACGGCCCGGAGCGCACCACCACCTGCCAGCTGCACATGCGGCACTTCGAGGACGGCGCCACCGTCGACGTCGAGCCGTGGCGGGCGGGCGCGTTCCCCGTGGTCAAGGACCTGGTGGTCGACCGGTCGTCGTTCGACCGGATCATCGGCGCGGGCGGCTACATCAGCGTCCCGACCGGCGCCGCCCCCGAGGCGCACGCCACGCCCGTCCCGAAGGCCGACGCCGACTTCGCCTTCGAGCACGCCGAGTGCATCGGCTGCGGCGCGTGCGTAGCGGCTTGCCCGAACGGCTCGGCGATGCTGTTCACCTCCGCGAAGATCAACCACCTCAACGTCCTTCCGCAGGGCGCGCCCGAGCGCGAGACCCGGGTCCTCGACATGGTCTCCGCCATGGACGAGGAGGGCTTCGGCGGCTGCACCCTGACCGGCGAGTGCGCCACGGCCTGCCCGAAGGGCATCCCGCTGCCGTCCATCGCCGCGATGAACAAGGAGTGGCTGCGGGCCACGCGGAAGGCGTCGCGCCGCTGACCGGCGATTCGGTGGTCGTGGGCATGTCACCGCCTGCCGCTGATCTTCCCCGGCAAGATCGCGAACGCTCGCAGGCGGGGGAAGACGGCCGGGCAGACGCCCGCCGACCCGCGTTTCAGGACGGCCGGAACTCCCGGGCCAGGTACGGGGCCGTACGGCCGGCGCCGGCGCGTGCCACCTCGGCCGGCGGTCCCGTCGCGACGATCCGGCCGCCCTCGTCGCCGCCGCCCGGACCGAGGTCGACGACCCAGTCGGCGCCCGCCACCACGGCCATGTCGTGCTCGACCACGATCACCGAGTTCCCCTGGTCCACCAGGCCGTGCAACTGCCGCATCAGCACCTCGACATCGGCCGGATGCAGGCCCGCCGTCGGCTCGTCCAGTACGTACACCGTGTGGCCCCGGCGCGTGCGCTGCAGCTCGCCGGCCAGCTTGATGCGCTGCGCCTCGCCGCCGGAGAGCTCCGTCGCGGGCTGCCCCAGCCGCAGATAACCGAGGCCCACGTCGAGCAGCGCCCGCAGGCTGCGCACGGCGGCAGGCGTGCCCGCGAAGAACCCGGCCGCCGCCTCCACGGTCAGATCGAGTACCCCGGCGATGTCGAGGCCCTGGTACAGGACCTCCAGCGTCTCGGGGTTGTAGCGCGCCCCGCGGCAGTCGGGGCACGGGGCGTACGTACTCGGCAGGAAGAGCAGCTCGACGGAGACGAACCCCTCGCCCTGGCACGTCTCACATCGCCCACCGGCGACGTTGAAGGAGAACCGCCCCGCCGTGTACCCGCGCGCACGGGCGTCCTCCGTGGCCGCGAAGAGCTTGCGCACGACGTCGAAGAGACCGGTGTACGTCGCCAGGTTGGAGCGGGGCGTCCGCCCGATCGGGCGCTGGTCGACCTGTACCAGCCGGTCCACCGCCTCCATGCCCTCGGCCGAGGCGCAGCCCGCCACCGGGGCCGTCCGGTCCGCGAGGACGCCCGCCAGCACCTGCCCCACGAGCGTCGACTTGCCGGAACCCGACACGCCGGTCACCGCCGTGAGCACCCCCAGCGGGAACTCGGCGTCGACGTCCCGCACGTTGTGCCGCTCGACGCCGTTCAGCCGCAGCACGCCCGAGGGCTTGCGCACCTCGCGCACGGGAGCCGGCTCGCGGTCGAAGAGGAAGCGGCGGGTCGCCGATTCGGCGACCTCGGCCAGACCCGCGGGCGGGCCGCTGTGCAGCACCCTGCCCCCGTGCTCGCCCGCGTGCGGTCCGACGTCGACCAGCCAGTCCGCCGCGCGCACCACGTCCAGGTGGTGCTCCACGACGAAGACCGAGTTGCCCGCCGCCTTCAGCCGCCCGAGCACGACCAGCAGGGCCTCGGTGTCGGCCGGGTGGAGCCCCGCCGAGGGCTCGTCCAGTACGTACACGACCCCGAAGAGGCCCGAGCGCAGCTGCGTCGCGAGCCGCAGGCGCTGGAGTTCGCCGGAGGAGAGGGACGGCGTCGTGCGGTCGAGACTCAGGTAGCCGAGGCCGAGTTCGGTGACCACGGCGATCCGGGCCAGCAGGTCGTCCGTCAGCACCCGCGCGGTCTCGTTGCCGTCCGCCGGCCCCGAGCCGGATCCCGCCCCCGGCCCCGAGCGCAGCAGGCGCCCGAGCGCCGACAGGGGCAGCCCGGCCAGCTCGGCGATCGTACGGCCGCCGAAGGTGACCGCGAGCGCCTCCGGGCGCAGCCTGCTCCCGTCGCACACCGGGCACGGCTCGGCGGTCAGGAAGCGCTCGGCCCTCGCCCGCAGGGTCTGGCTCCTGGAGTCCGCGAAGGTGTGCAGGACGTAACGCCGGGCGCTTATGTACGTGCCCTGGTAGGGCCGTTGGATGCGCCCCGCGTCACGCACGGGATGCACGGTGACGACCGGCTGCTCGTCGGTGAACAGGATCCATTCGCGATCCCGCCGCTCCAGCTCGCGCCAGGGCCGGTCCACGTCGTACCCGAGGGCGTCCAGCACGTCGCGCAGGTTCTTGCCCTGCCAGGCGCCCGGCCACGCCGCGATCGCGCCGTGGCGGATGGAGAGTGACGGGTCGGGTACGAGCAGTTCCTCGCTCGTGCGGTGCACGCGGCCGAGTCCGTGGCACTCGGGGCAGGCGCCCGCCGCCGTGTTCGGCGAGAAGGCGTCCGAGTCGAGACGCGGGGCGCCGGGCGGGTAGGCGCCCGCGCGGGAGAAGAGCATGCGCAGGGAGTTGGACAGGGTGGTGACCGTGCCGACCGACGACCGCGAGGTCGGGGCCGACCGGCGCTGCTCCAGCGACACGGCCGGCGGCAGGCCGCTGATGTCGCCGACCCGGGGCGCGCCGACCTGGTGGATCAGGCGGCGGGCGTACGGGGCGACGGATTCGAAGTAGCGGCGCTGGGCCTCGGCGTAGATCGTCCCGAAGGCGAGCGAGGACTTCCCGGAACCGGAGACGCCGGTGAAGACGACGAGCGCGTCGCGGGGGATGTCGACGTCGACGTGCCGGAGGTTGTGCTCGTCGGCGCCGCGCACCCGCACGTACGGGTCGTGGGCAGTGTGCATCGGTGGGGCTCCGTACGCGGGGACGGCTGCGACAAACGGTTCGATCCTAGGCGGCGTCCGCACCCGCGAGTCCCACCAGGCGGGCCAGCCGCCGGTACGAGTCCAGCAGCGCCGCGCGGTCGTACGTACTGGTCGCGACCAGGTACTCGTCCGCGCCGCTGCGGCCCAGCACCTTCTCCAGGGCGTCGGCGACCTCGTCCGCCGTGCCGTGGACGTGGCCGCGCCGCGCGTCCTCGAAGAGGCCCCGCTCGCGCTCGGTCATCGGCCGGGCCAGCACCTCGTCCACGGGGGCGAGCGGCGGGAACGACCCGTGCGTGCGGGAGTACGCCGACGCCCAGGCCTCCGGCGCCAGGAGCCGCCCGGCCTCCTCGGAGGTGCCCGCCACCGCCACCGTGCCGGACAGGACGACGTACGGCCGCTCGCCCCAGGGGGAGGGGCGGAACGCCTCCCGGTAGCCGTCGATCGCCCGCAGCATCTCGTCCTCGCCGCGCGCCGCCGCGATCACCAGCGGAAGTCCGGCCCCCGCCGCGACCCGCGCCCCGGCGCCGGTGGCCAGGACGAACGCGGGGATCCGCAGACCCTCGGCGGGGTGGGCGTGCACCTGCGGATGCGCGCGCTGGTCGCCGGTGAAGTAACCCAGCAGCTCGCCGAGCCGCGCGCCGAAGTCGTCGGCGTCCTTCTTGTCCCGGCCCAGGGCCCTGCGTATCCCGTCGGTGAACCCCACGGAACGGCCGAGTCCCATGTCGATCCGGCCGGGGAACAGCGACTCCAGCACGCCGAACTGCTCCGCGACGACCAGCGGCTGATGGTTCGGCAGCATCACCCCGCCCGTGCCCACCCGGATCGTGGACGTCGCGGCGGCGACGGCGGCCGCCAGCACGGTCGGCGCGGAGCCTGCGACCCCGGGCACGCTGTGGTGCTCCGACACCCAGAAGCGGTGGTATCCGAGCGCCTCGGTCCGCCGCGCGAGGTCCACGGTGTCCCGCAGCGCCTGCGGGGCGTCATGCCCCTCACGCGTACGGGAACGGTCGAGGACGGAGAACCGGGTCCGCGCGATCACTGAGTTCACACCCACTTCAACGCCCGGCACGCGCGGGGATTCCCGGCCCGCGCCGACGGTCGCGCCGGGAGACGTCCTACAGTGCCGGAATGACTTCCCGTACGCCGCACGGCAAGAAGCCACTGGCCGTATTCGACCTTGACGGCACCCTCGCGGACACCGCGCACCGCCAGCGCTTCCTGGAGCGCACACCGCGCGACTGGGACGGCTTCTTCGGGGCGGCGCCCGACGATCCGCCGCTCCCGGAGGGCGTGCGGATGGCGCGGGAGAGCGCGGGGGAGTGCGAGGTCGTCTACCTCACGGGCCGTCCCGAGCGGTGCCGGCGCGACACGCTCGACTGGCTCGCCGCGCAGGACCTGCCCGACGGGCGGATCTGGATGCGCCGCGACAACGACCGGCGGCCCGCCCGCCACACCAAGCTGGAGATCCTGAAACGGCTGGCGGCGGGGGGCCGGGAGATCCGGATGCTCGTGGACGACGACGAACTGGTCTGCGTGGCGGCCGAGCAGGCCGGTTACACGGTCGTGCGCGCCCGCTGGGCCGCGACCTCGGCGGCGCTGAAGGACGCGCAGGAGCGCGAGGGCCGTACCTGAGCGGGTCACACGGTGCACCCGCTCAGGTCACGCGGTGTCTTCGAGTCGGAAGCCGACCTTGAGGCCGACCTGGTAGTGCTCGATGCGTCCGTCGACGATGTGACCGCGCACCTGTGTCATCTCGAACCAGTCGAGGCCGCGCAGCGTCTGGGAGGCGCGGTCGATGCCGTTGCGGATGGCCTGGTCGAGGCCCTCGGTCGAGGTGCCGACGATCTCGGTGACGCGGTACGTGTGGTCGGACATGCGGCGCTCCCTCTGCTGCTGCGGGGCCGGGTCGTCCCGGCGCGCTTCTACCACGGTGCCCCAGGGGTGGCCGGGGCGCACGTGCGCTGTGCGCCGGGCGAGTGCCCCGCAGGGCGTGTCCTACGCGTCATGAGTACGCGGCGCGCTGAACGTCCCGGCTGTGGAGACGTGCCGCGGGCCGGTCAGCCCGTGGTCGCCTGCTTCGCGCAGTGCTTGATCACCTCAGGTGCTGCCGGGCGACGATCGCCGCGCAGGGGATGCACAGAGCTCCGGTCGAGCAGGCGACGAGACATGCCGCCGTACGAACATGCGGATCCTCGGTTCTGACGGCGGGGCGGGGGAGCCGAGGCACACGGGAAACGCGAGATGTGCGTCCGGCGTACAACCACGCGTAGTCGGGTGTGCGCTTTGAGTGATTTCACCCGTCACGCACGCGCCCACCGGCGGACGGGGGGGCGGGCCCCACGACAGGCCCGCCTCCCGCCCGGCTAGGCCACCGCCAGCGACAGCGCGAAACGTTCGTCCTCGTCGGTCCACCACTCGCGCAGATCCAGCCCCGCCCCGGCGAGCTCGCTGCGTACTCCTTCCCGCCGGAACTTGGCCGAGACCTCCGTGCGGATCTCCTCACCCGCCGCGAACGACACCGCGATGTCCAGCTCCGGCACCTTCACGGTCAGCGCCGTCCGCGCCCGCAGCCGCATCTCGATCCACTCGTGCGCCGGGTCCCACACCGCCACGTGGTCGAAGTCGTCGGGATCGAAGTCCGCGCCCAGTTCGCGGTCGATGACCGACAGGACGTTCTTGTTGAACGCGGCGGTCACGCCCTGCGCGTCGTCGTACGCCGCGACCAGCGTCGCCTCGTCCTTCACCAGGTCCGTGCCCATCAGCAGTGCGTCCCCCGGCGCCATCAGCGACCGTACGGACTTCAGGAAGACCGCGCGCTCGTCCGGCAGCAGGTTGCCGACGGTCCCGCCCAGAAAGGCGACCAGGCGCGGGCCCGGCGTCCCCGGCAGGGCGAGCCCGCGCGTGAAGTCCGCGATCAGGGCGTGTACGGACAGGCCGGGACGCTCGTCGAGGAGCGACGACGCGGCAGCGGTCAGTGCGCTCTCGCTGACGTCGACCGGTACGTAGCTGTGGAGCCCCGGAAGCAGGGCGTCCAGCAGATGGCGGGTCTTCTCGGAGGAGCCCGAGCCGAGCTCCACCAGCGTGCGGGCCCGCGTGGCGGCCGCGATCTCGGGCGCGCGGGCGATCAGGATCTCCCGTTCCGCGCGCGTCGGGTAGTACTCCGGCAGCCGGGTGATCTCCTCGAACAGCTCGCTGCCGCGCGCGTCGTAGAACCACTTCGGCGGCAGCACCTTGGGGCTGCGGGTCAGTCCGTGCAGTACGTCGGCGCGCAGATCGGCGTCGGTCGCGTCCTCGGGCAGGGTGCGGGTCAGCAGGAACGGGCTCACGCAGTGGGCTCCTTGAGCGGGGTCAGCAGGACATCGGTGCGGGTGGCGGCGAGCAGGGTGCGGTCCGGGACCTCGCGCCAGTGCGGATCGTCGTCGTACGGCTCGGAGGCCACGACCGTGCGGCGGCCGGGCTCCGCGTAGTACCAGAGGGTGTCGCCCCAGGCGGTCGCGGCGACCGTCTCGCCGTCCGTGAGCAGCAGGTTCAGGCGGGAGCCCGGCGCGGCCCCGGCCAGCTCCAGGACCGTGTCGGCCAGCGCCTGGCCGAGCTCGTCGCCGTCGCGCAGCCGGTGCAGTACGAGCGCCCAGACCAGCGCGGAGTCGCACCGCGCCTCCAGGGCCAGCAGTTCGGCGGCGGGCAGCGCGCCGGCGAGCGCCGCGGCCGACCGGGGCCAGCCCCTGAGCGCGCCGTTGTGGCTGAACAGCCAGGGCCCCGCGGCGAACGGCGCCGCCGCCGCCTCGCCGTCCGCGCCCGCCTCCGTCGCGTCGCGGACCGCCGCGAGCACGGCCCCGGAGCGCACGACCCGGGCCAGGTCGGCGAACGAGGCGTCGGCCCACATGGGTCCCGAGCGCCGGTACCGGGCCGGTACCGGGTCGCCCTCGGCGTACCAGCCGACGCCGAACCCGTCCGCGTTGACGGTCCCGTACCGCTGGTGGCGCGGCGCCCACGCCTGGCGGTACAGGCCGTGCGCGGGCTTCACCAACAGGTCGCCCAGGGGCACAGGAGGCCCCAGGCAGGCGAAGTGGCGGCACATCAGGACACCACCGGGCGCGGAGGCACGTCCCGGGTGTCCGGCGCGTCGCGCGCCGTGCGGAACCCCGCGAAGATCTGGCGGCGTACGGGCAGGTCCCAGTTGCGGAACGTACCCCGGCAGGCCACCGCGTCCACCGCGAACGAACCGCCGCGCAGCACCTTGTGACCGCTGCCGAAGAACACCTCCGAGTACTCGCGGTACGGGAAGGCCGCGAAGCCCGGGTACGGCAGGAAGTCGCTCGACGTCCACTCCCACACGTCCCCGATCAGCTGGCGCACGCCGAGCGCGGACGCGCCGGCGGCGTACGCCCCCACCGGCGCGGGCCGCAGATGCCGCTGGCCGAGGTTGGCCAGTTCGGGGGTGGGGTCGGCGTCGCCCCACGGGTAGCGCGTCGAGCGCCCCGACCGCGGATCGTGCCGGGCCGCCTTCTCCCATTCGGGCTCCGTGGGCAGCCGCCGGCCGGCCCACCGCGCGTACGCGTCCGCCTCGTACCAGCTCACGTGCAGCACCGGCTCGTCCTCGGGCACGGGCTCCACCGCCCCGAAGTGCCGGCGCAGCCACTGGCCGCCCTCGCGCCGCCAGAACAGCGGGGCGCGCAGGTCGTGCCGGCGGATCTGCGACCAGCCCTCCGGCGCCCACCACCGCGCGTCGGCGTACCCGCCGTCCTCCATGAAGCGCAGGTACGCGCCGTTGCTCACCGGGACCGTGTCGATGAAGAACGCCGGGACGAAACGGTGATGAGCGGGCCGCTCGTTGTCGAGCGCCCACGGCTCGGTGGACGTGCCCATCGTGAACGGACCGCCGGGTACCAGCACTTCGTGCGCGGCCGCCGGCGCGGCCGTGGGGCGCGGCGGCGGGGGAGCGGTGAGCGCGACGGGCCCGCGCCGCAGCTGGTGGGTGATCAGCATGGTCTCGTCGTGCTGCTGCTCGTGCTGGGCGACCATGCCGAAGGCGAAGCCGGCGTCGAGCAGCCGGTCGCCGCGCAGAGGGCTGCGCTCCAGGACGTCGAGAGCCCGGCCCCGTACGTCGGCCGCGTACACCCGTGCCTCGGCGGGGTCGAGCAGCGGGAGCGCCGGACGCTCGGCGCGCGGATGCTCGAAGGCGTCGTACAGCGAGTCGATCTCGGGGCGCATCGCCTCGCGCCCGGCGACCGCCCGCAGCAGCCACAGCTCCTCCTGGTTGCCGATGTGCGCCAGGTCCCAGACCAGGGGGGACATCAACGGGGAGTGCTGGGCCGTCAGTTCGTCGTCGTCGACGCAGTCGGTGAGCCCGGCGGTGCGCCCGCGCGCCCTCAGCAGCGCGTCGACGGCGCGGGTGCGCAGCACCTCGGGGTCCGTGCTGCCGGAGGGGACCGTGATGCCGGTGGGGTCGCTCATGTGCGGAGGTCCTTCCCGTGAGCGGGGTCGAGCAGATCGTCGGCGGGGCACCGCCCCTGGACGACGTACCGCTCGGTGAAGGCTGCGACCGCGCACTGCACGGCCGTGGACGCGCCCAGGCGGGGCAGCGCGTCGAGCGCCGCGTCGAAGCAGATCTCGGCGGCAGTCCGCAGTTCGGCGTCGGCCAGCCCGTACCGCGCGGCGTTGATCCACAGCGGGTTGCGCGGTGCGGGCGGCGAACCGGCCGTCTCCGCGAGGGGCTTGACCGTCCGGTACGCCATTTCGGAGGCGGCGGGGTCGTCGAAGAGCGCGGCGGTCACGGCGAGCGGGACGATCCAGCCGTGCTCCCCCGGCTGCGCGTCGATCATGCGCAGTTCGAGGTGGCCGCGCGGCCGTACCGGCGGGAAGAGCGTGGTCAGGTGGTAGTCGAGGTCGGCGCGGGTCGGCGGACGGGGCGTCCCGGAACGGATCCAGGCGCGGAACGACAGCCCCTCCGGTACGTCCCAGGGCCGGCCCGGCTCGCCTCGCACGCACATCACGGGTGCGTCCAGGACGCGCTCCGTCCAGGCGCCGCGCGGCTCGGCGTCGAGGGGCGGGGCGAGCGAGCGGCCGGGTTCGATCTCCGTCCACAGGGCCTGCCGCGTCGACCGCCAGCCGGTCCGGCGCCCGTGGTGGAAGGGGGAGTTGGCGAACGCGGCGGTCAGCACCGCGCCGAGCAGGTGCGCGAGCAGCCAGCGCCGCCCGTGGCCCAGCGGACCGGGCTCCTCGTGCCCCGCGTCCAGACAGACCTGGACGGACGCCGACGAGCACATCATGGCCCGGCCGGCGGGGCCCGCCCGGTCGAGGTACGCCTCCATCGCGTCGTACCGCGGCTCGCGCAGCAGGCGCTTCGGGGGGTGCCAGGGGTCGGTGCCGATGCCGGTGAGTCCGAGGTCCCGGGAGCGCAGAACGGCGCGTACCGCGTCGAGGTCGGCGGAGACGGAGTCGACGCATTCCGTCAGGGACGGGGCCGGGAGGGAGCTGAGTTCGAGCTGGCCGCCCGGCTCGACGGTGAGGGCCGAGGCCAGGGGCAGGGCCCGCAGTGCGGTCATGGCCGCTTCGAGGCGGGCGGGCTCGACGGGGAGTTCGGGGAGGTGCAGTTCGTGGACGAACCATTCGAGTTCGACACCGACGATGCTCGGTGGACCTGTCTTGAAACAGATGCCGTGCAGTAATGCTTCCGCTCCGGCTTCCGTGACCGGCGCGCTCTCCCGCGCGAAGTCGATCGGGGGCATGGGCTGTTCCTCCTTGCCGTCTGTCGGTCCTGCGGAGTGCCGCGATCGTGCCGGTGCCCGCCCCCGGGAACGGGACGGGCATCGCCCTTCAGCTAAAGCCACCGGGGCCGGATCGCACAAGAGCGTCCGGCGGCGCGAAAACTCCGTTGCGCCGGTGGCCGCCGGTCGCCGACGATCTCACCTGTGAGCGCACGACTGCGGGGAATCGCGAAAGAGACCGAGGAGATCGTCCGGGCGGGCCGGTACGCCGTTCCGGGCGGCCGCACCGTGTCGATCGGCGAGGAGCTGGCCGCCGCCGTGGCCGGGACCAGGGTGTACGGCCCGGACCCCGTCGCCGTCACGCCGGACACGGACCGTACGACGGCCTTCGAGGTCACGGGGGAGAGCAGCCTGGAGGCGGCGCGCCGGCTGACCGGCCGGGGCGCCGGACCCGTCGCCGTGCTGAACTTCGCCTCCGCGCGCAATCCGGGCGGCGGCTACCTCAACGGCGCGCAGGCGCAGGAGGAGGCGCTGTGCCGCGCCTCCGCCCTGTACGCGACACTGCTGCGCGCCCCCGACTTCTACGCCGGCCACCGGGCGGACCGCAGCCCCTTCTACACCGACCGGGTGATCCACTCGCCCGGCGTCCCGGTGTTCCGCGACGACCGCGGGGCGCTGCTGGCCACGCCGTACACCGTGGGGTTCCTGACTTCGCCGGCCCCCAACGCGGGCGTGATCCGCAGCCGGGAGCCGGAGCTCGAGCACCGCGTCCCGGCGGCGCTCGCCTCCCGCGCGGAACGGGTCCTGGAAACGGCCGCGGCCCGCGGTTACCGGCGGCTGGTGCTGGGGGCCTGGGGGTGCGGCGTCTTCATGAACGATCCCGCCGCGGTGGCGGGCGCGTTCCAGGCGCACCTCACCGGAGCGGGCCGTTTCTCCGGCCACTTCGACGAGGTGGTCTTCGCGGTGCTGGACCGCACCCGCGCCGCGTCCGTGCTGGGCGCCTTCCGCGCGGCCTTCGCGGACCGGACGCACGCCACGGGGCGGGACGGGGCCACCGTGCGGACAGCGGCAGCGGTGCGGGCCGACCCGGCCACGCGGGCCGACGAAGCCGCGCAGACGTAAGCGGGGGCGCGTGGGAGCCCGCCGCGCCGGCCGGAAACAGACGCAGCCCGGCCCGCCCGGCACGAGCCCGACGCGCGGGCCGGGCCCCCGCCGGTCAGCTCCAGCCGTACCGCTCCCGCAGGCGGCGCACGACCCGGTCGAAGCGGGGCCGGTCCAGCGCGCACGCATCCCGGCGCATGCCGGCCTCGCGCACCCGCAGCACCCGGTCGAGGTCGACCCAGGACTCGCGCCCCCGCGCGTCCCACGGCCCCCTGCCGATCGCCGCCCACTCGCGGTCGTGGTCGTGCCGCTTGCTGGGCAGCCGTACGGCGAGCAGCGTGCCGGCCGCCTCCCGGGCGACCACGAGCACAGGCGGGTCCTTGCCCCGGCCGTCGTTCTGCCCGTACGGCACCCACGTCCGGACGATCTCGCCCGGGTCGGGAGCGGCGGCGCGGTCCGGCCGTACGGGGGGCAGGACCGGACCCGTCGTACGGGGATCGGCCGCGGTGGTCGCGGCGGGGCCGCGCCGGCCCGGCAGTTCGGCCAGGGTGTCGGAAGATGTCGTCACCCGGGTGATGTGTCAGGGCCTGGACGGCCCAGTCCGCGGAGCGGGCCCGGCGACCGGACCACAGGCTCGGTCCATGGCCACACGCATCCTGATCACTCTCGTCGCCGCCGCGCTCATCGGCACGGCCGCGGCCTTCCCGGCGCCCGCCGCACCACGCCCGGAGCCGCCGCACCAGGAGGCCGCCGGCGCCCCGGCGCCCCGTACCGTCTCCGGCTGGCTTCCCTACTGGGACCAGGAAGGGGCCTACCAGGACGCCCTCGCCCACGCCGGGCAACTGCACACCGTCAGCCCCTTCTGGTACCACGGCGTTTCGGCGGGGCGGGTCGGCGGACACCCGGGTGCGGGGGAGCGGCGCATCGTCGACGGACTGCACGCCGCGGGCGTCAAGGTCGTGCCGACCGTCAACGAGACGATGAAGCCCGGTGCGCTGGCCGCCATCCTCACCAGTCCCCAGCGCCGCGCGAGGCACATCCGTACCCTCCTCGACGTCGCCGACCGCCGCGACTACGACGGACTGGACCTCGACTACGAGTCCCACGCGGCAACCGGCGACGCCACGTACGAACGGGTGCGCGACGGCTTCAGCAAGCTCGTCGAGGGGCTCTGCCGGGGCCTGCGCGGCCTGGACAAGCAGTGCGTCGTCACCGTGGGGGCCAAAACGGCGTCCACCGGCCGGATCTGGGACTACGCCGCCGTCGGGCGCGCGGCCGACCGGATGCGCATCATGGCGTACGACTACCACTGGAAGGGCGGCAAGCCCGGCCCGCTGTCGACCCCCCAGTGGTACGACGAGATCCTGCGCCTCGCCACCGCCGAGGTCCCGGTCGGCAAGATCGAGCTCGGGCTGCCGGGGTACGGCTGGGACTGGCCCGCCGAGGGCTCGTCCCGGGCGAAACACGTCACCTGGAAGGAGGCCGAGGCGCTGCGCGTCGCCAAGGGGGCGCCCTACACGCTCGACCCGGAGTCCCGGACACCGCACTTCAGCTATCTGGACGGTGAGCAGCGGCGCGAGGTCTGGTACCAGGACGCGCGCGGCGTCGCCGAACACCTGCCGGTGCTGCGCAAGTACGGCGTCACCCACACGGCCCTGTGGGCGCTCAACTTCGAGGATCCGGACCTGTGGCAGGTGCTGGCGACCGGCTGAGGCGCCGCGCGCGTGCGGGCCGGCCCGTCCGCACCGGGCCGGCGTCCCGGCCCGCAGGCAGGCGCGAGGCTAGATCCAGCCGTCCAGTGACGCCATGAACGCGTCGAAGTCGTCACGGTGGATGGTGTGGCCGGCGCCCTTGACCGTGCGGACGTCGAATCCGCGCTCCGCCAACACCGCCGCCTCGGCCGCGTCGACGAGGAAGCTCGGGTCGGCGAGTTGCACCAGCGACGGCACGACCGGCTCGGCGGGCAGCAGGTCGACGCCGGCCGACGCGGCCAGGCCGAACGCCGACGCCTCGTCCCAGACCCGCAGCGTCTCCAGCTCGATGTCGACGTCCGCCGCCTCCCAGCGCGGATTCATGGCCGCTATCCGCTCCCTGGACGCCGACTTGAACCGGACGAAGACCTCGGGATCGAAGCCCTCCTCGGCGGTGGCGAGGCGCCAGGCAGGATCGGAGAAGACGGCGCGCCGCGGACGGAGGCGGTCCACGGCGAGCGACAGGGTGAGGCCGCCGAGGGAGTGGCCGATGGCGAGCTCGGCCCCCGCCGGGAGGGTCTCGGCGACATCGTCGGCGAAGAGCTCCGGCGTGTACGCGCCCCGGGCGCTGGCGCCGTGTCCGCGCAGGTCGACGGCGAGGACCCGGTAGCCCTTCGCGGCCAGTGCGGGGCCGACGCGCCGCCAGGTGCGGTGGTCGGCCATGATGCCGTGGATGAGGAGCGCGAGGCGGTCGCCCTCGCCCCAGGTACGGGTGTGGAGTCGCACGGTGGTGCCTTTCGGTCGGTGGGGTCAGCGCACGGAGCGGATCGGGCGCACGGCGAGCGCGCCCAGCACCGCGAGGCCCGCCGCGACGAGGAAGAGTGTGGTGTAGCCGCCGAAGCCGACGATCAGGGAGGCGATGAACGGGGCGACGATCTGCGGCCCCGCGTTGGCGATGTTGAGTACGCCCATGTCGCGGGCGGCGTCCTCCGCCTTCGGCAGGACCATGGTCACGAGCGCGGTGTCCACGGCCATGTAGCAGCCGAAGGCGAGGCCGTTGACAGTGGCGAAGACGAGCATCGCCGCCCAGCTCGTCGAGACGGCGGGGACGACCAGCGCGACGGCCGACAGCGCGGCCGAGGCGCCGACGAAGAGCTTGCGCCGGTCGAAGCGGTCCGACAGGTACCCGCCGAGGACCGTGGACACGATCATGGCCACGCTGGTGACCGGCATGAGGACCGCCACCGCGTCCTCGGCCCGCAGGCCGGCGGGCAGGACGGTGTGGTCCTTGATGATGTAGAGCAGGAAGCCGTTGACGGCGAAGTACCCGAGGACCAGCAGGGCCCGGCCGATGAAGGCCCAGCGGAAGTCGTGCGACTGCAAGGCTCCCGCGAAGGCGGCGAGTTGTTCCCGTACGGGCAGTGAAGGCCGCACCGGCATGCGCTGTTCGCGGGCGCAGGCGGTGAACAGTACGGCCGAGGCGGCGACCAGGGCGCCGAGCACGAGGTAGCCGGTGCGGTAGTCGTCGGAGAACGCGGCGCCGGTCAGGGCGCCGAGCGTGCTGCCGAAGGGCAGGCCGAGCCCCACGGCCGCGGAGGCCCTGCCGCGCGCGGTCGTCGGGACGCGGTCGGGGACGACGGAGGTGAGGGCGGCCTGGTGGACGTTCATCACGGCCTGGCCGAGACACCAGGCGATGGTGATCATCAGGACCGTGTGCACGCTGCCGAGCAGGAACATCGCGGGGACGGCGAGCAGGCCGCCGCCGAGTATCCAGGGGTTGCGGCGTCCGGAGCGGTCGGACAGGGCGCCGGCGACCGGGTTGAAGACGGTCGCGAAGATCGCGGAGACCCCGGCGACGAGGCCCAGGTTGGCCACCTTGGCGGCCGGGTCGACGGCCTCGACCTGCAGGGCGAGGAGTACGCCGCCGACCCCGACGTAGAGCGCGTACATGGTGGTGTTGCCGACCAGGAGCAGGGGCAGCAGCCCGCGCGTCGGCGGGGGCGGGCCCGTGGGGCCGGCTCTTCGTGCGCCGGTTCTTCCGGGGTCGGGGTCGGGGGCGCCTGGAGCGCCTGGAGCGCCGGGAGGGTCGGGAGGGTCGGGAGGGTCGGGAGTGCCGGGGGTGCCGGGCGGGGAAAGGGCCACGCTGCCCTCCATGAGGAGTGTCAGAGGAGACGGGCGACTGCGGGAAGACGAGCGAGAGCTGTGGTGAACACGCGGGGTGACACCGGGTGAAGCGCGCAGTGGTGACTGGTGACACGTGTCAGTTGCGCGTCAGCATTGTGTAGCACTCATTTCAGGCCATCCGCCAGACCCCGTTCACCACCGATCTGGAAAGATGCCGAAGGCGATGAGCCAGACACCGAAGCAGTCCGCCGATGGTCCCGTTCCGACCAGCACTGATGTCGCGCGCCTGGCCGGGGTCTCGCGCGCCACGGTGTCGTACGTCCTGAACAACACGTCGGCGGTCCGCATCAGCGAGCCGACGCGCCGCCGGGTGCGCGAGGCCGCCGAGGAGCTGGGATACGTGCCGCACGCGGCGGCGCGCAGCCTGCGGGCGGGGCACAGCCGGATGGTGCTGCTGCCCACCGCGCACGTTCCCGTCGGCCCCCTCTACGGCCGGTTCCTCAACGAGGTCCAATGGGCTCTGCGGGCGCTGGACTACACGGTCGTGCAGTACGGCAGCCTGGGTCTCGGCGCCGACGAGGCGGCCCGCGCGTGGGCGGAACTGCGGCCCGTGGCGGTCCTCTCCCTCGGCGAGATCGGCCTCACCCCGCACGGGGTTCGGGTCCTCAAGCGCTCCGGGGCCAAGGCCGTCATCACGCTCGGCCCGCAGCGGGTGGAGGGCGCCCATGCCCTGGTCATGGACCAGCGGACGATCGGTGCCGCTGCGGCGTCGCACCTGCTGGAGCGCGGCCGGCGCGGCATCGGAGTGGTCGTCCCGGCCGAGCCGGGCCTGAGCCTGTTCTCCGCCCCGCGCCTGGCGGGGGTGCGCAAGGCGGTGACAGCGGCCGGCGGGGCCCGGGTGGAGCCGCTGACCATGGCGTACGACGAGGAGTCCGCCGCGGAGCTCGCCGGGCGCTGGCGCGGTCTCGGCCTCGACGCGGTGTACGCGTACAACGACGAGTACGCCCAACTGCTCATGCGGGCGCTGCAGGACGCGGGCGTCGACGTGCCGGGGGAGTGCGCGGTGGTGGGCGCGGACGACCTGCTGCTCGGGAAGCTGCTGCGGCCCCGGCTGAGCACGGTCCACATCGAGTTGCCGACGGGGCGGGAGATAGCGGAACTCGTCGACCGCGTGGTCCGCCGGCCGCAGGGCGAGGTGGAGCGCCACGACCTGATGGCCGCCCACGCGATCCCCCGTGAGTCCAGCTGAGCCGTCGTTCGCCCGGGGGCCGGGTACGCCGCACGGTCGGAATCCCCCGTCCGCCCTCCCCCGCGTGCGCCGGTCCGACCGACGTCTGAGGCCCGGGCTCCGGGGGTTTGGAGAGGGGCCGGCAGGCTCCGCAGCCCCCGTCAGAGCGGGCGCGGCCCGCCCAGCGCCCGCAGGTCCGTCTCGATCAGCGCCGCCGCCTCCCGCAGCGCCGGCAGCAGAGCGTCCCGCATCTCGGCCGGTGTGCCGTGGCCCGCGTGACGGGCCACGTTCAGCGCGGCCACCACCCGGCCGTCCCCGCCGCGCACGGGCACCGCCAACGAGCGCAGGCCCTCCTCCAACTCCTCGTCCACCAGGGCGAATCCGTCAGCCGCGACCCGCTCCATGATCCGGCCGAGCTCGACCGGAGAGGTCACGGTACGCCGGGTGAGCGCCGGCAGGACCTCCGGCAGCGGAGGCCGTTCGTCCCGGGCGAGGTCCGCCAGCAGCACCCGGCCCATCGAGGTCGCGTACGCCGGAAACCGCGTACCCACCGTGATGTTGACGCTCATGATCCGCACCGTGGGCACCCGCGCCACGTACCGGATGTCCCCGCCGTCGAGCACCGCCAGTGACGCCGACTCGTGCACCCGTCGCACCAGCGCCGCCAGGTGGGGCCGGGCGATCTCGGGGAGTCCCAGCTCCGACAGCCGCGCACAGCCCAGTTCGAGCACCCGCGGCAGCAGCCGCCACCGGCGCCCGTCCGAGGCGACGTACCCCAGGTGCTCCAGCGTGAGCAGCGAGCGCCGGGCCGTCGCCCTGGCGAGACCGGTCGCCTCGGCGACCGCCGTCAGGGCCATCCCGTCGCCCCGGTCGGCCCCGAGTGAGCCCAGGACCGCGAGTCCACGCGCCAGCGACTGGAGGAAGCCCGGCCCCAGTTCGCGCTTGGCGTCCAGCGAGGTGTCCCGTACCGGCGCGCCGGGGACCGCGGGGCGAGGCGCCGCAAGCGCCTCCTCCAACTCGGCCCGCACCGAGCGCAGTCGGGGCAGTACCGTCTCCCGCAGCGACTCCCGGGTGTGCCGGCTCGTGTGGCTGACCACGCTCACCGCGCACACGATCCGCCCCGCCCCGTCGTGTACCGGCACGGCGACCGCCACGAGCCCCGGCTCGATCAGCTGGTCGTCGCCCGCCCAGCCGTCCGCGCCCGCTCGGGCGGCCCGCTCCTCGAAGTCGCCGCGGCCCCGCGAGCCGCCCGGCGGCGGCGCCGCGAACCCGTCGCCCCGCGGACCTGCTGCCCGCCGCGCGCGCCACGCCCGCCACCGGGCGGCGTCCCACTCCGCCGCGAACAGCGCCCCCGGCGCGCACCGCTCGGCGGGCAGCAGGTCGCCGATCCGGAAGGCGAGCGACATCGTGCGCCGCCGGGTCGTCTGGAGGACGAACCGCACCCCCGCGACCCGGTCGTCCGGCACCGCCACCGACACGGACTCGTCGAACTCGTCCGCGAGCCGCTCCGCCGCCGGCCCCAGCGCCGCCGGGATCCCGCAGGCCGTGAGGTAGGCGCCGGGCAGTTCCATCAGCCGGGGCGCGAGCGCGACCTCGCGCCCGTCGCTGCGCACCAGGCCGAGCCGGTCGAGGGTGGACACCACCCGGTCGACCGTGGAGCGGGCCAGGCCCGTCGACCGTACGAGGTCGCTGTGCCGCATCCGGTCGTCGGCCCCGGGGGCGGACAGCGCGCGCAGCACGGTGAGCCCGCGCTCCAGCGGCCCGACGGATTCGGCGGGGGCGGCGGAGGGCGAGGCGGCCGCTGGACGGTCGGCGTTCGGCATGGGATTCCTCCTGGCATGCCGTTGACACCGGACGGCGCTCGGCAGAGACTCGGGGCGAAGTCAGATATGAACGATAGTTCATTGCGCGAACACTGAAAACTCCACGACTCCGGGAGAGACCCGATGAGCATCCGCGAC
This sequence comes from Streptomyces sp. NPDC046122, assembly GCF_056429965.1. Lineage (NCBI taxonomy): Bacteria > Bacillati > Actinomycetota > Actinomycetes > Kitasatosporales > Streptomycetaceae > Streptomyces > Streptomyces sp. NPDC046122. The sequence goes on along the minus strand of NZ_JBWKLQ010000010.1, from coordinate 95,527 downwards.
GTCTACATCGTCGACGCCGTCCGCACGCCGATCGGCAAGTTCGGGGGTGCCCTCTCCTCCGTGCGTCCCGACGACCTCGCCGCGCACGTCGTCAAGTCGCTCGTCGCCCGGACGCCCGACCTCGACCCGGCCAGGATCGACGACGTCTACTTCGGCGACGCCAACGGCGCCGGCGAGGACAACAGGGACGTCGCACGGATGGCCGTGCTGCTCGCCGGACTGCCCGTCTCCGTCCCCGGCGTCACCGTCAACCGCCTCTGCGGCTCGGGCCTTGAGGCCGTCATCCAGGCCGCCCGCGCCGTGGCCCTCGGCGACGCCTCGGTGGCCGTCGCCGGCGGCGTGGAGTCGATGTCCCGCGCTCCCTGGGTCCTCCAGAAGCCCGAGCGCGCCTTCCCCGCCGGCCACCAGGAGCTGCACTCGACCACGCTCGGCTGGCGCATGACCAATCCGCGGATGCCCGACGAGTGGACCGTCCCGCTCGGAGAGGGCGCGGAGCTGATCGCCGACAAGCACGGCATCACCCGCGAGCAGCAGGACGCCTTCGCGCTGGCCAGCCACCAAAAGGCGGCCAGGGCGTGGGCGGACGGCCTGTACGACGGCGAGGTCGTCCCGTACGGCGGCGCGGACCTCTCCCGCGACGAGTGCGTCCGCGAAGGATCGTCCATGGAGGCGCTGGCCAAGCTGAAGCCCGTCTTCCGCAAGGACGGCAGCGTCACGGCCGGCAACGCCTCGCCGCTCAACGACGGCGCCGCCGCGCTCCTGCTCGTCGACGAGGAAGGGCTGCGCGCCACCGGCCGCGAGCCGCTCGCCCGCATCCGCACCTCCGCCGTCACGGGCATCGAGCCGCAGCTCTTCGGCCTCGGTCCCGTCGAGGCGGTCCAGCGCGCGCTTGCCAAGGCGGGCAGGTCCTTCGCGGACCTCACCACCTTCGAGCTCAACGAGGCCTTCGCCGCCCAGTCCCTCGGCTGCCTCGCCGAATGGCCGGATCTCGACCCCGCCGTGGTCAATCCGCGGGGCGGCGCCATCGCCATCGGCCACCCGCTCGGGGCCTCCGGCGCCCGCCTCGCCGGATCCGTCGCCCACCAGCTCGCCGCCGCGGGTTCGGGCACGGGCCTCGCGGCCCTGTGCATCGGCGTCGGCCAGGGCCTCGCGCTCGTCCTGGAGCGCTGACCGGTGCGTACGCAGGTGGGAATCATCGGGGCCGGCCCGGCCGGTCTCCTCCTGGCCCGGCTGCTGCACCGGGCGGGAATCGACTGCGTGGTCCTGGAGAACCGGACCCGCGCGTACGTCGAACAGCGCCAGCGCGCCGGCATCCTCGAACAGGGCACCGTCGACGCCCTGCGCGCGTGCGGGGCGGCCGACCGCCTCGACGCCGAGGGCCTGGTGCACCACGGCATCGAGCTGCGCTTCGACCGGCGGCGCCACCGCATCGGCTTCCCCGAACTGACCGGTGGCCGGTCCGTGACGGTGTACGCCCAGACCGAGGTCGTCAAGGACCTCGTCGCACTCCAGCTGGCCGAAGGCCCGCCCCTGCTCTTCGAAGCGCAGGCCCTGGCCGTCGAGAAGCCGGAATCCGGCCAGCCGGTGGTCCGCTTCACGCACGAGGGCCGGGAGCAGACCCTCGCATGCGACTACGTCGTCGGCTGCGACGGCTTCCACGGCATCGCGCGCGCCGCCGTCCCGGACGAGGTCCGACGGACGTACGAGCGCACGTATCCCTACTCCTGGCTGGGCGTCCTGGCCGATGTCCCCCCGTCCTGCGACGAGTTGATCTACGCGCGCGGCGAGGACGGCTTCGCGCTGCACAGCATGCGCTCGCCGAGCGTCTCGCGCCTCTACCTCCAGGTGCCCAACGGCACCGACCCCGCCGACTGGTCCGACGAGCGGATCTGGGACGAGCTCGACCGGCGCTTCGCGGTCGACGGCGACTGGAGCCTCGCGCGCGGCCCGATCACGGCCAAGTCCGTGACGCCGATGCGCAGTCACGTCACCGAGCCCATGCGGTACGGGCGGGTCTTCCTGGCCGGGGACGCGGCGCACATCGTGCCGCCGACCGGGGCCAAGGGGCTCAACCTGGCGGTGTCGGACGTACGGATCCTGGCCCGGGCCTTCGAGCACCACCACGCCACCGGCTCCGGTGAACTCCTCGACTCCTATTCGGACTTGTGTCTGAGGCGCGTGTGGCAAGCCACCCGTTTCTCGTACGACATGACTACGATGTTGCACCGTCAACCAAGTGAGGACGCGTTCGACACCCGAGTGCGTCTCGCACGGCTGCACCGTCTCGCTGCCTCCGAACCCGCCGCCGCGGAACTGGCCGCGAACTACACAGGACTGCCTCTCTGACTGGAGATCCGCATGCCCCTGCTCGACCCCAAGACCTGGCAGCCCGTCCGGCTCTCGGGCGGTGAGTCGGACGTCGTCGAGCCGGCCACGGGCGCATCGCTCGGCCGTGTCACGCTCGCCACCGCGGACGACGTCCGCACGGCCGCCCGGACCGCCGGGGCCGTGCAGACGGCATGGGCCCGTACGCCCCACTTCGCGCGGGCCGCCGTGCTGCGCCGCGCCGGTGACCTCTTCGCCGCGCACGCCGACGAGCTGCGGGAATGGCTCGTCCGGGAGTCGGGTTCCATACCCGGCAAGGCCGATTTCGAGCTCCACGTCGCCGCCCAGGAGTGCTACGAGGCCGCCGCGCTCGCGTCCCGCCCCACCGGGCAGGTGCTGCCGAGCGAGGCGCCCCGGCTGTCGTACACACGACGGGTGCCCGCCGGGGTGGTCGGCGTCATCGCACCGTTCAACGCCCCGCTGATCCTCTCCATCCGCTCGGTCGCCCCCGCGCTCGCGCTCGGCAACGGCGTACTGCTGAAGCCCGATCCGCGCACGGCGGTCTGCGGCGGCCTCTCCTTGGCCGCCGTGTTCGCCGAGGCGGGGCTGCCGGAAGGGCTGCTGCACGTCCTGCCGGCCGGGGCCGAGGCCGGGAAGGCGCTCGTCGCGGAGCCGGACGTGCCGGTCGTCTCGTTCACCGGATCCACGGCCGCGGGCCGCGCGGTGGGCGAGGCGGCGGGGCGCGCACTCAAGCGCGCGCACCTCGAACTCGGCGGCAACTCCGCCCTCGTCGTCCTGGAGGACGCGGACCTCGAAGGGGCCGTCGCCCAGGCGTCGTGGGGATCCTTCTTCCACCAGGGCCAGATCTGCATGACCACGGGCCGCCACCTCGTGCACGCCTCGCTCTACGACGAGTACCTGGAGCGGCTCGCCGCCAAGGCCGACTCCCTGGCCGTCGGTGACCCCCACCGGGAGAAGGTGCACCTGGGCCCGATCATCGACCGGGGCCAACTCGACAAGATCCACGGCCTGGTGGAGGCCAGTACGGCGGGCGGCGCGAAGCTCGTGGCGGGCGGCGCCCACAGCGACCTCTTCTACCGGCCGACCGTGCTCGCGGGCGTGGAGGACGACACCCCGGCGTACGCCGAGGAGGTGTTGGGCCCGGTCGCGCCGGTCCGCTCCTTCACCACCCTGGACGAGGCCGCGGCCCTGGCGTCGGCGAGTCCCTACGGGCTCTCCCTGGGCATCGTCACCCGCGACACCGCGCTCGGGGTGCGGCTCGCCGACCGCATCCCGACCGGCATCGTGCACATCAACGACCAGACGGTGAACGACGAGGCGGTGGCGCCCTTCGGCGGGGTCGCCGCCTCGGGCACGGGAGCGCGCTTCGGCGGCGAGGCGAACCTGGAGGCGTTCACCGAGGTGCGCTGGACGACGATCCGCCGCGAACCGGCTGACCACCCCTTCTAGCCAGGACGCCGAGGCACGCGAGAGGGCCCGGCCGTACGTACCGGCCGGGCCCTTCTCCGCACTCTCCGTGCTCCGCGCCGCGCCTAGCCCGCTTCCCGGGTGTCCTGTGCGCCCTGCGCGGCCTTCGCCTCTTCGACGGACTTGCGGACCTCGTCCATGTCGAGGTTGCGGGCCTGTCCGATCACGTCCTCGAGCGCGGCCTCCGGCAGCGCGCCGGGCTGGGCGAACACCGCCACGTTCTCGCGCACGATCATCAGGGTCGGGATCGAACGGATCTCGAAGGCCGCGGCCAGCTCCTGCTGGGCCTCGGTGTCGACCTTGGCGAAGACCAGGTCGTCGTGACGCTCGGACGCGCTCTCGAAGACGGGAGCGAACTGCCGGCAGGGACCGCACCAGGAAGCCCAGAAATCAATCAGGATGAAGTCGTTGTCCGACACGACCTGATCGAAATTTTCCTTGGTGAGCTCGACGGTGGACATGGTGTGCTCCTCTTCCTGGCATAACGGGCGAAGCCGTCCCGGACAACGGCCTGCGGGCTCGCGATATTCCGCCTGCCCGGCTGGCCACGGCCCACACCCCCGACCAGACTGCCCGTATGACGAATCCAGTGGATGCGGCGGCACCGGCCGAGTACGACGTCGTGGTGGTCGGGGCGGGGCCCGTCGGCGAGAACGTGGCGGACCGCGCCCGGGCGGCCGGACTGACGACGGCGGTGGTCGAGAACGAACTGATCGGCGGCGAGTGCTCGTACTGGGCGTGCATGCCCAGCAAGGCCCTGCTGCGCCCGGTGACCGCGCGCGCCGACGCCCGCCGCGTGCCCGGACTCAGGGCGTCGGTGCGGGGGCCGCTCGACGTGTCCGAGGTCTTCGCGCACCGCGACTACTACGTGTCGAACTGGAAGGACGACGGTCAGGCCGGCTGGCTGGAGTCGATCGGCGTGGACATCCACCGGGGCCGGGGCCGGCTCGACGGCCCCCGCCGGGTCACCGTCGAGGCCCCGTCCGGTGAGCGGTACACCCTGACGGCGCGGCACGCGGTGGCGGTCTGCACCGGCAGCCGCGCCGTCGTGCCCGACCTGCCCGGCGTGGCCGGGGCGAACCCCTGGACCAGCCGCGAGGCGACCAGTGCCGGGAAGGCGCCCGGCCGCCTCGTGGTCGTCGGCGGGGGAGTGGTCGCCGTGGAGATGGCCACGGCCTGGCAGGCGCTCGGCTCCCGGGTCACCCTGCTCGTACGCGGAGAGGGCCTGCTCGCCAGGATGGAGCCCTTCGCGGGCGAGCTGGTCGCCGAGGCCCTCGCGGAGGCCGGCGCCACCGTGCGCACCGGAACCTCCGTCGCCGCGGTGGAGCGCGCCGGGGGCGGCGACGGCCCGGTCACCGTCGTCCTCGACGGCGGCGAGCGGATCGAGGCCGACGAGGTGCTCTTCGCCACCGGCCGCGCCCCGCGCACGGACGACATCGGCCTCGACACGGTCGGTCTGAAACCCGGTTCCTGGCTGACGGTCGACGAGAGCTGCCGCGTGGAGGGCAGCGACTGGCTGTACGCCGTGGGCGACGTCAACCACCGGGCGCTGATGACCCACGAGGGCAAGTACCAGGCGCGCGTCGCGGGTGCGGCCATCGCCGCCAGGGCGCACGGCGAACCGCTGGACACGGCCCTCTGGGGCGCGCACTCCGCCACGGCCGACCACGCCGCCGTACCCCAGGTGGTCTTCACCGACCCCGAGGCCGCGGCGGTCGGCCTCACGCTCGCGGAGGCCGAGGCGGCGGGGCGCCGGGTGCGGGCGGTCGACTACGACATGGCGTCCGTCTCGGGCGCCGGCCTGTACGCCGACGGCTACCGGGGCCGAGCCCGCATGGTCGTGGACCTCGACCGCGAGACGGTGCTCGGCGCCACCTTCGTGGGCCCGGGCGTCGCCGAGCTGCTGCACTCCGCCACCGTGGCGGTGGCCGGCGAGGTACCGATCCCCCGCCTGTGGCACGCGGTCCCGGCCTATCCGACGATCAGCGAGGTGTGGCTGCGCCTCCTGGAGGCGTACCGGGGCTGAGGGGCGTTCCGCCGGCCGAATTCCGCTGAGTGCCCCGGCGAGTCGGGCGGAGTTCCACCGACACGGAAAACAGGTCGATTCACAAGCGGGGTCGGGATGGCAAGGTGCAGGAGCCGCAGTTGCGATACGGCTGCGGCCGGCGCGGCGATGGCCGGGCCGTGGTACGGAACAAAGGATCGAACTGATGGCAACAGGCACTGTGAAGTGGTTCAACGCGGACAAGGGCTTCGGGTTCATCCAGCAGGACGAGGGCGGCCCGGACGTGTTCGTCCACTTCTCCGCCATCCAGACGCAGGGTTTCAAGGAGCTCCACGAGGACGACAAGGTCGAATTCGACGTCACCCAGGGCCCCAAGGGCCCGCAGGCGGAGAACGTCACCCTCAGGTAGCGCCCCGCCGTGCCGCCCGGCCCCGCGCCTGACCGCCGGGGCCGGGCGCCCCCACGCGCGGCGCCCTTCCGGCCCTCCCCGGGGCGGACGCCCGCCCCGCGGAGGGGTGGAGGCCGGGCGGGCCGCAGGTCAGGACTGCGGCGGCGTGGGCTTGAGGACGGCGTAGGTCGCGCCGAAGGGATCCGCGAGCCAGGCCAGCCTGCCGACGTCCGGGATGTCGGCGGCGGGCATCACGACCGACCCGCCGTTCCCCTGCGTCCTCGCGACGACCTCGTCGGTGTCCTCCACGGCGAAGTACGGGATCCAGCGCGGCTCCTCGGAAGCGTCCCGGAGCGCGGCGACCCCGCCGAACGAGGCGTCCTGCTGGTCGCCCTCGGCGGTGGAGAGCACCGTGTACGTCATGCCCGGCGCGTCCATTTCCTGCGACCGCCAGCCGAACAGCGTGCCGTAGAAGCGCAGCGCCGCCGCCGGATCGCCGGTGTGCAGCTCCGCCCAGCACAGGGTGCCGGGTTCGGAGGCCCTCTCCAGCCCCTTCGTCTCGCCCGGCTGCCATACGGCGAACTCCGCGCCGCCCGGGTCGGTGAGCGCGGCCGTCCGCCCGGCGTTCATCACGTCGAACGCCCCGACGCGCACGGTCCCGCCGCCCTGCTCGGCCGTCCTCACCGTGGCGTCGGCGTCCGGCGTCCGGAAGTACACCGTCCACGCGGAGCTCGCGCCCTCCTCCGTCAGCGGCCCGAGGGCGGCGACCGTCCCGCCGTCCAGCTGGAAGAAGCCGTATCCGCCGGCCTCGGGGCCCGCCGACAGGAAGTCCCAGCCGAAGACGCTCCCGTAGAAGGCGGCGGCGGCCCCGGTGTCCGGACTGCCGAGGTCGAGCCAGTTGGGGGACCCGGTGACGAAGTCGGTGCTCAGCATGGGTGGTACGCCCTGCCTCTCTGGAGGTGTGCCGCTGGAGGTGTGCCGCGCGGGTGGCCGACGGAGCACCTGCCAGCCTTGCCGATCGCGTCCATGCGGGGTCGGCCGTCACGGTGGCGCAGACCCGGTTTCATCCTCATGGACCAGCGGAGCGGCGTACCGGACACCCGCCCTCGCAGGTGGCTGACGCTTCGTCAGTGCTGGTGGTCCGGCGCCTCCGTCCCGTGCCGGCCGGCCGGCGGCTCGCCGTTCACCGCCGCCTTCCCGGCTTCGACCGTGAAGGCGGCGGTGCGCACCGTGCCGTCGTGCTGGAAGTCGAGGAACAGGCGGTACGTTCCGGGACTCGGCGCGGTGGCGGTGAAGGACACCTCGGGACCGGGCTCGGTGGCGCCGTCCCCCGGCTCGCCGTTGGGGTGCACGTGGAGGTAGGCCAGGTCGCCCGCGCGCAGGGCGACGAGGTGGCCGTAGGCGCCGAGGTAGGGCTGCAGGTCGGTGACCGGCCTGCCGTCCTTCTCGACGTTCAGCCGGAGCTCGCCGCTGCGCCCGGAACGCAGCCCGCCGGTGAGGGTGACCTCGTACCCGTCGACCTTCGCGGTGGTGGCGGGGGCCGGGACGCGGGCGGGCCGGTATGTGCCCGAGACGGCCAGGTCGGCGCCGAGCGTCAGTGCCTCGGCGCCCTTCTTCGCGGGCTTGAAGTCGGCGAAGGCCCGGTAGCCGCCGGCCGCGGGCAGGTCGGCGGACGTGCTCCAGGTGCCGTCGGCGGCGCGGCTCGGGTGGAGGTGCCGGTAGACGGTCAGGTCGCGCGAGGCGACGATGAAGTGCAGCTCCTTCCCGTGCTCCCGCTCGAACGCGGTGACCTTGCGGCCGTTCTCGTCCTGGATGGAGAAACGGAGCCCGGCGCGCTCGCCGGCCGCGACCCGCGGGGTTTCGAGGGCGAGGGTGTAGCCGCCCTCCGAGACCTGCAGCCCCCCGGCCGCCGCCTTCTCGCCGCCGTGTTCCGCGTGTCCGCCGCCGGCCGGCTTCCTCTCCGCCGCCTCCCCGTGCCTGTCGTGGCCGGCGGGCCGCTCGTCCGCCACGACGGGCCCGACGCCCTTGCCCACGCCGTACGCCGCCCCGAACGTCGTGGCTGCCGCTGCGGCGAAAGCTGTGATCTTCAGTCCGGTGTTCATGACGCTCCCCTGGAGGTACGAGCCGCTGCTGAGGTCGCGGCCGGTACGCCCAACATACCCCCCAGGGGTATCAAGTCAAGCCCGGAGGTCCGCTGTCTTCGAGGCGGCCCGTCAGGCCGTCCGGTCCCGGCGCCCCGTTTCCCCGCCCGGCCGCGCACGGGGTACGAGCGCCGGTGCGACGTTGCCCAGCACGGTGTCCCGGTCGATCACGACGCGGGCCACGTCGTCCCGGCCGGGCACCTCGTACATGACGTCGACCAGCAGCTCTTCCAGGATCGCGCGGGCCGCCCTGGCGCCCGTCCGGCGCAGCAGTGCCCGGTCGGCGATCGCGTCGAGCGCCTCCTGCGTGAACTCCAGTTCCACGCCGTCCATCTCGAGCAGCCGCCGGTACTGCTGGACCAGCGCGTTGCGCGGCTCGGTGAGGATCCGTACCAGCGCCGCCCGGTCGAGCGGGCTGACGGCCGACACCACCGGCAGCCGGCCCACGATCTCCGGGATGAGTCCGAACTTCAGCAGGTCCTGGGGCATGACCCCGGCCAGGGGGCCCTGCTCGTCCCGGCCTCCGCGGGCGGCCGGCGCCGCCGGCTCCGAGGCGCCGAATCCGATGCCCCGGCGGCCGGCCCGCTGTTCGACGATCCGCTCAAGACCGGCGAACGCTCCGCCCACGATGAAGAGCACATGGCTCGTGTCGACGGTGATGAACTCCTGCTGCGGGTGCTTGCGCCCGCCCTGCGGCGGCACGTTCGCGGTCGTGCCCTCCAGGATCTTCAGCAGCGCCTGCTGCACGCCCTCGCCGCTGACGTCACGCGTGACCGACGCGCTCTCACCCCTGCGGGCGATCTTGTCGATCTCGTCGATGTAGATGATCCCGGTCTCGGCCTTCCGTACGTCGAAGTCGGCTGCCTGGAGCAGCTTGAGCAGGATGTTCTCCACGTCCTCACCGACGTATCCGGCCTCCGTCAGGGCCGTCGCGTCGGCGGTCGCGAAGGGAACGTCCAGCATCCGGGCGAGGGTCTGGACGAGATACGTCTTGCCGCAGCCGGTCGGCCCGAGCAGCAGGACGTTGGACTTGCCGAGTTCCACGTCGTCCCGGCCGCCGGGGCCGTCAGTACCGTCCGGCCCGCCGCGGGTCCGGCGCCGGCCGGCCGCCGCGCCGACGCGCTTGTAGTGGTTGTGGACCGCGACCGCGAGGGCCTTCTTGGCGTCGTCCTGCCCGATGACGTACTGGTCGAGGAAGGCGTGGATCTCCCGCGGTGTCGGCGGCTTGCGGAGCGCGTCGCCCCGCGCCCCGTCCGGCTCCTCCGCGATCAGTTCGTTGCACAGCCCCACGCACTCGTCGCAGATGCAGATGCCGGCCGGGCCCGCGACGAGCCTCCCGACCTGCTTCTGGCTCTTCCCGCAGAACGTGCACTTCAGCAGGTCGCCGCTGTCACCGATCCGTGCCACCCGGAAACGTCCTCACTCGCTACAAGCACTTGCCAGGGCTTCGAATGGTGCCACCATATGACGTCACCATCTGGATGCCGACGGTATCTTGAACCGACACGGACGGCAACGCAGGCAAGTGAGGACCATGGGCCGGCTCAGCAGGGCGGAGCTCCAGGAGCACAACCGCGCCAGGGTGCTCGAAGCGGCCAGGAGCGAGTTCACCGAACGCGGATTCCCGGGCGCGAAGGTGGACGCCATCGCCGAGCGCGCCGGACTGACCCGCGGCGCGGTGTACTCCAACTTCCCCGGCAAGCGGGCGCTGTACTTCGCCGTACTGGCCGACTTGGCCGAGCGCGTACCCGACCCTCCGCACCCCGAACCCGGCCGCACCGGCCCGGAGGCCCTCGGTGCGCTCGCCCGCGCCTGGATGGCCGGACTGCCGCTCGTCGAAGCCGACTCGGGCGGACGGCACGGAGCGCCCCGCCTGGAACGGCATCTGATGGCGGAGGTCCTCGCCGAGGAGCGTGTGCGCCGGCCGTTCGCGCAGCTGATGAAGCTCGACGCGATCCTCCTGGGGCTGGCCCTGGAGGAGTTGCGGCCGGCCGGTACGCCGCACGCCCGCCTGGTGCGCAGGGCGGAGACCGTTCTCACGACCCTGCACGGCGCGAACCAGATGGCGGACGCCGCACCGGGGTTCATCGACCCCTTCAGCGTCGTCCGGGCCTGCGAACGACTGGCGGGCCTCGACCTCGACGACGCGTGGCCCCCGCCGCACCTGCCCTACGTCCCGCGCGCCCGCCCCGCAGACGAGCTCTGGTCCCCGCCGTCCCTGCCCGACGCCGTGCGGGGCGGGCCGGCGCGGCTGTCGGACGACGGCGTGGTGGCGGTGCTCGGCCTGCACCGGCTCGAAGCCGCCGAGGAAGCGGTACGGGCGGCCCCGCCCGGCGCCACGGTCACCGCCGTCCTGGTCACCGGCGAACCGGCCGAACTGCTGCCGCTGGCACGCCTGGCCGTCGCCGGACTCTGCGGAAGCCTGCGCCGGTCGTTCCCGCCGTCGGCGTGGCCGCGACTCCAGGTGGTGTACGACGCGTCCGGCGCCCTCGCGCGAGCGGCCGGCATTCCGGCCGTGAGCGACGGCACCGAAGCGGCGGTGCGCGTCGCGGCGGGCCGGATCGTCGCCCGCGCCGACGGCCGCGGCGCGTGCCACGCGGCGGCCGCGGCGGAGTGCGGCGGGGTCGGGCCCGCGACCGCGGGCCACCCGGGCGAACGCCGCCTGTGACCCCGCCCGGGGACGCGGCACGGCCCGTACGCCGCGACCGGCGCCGGCTCGCCGGCCGCGGTCGTCCCGGACGGTCCGGAGCCGGCCTCACTGACACCGCCCCGCCGCCCTCCGCCGAGCGGCGCGGGGGCCAGTGACGGTCCGGTGTGACGGACTGTCAGACGCCGGGCCGGCCCAGGTGGGTGGTGAACCAGGTCCGGGCGAGTTCGGCGACCTTTTCCAGGGCGCCCGGTTCCTCGAAGAGGTGCGTGGCGCCCGGGACGACCTCCAAGTGGCTCTCGCAGCGCAGTTGCGCCTGCGCCTGCCGGTTGAGGTCGAGCACCAGCGAGTCCCGTCCGCCCACGACGAGCAGGGTGGGCGCGCGTACGTCGCCGAGTCGCGGCCGGGCCAGGTCGGGCCGGCCGCCGCGCGAGACGACGGCGCCGACCTCGGAGCCGGCCGACGCGGCGGCCCGCAGCGCGGCCGCGGCTCCGGTGCTCGCGCCGAAGTAGCCGAGCGGCACGGACGTGCGCAGACGCAGCCAGCGGGTGGTGTCCACCAGTCGTGCGGCCAGGGTGTCGATGTCGAACACGTTGGCGCGGTGGGTTTCCTCCGCGGGGGTGAGCAGGTCGAAGAGCAGGGTGCCGAAGCCGGCCCGGTTGAGGGCCGTCGCCACCGACCTGTTGCGCGGACTGCGGCGGCTGCTGCCCGAACCGTGGGCGAACACGACGATCCCGCCCGCACCCCCGGGCAGGGTGAGGTCCCCGGCGAGCCGGACGCCGCCGGCGTCCACCTCGACCTGCTCCTCGGCGGCGGCCGTGGAGGTGTGCCCCGGTCGGACGGCGGCCCGGGCCAGCAGGGTGACGACCTCCTCGTCCGAGGTCTGCGTGAAGTCCTCGTACCACTCGCCGACCGCCCGGAACACGGCGGGCGCGGAGAGGCACACGACGTCGTCGACCTGGCCGCTCAGCCGCGCCACGGCGTCGGGCGCCGCCACCGGGACCGCGAGCACCACGCGGGCCGCGCCCTGCGCCCGTACGACCTCGCACGCGGCGGCCGCGGTGGCCCCGGTCGCGATCCCGTCGTCGATCACGACGGCGGTGCGACCCTCCAGTGGCACCCGCGGCCGGTCGCCGCGGAACCGCAGGGCCCGCCTGTCGAGCTCCGCCTTCTCGCCCCGTTCGACCGCTGCGGCCTCGTCCGGCCCGACCCCGCTGCGGCGGACGATGTCGTCGCTGATCACCCGCGCGCCGCCCTCCCCGATGGCCCCGAACCCGAGCTCCCGGTGGTACGGCACGCCGAGTTTGCGTACGACCACCACATCGAGGGGGGCGCCCAGCGCCCGTGCCACTTCGTAGGCCACCGGGACTCCGCCGCGCGGCAGTCCCAGGACGACGGGTTCTTCGGCTTCGAGGTGTCGCAGGGCCGCGGCCAGCCGCCGCCCCGCGTCGGCGCGATCGGTGAACAGCACGGTGGTTCACCCCCAACCCAGGGGAGACGGAAACCACGTCCACACCTGCTTCGAACCAACCCCATCGGTCGCCGCCGCGCAAGTCGGCGGCTTCCCGCGGCCGGCGCAACCGCAGTACGGCATACGGACCCACCCGCGACGGCCCGGGCCTTGAGCCGCACCGGTTGCGGTTCGCTCGTCCGGGAGCCACGATGTCCCTGACCCACTGGTGACTATCGCTCACTCTTCGTGTTCGGGGGTCGTTGCTGCAACGAGGTGAAGCATGTGGGCCTCGCGGTAAGGAGCCACGGCCATGACACTTCCCAGCGACCGGTCTTACGCGGTCGAACTGCACGTATCGGCGGAGCGCGTCTCGCAGATCCGGCGCATCGTCGCCGCTCACCTGCGGCACTGGAATCTCGAGCTGCACATCCAGCCGGTGTGCAGGGGTGTCGAGGAACTTCTGACCAATGTCCACCGCCATGTCGGCGACGACAACCGGTGCGTGGTCGAACTGCGCTGGAACGGCAGGCATCTCACGGCGTCGGTGGCCGACAACGGCCCCCCGATGCCGCGCCTCGCCTCCGCGGGCGGAGGCGGCCTCGCGGCCGTCGCCCGACTGTGCGACAGCTGGGGGACCTGCGGCACCGCCGACGGCAAAGTCGTGTGGTTCACGCGGCGGGTCGCGGACGCGCACAACAGCCCCCTGGTGCCGTGCCCGCCCGTCCCGGGCGTGGGCGATGCCAAGGGTCAGCCGGAGCCCGCTCCCGCTCCCGCGCCGGCTCCGTCCGCCGCCCCCGCCCCCGCCTCCGTCGCGCAACCCGTTCTGGTCTAGCCGAAAGCCCGAAAGACCTCCCGGGAGTGGCCCGGGAGGTCCCGGGACGGCGGCGCGGTCAGTCGGGGAGGTCCCCGGACAGCGCGGCGGCCAGCCGCAGATGCGCGACCGCCTCGCCGCCCTTGCCCTGCCGCTCCAGGGTGCGGCCCAGCATCAGCTGGGCGTAGTGCTCGACCGGGCTGCGCTCCACGATGGAGCGCAGCTCGGTCTCCGCTTTGCCCAGCTGGGCCGAGTGGTAGTACGAGCGGGCGAGCAGCAGACGCGGGGCGAGCTGCTCGGGGACCTCGCCGACCAGGCCGGTGAGGACGCGGGCGGCCTTGTCGTACTCCTTGGCGTCGAAGAAGAGCTGTGCCCGCGCCCAGCGTTCGGCGGCGGTGCCGTGGCTGTAGTAGACGTCGTTCTGATTCGTCTTCACGGACATCGGGGACCTTCCTGTCGGCGCCCCCGGACGGGGGCCGTGCGACAGGGCCAACAGTCCGCAGTGGTTGAACATTCCACCGGTTCTGGCGCGGTGTCAGTCGGCCGTTCCGCGGCTGTCGCCCAGGCCGGAACCCAGCCGGTGCGCCGCTTCCCCCGGCGCGAGGCGCTCCACCACTTCGGCGAGGTCGTGGCAGGCCAGCTCGATCTTCAGCCGGACGTTCTGCTGCTCGGTGATGATCGCCGCCAGCAGCAGCGCGGTGAGCGCCGCCGAGCCGTTGAGCGCCTGCAGGGTGAGCATGATCTCGAAGAGGCTGTGGTCCGCGAACGGTCCGGCGTCGTCGATCGCCGCCGAGATCGCCAGTACGGACACGAACACCGCGCACGGCGCGCTCCCCGCGAGCTGGAAACGCAGGGCGGCCCAGATCAGCAGCGGGAAGACGAGGAAGAGCAGGGACATCTCGCTCCGGGTGGCCAGGGAGGCGACCACCGCGGCCGTGACCGCCAGGGCCAGAACCTCTGCCCACCGGGAGGTGTCGCGCGGCATCCGACACCGCCGCAGGACGACCAGCAGCGGTGTCACCACCAGCACGCCCATGGCGTCCCCGGCCCACCACGCGGCCCACACGGGCCAGAAGTTCCCGAGGAGCAGATTGCCGCTCAGGACCAGGACGCCCGAGCCCACCGTGGCGCTGATCAGCATCCCGCCCAGGGCTCCGAGGAAGACCAGCGCCACCCCGTCCCTCAGCCGGTTCAGCTCGGCGTGGTAGCCCACGCGGCGCAGCATCAGGTACGCGCACACCGGGGCCAGTGTGTTGCCCGCCATGATGCCCAGCTCGGCCGCGCGGAACGAGGTGATCGACAGCACGACCAGGAGGGTGCCCAGCGCGATCCCCGGCCAGACCCGCAACCCCATGTAGAGAAGGGAGCTGAGGGCGATGCCGGTGGGCGGCCACAGCGGCGTGACGACCGAGCCCTCGACGGTCACCTGCTCCAGCAGACCGACCTGCCCGGCCGCGAAATAGGCCCCGGCCACGCCGAGAATCCGAAGAACGGCTCCGGACACGCGTCGGATCTCCTCGGTGCGCATCACACCAGCCATCAGACAACGCCCTCCGGCCCCGCACGGGCCGTGACACGCCCCTGAGGGCCGCTTACCTCACCCGGGCCGCTCCGCCGACGCCCCCGGGCCGTCGTAGGTCAGGACGAGCACGGCGGCGTCGTCCGCGTGGCCGGTGGAGTCCGTCACCTTCATCACCTCGGCGGCCAGAACGTCGGGATCGCCGCCGCATCCCGCCGCGACCAGGGCCGCCACCTGCTCCAGCCCGTCCTCTATCGGAAACGACGGCCCCTCGACCACTCCGTCCGTCACCAGAACGAAAGACCCCGGCTGTGTCAGCCGGCGGCGGACGACCGGGTACTCCTCGCCCAGCATCAGGCCGAGTGGCAGGCCGCCCTCGTCCTCGGCGACACCGCACCGGCCGTCGGCCGAGGCCCACACCGTGGGCACATGGCCGGCGCGGGCGCTCTCGAGTTCCTGGGTGGCCGGATCGAAGCGCAGGAACGTACAGGTCGCGAAGAGGCTGCTGTCCACCGACAGCAGCAGCTCGTTGGCCCGGCGGAGCACCTCGCCGGGGTCTGCGGCGGCCATGGCCACCGCGCGCAGGCCGATCCTCACCTGGCCCATGAAGGCGGCCGCCTCGACGTCGTGCCCCTGCACGTCCCCGACGCAGAACGCCAGTGAGCCGTCGGGGAGCGCGAAGCCGTCGTACCAGTCACCGCCGATGTCCAGGCCGTGGCGCGCGGGCGAGTACCGGGCCGCGGTCCGCAGTCCGGGGACGGCGGGCAGCTCGGCGGGCAGCATCTCGCGCTGGAGCGCCTCGGCCAGCTCCACCCGCGCCTGCTGCAACTCCGTGCCGGTACGAACCTGCGCCGTGAGCCGCCCCAGCCGGGTCAGCAGGTCGTCGGCGCTCGTGGGGCGACGCCGGGTCATGGACCGCTCCGAGATTCATGGGCTCCTGCTCGCGAACCACTGCCGGAAACCGCACGCAGCGGCACGCCCCATGGTATTTCCGGGACGCGACTTCCGCTCAGCGAGCGGAGCGGCGGCCTGCTCGCCCGCCGCCCGGGGAGGTGCCGACGGTTCGCGGGGGGCCGCATGAACCGAACGGGTGTGCTGGCCGCCTGAACGATCCCCTGTGCCGCGCGGCGTCGTGTGCCGCGGCGGCCGCGTCCGCGGCTTCGTCGTGGCGGTGGCCGGTCAAGGACTGACACCCGCCATCCTTCCGTTTTTTGACGTCCCGTCACGCCAACCGCCCCGGTGTGCGGCGCGGTTCGGCAATGCTGTGATGGGCATGTCAATCTGGCCGCGTGCCGGACGCCCGCGGCCCGTCAGGAGGACACAGTGAAGACGAGTTCGCGGATACGCAGAATCCCGATCGCCCTCGCCGGCGCTCTGGCGCTGGTCGTCGCTTTTCCGGGCAGCGCTCTCGCCGCCCCGCCCTCGGCGCTCCCCGTTAACGCGGACGGCCTGGAACAGGCGTTCCAGCCCGCCTACGACTACGACACGGACGGTTGCTACCCCACCCCCGCCATAGGCCCGGACGGGACGGTGAACGGCGGCCTCAAGCCGTCCGGCGCCCTCAACGGCCAGTGCCGTGACGCGTGGGACCTCGACAACACCAACGGATACGCGCGCTCCAAGTGCAACAACGGCTGGTGCGCGATCATGTACGGCCTCTACTTCGAGAAGGACCAGGCCGTGGCGGGCAGCGGGCTCGGCGGTCACCGCCACGACTGGGAGCACGTCGTGGTCTGGGTGCAGAACAACCAGGCCCAGTACGTCTCCACCTCCGCCCACGGCAGCTTCGCCGTCCACGGCCGCGGCCGCATCCGGTGGGACGGTACGCACGCCAAGATCGTCTACCACAAGGACGGTCTGAGCACGCACTGCTTCCGCCCCGCGAACACCAACGACGAGCCCCCGGAGAACCACCACCGCGGGTGGCAGTTCCCCAAGCTGGTCGGCTGGAACGGCTATCCCGCCGGGGTGCGCGACAAGCTCAGCCAGGCCGATTTCGGGAGCGCCGTGTTCGGCCTCAAGGACGGCAACTTCAACCGCCACCTGGAGAAGGCCAAGCCGGCCGGGATCCCGTTCGCCCCGCACGCCTCCTGACCGCCCTCCTCGCCGCTCCACCCGCGGGGCGGCCCGGGTGCGGACGTCGCGGCGTGACGCGGACGGCCGCGAGCGGCTTCCGCGACCGCCGGCACACCGCATCCGGGCCGCCCCGAAAACGCCCTCCGGACCCCTCCGGAGCCGCTCCGGCTGTGAGTCGGCCCATAGGGCCCGGATCACACACGATGCCCGGTAGTAGGCGCCGGTGCGCGGTTTCGCGGGCCGTGTCCGGGGCGTTCGGCTTCGGCGGGCCCTCTGCTACGTAGCCGGGCCGTACGGCCGGTCATTGCCGACGCCGCGGACTGCCGTTAACCATGGATCGAGCCCGGGGGAGCTGATCGCTCCCGACCGGCCGAGCGCCACTCGCCCCGGCCGTCGCAGACCCCGTCGCGCAGCTCCACTCCGCCGTCGCAGGTCCCCGCGCTGTCCTGTTGTCTCCCGAAGGAGAGTTCCATCCGTATGACCGCTCAGTCTCTGAACCTCGCCGCCCGTCCCGTCCGCAAGTTCTCGGTCTCCGCCCTGTGCGCCGCCGGAGCCGCGGCGGTGGCCCTGTCCGTCGCCCCGTCCCCCGCGCACGCCGCCGCCCCGGCCGCGCAGAGCGTGGCGGCGTCGGCGCAGGTCTCGGCGGCCGGTGTCTTCGCGCAGGCGGACACCATCGCCGCGCAGGCCGCGAAGGCGGAGAAGGTCGCGAAGGCGGAGAAGGCGGAGAAGGCAGAGAAGGCGGCCAAGGCGAAGAAGGCCGCGAAGGCGTCCTACCCGGACAACCTCGACGGCTGGATCCGTGAGGCGCTGGCCATCATGAAGGAGGAAGGCATCCCCGGCAGCTACGAGGGCCTCCACCGCAACATCATGCGTGAGTCCGGCGGCGACCCCCACGCGGCCAACAACTGGGACATCAACGCGCAGAACGGCACGCCGTCCAAGGGACTGCTCCAGGTGATCCAGCCCACCTTCGACGCCTACCACGTCGCGGGCACCCCGAAGGAGCTGACCGACCCGGTCGCCAACATCACCGCGGCGGCCAACTACGCCGCCGACCGGTACGGCTCGATCGACAACGTCGACTCCGCCTACTGAGCGTCGCCGGCGACGCTCACGGCACCCCCGCGTACGGAAACGGCGTAGTCACGCAAGCCGGAGCCGGGCCGCGGGGAAAGTGCGCCCCCGCCGCGTCCGCGTGCCGCCCGCGCGCGGAAGCGGTTGAGTGGGGGAGAGCGGCGAGGAAGCGACCCGGCGGCGCCGGGCATCGCACGCCCGTCACGACGGAGGCGCACATGACACAAGCGAACGGAACCCCGCGGCTGCGGTGCCTGGTCACCGGCGCCACCGGTTACATCGGCGGCAGGCTCGTGCCCGAGCTGCTCGGCGCCGGACACCGGGTCCGCTGTCTGGCCCGTACGCCGGAGAAACTGCGCGACCACCCCTGGGCCGAGCGGGTCGAGGTGATGCGCGGCGACGTCACCGACGAGGACTCGGTACGCGAGTCCATGCGGGGCGTCGACGTCGCGTACTACCTGGTGCACGCCCTCGGCACCGGTGCGCATTTCGAGCGGACCGACCGCCGGGCCGCCGAGATCTTCGGGGAGCAGGCCCGCGCCGCGGGCGTCCGGCGCATCGTCTACCTCGGCGGCCTGACACCGCGCGGCGTCCCCGAACGCGAGCTGTCGCCCCATCTGCGCTCGCGGGCCGAAGTGGGTTCGATCCTGCTGAAGTCCGGCGTGCCGACGACCGTACTGCGCGCCGCGGTCATCATCGGCTCCGGGTCCGCCTCCTTCGAGATGCTCCGGTACCTCACCGAACGTCTTCCGGTCATGGTCACGCCCAGCTGGGTCCGTACCCGAATCCAGCCGATCGCCGTGCGCGACGTCCTGCGCCACCTCGTCGGCAGCGCGCTCATGCCCGAGGACGTGAACCGCGCTTTCGACATCGGCGGCGCCGACGTCGTCACCTACCGCGACATGATGCGCAGGTACGCCGCCGTGGCCGGGCTGCCCCGGCGCCTCATCGTGCCCGTGCCCGTCCTGACGCCGGGACTGTCCAGCCACTGGGTCGGCCTGGTGACGCCGGTGCCGCGGCAGATCGCCCGCCCCCTGGCCGAGTCCCTGCGGCACGAGGTCGTCTGCCACGAGCACGACATCGCCGCGTACGTCCCCGACCCGCCGGGCTCGCCCATCGGCGTCGACAAGGCGCTCGCGCTGGCGCTCCAGCGGGTCAAGGAGGCCCGGGTCACCACCCGCTGGTCCTCCGCGTCGGTGCCCGGCGCGCCCAGCGACCCGCTGCCCACCGACCCCGACTGGGCCGGCGGCAGCCTCTACACCGATCGGCGGGAACTGACCGTCGACGCCACCCCGCAGGCCCTGTGGAAGGTGATCGAGGGCGTCGGCGGCGAGAACGGCTGGTATTCGTTCCCCCTGGCCTGGGCCGTGCGCGGCTGGGCGGACCGCCTCGTCGGCGGCGTGGGGCTCAGGCGCGGGCGCCGCGACGCCCACCGGCTGCGCGTGGGGGACTCGCTGGACTTCTGGCGGGTCGAGGAGATCGAGCGGGGCCGCCTGCTCCGGCTGCGGGCGGAGATGCGGCTGCCGGGCCTGGCCTGGCTGGAGATGTACGTGGAGCGGGACGAGGCCGGGCGCACCCGCTACCGGCAGCGGGCCCTGTTCCATCCCCACGGTCTGCTGGGGCACGCGTACTGGTGGGGTGTCTCGCCGTTCCACGCCCTCGTCTTCGGCGGCATGGCCCGCAACATCGCCCTCGCCGCCGCCGGCACACCGTCCGGACGGCCCGCCGCCGAACAGACCGCGCCGTCGCCGTGAGCCCGCGGCGACGGCGCGTCGCGGCGCCCCGGCGGGCCGCAGGCGGTCAGCCCACGACCCCGCGCGCGATGCCCAGCTCTACCAGATCCCGGGGGCGCAGCCGCAGCAGGTCCGCCGTTTCCGGGACCTGCTCCGGGGTGCGCTTGAGGATGGCGGCGGCGGCCTCCGGAGCGATCACCGAGAAGTAACTGTTGTGGGCGGCCCACAGGTTGCCCGGCGCAGTCAGGGCGAGGGCGCCGCCCGACCCGCCCTCGCCGATCAGGAGCGTGGTGACCGGCACGCGCGCCGTCGCCATCGCGTCGAAGAGGTCCGCGATGGCGGCGCCCGCGCCCGCCCGTTCGGCCGCGGCGTCGTTCGCCGCCCCCGGTGTGTCGACCAGGGTGAGGACCGGGACGCCGAGCCGGCCGGCGAGGCGGACCAGACGGGCGGCGGTGCGGAAGCCGGCCGGGAGCGTCGCGGTGCCGCACTGGGCGGCGTACGCGACGGCGCGGCCCCGCCGCAGCCCGAAGCCGCAGCGCATGCCGGGGTCCGTGCCCCCGCACCGGTCGCCGCTGATCTCCCGGACCTGATCGAAGTACGCGGCGAGGTACGCGTCGGCGCGCGGTCGCCGGGGGGAGCGGGCCCGGGTCACCGCCTCCCAGCCGGTGGCGGGGTCGCCGGTCGCGGAACCGGCGAGCGGTCCCGGCGGCTCGGGCGGCCCTTCCCAGGGGTCGGCGCCCAGGTGGCGCAGCCACTGGGCCAGCGCGTCCCGCAGGTCCTCGGGGCGTACGACCGCGTCGATCTGGCCGGCGGCCAGCTGCCCCTCGGCGGTGTACGCCGCCGGGTCGGCGTCCGGCGGCCGCACCCGCGACCCCGCGAAGCCGACCTGCGCGCCGGGCAGCGCCAGGACGACGTCCGCGCCCGCGCCGAGCGTCGCCCACCCGCCCCCGGTGGTGGGGTCGCGCAGGACCGCGAGCTGCGGCACCCCGCAGGCCCGCAGCGCGGCGGAATGCCGTGCCACGCGCTGGAGCTGGACCAGGGCCGCCATGCCCTCCTGCATGCGGCTGCCACCGGTGGCGATCAGGGAGACGAGCGGAAGGCGCCGTTCGCGGGCCACGGTGTACGCGGCTTCCAGGCGGTCGCCCGTCCGCTCGCCGAGGGAGCCGCCGAGGAACCCGAACTCGAAGGACACGACGACCGCTTCGGTGCCGCCGACGGAACCGGTGCCGCAGACGACGGACTCGCTCTCGCCGGTGCGCTCCCCGGCGCGGGCGAGCGACGGGCCGTACCCCGGCCACCCGATCGGTCCGTCGGGGCGGCGGGACGCTCCGGGCCGCCCGTCCGGGACCCGGGCCGCGGCGAGTTCGGCGAAGCTGCCGCGTTCCACGACCGCGGCGATCGCGTCGCGGGCCGTCCGGATGTCAGTCATGCAGCGCCCGCTTCATGATCTTGCCCATGTCGTTGCGCGGCAGCGCGTCGAGCAGGCGGACCACCCGCGGCCGCTTGTGCGGCGCGAGCTGGCCCGTCACGTGACGCGCCAACTCGTCGAGGGACGGCGGCCGTCGAGCGTCCGACGGCACGATCCAGGCGACGATCCGCTCGCCGAGATCGGCGTCCGGTTCACCGGTGACCGCCGCCTCCCGCACCCCCGGGTGATCGAGGAGGGCGTTCTCGATCTCGCCCGCGCCGATCTTGTAGCCGCCGCTCTTGATGAGGTCGGTCGCCTTGCGCCCGACGATGCGGACGTACCCGTCCGGGTCCCGCGTCGCCATGTCGCCGGTGCGGAACCAGTCGCCGTCGAACGCCGCCGCCGTCGCGTCCGGACGGTTCAGGTACGCGGTGAACAGGTTCGCCCCCCGCACCTGGATCTCCCCGACGCTCTCGCCGTCGTACGCCGTCATCTCCTCGCCCGACTCCTCTACCAACCGCACCTCCACGCCGTCGAGCGGCAGGCCGACCGTGCCGGGCCTGGGCTCGCCGTCCGCTCGGACGCTCGTGATCATCAGGGTCTCGGTCATGCCGTACCGCTCGACGACCCGCCGCCCGGTCGCCGCGGCGATCCGTTCGTGGTCGTGCACCGGCAGCGCGGCCGACCCCGACACCAGCAGTCGCGCGCCGGACAGGGCCCCGGCGAGATCCGGGTCGCCCGGCAGCGCCTCGGCGATGCGGTGGTACATGGTCGGGACGCCGAAGAACATGGTGCCGTGAGCGGCCAGCTCGCGGGCCAGGGCGTCCGTCTCGAAGCGGCCGAGGTGGTGCACGGCGCCGCCGTGCCGCAGCGGGCCGAGGATGCCCAGGATCAGCCCGTGCACGTGGAACAGGGGCAGGGCGTGCACCAGTACGTCCTCCCCGGTCCACTGCCAGGCGTCGGCCAGCGCGTCGAGGGTCGCTGTGATCGCCCGGCGCGGCAGGACGGCGCCCTTCGGGGGGCCGGTGGTGCCGGAGGTGTAGACGACCAGCGCGGGCGCCTCGGCGGGCGGTTCGGGCGGAAGGGGCCCGGCCCCGGTCGCGCGTACGCCGACGTCGACGCGCTCCAGCCCGTCGAGGACCGGCGGGAGCCGGTCGCCCGGGGCGGCCAGCACGAGCGACGGCGCACTGTCGGAGACGATGTGCTTCAGCTCCCGCTCGCCGGTCCTCGGATTGAGGGGTACGGCCGGCACGCCGGCCAGCAGTGCCGCGACGACGCCGACGGCGGTCTCCAGGGTCGGGGCGGCCCAGACGGCGACCCGGCCCGCGCCTGCGAGCCGGCCGGCCGTCGCGCCGGCGGCGGCGGCCAGCTCGGCATGGGTCAGGCGGCGGTCGCCGAAACGCAGCGCCTGCCGGTTCGACCCTGCGGCCAGGGCCGGAAAGAGAGTGGACACGCGTCGTACTCCTCGCTGTGCGGCGGCCGGGACCCGGGCGACCGACGATAACCGGGTACGCGCGGGTACGGGTCGGAAACCGGCGCACGCGGTGACCCGCCGCGCCGGCGGGGCCGGCGGCCAGTCCGCGCCGGTGCTGAGGAAAGGCCCCGGCTCGATGCCTCGGATAAGGTGTTTGAGGAGAAATGCGCCCTACCGGGGTTAGGTCGATGCGTTGGACACACACCAGTCGTCGGGCGACGCTCCGGGACAGCCCCCCGGGGTGGTCGGGTACGCGGGCGTGCTGCGCGAGCTGCTGCCGATCGCGCTGTGGCGCGAGGACGCGGACGGCCGGATCGTGGAGTGGTCGCTGGCCGCGCGGGACCTGCTCGGACATCAGCCCGACGATGTCCTGGGCCGCCCCGCCACACCCCTCCTGGTGCCCGACGGCAACCGGGTACTGGCCGATCAGCTGACGCGGCGGGTCCAGGCGGGCGAAGCCGTCGTCGGGACCCTGCCGGTACGGCACCGCGACGGTCACGACGTGACGATGGAGATGTGGATCGTCCCCGCCACCGACCCGGCGGGACGGCCCGGCACCCTGCTGATCGCCGTCGAGACCTCCGAGGTCCTGCGCATGCGGGACTCCCTGGCGGCCCTGGAGAGCCTCTTCACCCAGTCGCCCATCGGCCTCGCCACCCTCGGCCCCGACCTGCGGTTCCTGCGGGTCAACGACGCTCTCGCCCGGATGAACGGCGTCTCCGCCGCCGCGCACCTGGGCAAGCGGCTGACCGAGGTCGTGCCCGGCGTGAACGCCACGGCACTGGAGTCGACGATGCGGCACGTCCTGGACCGGGGCACCCCCGTCGTCGACGCCCGCAGGACAGGCCGTACCCCCGCCGATCCCGACAAGGACCGGACCTGGTCGTGCTCCTACGCCCCGCTGCTCGACAACGCCGGCCGGCGGCTGGGACTGATCGCCTCCCTGATCGACATCACCGAGAGCCAGCAGGCACAGATCGACGCCGAACGGGCCCGGCACCGCCTGGCCCTCCTCGCCGAGGCCGGCACCCGGATCGGCACCACCCTGGACCTGCGCCAGACCGCCGAGGAGATCGTCCAGGTCCTCGTGCCGCGCTTCGCCGACTCGGCCGACGTACAGCTGCTGGAAGAGGTCCTGGAACCCGACGAGGCCGCCGCGTCCACCCGGGGCGTGGTGCGCCGGATGGCGGCCGCATTCCCCGATCCGTCCGCCCCCACGGCGACACTGGTGCCCGGCACGACCTCGCGGATTCCGCTCGGCTCGCTGTACGAGCGGGTCATCGCCGACGGGCGGCCCATGAACCTGTACCAGTCCGACGTGCCGGCGCTGATCACCGACCCGCACGCCGACAGCCTGCGCGAGTACCTCATGACGCTCGGATGCGCGCGGCTGATCCCCCTCGTCGCCCGCGGCAAGGTGCTGGGCGCGGTCGTCGTCACGCGCCTGCGCAGCCGTGAGCCGTTCGACGAACAGGACTGCGTCCTCGTCGACGAGCTGGTCGCGCGCGCCGCGCTGAACATCGACAACGCGCGCATGTACACCAGCCAGCGGGCGGCCGCCCTCACCCTGCGGCGGAGCCTGACGAACAGCGAGCTGCCCGACGTGAGCGGCCTCGAACTCACCGGGCGCTACCTGCCCGCCAGCGACCACGCCGTCGGCGGCGACTGGTTCGACGTCATCGAACTGCCGGAGGGCAGAACCGGCCTCGTGATCGGCGACGTGATGGGCCACGGGATCCACGCGGCGGCCGTCATGGGGCAGTTGCGCACGGCCGTGCGCACGCTCGCCCGGCACGACATCGCCCCCGCCGAGCTGCTCCGCTCCCTCGACGCCGTCGTGACCGACGTGGGGGAGGACGAGATGGCGACCTGCGTGTACGCCGTGCACGACCCGGTGGCCGGCGAGTGCGTGATCGCCAGGGCCGGACACCCCCCGCCGGCCGTGGCCACGGCCGGCGGGGACCTCGCGTTCCTCGGCGGCTCGCCGGGCGTGCCGCTGGGGACCGGCGGGCGGGACTTCCGGACGCAGCGGGTGCCGCTGCCCCCGGGGAGCCTGCTGGTCATGTACACCGACGGCCTGATCGAGGCCAGGGACCGGGACCTCGACGAGGGCATGGGCAGGCTCGCCCGTGCCCTGGCGCGGCGGGAGCGCCCGCTGGAGGAGCTCTGCGACAGCGTGCTCGCCGAGCTCCTGCCCCGTCCCGCGCTGGACGACGTGGCGGTGCTCCTGGCCCGCACCCGGCGGACCCGGACCTGAGCGTCACAGGGTGTCGATGTCGATGTCGTCGATGTCGAAGAAGCCGAGGAGCTCCTGCTCCGGCTCGGCGGAGGCGCCCGGCAGCGCCTGCTCGGCCCAGATGACCTTGCCCGCTGACGTGTACCGGGTGCCCCACCGCTGGCTCAGCTGCGCCACCAGGAACAGCCCCCGCCCTCCCTCGTCCGTGGTGGCGGCGTGGCGCAGATGGGGCGACGTACTGCTCCCGTCGGACACCTCGCAGGTCAGGGTGCGATCACGCAGCAGTCGCATTCGCACCGGGGCGGTGCCGTAGCGGATGGCGTTGGTGATCAGCTCGCTGAGAATCAGCTCCGTGCCGAACGCCAGGGGCGACAGGTCCCATTCGTCCAGCTTCTTCGCGACGACGGCTCGCATCGCACTGACCGCGCTGGGTGCGAACGGCACACTCCAGTCGGCGACGCGGTCCGGTCCGAGTGTCCGGGTGCGGGCGACGAGCAGAGCCACGTCGTCCCGGGGACGGGCCGGCAGCAGGACGTCGAGGATCGCCCGGCAGCTCTCTTCCGGGTGCCGGTCCGGATGGCCGCTCAGAGCGGAGCGCAGCAGTTCCAGCCCTTCGTCGATGTCCCGGGTGCGGTCCTCGATCAGACCGTCGGTGTAGAGCACCAGCTGGCTGCCCTCGGACAGCAGCAGCTCGGCGGTCTCGAACGGCATCCCGCCCAGCCCCAGCGGCGGCCCGGTCGGCAGCTGGAAGATCTCCACCGGTCCGTCGGGACGGACCACCAGCGGCGGCGGGTGTCCCGCCCGGGCCATGACGCAGCGCCGGGACACCGGGTCGTACACGGCGTACAGGCAGGTGGCGCCCAGCATGCCGTCGTCGTCGGCGTCCGCGCCGTCCTCGCCGTTGTGGTCGATGCGCTGCACGAGGTCGTCGAGACGGGACAGCAGTTCGTCGGGCGGCAGGTCGAGGGACGAGAAGTTGTGCACCGCCGTACGCAGCCGCCCCATGGTGGCCGCGGCGTGCAGCCCGTGGCCGACCACGTCACCGACGACGAGCGCGACGCGGCTGCCCGACAGGGGGATCACGTCGAACCAGTCGCCGCCCACCCCGGACTGCGCGGGCAGGTAGTAGTGCGCCACCTCGACGGCGCTGTGCTCGGGCAGACCGCGCGGCAGCAGGCTGCGCTGGAGCGCCACGGCCACGGTGTGTTCGCGGGTGTAGCGGCGGGCGTTGTCGATGCTGACCGCGGCCCGGGCGACCAGCTCCTCGGCCAGCGACAGATCCTCGTCGTCGAAGGGCTCGGGTTTCTCCATGCGCCAGAAGTTCACCAGCCCGAGAACGACGCCCCGCGCCTTGAGGGGCGCTGTGATGAGGGAGTGGATGCCGTAGTCGACGATGCTCTGCGCGACGGGCGGGTCCTGCGCGAACCAGCCCGGCGCGTCCGACAGATCGGGCACCAGCTCGGCCTGGCCGCTCTCGAGCCCGCGGGCCTGCGGAGTCGACGGGAGGAAGTCGATCAGCTTGCCGCGCGGGTAGAGGGGCTGGTCGTCCCGGATGCCGCTGACCGCCGTACGCCGCAGGTCGGCGCCCGAGCCGGTCGGCTCGTCGCCGTGCAGCACCTTGTCCGCCAGGTCGACGGTCACGAAGTCCGCGAAGCGGGGTACGGCGACGTCCGCCAGCTCCTCGGCCGTGCGCCGCACGTCGAGCGTGGTGCCGATGCCGACTCCGGCGTCGTACAGCAGTTTGAGCCGCCGGCGGGCCGCGTCGGCCCGGCCCGTGAGGACGCGCATCTCGGTGGAGTCGCGGATGGTGACGGCGGACCCCTCGGGCTGGCCGTGGGGTTTCGTCGGCCGCTGGTTCACCACCAGCAGCCGGTTCCCGGCCGCGACGACCTCGTCGGTGGCCTCCCGGCCCGACAGCAGGAGGGCGGCCATCCGCTGGTCGAGGTGGGTCAGCTCGCCGACGTGCCGTCCCTCCGCGTCGGCCGGCAGGCCGAGCAGCCGCTTCGCCTCGTCGTTCGCGAGCAGCAGGCGGCCGTCCCCGTCGGTGATCAGGACGCCCTCCCGCACGGCGTGCAGGACCGCGTCGTGGTGTTCGTACATGCGGGTCATCTCCACGGTTCCGAGCCCGTGGGTCTGCCGCCGCAGCCGCCTGGTGACCAGTGCCGTGCCGGCGGTGGCCACGGCCAGGCCGGCCGCGCTGACACCGAGGATGACCGGGAGCTGCCGCTCGACCACGCCCGTGACGTTCTGCACGGTGAGACCGGCGGAGACCAGCGCCACGACCTCGCCGTCGGCGGCGGTTACCGGGACGATGGCCTGGATCTCCTGGCCGAGCGGCCCGTCCACGCTCTCCGTGTGGACCTGGCCGGCCAGGGACGGCTCGATCGTGCCGACGAACCGTTCGCCGATCCGGTCGGGCTGGGGGTGCGTGTAGCGGATTCCGCCGGTGTCCATCACCACGATGAAGTCGACGCCCGCGCGGGCACGCGTCTCTTCCGTCAGCGGCTGGAGAATCTCGGACGGATCCGGGGCGCTCAGCGCCTCGCGCAGGCCGAGCGAGCGGCTGAACGTCTCGGCGACCGCGATCGACCGGTTGCGGGCCTCACGGCCGCTGTCGTGGCGGGACTGGAGCACCAGCGCCAGCACGGCTCCGGCGGCGAGCAGCAGCACGACCGCCACCTGGAGGACGAAGACCTGTCCGGCGACGCTTCGGGGGCGCTTCCTGGTCAGTGACCGCACCGACACGCCCGGTATGGGGTGAAAAGATCGACCACAGTGTCATTTGTACCCCTGTGCGGGCCCCCACGCCTAGGTGGCCGTCCGGATCCGCCCGGGGCCCGGGGTGTTCACGCGGCGGGTGAGCCGCGTCTCACCCGGGCCGCACCGCTTGTCTATGCAACGAGTTGCATAGAAAGATCGGGGCATGGCGCTCGAACACGCGATCCTCGTCTCCCTGCTGGAGAAGCCGGGCTCCGGCTACGAGCTGGCCCGGCGGTTCGAGCGGTCCATCGGGTACTTCTGGAACGCCACGCACCAGCAGATCTACCGCGTGCTCAAGCGCATGGTGAGCGACGGCTGGATCGACGCCCGCGAGGTGCCGCAGCAGGCGCGGCCGGACAAGAAGGAGTACTCCGTCGCCGCGCCCGGCCGCGCCGCGCTTTCCCAGTGGCTGCACGACCCGATCGAACCCGAGAGCGTCCGGCACGACCTCGCCGTGAAGATCCGCGGCGCCGCCTTCGACGACCCGTCCGCGCTCATCAGCGAGGTGGAGCGGCACCACCAGGCGCACACCGACCGCCTCGCGCACTACCTCGCGGGGGAGCGGCGCGACTTCCCGGACGGCGGGCTCGACTTCCCGGACGCCGCACCGGGCAAGGCGCCCGACGCCGGTCGCGAGCTCCAGCACGTCGTGCTGCGCGGCGGCATCGCGTACGAGCGGATGATGCTCGCCTGGCTCGACGACGTCCTCGCCACCCTCCACCGGCTCGCCCGCGAACGCTGAGCGACGCGTACGCCTCCTGCCGCCGCGACGCCCCGGCCTTCGGCCCTCACCCCTCGACCGTCCCCCCTTCACCCTCATCCCGGAAGGCGAACCTCCATGGCCGACCCGCTGCTGTTCAACCCGCGCACCTACGACCCGGCGCACTTCGACCCCGAGACCCGCAGGCTGCTGCGCGCCACCGTCGACTGGTTCGAGGACCGTGGCAAGCGCAAGCTGATCGAGGACTACCGCTCCCGTGCGTGGCTGGCGGACTTCCTCGCGTTCTCCGCCAAGGAGGGGCTGTTCGCGACCTTCCTCACGCCCGCCTCCGCCGCCGGCGGCGAGCAGGACAAGCGCTGGGACACCGCCCGGATAGCCGCCCTCAACGAGATCTTCGGTTTCTACGGGCTCGACTACTGGTACGCGTGGCAGGTCACCGTCCTCGGCCTCGGCCCGGTCTGGCAGAGCGACAACGTCGCCGCCCGCGCCCGCGCGGCCGAACTCCTCGACCAGGGAGAGGTGTTCGCCTTCGGCCTCTCCGAGAAGACCCACGGCGCGGACATCTACTCCACCGACATGCTGCTGGAGCCGGACGGTGACGGCGCCGGGGGCTTCCGCGCCACCGGCTCGAAGTACTACATCGGCAACGGCAACGCCGCCGGGCTCGTCTCCGTCTTCGGCCGCCGCACCGACGTCGAGGGCCCGGACGGCTACGTCTTCTTCGCCGCCGACAGCCGCCACCCGGCGTACCACCTGGTGAAGAACGTCGTCGACTCCTCCAAGTACGTCAGCGAGTTCCGCCTGGAGGGCTACCCCGTCTCGGCCGAGGACGTCCTGCACACCGGCCGCGCCGCGTTCGACGCCGCGCTCAATACCGTCAACGTCGGCAAGTTCAACCTCTGCACCGCCTCCATCGGCATCTGCGAGCACGCGATGTACGAGGCCGTGACCCACGCGAGCAACCGCATCCTGTACGGCCGCCCCGTCACCGCCTTCCCGCACGTGCGCCGCGAGCTGACCGACGCGTACGTCCGGCTCGTCGGCATGAAGCTGTTCAGCGACCGCGCCGTCGACTACTTCCGCTCCGCCGGTCCCGACGACCGCCGTTACCTGCTCTTCAACCCGATGACGAAGATGAAGGTGACCACGGAGGGCGAGAAGGTCATCGACCTGATGTGGGACGTCATCGCCGCCAAGGGCTTCGAGAAGGACACCTACTTCGCCCAGGCCGCCGTCGAGATCCGGGGACTGCCCAAGCTCGAGGGCACGGTCCACGTCAACCTCGCGCTGATCCTCAAGTTCATGCGCAACCACCTGCTGGACCCGGCCGGTTACGCGCCCGTCCCGACCCGTCTCGACGCCGCGGACGACGACTTCCTCTTCCGCCAGGGTCCGGCGCGCGGCCTGGGCTCCGTACGCTTCCACGACTGGCGCACGGCCTACGACACGTACGCGCACGTCCCCAACGTCGCCCGTTTCCGCGAACAGGCCGACGCCCTGTGCGAGTTCGTGCGGACCGCCGCCCCGGACGAGGAGCAGAGCCGTGACCTCGACCTGCTGCTCGCCGTGGGCCAGCTGTTCGCCCTGGTCGTGCACGGCCAGCTGATCCTTGAGCAGGCGCGCCTGACCGGCCTGGAGGAGGACGTGCTCGACGAGCTGTTCTCCGTGCTGGTGCGCGACTTCTCCTCGCACGCCGTCGAGCTGTACGGCAAGGACTCCGCCACCGAGGAGCAGCAGCGCTGGGCGCTGGACGCGGTCCGGCGCCCGGTGGTCGACGAGGCCCGCGCGGCCCGGGTCTGGGAGCGCGTGGAGGCGCTGTCCGGGGCGTACGAGATGGCCCCGTAACGCAGTCGGACGCGCACCGGCCGGCGACCGGGTCAGCTCCCGGCGCCGGCCGTCCCGGGAGACGGCCGGCGCAGTGCGGCGTCGACCGTCGCGGCGATCGCCGCGCTGTAGCGCTCGATGCCCGGTGAGCGCACCGGGCAGGGGCGCGGCGTCTTCGTTGTCGGCGCGAGGCAGAAGTGCAGGTGGTCGTCGTCCCGGTGCAGCGTGACGAGTCCGTTCCGGCAGTCGCCGGGGCGGGCCCGCTCCGCCTCGTCGCAGGGCAGCCGCTGCGTCCAGGTGTAGCGCCCGCCCGCCGGACTCACCTTCCGCCCGGCGTCCGCCACGGTGTCGGCGCCGGAGGCCGCCCGGTCCCGGTAGATGCCGTTGATCCGCCGGGCCCGGTCCGGCGAGAAGGCGTCGGGGCCCTGGAGCACCCAGACGATGTTCGGCCGGGGGATCCCGGCGGAGCGGGCCGCCGCCGCTATCTGGCGCGTGAGGGCCTTCGCGTCGGCGGCGTACCGCGCGTAGTAGCGGTCGCCGCCGCCCTGCGCGATGGCGTCCATGCAGGGCGTGTACGCCCAGGAGTTGCCCCAGAACTGGAGGACGACGACCCGCGGCCGCTCCGACCTGACCAGGGCCGCCGCCTTGTGCTGCGGCGGTACGAGCGAGTCCCGCGCCGTCCCCTCCAGGTAGTCGCACAGCGTCGTACCGGAGTAGGGCCTGCTGTGCACGGTCGCCCGCCCCGAGGCGGAGATCCGGGCGGCCAGGACCCGCCCGCTCTCCATGGCCAGGGAGTCCCCGAGGTACAGCACCCGCGCCCGCTCGCGCGGCGGCTGCGACGCCGACGGCGTGCCCGGCGCGGGGGGCGATTCCCCGGGCCCGGCACCCGCCGCGGCGCGGGCGCTCGGCGGGGGAGCGGCGGCCGTCGTGGCGTCCGAGGGGTCCGAGCACCCGGTCAGCCAGGCCAGCGCCAGGGCGGCGAACACCGCGCATCGTCGGCTCGTCACGCGCCTTCCCCTCCCGCCGAAGTGACTCCGGTGACCCGGGTGGCCCCGGTGACGAGGCACCACACTGGACCCGCGAGCGGCTGAGGTCCAGACGGCGTACGCGCCAAAATCGCGGCCGGCGCGGCGCGGTCAGCTCGGGTTCGCGGCGTGGGTGAGGGTCGCCCAGGCGACGAAGAGGTTGTTGGAACCGGCCGGCCGGCCGCGTTCGGTGAGGGTCTGGGTGTTGCTCATCGCGTACCCCATGCGGTGGTGGAGGGCGTTGAAGCCGACCTCCATGACAGGACCGAGGCCCTGGTGCAGGGCGCCGCCGCGGAGCCAGGTCGGGGGCGCCTCGCCCAGTTCGTACTTCGCCTGGAACCCGAGGGCGTGGCGCAGGCGCTCCGCCACCTCGGCGTAGAGGTCCTGGCCCTGGATGCGGCTGGTCTCGGCGATGTGGCCGATCGCGGAGAGGCTGTAGCCGGTGTGGGTGAAGTCGCGGCAGGTCTCCTGGGTGAGGCCGTTGACGAACGTGGTCTGGCCCTGCCAGTACCTGACGATCTTGTCGCGCGTGTCGAGGCCGCTGCCCGGCGCGGTCCTGGGCAGGGCGCCGTCACTGGTCAGGTAGATGTACGCCGGGACGCGGCCGCGGAACAGGGCGACGGCCCTGTCGTACGCCGTGCGGTCCTCCAGGAAGACGGCGATGCCGATGGCGGCCTCGGTCATGCTCGGCTCCCAGTTGCCGTTGGAGCGGAGCCGTTGATCACCTCGGGCAGGTACACGGTGCGCAGCGTGGCGCCGAACCGGTCGACGCGAGTGGACGCGCGTGACGGTCGGTGAACCTGAAGGTCTGAACCAGGCACGTCAAGACGTTCGCCGGGTCGAACGGCGACGCGCGGCGGCGGGCCGACCCACGGGTTACGTTCAGGAGAGTGGACGCCGTTCCTGGGCGGGCGCCGGAACCGGAACGGATCGTTCGCCGCTTATTCTGCGGGCATGACGACCGAGCCGACGCAACAGCCCCAGCAACTCCAGCCGATGCCCACCGACTGGCAGCGCGCCCTGGCCGTGGTGGCCCACCCGGACGATCTGGAGTACGGGTGCGCGGGAGCCGTCGCGGGATGGACGGACGGCGGCTGCGAAGTGGCGTACCTGCTCGCCACCCGGGGCGAGGCCGGGATCGACGGTCTGGAGCCCGACACGTGCGGCCCGCTGCGCGAACAGGAGCAGCGGGCGAGCGCGGCGGTCGTCGGCGTCACGACGGTGGAGTTCCTCGACCACCGCGACGGTGTGATCGAGTACGGCACCGCTCTGCGCCGCGACATCGCGGCCGCGGTCCGCAAGCACCGCCCGGAACTGGTCATCACCCTCAACCACCGCGACACCTGGGGCGGCGTCATGTGGAACACGCCCGACCACCGGGCCGTCGGCCGAGCCACCCTGGACGCGGTGGGCGACGCCGGCAACCGGTGGATCTTCCCCGAGCTCACCGCGCAAGGGCTCGCGCCCTGGGACGGCGTGCGCTGGGTCGCCGTGGCGGGCTCCTCGCAGCCGACGCACGCGGTGGACGCGGGGCCCGGCATGGAGCGGTCCGTCCTGTCGCTGCTCGAACACCGCGCGTACATCGAGGGCCTGACGGACGAGGACCCCGAGACGTACTGCCGCGCCTTCCTCGGTCAGAACGCGCAGCGGGCGGCCGACCTCTTCGGCGGGAAGCCCGCCGTCACCTTCGAGGTCTTCAGCCGCTGAAGCCACTGGCGTCCCGGCGCCTGGGCGTCTCTTGGCGTCCCGGGGGAAGGGACGCTCAGGTCTCGCAGAGCATGCCGGTGCGGAGCCGGCCGAGGGTGCGCGACAGGAGGCGGGAGACGTGCATCTGCGAGATGCCCAGCTCGGCGCCGATCTCCGACTGCGTCATCTCCTGGCCGAAGCGCATCTCGATGATGTGCCGCTCGCGGTCGTCGAGCTCTCCGAGCAGCGGCGCCAGGGTGTGCAGGTCCTCGACCGTCTCCATGGCGGGGTCGGACTCGCCCAGCACGTCGGCGAAGGTGCGCGAGGAGGCGGCGCGGCCGTCCTCGCCGGGGTCGCTGGGCAGGTCGAGAGAGCCGGCGGTGTAGCCGTTGGAGGCCACGAGGCCCTCCACGATCTCGTCCTCACTGAGCTTCAGGTGAGCGGCGAGTTCCTTGACCGTGGGCTCCCGGTCCAGCGCGGTGCCGAGTTCCTCCTTGGCCCTGGCGAGCTCGACCCGCAGCTCCTGGAGCCGCCGGGGGACGTGCACGGCCCAGGTCGTGTCCCGGAAGAACCGCTTGATCTCCCCGATGATGTAGGGGACGGCGAAGGTCGCGAACTCCACCTCACGGGTGAGGTCGAACCGGTCGATGGCCTTGATCAGACCGATGGTGCCGACCTGGACGATGTCCTCCATGTCGCCGCCGCCCCGGTTGCGGAACCGCCCCGCCGCGAACCGCACCAGTGACAGGTTCATCTCGATCAGCGTGTTGCGGGCGTACTGGTGCTCCGGCGTGCCCTCCTCCAGGATCTGGAGTCGGTCGAAGAAGGCCTTCGACAGAGCGCGGGCGTCCTTCGGGGCCACCTTCCCCGCGTCCTCGATCCACGGCAGCTCGCTGACGCCGGGGGCAGCCCCGGCGGTGCGCGCGCCCGTCGCGACCTGCGTCCGCGGAACGTCCGAAATCCGCACCGGCGTTGTCGTCATGTTCCCGCCTCTCATCGATCGCTCCATTTCCTCCGACTGCCCAGACATCCGCTTTGTATGTCTCGCGCCGCCGAATGGCGGACGGGTGCGCTCTCGCGGGT
Source organism: Streptomyces sp. NPDC046122 (assembly GCF_056429965.1). NCBI lineage: Bacteria > Bacillati > Actinomycetota > Actinomycetes > Kitasatosporales > Streptomycetaceae > Streptomyces > Streptomyces sp. NPDC046122. The sequence continues at coordinate 61,650 of NZ_JBWKLQ010000010.1, read as the reverse complement.
ACGGCTGTCCGGCCGAAAGTTGACTGGGCTCGGCCGGATTGCGGAAACGTCTTGTTTGGACGTGCGCGCCATTGACAGCCCGTCAGGCCCCAGGAGGATTCTGTGGCGTTGTGATGCGCGACTGCCCACAGATCTCTTCGGGACCCCTGGAGGACGTGTGACGCTCCGCCCGCGCCCGCTCGCCATGCTCGCCTGCGCTTCTGCTCTCGCCCTCGTACTCGGTGTTCCGCCCGCCGGCGCGGCCGCCGAACCGCCGCAGGCCGAGAGCCGAAGATCCGCCCCCGTCGTCACGCCGACCCCACAGGACGTCCGGCCGCGCGACGACCGTGTCACCGTCTCGCCGAGGGTGACGCTCGTCGCGGGTGCCAAGGCCGACGCCACCGCCCTGAAAGTGACCCAGCAGGCCCTCCTCGACGCCGGCGCCCATCAGGTCGTACGGGGCGAGAACCCCGTCCCCGGCCGGCTGACCGTCTACGTCGGCGGCCCCGGGGAGACCGAGCAGACCGCCGGGGCGCTCACCGCCCTGGGCATCGAGGGCCCCGCGCAACTCCCTCCCGAGGGGTACGTCCTGGGCATCGGTGAGCGCCGTATCGTCCTGTCAGGCAAGGACACCGCCGGGACGTACTACGCCGCCCAGTCGCTGCGCCAGCTGCTGCCCGAGCGCAAGGGGCCCGGCGCCAAGGTGGCGGGAACCGAGATCCGCGACTGGCCCACCACATCGATCCGCGGTGTCATCGAGGGCTTCTACGGGATTCCGTGGACCCACGCCGCCCGCCTCGACCAGCTCGACTTCTACGGCGAGCACAAGATGAACATCTACGTGTACTCGCCCAAGGACGACCCGTACCTGCGCGAGCGGTGGCGCGAGCCGTACCCGGCCGCCCAGCTCGCGAAGATCGAGGAACTGGTCGGCCGGGCCCGCGCCCGCCATGTGGAGTTCACCTACGCGCTGTCGCCGGGCCTGAGCGTCTGCTACAGCTCCGAAGCCGACATCAAGGCGCTGACCGACAAGTTCGAGACGGTCTGGGGCCTCGGCATCCGCACGTACGCCGTCCCGCTCGACGACATCAGCTACACCAGGTGGAACTGTCAGGCCGACCGCGACAAGTGGGGAACCGGCGCGGCCGCGGCCGGCGCGGCCCAGGCGTACCTCCTCAACCGGGTCAACCGGGACTTCATCGCCACCCACCCGGGCGCGGCGCCGCTCCAGATGGTGCCCACGGAGTACTACAACGTCACCCCGTCCCCGTACAAGAAGGCGCTCGCCGAACAGCTGGACGAGGACGTGGTGGTCGAGTGGACCGGCGTCGGCGTCATCGCGCCGGTGATAACGGTGGCGCAGGCGAAGGCCGCGCGGGACGTCTTCGCGCACCCCATCCTGCTCTGGGACAACTACCCGGTGAACGACTACGTCACCAACCGGCTGCTGCTCGGCCCGTACAACGGCCGGGAGAAGGGGATGCCCGCCGAGCTGGGCTCCGGCATCACCGCCAATCCGATGAACCAGGCGTACGCCTCGAAGATCCCGCTGATCACGGTCGCCGACTACACGTGGAACGACGCCGCCTACGATCCGCGCACCTCGTGGCAGACGGCGGTGTCCCTGTACGCGGGCGGCGACACGCGGGCCGAGAAGGCGCTGCGGATCTTCTCCGACGTCAACTACAGCTCCCGCATCAACGCGCAGCAGGCGCCCGACCTCGCCGCCGAGATCGCCGCCTTCTGGGAGTCCGGGGACACCGCGGCGCTGGACAGCGCGCTGACCGGCCTCCAGGGGGCCCCGGACGTACTGCGTGAGCGTCTCGCCGAGCAGGAGTTCATCACCGACAGCGCGCCGTGGCTCGACGCCGCGGAGGCGTGGGGCGTGGCGACGCGCGCCGCGCTGCGGCTGGTCGAACTGGCCCGCGACGGCGAGGGCGCCGCGGCGTGGGACCAGCGGCAGCGGCTGCCCGGCCTCGTCGCCGCGGCGAAGTCCTTCACGTACACGGACCTGGAGGGGCGCAAGATCCCGGTCGTCGTGGGCGAGGGAGTGCTCGACAAGTTCACCGAGGACGCGGCCGCGGAGCACGACCGGCTGCTCGGCGTCACCGGAGCCGTCAAGGGCCTCACCAATCTGCCCGCGTACCAGGGCAACACGATCGCCCGGATGCTCGACGGCGACGACGGCACGTTCTTCTGGAGCAGCCGCGCCGTCGCCACCGGCGACCATGTGACGGTCGACCTGCGCAAGGAGCGCGCGATCGGCGGCATCTCGCTCGCCATGGGCAAGCCGTCCAGTGCCAACGACTACATGCGCCAGGGCGTCCTGGAGTACTCGTCGGACGGCTCTTCCTGGGCACAGCTCGCGACGTTCTCCGGAAAGGCCGTCGTGACGGCGACGGCCCCGGCGGGCACCGAGGCACGGTACGTACGGGCGCGGGCCACGGCGGGGCAGACGAACTGGCTCGTCGTGAGGGAGTTCGCCGTCGAGACGACGGACGGGTCCGTGACCGGCGGGCCGCCGGCCGCGGCGGGCAGCAGCCTGCGGGCCGCGGCCGACGGCGACGTGACGAGCGTCTACCGCGCGGCGCGAGCGCCCGAGCCCGACGAGGCGCTCCAGGTGGACCTCGGCGGCGCCCGGGAGGTGCTGTCCGTGACGGTCCTCCGGCCGAAGGGCGGCTCGGCGCGGGCCGACGTACAGGTGCGCGAGACCGGCGGGGACTGGCGTACGGCCGGCGAGCTCGCCGGCGCCTACAACCATTTCTCGGTGGACGGTGACGCGGTGTCGGCCGTACGGCTGCGATGGAGCGAGGGCGGCGGCGCGCCGCAGGTCGCGGAGGTGATCGTGCGGTAGCGGCGCGGCACCGAGCACGGCGCGGCCCCCAGGTGGATCGGCCCGGGGGCCGCGCCGGCCCCGCGGCTGTGATCACCGTCACCCGGCACCGCTTTGCGCCCCCTTTACTATGGGTGCGCGGGGGTTTCGCCCCGCCCCGACACCTGAACCAAGAAGGAGCCGCAGTCCCGCAATGGGTGAGCCTCCCAGTACGAGCCGTGCCATGTCCGTCCTTTCGCACACCGGGACGGAGGTGGCACGGTGACCGAAGTACTTCTTCTGCTCCTCGCACTCGCGCTGACTCTGGCGTGCGCGTTGTTCGTCGCGGCCGAGTTCTCGCTGACGACGATCGAGCGCGGCGAGCTGGAGCGGGCCGCGCAGGCCGGTGAACGGGGCGCCGCGAGCGCTCTGAAGGCCGCCAAGCGCCTCACGTTCCAGCTCTCCGGCGCCCAGCTGGGCATCACCGTGACCTCGCTGGTCATCGGCATGCTGGCCGAGCCCTCCCTGGCCGTGCTGCTGCGCGGCCCGCTGGAGGCGGCGGGGCTGCCCGCGGGCGCCGTGTCCACCGTCGCGACGCTTCTCGGCGTCGCCCTGTCCACCGTGGTGCTCATGGTGGTCGGCGAGCTGGTCCCCAAGAACTGGGCGATCTCCAGCCCGCTGGCGGTCGCCAAGGTGGTGGCCGGCCCGCAGCGCGTGTTCACCGCCGCCTTCGGACCGCTGATCCATCACCTCAACAACACCGCCAACCGGGTGGTGCGCCGCTTCGGCCTGGAGCCCGCCGAGGAACTGGCGTCCGCCCGTACGCCGCAGGAACTGGTCGCCCTGGCGCGGCACTCCGCGCGCGAGGGCGCGATCGAGCAGGACTCCGCCGAGCTGTTCGTCCGCACCCTGCACCTGAGCCGGCTGACCGCCGAGAACGTCATGACGCCGCGCGTCGACGTCCAGGCCCTGGAGGCGCGCGCCACCGCGGCCGACGCCGCCAACCTCACGCTCGCCACCGGGCTGTCCCGGTTCCCCGTCTACCGCGAGACGCTGGACGAGGTGATCGGCACCGTGCACATCCGCGACGTGCTCGCCCTGGACGAGGCGAAGCGCGCCCGTACCCCGGTCACGGCGCTGGCCACCGAGCCGCTGCTGGTGCCGGACTCCCTCCCGGTGGACCGGATGCTCCAGCAGCTGCGGCGCAGCCGCACCATGGCCGTCGTCATCGACGAGTACGGCGGCACCGCTGGCGTCGCCACGGTCGAGGACGTCGTCGAGGAGGTCGTCGGCGAGGTGCGCGACGAACACGACCCGCACGAGCGTCCCGGCCTGGAGCCGGGCGCCCCGTCGGCGGAGGGCCGCGAGGTGTGGGAGGCGGACGGCAGCGTACGCCTGGACCAGCTCCAGGAGATCGGCTTCACCGCTCCCGACGGACCCTACGAAACGCTCGCCGGGCTCATCGCGACGCGTCTGGAGCGCATTCCGGCGCCCGCCGACCGGCTCGACGTGGCCGACTGGAACATCGCCGTCCTGGACGTGGAGCACCACCGGGCGGACCGGGTCCGCATCACCGGGCCCGCTCCGGACCCGGCGCAGGAGTCCGCGCCGGTGCCCGCGCCCGCCGCCAAGATCGCCGAGGAAGTCCGATGACCGCGTTCCAGCTCGCCCTCGGCGCGCTCACCCTCCTCACCAACGCGTTCTTCGTCGGCGCGGAGTTCGCCCTCATCTCCGTACGGCGCAGTCAGATCGAGCCGGAGGCGTTGCGGGGCAGCCGCCGGGCCAAGAGCACGCTGTGGGGTCTCGAACACCTCTCGGCCGTGATGGCCACCGCCCAGCTGGGCATCACCATCTCCTCGCTCGTGCTGGGCGCGGTGGCCGAGCCGGCCATCGCCCACCTGCTGGAGCCGCCGTTCCACGCCGTCGGCGTGCCGGAGGCGCTGATCCACCCGATCGCGTTCGTGATCGCGCTGACCCTGGCGACGTACCTGCACATGCTGGTCGGCGAGATGGTGCCCAAGAACATCGCCCTCGCCGCTCCGGCGCCGACCGCGCTGGCGCTGGCTCCGGCCCTGGTGGCTGTGACCCGCGCCCTGCGGCCGGTCGTCTTCGGCATCAACGCGTTCGCCAACGTGCTGCTGCGGATGCTCGGCGTCGAGCCGAAGAACGAGGTCACGTCCGTCTACACCGACGACGAGCTGGCCCGTCTGGTCAAGGACTCCAGCGAGGCCGGCCTGCTGGCGCCGGCGGACGGCGAGCGGCTGCGCGACGCCCTGGAGCTGGGCAACAGGCCCGTGGGCGAGGTGATGGTGCCGCTCGGCAGGATCGTCACCGTCGATCACACCACCACCCCGCAGCAGCTGGAGCGGGCGGCCGCGACCTGGGGCTTCTCCCGGCTGCCGGTCACCGGTCCGGGCGACGAGGTGCTGGGCTACCTGCACATCAAGGACGCCCTCGGCGTCGTCGAGCGCACCCGGCCGTTCCCGCGCGCCGCGCTGCACCCGGTGATCCGCGTGGAGATCGACACGCCGCTCGACGACACCATGACCGCCATGCGGGCCGCGGGCACCCACCTGGCCGCCGTCACGGGCGGCAAGGGCACGGTGATCGGCTTCGTCACCATGGAGGACGTGCTGGAGGAGCTCGTCGGTCCGGCGGCGCCCGGTAACGAGGTGCCGGCCTGACGGCCCTCGTGTTTGACAAGCGCCGTTGCTGATCCTGCAATGACCGCATGGATCCCATGGACGAAGAGCGGAATCTCGACGGCGTACTGAACGAGGTGGGCCCGCGCCTGCGCAGACTGCGCAAGGAGCGCGGGGCCACGCTCGCGGCCCTCTCCGAGGCGACCGGCATCTCGGTGAGCACCCTCTCCCGGCTGGAGTCCGGGGGCCGCAGACCCAGCCTCGAACTGCTGCTGCCGATCGCCCGCGCCCACCAGGTGCCGCTCGACGAACTGGTGGGCGCGCCGCCGGTCGGGGACCCGCGGGTGCGCACGAAGCCGTTCGAACGGGGCAAGCAGACGTACTTCCCGCTGACCCGCCAGCCCGGCGGCCTCCAGGCGTACAAGGTGATCTCCCGGCGGACCGGTGAGGAGCCCGAGCCCCGTACGCACGAGGGCTACGAGTGGCTGTACGTCCTGTCGGGCAGGCTGCGGGTGGTGCTGGGTCCGCACGACCTGGAGATCGGGGCCGGCGAGGCGGTGGAGTTCGACACGCGGGTGCCGCACTGGTTCGGGCCGGTGGGGGACGCGCCCGCCGAGTTCCTGAGCCTCTTCGGGCCGCAGGGGGAGCGGATGCACGTGAGGGCCAGGCCGAAGTCCGGCTGATCGGGCCGCGCCGCCGGCCGGTCGGGCCGGGACTGTCCGGCCGATCGGGCCCGGGCTGTTCCCAACCAGGCAAGCGACCGCTTAGTATGCGGCCAGCGTGGTACTGCCTACGGTGTTGTGGAGGGTCTCGGATGCAGGCATGGCGAGTGCACGAGAACGGCGAGCCGGGCGAGGTGATGCGGCTCGACGAGGTCGTCAGGCCCACGCCGGGCGAGGGGCAGCTCCTGCTGAGGGTGCGTGCCGCGAACATCAACTTTCCGGACGCCCTGCTCTGCCGCGGCCAGTACCAGGTGCGTCCGCCGCTGCCCTTCACCCCGGGCGTGGAGATCTGCGGCGAGACGGAGGACGGCCGCCGCGTGATCGCGAACCCGGCGCTGCCGCACGGCGGGTTCGCGGAGTACGTCGTCGTGGACGCGGCCGCCGTGCTGCCCGCGCCCGCGTCGCTGGACGACGCCGAGGCGGCGGCCCTGCACATCGGCTACCAGACGGGCTGGTTCGGCCTGCACCGCCGGGCGCGCATCCGGGCGGGGGAGACCCTGCTGGTGCACGCGGCGGCGGGCGGCGTCGGCAGCGCCGCCGTACAGCTCGGCAAGGCGGCGGGCGCCACCGTCATCGGCGTGGTCGGCGGCCCGGAGAAGGCCCGGGTCGCCCGGGAGCTGGGCTGCGATCTGGTGATCGACCGGCGCACCGAGGACATCGTCGCCGTGGTCAAGGAAGCCACCGGCGGGCGGGGCGCGGACGTCGTCTACGACCCGGTGGGCGGCGACGCGTACGCCAAGTCGGCCAAGTGCGTCGCCTTCGAGGGCCGCATCGTCGTGGTCGGATTCGCCGGCGGCGAGATCCCCGCCCCGGCGCTCAATCACGCCCTGGTGAAGAACTACGCGATCCTCGGCCTCCACTGGGGCCTCTACAACACGAAGGACCCGGCCGCGATCCTCGCCTGCCACGAGGAGCTGACCAGGCTGGCCGCCGAAGGCGCCGTCAAGCCGCTGGTCAGCGAGCGCGTCGCCATGAAGGACGCGGCGGACGCCGTCCAGCGCGTCGCCGACGGCACGACCACCGGCCGTGTGGTCGTCGTACCCGAGGGGGCGGCCCGATGACGGACACGACCGAAGTGCGCGCCCTGACGCAGGAGTTGCTGGCGGCCCACCCGCCGGCCACCACGGACCGCGCGGACTTCCTCAAGGCGCGCTTCGACGCCGGGCTCGCCTGGGTGCACTACCCCGTGGGTCTCGGCGGCCTCGGCGCGCCCCGCTCGCTGCAGGCCGTCGTGGACGCCGAGCTGGCGGCGGCCGGCGCGCCCGACAACGACCCGCGGCGGATCGGCATCGGCCTCGGCATGGCCGCGCCGACGATCCTGCGCTTCGGCACGGACGAGCAGAAGCGGAGCCTGCTGCGGCCCCTGTGGGTGGGCGAGGAGGTGTGGTGCCAGCTGTTCAGCGAGCCCGGCGCGGGCTCCGACCTCGCGGCACTCGGCACCCGCGCGGTGCGCGACGGTGACGACTGGGTGATCGACGGACAGAAGGTGTGGACCTCCAGCGCCCATGTGGCCCGCTGGGCGATCCTCATCGCCCGTACGGACCCCGGCCTCCCCAAGCACCAGGGCATCACGTACTTCGTGTGCGACATGACCGACCCCGGCGTGGAGGTCAGGCCGCTGCGCCAGATCACCGGCGAGGCCGAGTTCAACGAGGTCTTCCTCACCGGCGTGCGCATCCCCGACAGCCGGCGCCTCGGGCCCGTCGGCGAGGGCTGGAAGGTCGCGCAGACCACGCTCATGAACGAGCGCGTCTCGATCGGCGGCTCCCGCATCCCGCGCGAGGGCGGCATGATCGGGCCGGTCGCGAAGACCTGGCGCGAACGCCCCGAACTGCGCACCCACGACCTGCACCGGCGCCTGCTGGACCTGTGGGTCGAGGCCGAGGTCGCCCGCCTCGCCGGCGAGCGGCTGCGCCAGCAGCTCGTCGCCGGCCAGCCGGGGCCGGAGGGCTCGGGCATGAAACTGGCCTTCGCGCGCCTGAACCAGGAGATCAGCGGCCTGGAGGTGGAACTGCGCGGCGAGGAAGGGCTGCTGTACGACGACTGGACCATGCGCCGCCCCGAACTCGTCGACTTCACCGGCCGCGACGCCGGCTACCGCTACCTGCGCTCCAAGGGCAACAGCATCGAGGGCGGTACGAGCGAGGTGCTGCTCAACATCGTCGCGGAACGCGTACTCGGGCTGCCGTCCGAGCCGCGCAGCGACAAGGACATCGCCTGGAAGGACCTGGCCCGATGACTGACCTGCTCTACTCCGAGGCCGAGGACGACCTCCGCGCGGCCGTACGCTCCCTGCTCGCCGACCACTGCGACGCCGCGGCCGTCCTCACCCGCGCGGAGTCGGACACGCCGTACGACCCGCGGCTGTGGTCCTCGCTCGCCACCGACATGGGCCTGGCGGGGCTCCTCGTGCCCGAGATGCTCGGCGGCCAGGGCGCCACGCACCGTGAGGCGGCCGTGGTCCTGGAGGAACTGGGGCGCAGCGTCGCCCCGACCCCGTACCTCACGGGAGCGGTCGTCGCGGCCGAGACGCTGCTGGGCTGCGACGCCGGGAACGCCGAGAACACCGCCAGCCCCGAGAACGCCGCGGTCGCGGAGCTGCTCGGCGCCTTGGCGGGCGGCCGTACCGTCGTGGTGCTCGCCGTCCCGCTGTCCGCCGCGCCCGGTGCGCGACTGCCGTGTGCCGTACGGGCGGACGACGGCACTCTGCGCGGCCGCGTCACCGCGGTCGCCGACGCGGCCGCCGCCAAGGTGCTGCTCGTACCGGCCGAGGACGGCCTGTACGCGGTGGAGACGGGGTCGCCCGGCGTCACCGTCGAGTCGCTGACGCCGCTCGATCTGACCCGGCCGCTGGCCACCGTCACCCTCGAAGGGGCGCGGGGCCGCCGGCTCGCAAGCTCCGCCGAGGCGCCCGTCCGGCGCGGGCTGCTCGCCGGCGCCGGGCTGCTGGCCTCGGAGCAGCTGGGGCTCGCGGAGTGGTGCCTGGAGGAGACGGTCAGGTACACGCGCGACCGCAAGCAGTTCAACCGCCCGGTCGGGTCCTTCCAAGCGCTCAAGCACCGCATGGCGCAGCTGTGGCTGGAAGTCGTCTCCGCGCGGGCCGCCGCCCGCAACGCCGCCGACGCCCTGGCCACCGGCAGCCCGGACGCCCCCCTCGCGGTGGCGGTCGCGCAGACGTACTGCTCCCGGGTCGCGGTGCACGCGGCCGAGGAGTGCGTGCAGCTGCACGGCGGCATCGGGATGACCTGGGAGCACCCCGCGCACCTGTACCTCAAGCGCGCCAAGGCCGACTCCATCGCGCTGGGCGCGCCGGGCGCGCACACGGAGGCGGTGGCGGAACTCGTCGGCCTGCCGGCGCCCCGGTAAGGGGCAGTGGATCAAGCACCCCTCTACATACGGTTTAATTGCGAGTCGTTCGCAATAACTGTTGATCTTTATTAGGGGTGTGGCGAGGCATGCTGTCCCGATCCATACGTGGGGCGGCCGCCGCGACGCTGGCCGGAACACTGGCCATCAGCGCGGCGGCCTGCTCGAAGCCGGGGGAGAGCGCGGCCGGACACGGCGCGGGGGACTCGGCGGTCGTCGGCATCGCGTACGAGCCCGAGACCCTCAGCCCGCTCCTCGGTTACGGCAAGGACGGCAACTCCAAGATCTTCGACGGGCTCCTCACCTTCGACGAGGACATGAAGCTCCGGCCGGCCCTCGCCGCCGAGCTGCCCGAAGTCTCCGACGACGGCCGCACGTACACGTACACGCTCCGCGAGGGCGTCCAGTTCAGCGACGGCAAGCCCTTCACGTCCAAGGACGTGGTCTTCACCTACCGCACCATCCTCGACAAGAAGACCAACAACGCCTCCAAGACGGAGCTGGACGCGATCGAGGACGTCAGGGCGGACGGCGATCACCAGGTCGTCTTCACGCTCAAGTACCCGTACGCGCCCTTCGCCGAGCGCACCGTCCTCCCGATCGCTCCCGAGCACGTCGCCGGCCGGCAGGACGTCAACAGCGGCTCCTTCACGACGAAGCCGGTCGGCACCGGGCCGTACGTCCTCACCGGCTGGTCCAAGGGCGAGAAGCTCAGCTTCAGGGCCAACCCGCGCTACTGGGGCGGCGAGCCGAAGGTGAAGAAGTTCACCATGGCGATCATCAAGGACGACGACGTGCGCGCCACGCGGCTGCGCGCCGGCGACCTCGACGGCGCGATCCTGCCGCCCAACCTCGCCGGCACCTTCAAGGACGACGGCGGCAGGACGACGTACGCCGCCCGGTCCTTCGACTACCGAACGGTGACCCTGCCGACGCACAACAAGGTCGCGGGCGACACCGACGTACGGCGGGCACTCGACGTCGCCGTCGACCGCCGCGCCATGGTCGACACGATCCTCGAGGGCGCGGGCAAACCCGCCTACGGGCCCGTTCCCACGGACAGCCCCTGGTTCGCCAAGGGCACCGAGCGCACGCACGACCTCGCCCGGGCGAAGAAGATCCTCGACGAGGCCGGGTGGAAGCCCGGCGCCGACGGCATCCGCGTCAAGGACGGCGTGCGGGCGCGGTTCCCGCTCTGGTACCTCTCCGGCGACAAGCTCCGCCAGGACCACGCCCTCGCCTACGCGTCCGACGCGAAGAAGGCCGGCATCGACATCAGGACCCAGGCCGGCACCTGGGAGGTCATCATGCCGCGCATGAAGCACGACGCGGTGCTCGCCGGCGGCGGCGCGCCCGGCGACCCCGACTTCGACCAGTACACGCTGCTCCAGTCCTCCCTCGCGGGCGACGCCTTCAACAACATGGCGTGGTACGACAACCCCGCCGTCGACAAGGCGCTCAAGAAGGGCCGCGAGAGCGGCGGGACGGCCGACCGCAGGGCCGCGTACGACACCGTCCAGCGCGAACTCGTGAAGAACCCCGGCTACACCTTCCTGACCCACATCGACCACCTGTACGTCGTCGACGACAAGTGGTCCGGGCTCACCACGCAGACCGAGCCGCACGACCACGGCCTGGCCTCCGGACCGTGGTGGAACGTCGAGGACTGGACGCCGAAGAAGTGACACACCCCGGCCGGAAGCTCCCCTGGGGGCCGATGGCGAGGATGGCCGGGCGGCGGACCCTGTTCGCCGCCCCCGTCCTGCTGGCGGTGACCTTCGGCGTGTTCGCCGTCGCCGCCGCCTCGCCCTTCGACCCCGTCAAGGCATACGCGGGCACCGCGGGCCTCACCGCCTCGCAGGAGAACCTCGACCAGCTGCGCGCCAACCTCGGCGTCGACCAGCCGCTCGTCGCACGCTGGTGGAACTGGCTGACCTCGGCCGTCACCGGGGACCTCGGCGACTCCAGCGTCATGCGCCAGCCCGTCACCGACGTCATCACCGAACGCCTCGGCTGGTCGGTGCTGCTCGCCGGCGCCGCGTTCCTCGTGGCGATCGCGCTCGGTACGTCGCTGGGCGTCCTGGCCGCGCGCCGGCAGGGCGGCTGGCTGGACCGGGCGGTCGGCTCGGCGGCGTACACCCTGGAAGCGGCGCCCGCCTTCTGGCTCGGCCTGCTCGCCATGTGGTTCTTCGCGCTGGAACTCGGTGTGCTGCCGGCGGGCGGACTGACCGACACCGACAGCGATGTGGCGACGTTCGGCCAGGTCGCCACGCACCTGGTGCTGCCGGCGGCCGTTCTCGGCGTCTCGCAGCTTCCCTGGTTCTTCCTCTACGTGCGCCAAGGCGTCGCCGACGCGCTGGAGGAGGACCCGGTACGCGGCGCACGCGCGCGGGGGCTGAGCGAACGCACCGTGCTCCTCGGACACGCCCTGCGCTCGGGAATGCTCCCGACGCTCACGCTCGTCGGCTCGCGCGTGCCCGAACTCATCACCGGAGCGCTGCTCGTGGAGACGGTCTTCAGCTGGCCGGGCATCGCCGCGGCGACCGTACAGGCGGCGACGTCGGTGGACTTCCCGCTGCTGGCCGCGCTGACGGTGCTCGCCACCGCGGCGGTCCTCGCCGGAAACCTCCTCTCCGACCTGCTGTACGGACTCGCCGACCCCAGAGTGGGCTTCGATGGCTGATTTCGCTTCCGGGGCGCCCGTGTGGCGTTCGCACGGCCGTACTCGCCGTTCCACCCGCACGGTCCGCGTCCGTACCTCGGCGGTGATCGTGGCGGCGGTGGTCCTCGCGGTCCTGGTGGTACCGCCGCTGGCCGACCTCGACCAGCAGGCTGTCGACCTGTCGATGAAGCTCCGTGCGCCGTCCCCAGCGCACCCCTTCGGGACGGACGACGTCGGCCGCGACCTGCTGCTGCGCTGCGTGTACGGCCTGCGCGTCTCCCTTCTGGTCGGGCTGGTGGCGGCGCTGGTCGCCACGTTCATCGGTACGGCGGTGGGGGCGGCGGCAGCGGCGTTCGGCGGCTGGACGGACCGTGTGGTGATGCGGCTCGTCGACACCTTCTCGTCCGTCCCGCACCTGCTGCTCGGCATCTTCGTCGTCGCGATGTTCCGGCCCGGGGTGTGGCCGGTGATCGTGTCGGTGGCACTGACCCACTGGCTGTCCACCGCCCGCATCGTGCGCTCGGAGGTGCTGTCGCTCCGCTCGCGGCCGTACATCGACGCGGCGGTTTCGGGCGGCGCGTCACGGTGGCGGGTCGCCGTACGGCACCTGCTGCCGGGGGTGCTGCCGCAGGCGGGACTCGCGGCCGTACTGATGGTCCCGCACGCCATGTGGCACGAGTCGGCGCTGTCGTTCCTCGGACTCGGCCTGCCGACGCACCAGGCGAGCCTGGGCAACCTCGTGCAGTCGGCGCGCAGTTCGCTGCTCGCCGGCGACTGGTGGCCCACCCTCTTCCCCGGCCTCCTCCTGATCGTCCCGACCCTCGCCATCGCGGGCCTCGCGGGCGCCTGGCGGGAACGGATCAACCCGCGCCGCCGATCGGAGCTGATGCTGTGACGACGCCCCAGAACACCGGCCGGGCCGCGTCCGCGACGACGGAGCGTTCCCGGGTGCGGCCCGCAGCCGCTCTGGGGAACGCGCACACGCCGCACGAAGACGGCGCGTCTTCGGAACGTTCCGTGGAGCGTCATGCGGCCGTTCCCGGGAACGCTCGCAGCGCGTCTTCGGAACGTTCCGTGGAGCGGTCGGCGGTCGTTCCCGGGAACGACCGCAGCGCCCCGTACACCGTCGGCCCTTCCGCGCCGGAAGGGAGCCCTCGGACGCCCCTGTTGTCGGTGCGGGGCCTGTCCGTACGGTTCCGCATGCGGGGCGGGCGGCACATCGAGGCCGTCAGCGGCGCCGACTTCGACCTGGCGGCCGGGGAGTGCCTGGCCCTGGTCGGCGAGAGCGGGTGCGGCAAGTCCGTGCTCGCCTCCGCGCTGCTGGGGCTGCTCCCGGGCAACGCGCGGACGGCCGGTTCCGCGCTCCTGGGCGACCTCGATCTGCTCACCGCCGACGAGCGCACCCTGGCGCGTACCGTACGGGGGCGCCGCATCGGCCTCGTCCCGCAGAGTCCCGCCGCGCACCTCACGCCCGTACGGACCGTCGGGGCGCAGCTCGAGGAGACGCTGCGCGAACTGACCGGCACGCGCAAGCAGGACCTGCGCGCGGCGACCCGTAGGGCGGCCGACCGGGCGGCGTTCCCCGTGGACCACCTCGACCGCTACCCCCACGAGCTGTCCGGCGGACTCGCTCAGCGCGCCGCGACCGCTCTCGCCCTCGTCGGCGACGCGCCCCTGCTGCTCGCCGACGAGCCGACCACCGGCCTCGACCGCGACCTCGTCGACCGCACCGTCGACGAACTGCGCCGGCACGTCGACGAGGGCCACGCCCTGCTGATGATCACCCACGACCTCGCGGCGGCCGAGCGCGTCGCGGACCGCGTCGCGGTGATGTACGCGGGAAGGATCGTCGAACTCGCCGACGCCGGACGCTTCTTCGCCGCGCCCGGCCCCCGGCACCCGTACGCCCGGGGGCTGCTGAACGCCCTTCCCGAGCGCGCCTTCACGCCGATCCCCGGCATGCCGCCAGAACTGGGCGACCTGCCCCCGGGGTGCGCCTTCGAGGCCCGTTGTCCGTACGCCACCGACGCCTGCGCCGTCCGGCCGGTCCTCGCGGACGGCGTCGCCTGTCACCACCCGCCGGCCGAGGAGCGTGCCCGTGCTTGAACTCGACGCGATCACCGCCGGATACGAGCGCGGGTCCCCGGTGGTCCGCGGCGCGCACCTGACCGTCGCCCCCGGGGAGGCGGTCGGCCTGCTCGGGCCGAGCGGCTGCGGCAAGTCGACCCTCGCCCGGGTCGCCGCCCTGCTGCACCGCCCCGACGCCGGGACCGTCACCCTCGACGGCAGTCGTGTCACCGGCTGGCGCCACCGCGCCCCGCGCGCACAGCGCACGGCGATCGGTGTCGTCTTCCAACAGCCCCGGCTGTCCGCCGACCCCCGCCTGAGCCTGCGCGACCTGATCGCCGAGCCGCTGCGGGCCACCGGACGGCGCGACGGGGCGGCGGCCGCGGTGAGCGCGCTGGCCCGGACCGTGGGACTCGGCGACGACCTCCTGGGCCGCCGCCCGCACGAGGTGAGCGACGGCCAGCTCCAGCGCGCCTGCCTGGCCCGCGCGCTGGTGCTGCGCCCCCGCTGGCTGGTGTGCGACGAGATGACGGCGATGCTCGACGCCTCGACGACGGCCTTCCTGGTCGCGGTCGTCGAGGAGTACCGGCGCGAAAGCGGCGCGGGCCTGCTGGCCGTCGGCCACGACCGCGTCCTCCTGGAGCGCTGGTGCGACCGTACGCCCCGCTGGCAGGACATCGCGGCGGTCTGAGTCCCCACCCGCCTGCCGGCCCCCGCAACGCCCTGGTGAGGCTCCGGCCTGACGCTCCGACAGCATCCTGAACCGGCGGCGACAGGTGACGGAACTCTTGTCGTGACACTGCCCGTCGGGGCGGCGGGGAGCGGATACTCGCCGGAGTCCCGAACGTCCCGTACGTCTCCGGAGGCACCATGGCCGTCACCGCGCCCACCCGCCGCGCAGTCGTCACCACCCTCGCCGCCGCCCTCGCGGGAGCCGTCGCCTTTCCCGCGTCCGCCCGGGCCGCAGGGAAGAAGCCCGGCCCCGGACCCCTGCGGCGCGCGCACGCGCACAACGACTACCACCACGATCGTCCCCTCCACGACGCCCTCTCCCACGGCTTCACGAGCATCGAGGCGGACATCTTCCTCGTCGACGGGGAACTGCTCGTCGCCCACGACCCCGTGGAGCTCGACCCCGCCCGCACGCTCGAATCGCTGTACCTGGCCCCCCTCGCCGCCCGCGTCAGGGCCCACCACGGTTCCGTGTACCGGGGGCGCCGCCGCCCCGTACAACTGCTCGTCGACATCAAGAACGACGGCGCCGCCGCCTACCTCGAACTGCACCGCCAACTCCGCCGCCACCGGCGGATGCTGAGCACGTACGCCCACGGCCGCGTCCGCCCCGGCGCGGTGACCGCCGTCGTCTCCGGCGACCGCGCCGCCCGCGTCCCCCTGGAGGCGCAGCGGGTGCGCCACGCCTTCTACGACGGGCGGCTCGACGACCTCGGCGGGCCCGCCTCCGCCGGTCTCATACCGCTGATCAGCGGCAACTGGTCGCACAGCTTCTCCTGGCAGGGCTCCGGACCGTTCCCCGACGCCGAGCGGGCGAAGCTGCGCGGCGTCGTGTCCACCGCCCACCGGCGCGGACAGCGCGTCCGGTTCTGGGCGACGCCCGACCTGCCGGGGCCGGCGCGGGACGCCGTCTGGACGGAACTGCTCGCCGCGGACGCCGACCACATCAACACCGACGACCTCGCCGGCCTCGAACGGTTCCTCCGCACGTACGACGCGTAACCGCCGTCACCAACAGTCAACACCCGTACGGCGGACACGTCTTCCGCCCGGATGGGCCCTCCGCTGCGCCAGACTGACGGCCGAATGCCGCAATTCGCGCGCGGCGGAGGAGGTTGACCATGGCCATTTCGATCTCGTTGGTGCTGCTCCTGCTGATTCTCGCGGTGATCTTCCTGCGGAACGGAGGACTCAAGGTCTCGCACGCGCTGGTCTGCGCCCTGCTCGGCTTCTTCCTCGCCGGTACGAGCATGGGCCCGACCATCCAGAACGGGATCGCCGCCACCGCGGACGTGGTCGGCGACCTCAGGCCCTGACCTCCTGACCGTCTGGACCGTCCCGACGGTCCGCACCGGACCGACCCGCCCCGCACGTCCGGGTGTTGCGCGCGGATGGCGGGGCGGTGAAACCGCACGGGTTTCCATGGACACTTCAAGGGGTCGGCCCTAGCGTCGGGCGACGGCGCGACCGTCACCCGTCCAAGGAGCCTGATGTCCAGGACCCGCAGAGCGTACGCCCGCACGCTGGCCCTCGCCCTCGCTCTCGTCGTCCCCGCCGTCCTGCCGTCCGGGGTCGTCCGCGCCGAGGAGATACCCAAGGCGCCGGGCCACCGGCTGGTCAGCGCGTACCAGGGCGAGCCGGCCACCGCACAGCCGGTTCCCGGCGACGCGCCCCCTCAGCACCCGTTCCTCGCCCCGAACGGCCGCAGCGGCATGCACGCGGACGCGGCGGGCAGCGGTACCCACCCGTACTCCGGACCGCTGGGACGCGACCCGCAGGTCACCAGCGAACGGATCGCGGCGCTGGGCGGCGAGTGCGCGACCGCGACCTTCGACGCCGCGGGCCGCCTGATCACCGTCTGCGGCACCTTCCAGGGCTTCCTCCTCAAACTGCTGCACCCGAGAACGCTCGGCACCCTCGCCGAGTACAGGCTTCCGCAGCGCTCCTCGACCGTGGAGGCCGTCACCCGGCTCGACTTCGAGAAGATCTTCAAGGACACCTCCGGCGGCGCGTACTTCTACCTCGACCACCGCGACCGGGTGGTCCTCGCGGACTCCCGCCAGCACGTCCTGCGGATCGCGCACGAGCGGACGGCGGACGGCACCTGGCGCTTCGTCGTCGAGGACGACTGGGACCTCACCGGGCACGTTCCGCACGACTGCGTGTCCTGGACCAATCTCCGCCCCGGCGGGACCTGCGACCCGGTGACCTCCGTGATGCCCGACTGGCAGGGCCGCATCTGGTGGGTCACCCGGCTCGGCCGCGTCGGCACGGTGGACCCGTCGAACGGGCGCATCCGCAGCGTCCGGCTCGAAGGGGAGGAGATCCAGAACTCCTTCTCGGTCGCCGAGGACGGCGTCTCGATCGTCTCCGACCACGCCCTCTACAGCTTCCGCGCGGACCCCGACGGCACGCCCCGTACGCAGTGGCGCCAGACGTACGACCGGGGAACGGGCACCAAGCCCGGCTCCGTCAACCAGGGATCGGGCACCACCCCCGACCTCTTCGGCGACGGCTACGTGGCGATCACCGACAACGCCGACGACCGGATGAACGTCCTCGTCTACCGCCGCGCGGCGCACGTTCCCGGAAACGGCCGACTGGTCTGCAAGGTGCCCGTCTTCCCCTCCGGCAGGTCCACCACCGACAACTCCCTCATCAGCTGGGACAACAGCCTGGTGGTGGAGAACAACTACGGCTACGAGAACCCGTCGTCGCTGCTCCTGGGCCGCAGCGTCACGGGAGGCGCCACCCGCATCGACGTACGCGAGAACGGCAGCGGCTGCGACACCGTCTGGGAGAGCGGCGTACGCTCCCCGTCCACCGTTCCCAAGCTCTCCACCGCCAACGGACTGCTGTACTTCTACGCGAAGGAGCCGAACAGGCTCGGGATCGACGCCTGGTACCTGACGGCCGTCGACTTCCGTACGGGCGAGATCCGCTGGCGGCAGCTCACCGGCACCGGCCCGGCGTACGACAACAACTGGGCGCCCCTCACCATCGGCCCCGACGGCACCGCGTACGCCGGTGTCTTCAACGGGATCGTGGCGGTGCGTGACCGGGACTGACCACAAGGGCGCCGCCCTGCGGCCACACACCGCACTCCGGCGCTCAGCGGGCCGGCCTCAGAGCGGGCTCCGCGGCGCTTCGCCGTCCGGCAGCGGCTGTTCCGTCCAGATGACCTTGCCGTCCCCGGTGTACCGCGTGCCCCAGCGGTCGGCGAACTGCGCGACGAGGAAGAGCCCGCGCCCGCCCTCGTCCGTGTGCGCCGCCTGGCGCAGGTGGGGGGAGGTGCTGCTGCGGTCCGACACCTCGCAGATCAGGCTGCGGTCGCGGATCAGCCGTACACCGATCGGACCGGCGGCGTAGCGAATGGCGTTGGTGACCAGCTCACTGAGGATCAGCTCGGTGGTGAACGCCTCCTCCGCCAGGCCCCACTCGGCCAGCGTGCCCGTCACGGCGGCCCGTACCCCGGCCACCGCCGACGGGTCGCTCGGCACCTCCCACGCGGCCACCCGGCTGGAGTCCAGTACCCGCGTACTGCTGACGAGCAGCGCGATGTCGTCCCGCTGCCGCGCGGGCAACAGCGCACCGAGCACCTCCTCGCAGGTCTCCTCCGGCGTCAGACCGGCGTGGTCGCCCAGCGTGCGGAGCAGGAGCGCCATTCCCTCGTCGATGTCCCGCTCCCGGTCCTCCACGAGTCCGTCCGTATAGAGGACCAGTCGGCTGTTCTCCGGCAGCTGTACGTCGAGCGTCTCGAAGGGCAGCCCGCCGAGGCCCAGCGGCGGGCCGCCGGGCACGTCGGCGAAGTACGCCGTGCCGTCCGGACGGACGATCGCCGGCTGGAGGTGACCGGCCCGCGCCATGGTGCAGTGGCCGGTCACCGGGTCGTAGATCGCGTACAGACAGGTGGCCCCGGTGACCCCCGCCTCGTCGCCGGTCTCGTCCTGGTCGAGGCGGGCGACCAGTTCGTCGAGGTGCCACAGGAGCTCGTCGGGCGGCAGGTCGAGGGTGGAGAAGTTGTGCACCGCCGTGCGCAGCCGCCCCATGGTGGCGGCGGCGTGCAGCCCGTGACCCACGACGTCGCCCACCACGAGCGCGACCCGGGCGCCGGGCAGCGGGATGATGTCGAACCAGTCCCCGCCGACGCCGCCGAGTCCGCCGAGCCCGGCCTGGGCGGGCAGGTAGCGGTAGGCGACGTCGACGGCGCTCTGCTCCGGCAGGCCCCGGGGCAGCAGGCTGCGCTGCAGGGTCACCGCCATGGTGTGCTCGCGCGTGTAGCGCCGGGCGTTGTCCACGCTCACCGCGGCGCGGGCGACCAGCTCCTCCGCGACGGATAGGTCCTCCTCCTCGAAGGGCTCGGGTTTCTCCGAGCGCCAGAAGATCGCCAGGCCCAGGATGACGCCGCGGGCGCGCAGCGGAACGGCGATCATCGAGTGGATGCCGTGCTCGACGAGCTGCTGGGCCCGTTCCGGGTCCTGCTCCTGCCAGCCGGAGTAGGCGCCCAGCCGCGCCTGGAGGACGGCCTCGCCCTTGCCGAGACTGAATCCCATCGGCGTGGAGGGAACGAAGCGGATCGTTTTGCCGAGGGGGTAGAGCGACGTGTGTCCGCTCAGGCCGTGGAAGGCCACCCGGCGCAGGTCCACGCCCGGACCGGTGCCCGTGGCGGTCGGTTCCTCGCTGCGCAGCACGGCCTCGACCAGGTCGACCGTGGCGTAGTCGGCGAAGCGAGCCGCAGCGAACTCCGTCAGCTCTTCGCAGGTGCGTACGACGTCGAGGGTGGTGCCGATCTCCGTCCCGGCGTCGTACAGCAGCTTCAGGCGCTCCCGCGCCACGTCGGCCCTGCCCGACAGCGCCTGGAGCTCGGTGGTGTCACGCAGCGTCGCCACGCTGCCGGCCGGACCGCCGTGCTGGTGCGTGGTCCGCAGGTTGACGGCGAGCAGGCGGTCGCCGACCGGGTGGACCTCGTCGGTGACCTCCCGGCCCGAGGCCAGCAGCCCGGCGGTCTGGGGATCGAGCCCCAGCTCGCCGACGTGCAGTCCCTCCACCTCGTTCGGCAGGCCGAGCAGCCGGCGCGCCTCGTCGTTGGCGAGCATCAGCCGGCCGTCGCCCCCGACGATGAGGACGCCCTCCCGCACGGCGTGCAGGACCGCGTCGTGATGCTCGTACATCCGGGTCATCTCGGTGGGGCCGAGGCCGCGCGTCTGGCGGCGCAGCCGTCTGCTCACCAGCGCCGTCCCGCCCGTGGCCAGGAGCAGCACGACCGCCGCGGCCCCGAACAGCAGCGGGATCTGCTCCTCGACGACGCCGCTGACCTTCTCGATGGTGATCCCGGCGGAGACGACACCGATGACCGAGCCGTCACGGGCGATGACCGGCACCTGGGCCTGCACGAGCGGGCCGATCGTCCCGGTGATCTTCTCGGTGACGACCCGGCCCTCCAGTGCGGGCCCCAGGTCGCCCACGAACTTCTTCCCGATCCGGTCGGGCAGGGGGTGGGTGTAGCGGATGCCCTCGCGGTTCAGTACGACGATGAAATCGACCCCGGCGCGCTCACGGGCCTTCTCGGCCGGACTCTGCAGCTCCGCCGTCGGGTCGGGACTGGCCAGGGCCTCCTCGAGGCCGGGTGCGTTGGCGAACGTCTCGGCCACAGCGACCGAGCGGTTGCGGGCCTCCCGTTCGCTGTCGGACCGGGACTGCAGGACGAGCACCGCCATGGCGGTGGCGACGAGCAGGACGACGATCGCCACCTGCAGAAGGAAGACCTGACCAGCGACAGTTCGCATCCGCAAAACCGAGCGCGGGCGGCCGTTGCGTCCGGCCATGACCTCTTTCTACACCTCCCGCAAACGCCGGGCGAGCCGCGCACGCGGGGGTGATGGCCGCCGGGTGAGCCGTCCAGGGATCACATTCAAACCCGGGGAAGCGGGCGAGGGACAGAGGCGGGAAGAAAATTTCGGCGCCGTGAGTGAACCCCGTCCGTCTTTTCTCCGTCTGAGTGAAGCAGGAAGCACGGGGAGAAGGGCATGGGAAACCGTTGTCGCCGAAATTGCGCGCCATTTCTTTTGACGTGCCCATACCGGGGCTCCTAATGTGAGCCGGCGTCATAACACCCGGTACCAGCAGGCTGTTTGACGGGTCGTCGGCTCGTTATGGCCTGTGCTCAGCCGTGGTGTCATTTCACCGAATCGGAGAGAACCCCCCCATGCGCATTCCATTCTTCCGCCGCCACCCGGGGCGGACGGCCGTCGCCGGTGCGGCGGCGGGCGCCGCACTCACCCTTTTGATATCCGGCGCGACCACGGCCCAGGCGGCGCAGGCGCCGGTGGCGAAGGACGACCGGCCCAGCGCCTACATCATCGGTGGCGTCGAGAAGCCCAACGGCGCGTACCCGTTCATGAGCGCGCTGCTGGAAAAGGGCCGCGGCAGCGCCGTGGACCGGCAGTTCTGCGGCGGCAGCCTGCTGGCCGAAAACCTGGTGCTGACCGCCGCGCACTGCGTCGAAGGCACGAAGGCCAAAACCATCGAGGTCACCGTCGGCCGCACCGTGCTGTCGAACAAGCGGCAGGGTTCGCTGCGCAATGTCACCGACATCGTCGTCCACCCCCGGTACGCCAAGGGGCAGGAGGCGTACGACATGGCGTTCCTGATGCTGGACAAGCCGGTCAGGGGCACGGCTCCGGTGCTCCTGCCGACCCTCGGGACCGACGCCCTGATCCGGCCGGGCGCCTCGGCCACGGTCGCCGGCTGGGGCAACACCAACACCGAGATCCCGTCGTTCCCCGACCGGCTGCGTGCGGTGAACGTGCCCGTGCTGTCGCACATCGAGTGCAAGGCCGCCTACTCCGGCTACGACAAGCGGGTCAACGTCTGCGCCGGCGTCGAGGGCAAGGACTCCTGCCAGGGCGACAGCGGCGGTCCGCTGTTCCGCAAGCTGCCCGGCCGTCAGGGCGTCTACCAGATCGGCATCGTGTCGTACGGGGACGGCTGCGCGGAGCAGGGGGCTCCCGGCGTGTACGCCTACACCGGGTCGGCCAAGCTGTGGAAGACGCTCGACGAGTCGGCCAAGGGCAAGAAGGTCAAGCGGCTGCTCGGGCGCTGACCGGCCGACCCGCTGACCGGCCGACCGCCTGACGGCTGACAGGGCTCGCCCGCACCCGGCCGGTGCGCCCCGTGCCGCCCGGACCCGCCACTGCGGGCCGGGCGGCACGGGCGCGTTCGCTCCCCCCGCGCGGAACAGCCCCGCCGCCTCGACCCGCGTCTCACCCAGCCCCCGCGACCGTCCGGGCCCGGGCGCAGGCGTGGCGCCGATCCGCCCGGTGAAGGAGGCGGGGCACGCCCGGGCCGGGTGATCACCGGCCCGGTCGCGCCCCGGACGTCAGCCGCTCACCGGCCACGGTCCGAGCGCTCGGGCCGCCAGTCGCCGAGGTAGGCCGCGCGGGTGTGCGCGCGGGCCTCTTCCGTTGTCAACTGCGGCCGTTCGGCCGGGACGGTGACGCGGGCGCCCGGCCCGGTGTTCCGGTATTCGGCGAAGCGCTGGTCCTGCCACGGGTGGGCGTCGCGCATGGAGGCGTACGGCGCCTCGGCGTCGACGCCGGGACCGAGCCACGTGTCCCGTACGACCAGGGAGGGCCGGGCGGCGGGGTCGGAGCTCGGCACCCAGGGCCGGGCGAGTTTGTACGCCCGGTCCGGTGCGGCGCTGACGACCCGGCAGCGGGTCGCGAGATAGCCGAGGGGAGTGGCCCTCGCCGTCGAGGGCGCGAAGACGAAGCCGTACGGAGTGAAGTCCACGTCCCGGTCCAGGGTGCGCAGCACGCAGTGGTCGAAGACGGCGGTGGCCCGGCCGAAGACGAAGTCCACGTCGCCCTCGATGTGGCAGTGGCCGTAGTACTGCCGCGCGGTGACGGCGAGCGAGCGGGTGTCGGCGTAGAGGGTGTCCTGGTGGCCGAGGAACCGGCAGTGGTGGAAGGCGCTGCGGTCGCCGAGCACCCGGATCGCGACGGCCTGCGTGCCCGTGGTGATGTCGGGGTGCTCGGCGCGCAGCCAGTCGTTCGCGAAGGTGACCCGGCGGGCGGTGAAGCCGTCGGCCTGGACCAGGACGGTGGCCGAACCCCCCGTCCCGTACGGAGTCCCGTCGGGCTTCGGCGTGCCCGCCGCGTTGTCGTACACGACGACCGTCCGCCTGGCGTCGGACGCGGCCCCCAGGAGCGTGAGTCCGGTGCGGTCGGCGGGAACGGTCACCGTCTCGCGGTACGTCCCCGGGGCGAGCACCAGCGTCCAGCCGTCGCCCGCGGTGGCGCGGACGGCGTCGGACACGGTGGTGTGGTCTCCCCGGCCCTGCGGGTCGACGTAGAGCGTGCTGGGGCCGCGCCGCCGGGCGGGGGACCCGTGGGGGCCGAACGGCCGGGCATCCGCGGCAGCGGGCCGGGCGGCGGTCAGGGGAAGGGCCGCGCCGAGGCCGATGCCGGCGGCGGTGAGGAGCGCGGTGCGGCGGGTGGGGTGGCGTGCGGACATGCGGGACTCCTGTACGGAACGGGGACGGGGCCGGGAGCCGCCGGCGGCGGTCAGTGCCCGGGCGCGCCGGCCCCGCGGGTGACCAGCGCCGGTACGACACGCGGCGCGTCGACCCGGGTGCGCAGCACCGGGGTCCAGCCGGCGCCCTCGCGCAGCGGGTTGTCCGGGTTCGCCGCGTTGTGCGCGGCCAGTAGATCGACCCGGACGCCGTTGACGTAGTTGTGCTTCTCCGTGACCGGCGCGTCCTTCCACTTCTTCAGGATCTTCGCCGGGCTCACACCGTCCGGCAGGGCGAAGGCGTTCTTCTCCGCCACCAGTTGCGACTCGATGCCGACGCCGAAGCTGTACGCGTACCCCTGCGCCGCCACCACGAAGTGGTTGTTGTACGCGTCGACCTGGCCGAACCGCACGCGCGGCGCCCGCTCGACCACGTCGCGGAAGAGGTTGTGGTGGAGGGTCACCCGCAGCTTGCCCCGGTCGGTCGCCCCCGCGCCGTCGCTGTTGCCGATCATCAGGGTCTTGTCGTGGTCGGTGAAGGCGTTCCAGGAGACGGTGACCAGGTCGGAGCCTCTGACGATGTCGAGCTCGCCGTCATGCTGCTGAAACAACTGCCCGTAGTAGTGCGGCTGTTCGCTGTCCGGTCGGCGGCCGTCGGTGAACGTGTTGTGGTCGATCCACACATGGGTCGAGCCGTACACGACGAGGTTGTCGTACTCGGAGTTCCACGCGCCGCCGTCCCCGTCCGTCGGGTCCCACTGCGGGAAGCAGTCGAAGGCGTCCTCGAAGGTGAGGCCGCGGACCACGACGTTGTCGGCGTCCTTGATCTGGAGCGAGCCGCCGAGGATCCGCGCGCCCCTGCCCGCGCCGACGATCGTCGTGTTGGCCGGGACGTACGCCTTGATCTGTTCCGCCTGCGCGACGGCCGAGGCCGCGCGGGCCTCCTCCAACGGGCCGGAGGGCGGGGCCTCGCCCCACGTCCGCGGGTCGTACGCCGCCAGGTAGGCGTCCAGGCTGTACCCGTCGGCGGCGAAGTCCTCGCAGGTCCTGCCGCCCATGCCGTCGAGCGTGCCGCGCACCCGGACGACCTTCGGCGCGTCGCCGCCGTCCTTGAGCGCCTGCTTGAACTCGCTCCACGTGCGGACGGTGTAGGTGTGCGCCGCGTCGGCGCCGGCGCCTCCCGTCGTGCCGCCGCCGGCCGACGCCCACCCGTCGTTCGCGGGAAGGACGTGGGCGCCGCGCACCGGCGAGGGGTGAGCGCTCGCCGCCGGGGCGGCGGCGAGCAGGCCGGGCGTCAGGACCGCGACGGCCAGCGCGGTGAGGCTCGCGTGAGTTGAGGGTCTGCGCATGTTACGGCTCCTCGTGCCAGGTCAGCCAGGATTCGGGAATCTCCGCGTTCAGGCGGCGCGCCTCGTGCGGGGCGAGCACTCCTTCGCTCTTCAGGGCACGCGCCGTCATCCGCGCCACCTCGATGGCGCCGGGCGGATGGAAATGGGTGTTGTCCGACACGCCGTCGGGGTAGTTGGGGGACTCGCCCGGCGCCAGCCAGTGGAAGTGCTTCTTGGTGGTCTCGGGCCCGAGCTTCTGCCACAGGGCGAGGGAGAGCGCCGCGACGTCCAGCAGCGGCACGTCCTGCTCCGCCGCCAGGGCCCGTACGGCCTCGGGATACTCGCCGTGGGTGGCGAGCGCCGTACCTGCCGCGTCGAACCGCCGGCGCTCCACGGAGGTCAGCAGCACCGGGAGCGCGCCGCGCGAGCGCGCCCCGGTGACGTACTGGAGCAGGTGCTCCTGGTAGCTCGTCCACGGTTCCGTGTAGCGGGCGGGGTCTGCCGCCTTCTGGTCGTTGTGGCCGAACTGCACGAGCAGGAAGTCGCCCGGGCGGATCGCCTCCAGGATCGGCGCCAGCCGCCCCTCGTCGATGAAGCTTTTCGAACTGCGGCCGTTGACCGCGTGGTTGGACACCCGCAGGTGCTCGTGCAGGAAGAAGGGCAGGGCCGTGCCCCAGCCCGTCTCTGGGGCCGCCGAGCGGTACTTGTCGGCGGCGGTGGAGTCTCCGGCGATGAAGACGGTTCGCATACGGTGAGCTCCTCGGCCCGTTCGGGCGTCCCGGGGGCCCGCCGCGGCCGGCGGGCCCCCGGCCACGGCGAGCGGCAGCCCGGCGGCGAGGACCGCCAGGACGCGCCTGCGGCTGGTCACTTGTTCTGCTGCTTCCACTCGGCCTGGGCCGCGTTCAGCTCGTCGGCGAGCTTGTCCAGGAACGCCCTCGGCGTCGTCTTGCCGAGCAGCACCTTCTGGAACTCCGGCTCGTTGTCGGCCTTGGTGATCGAATTCCAGTCGGGCAGGTAGTACGGCAACTGCACGATCGTGGTGCTGCCGTCGGTTAGGGAGCGCGCGGCGAGCTTCGTCGGCTCCGACTCACTGATCCAGGGGTCCTTGGCCGCCTCGGTGTTCGCCGGGATCGCGCCCGCCGCCTCGTTCCACTTGCTGTTCGCCTCGTGCGACGCGGCGAACTCGATGAACTTCCACGCTGCCGCCTTGTTGTCGCTCGCCTTGAACAGGCCGAGACCGTCCACCGGGTTGGACACCTGGACCCGGGTGCCACCGGGACCCGTCGGGTTCGGTATGCCGGCGAACTTCTCCGCACCCAGCGCCTTCACGTGGTCCTGGTAGGAGCCCAGATTGTGGCTGAGCATCCCGATCGTGCCGGAGTCCCACTGGGCGACCATCTTGGCGAAGTCGTTGTTGACGTCGGCCTCGGGCGTCGTCTTCTTGTAGAGGCCGACGTACTTCTCCAGTGCCGCCACGTTCTTCGGGTCGTCGACCGTGGTCTTCTCACCCTCCCAGAACGTGGTGATGCCGGACTGCCCGTACATCGCGTCCAGCGCCTGGGCGACCGACCCCGCTCCGCCGCGGATCGTGTACCCGAAGGCGTTGTCGTCCGCGTCGGTCAGCTTCTCCGCGGCCTTGTAGAACGCCTCCCAGGTCGTCGGCGCCCCGAGACCAGCGTCCTTGAACAGGTCGGTCCGGTACCAGAGCGTGCCGTTGTTGGCGGAGGTGGGCACGGAGTACATCTCGTCCCCGCGCCCGCCGGCCGTCCGGACGCCCTCCACCATCGACTCGACGAGCTTGCCGTTCAGCCCGGACTCCTCGATCCGGTCCCCGACCGGCTCCAGGGCGTCCTGCGCGACGATGTTGGCGAGATAGGCGGTCCCCACGCCTCCCACGTCCGGCAGGCCGCCGCCCGCGATCGCGGTGTCGTACTTCGACTGCACATCGGTGATCGGGACGGGGACGTACTTGACCTTGATGTCCTTGTTCGCCGCCTCGAAGTCCTTGATGATCTCCTTCCACACGGCGGTGCGCGGCCCGCCGTTGTTGTCCCAGAAGGTGATCTCGCCCTTGCCCGAGCCCTCGTCGCCGGTGCTGCCGCTGCCGTCGTCCCCGCAGGCCGCGGCGGTCAGTGCCAGCACGGTGGCCATCGCGACGGCGGCGGCGGTGCGGGTTCCACGGCGTCCGGTTCCGGTGGAGGTTCTCATGGGCTGCTCTTCTCTCTCGGTGTGCGTCATTGCGGCTCGCTCCTCGCAGATGTGGGTTCAGGTGGGGCGGTGATACGGAAATCGGTGAAGAGGGCGGCGCCGGCGGGCCCCGCCCCGGGCGGCGCGGTGGCGAACAGCGCGAGCTGCGCCCCCACCCAGCGCCACGGCACGGCCGCGAAGACCTCCCCCGAGGGCCGGAAGCCGTCCCCGGTGTCGGCGGAGAACCGGCAGCGGGCCCCGGCCGAGACCTCGACGCGCAGCCGCACCGGGCCGCCGCCGGGCGCCGGCCGGCTGTACTCCGCGTCCCGTTCGCTCCCGGCCACCTCCTCGGCGTACCGGTGGACGAGGTGGACGCCGCCGTCGGCGTCCCGTTCCAGGCCGATCCAGGAGAAGGCGTCTCCCAGCACGGCGAACCCCGCCTTCGCCCCCGGCGCCCGGCTCTCGAGCGCCAGGCCGACAGTGGCGGTGAACTCCGGGGCCGGCAGCCGCTGCACCAGCACGTTCGCGACCCTGCGCAGGTCGTGCGCGTCGGCCGTCCGTACGCACGTCGCCAGCAGACCGTCCCCGGAGTGCGGCACGGTCCACCCCACGCCGGGGCCGGCCGTCCACTGCCACTGCCGCCCGTGGCGACCGCCGGGGAAGCCGTCGTCCGCGGCCGGGGCCGTGACGGGCTGCGCGGGCAGGTCCGGTTTGGGGTGTACGGCCACGGGCTCGCCCGCGTCACCGATCACCGGCCACCCGGCGTCGTCCCAGCGCATCGGCTGGAGGTGCACCACACGCCCGTACGCCCCGCGCGACTGGAAGTGCAGGAACCAGTCCTGCCCGGTCTGCGTGCGCACCCAGCCGCCCTGGTGCGGTCCGTTGACGTCCGTCCCGCCCTGGCGCAGGACGACCTTGTGCTCGTACGGACCGAAGAACTCCCGCGCGCGCAGCGCCCCCTGCCAGCCGGTCTCGACCCCGCCGGCCGGAGCGAAGATCCAGAACCAGCCGTCGTGCCGGTAGAGCTTGGGGCCTTCGAGCGTGAACCAGCCGGGGATCAGGTCGCCGTCGACGACCACCTCGCCCCCGTCGAGCAGGGTGCGCCCGTCCGGGCTCATCCGGTGGCCGGTCAGCCGGTTCTTCACCCCGGAACGGGACTTGGCCCAGGCGTGCACCAGGTACGCCTCACCGCTCTCCTCGTCCCACAGCGGGCACGGGTCGATCAGGCCCTTGCCCGCCTTCAGCAGATGGGGCTCCGTCCACGGGCCGCGGACGTCCGGCGCGCTGATCTGGTGGATGCCCCGGTCCGGGTCGCCCCAGAAGATCCAGAACCGGCCGCCGCCGCGCCGCAGCGAGGGCGCCCACACCCCCTGGTCGTGGCGGGGCCCCGCCGACCCCTCGGCGGGCACCGGCCGTTCCAGGGCGTGCCCGATCAGCGACCAGTTGACGAGGTCGCGCGAGTGCAGCAGCGGCAGTCCCGGCACCCGGCCGAAGCTGGAGGCGGTGAGGTAGTAGTCCTCGCCGTCCCGCACCACGTCCGGGTCGGACCAGTCGCCGGCGAGCACCGGGTTGCGGTAGGTGCCGTCGCCCAGATCGGCGGTCCACACCCGGCTCACGCGCCCACCGCCCTGCGCGCGTACGCCGCCGCTGCCGCCCGGTCCAGGGCGCCGTCGGCCACGACCGTGACCAGGCGCCGTACGACGGTCTCGCCGGCCGGTACGGGCAGCCGCCGCGCCCAGGCGAGCGCCGAGCCCACGCCCGGATACTCGCCGGTGCGTACGAACCACGGGTCGCGGCGGGTCCGTTCGGTCGCCCCGGCGAAGACCAGCGTCCACCCGTCGCCCGCCAGGCCGAGCCAGTCGGCCGTACTGCCGTGCACCGCCTCCTCGCCCCGCCCGGTCGCTGTGAACGCGCGCGGCGCCGCCGCTTTCTTGGGGGCCCGCCAGAAGAAGCCGCCGTATCCCGCGCCGGTGCGGCCGTTGGTGGCCGGGCTGCCGACGGACAGGTCGCGGCCCGAGGTGTTGGTGAGCGAGAACGTGAAGTCGAGGGCCCAGGCCCGGTCGTCCAGTGCGGTGGCGGCGACCGTGCGGTGCTCCCGCAGCAGCTCGGCAGCGTCGTCCGGACCGGTCCGCCAGCTCAGCTCCTCGACGAAGCCGTCCGGATCGCACAGCTTCCACCCCCGGTGCAGCTGGGTCCCGTGGTTGTCCAGCGCCACGGGCCCCCGATCGCGTACGTACGTCCTGCCGCCCCAGAAGTTGGCGCCCGCCACGTCGGGCACGGCGACCCCCGCCCCCAGGTGATGGACGTGGTCGTCGGGCATCTCCTCGGTGACCGGCACACCGCCGAGCGTCGAGACGGGGTGCAGGTAGGGGCGCGCCGGGAGACCGGCACCGAGCTCCGGGGCGAAGGTGTAGCGGGCGACGGAACGTCCCGAACAGCGCAGGGTCAGCGTGGGGTTCACGGGGCGCTCACCTCGGTGGCGGGCGCCCAGGCGACGCCCAGTTCGGAGAAGAGGGCCAGGGTGTCGGCGCTCGCGGCGACCACGTCGTCCACACCGGAGACGATCCGGCGCGGCGCCGAAGCCCCGCCGGCGACGGTGCGCCAGGCGTGGGCGGGCAGCGCCACCGGATCGGGGGCCAGCCGCACCGCTTCGACGACTCGCATGAAAGCGCCGGTCACCTCCGGCGGCACCAGGAGCGGGGCGTCCCCGGCGAGGTGGCGGAGCAGGTTCTCCAGCAGGTCCGTCCTGCCGTGCACCACCTCCCGCGGGCCGTGCCCGGAGCGCTGCACCAGCACCCGGTCCTGCCGGTACCAGAAGGTGATCCGCCCCAGGTCGCCGTGGGCGACGACGTACGGCTCGGCGGTCCGCTCGGCGCACAGGGTCGCCGCGACGGTGACGGGGACGCCGCCCGTCGTCGTGACCCGTACGCAGGACGTGTCGTCGGCCTCGATGTCGTGGGCGCGGAACAGCTCCGCCTCGACGCCCGCCACGTCCTCGGACCGGGGGCGGCCCGCCACGGCGAGCGCGGTGGCGACCGCGTGCGCCAGCGGATTGGTCAGCGCCCCGTCCACCACGTCGGCCGTTCCGATGCGGCGGCGGCCCGACCAGGGGGCCCGGGCGAAGTACGCGGTGTCCCGGACCCAGGCCCCTGCGGCGCCGACGCCCCGCAGGTCGCCGATGACGCCCCGGGCGATCAGGTCGCGGATCGCGGGGAGGGCGTGCGAACCGAGGGACTGGAAGCCGACCTGGCACACGGTGCCGGCCGCCCGTACCCCCGCGGTCATCCGCTCGAACTCCGCGTACGACGGCGCGGGCGGCTTCTCCAGCAGCAGGTGCACGCCGCGCGCCGCCGCGGCCAGCGCCAGATCGGTGTGCGTGTGGATGGGGGTGCACACGATCGCGACGCGGGCGCCGGTCGCGTCGAGCAGCGCGCCGAAGTCGGACGACTGCGGCGGATCGCCGAAACCGTCCAGCTCGTCGGCGTCCAGCGGCGTCAGCTCGCATATCCCGGCGAGCCGGGCGAGGCCCAGCTGTTCGAGACGGCGGACGTTGAGCAGGTGCGAACGGCCGTGACCGCGCGCGCCGGCCAGTACGACGGGCAGGCTCATCCCTTCACCGCCCCCGCGCTGAAGCCGGTGATCAGCCACTTCTGGATGAAGGCGAAGACGATCACGACCGGAACGGCGGCGATGACGCCGCCCGCGGCCAGCGCTCCGAGATCGACGCTGTCCGCGCCGATGAGCGTGTTGAGCCCGACCGGGATCGTCTGCTTGTCCTGCTCGCTGAGGAACATCAGGGCGAACAGGAAGTGGTTCCAGCTGTGCACGAAGGCGAACGAACCGACGGCGATCAGCCCCGGCCGCAGCAGCGGCAGCACCACGGCGCAGAACGCCCGGAAGCGCGAACAGCCGTCCACCCAGGCGGCCTCCTCCAGGGAGACCGGCACGTTCTTGATGAAACCGCTGATGAGGATGATGGACAGCGGGAGCTGGAAGACCGTCTCCGCGATGATCACGCTGCCCAGCGAATTGATCATCTGGAGGTTCCGGAAGATCTCGAAGAGCGGTACGAGCATCAGCGCGCCGGGGATGAACTGCGAGCACAGCAGGGCCAGCATGAAGCCGTTCTTGATCCGGAACTCGAACCGCGCCAGCGCGTAACCGCCCGCCAGCGCGATCAGCGTCGTCATCACCAGCGTCGCGACGCCGACGATCATGCTGTTCTGGAAGAACATCCCGAAGCTGCGCTCGTTCCAGACCTTCTCGAAGTGCTCGGAGGTCAGCGGCCACGGCACCAGCGAGGTGGACCCGGCGGGCCGCAGCGCGAAGAGCACCATCCAGTAGAACGGGACGAGCGTGAAGAGCAGATAGAGGCCGAGCGGCAGGTAGATCTGCCAGCGGGGCACGTCGTCGAAGGCCCGCTCCCGCCGGAACCGGCGGGAGCGCGTGCCCCGGTCCGGCGGTACGGGGGCGCCGGCGGCGGACGGTGGCGCGGGGGAGGGGTGCTTCTCCGCGAGGGCTGCGGTCACTTGGAGTCGCCTCCGAACTTGCTCAGGCGCAGGTAGAGGATCGAGCAGAAGAGGAGGATCACGAAGGCGACCGTGGTCAGCGCGGAGGCGTAGCCGAAGTCGTGGCCCTCGATCCCGGTGTTGGCGACGTACAGCGGCAGCGTGGTCGTGACGCCTGCCGGTCCGCCGCCCGTGAGGGTGTAGAGCAGGTCGACGTTGTTGAACTCCCACACCCCGCGCAGCAGCGTGGCCAGGACGATCGCGTCCCTGAGGTGGGGCAGGGTGATGTGGAGGAACTGCCGCGTCCGGCCGGCCCCGTCGACGGAGGCCGCCTCGTACAGCTCCTTCGGCACCGACTGCAGGTCCGCGAGGATGAGGATCGCGAAGAAGGGGACCCCGCGCCAGAGTTCGGCGAGGACCGCGGCCCAGAAGACGGTTCCGGTGTCGGAGAGGACCGAGGTGCCGTACGAGCCGATGCCCGCGTCCGCCAGATAGCGGCTGACGCCGGTGGACGGGTTGTAGAGCAGCATCCAGATGGTGGTGGTCAGCACCCCGGACACGGCCCACGGCGAGAAGACCATCGCGCGGGCGATGCCGCGTCCGACGAAGGTCTGGTTGACCAGCAGCGCGAGGACCAGTCCGAGGGCGAGCTGCAGGCCCACCTGGACGACGACCCAGCGGGCGCTGAAGCCGAGGGTGGTCCAGAACTGCGGGTCGTCGGTGAAGACGCGTACGAAGTTGTCGAATCCGGCGAAGCCGTCGCGCCACGGCTTGGTGACGTTGTAGTTCCGCAGGCTGTAGTAGAAGACGCTGATGACCGGATAAGCGATGAAACCGAGCATCAGCAGGCCGGCGGGGGCGATGAGCAGGTACGGGAGTCGGCGGGGCGGTGCTCCCGCGCGGCGGCCCGGCGCCCTGGGCGTTCTGGCCACGGCTGAGGCCATGACTGCTTCTCCGTTCTCGTGCGTTCTCGTGCGGTGCCGTACGGGGGTGAGCGCTTTCCAGACGTCGTTCGAGATGGCGGACAGGGCTGCCCGGTGGAGGAGGAGCGCGGCGGTCAGCCGGCGTACGGGTCGGGCACGTTCCCCGCCCGTGACAGGAACGCGAAGTCGCACCCGGTGTCGGCCTGGGTGATCTGCTCGCTGTACAGGGCGCCGTAGCCCCGTTCGTACTTCGCCGGCGGCGGCGACCACGCGGCCCGGCGGCGTTCCAGCTCCTCGTCCGGCACCTCCAGCCGGAGCGAGCGGGCGGGCACGTCGAGCGTGATCGTGTCACCGGTCCGTACGAGGGCGAGCGGCCCGCCGACGTACGACTCCGGCGCGACGTGCAGCACGCAGGTGCCGTAACTGGTGCCGCTCATCCGGGCGTCGGAGATCCGGACCATGTCCCGGACCCCCTCCTTGAGCAGGTGGTCGGGGATCGGCAGCATGCCGTACTCGGGCATCCCGGGACCGCCCTTGGGGCCGGCGTTGCGCAGGACGAGCACCGTGTCGGCGGTGATGCCGAGCCCGGGGTCGTTGATGCTGCGCTGCATCGTCCGGTAGTCGTCGAAGACGACGGCGGGCCCCGTGTGCCGGAGCAGGTGCGGTTCGGCGGCGATGTGCTTGATGACCGCGCCGTCCGGGCAGAGGTTGCCCCGCAGGACCGCGACGCCGCCCTCGTCCGCCAGCGGCCGTGAACGTGCCCTGATCACCTCGGCGTTGTGCACCCGCGCCCCGGCGAGCTGCTCGCGCAGCGAGTCGTGCGCCACGGTGGGCCGGTCCAGATGCAGGACGTCCGTCAGCCGCGACAGGAACGCCGGAAGCCCGCCGGCGAAGTGGAAGTCCTCCATCAGGTACTGGCCGCCGGGCCGCAGGTTCGCGAGCACCGGCACCGTACGCGCGATCCGGTCGAAGTCGTCCAGGGTGAGCGGGACCTGCGAACGCCCGGCCATGGCGATCAGGTGGATCACCGCGTTCGTCGAACCGCCGAGCGCCAGCACGGTCGCGACGGCGTCCTCGTACGCGTCCCGGGTCAGGATGTGCGAGAGCCTGAGGTCGCGGTGCACGAGGTCGACGATCCGGCGGCCCGAGGCCGCGGCCATCCGGTCGTGTCCCGAGTCCACGGCCGGGATCGACGAGGCGCCCGGCACGGTCACCCCCAGCGCCTCGGCCGCGGCGGTCAGGGTCGAGGCGGTGCCCATGGTCATGCAGGTGCCGGGGGAGCGGGCGAGACCGTTCTCCAGCTCGGCGAGTTCGGCGTCCCCGATGAGACCGGCCCGCCGGTCGTCCCAGTATTTCCACATGTCCGTGCCCGAGCCCAGGACCTCGTCCCGCCAGTGGCCCGGAAGCATCGGCCCCGCGGGCACGAAGACGGCCGGCAGGTCGACCGACGCCGCGCCCATCAGCAGGGCGGGCGTCGACTTGTCGCAGCCGCCGAGCAGCACGGCGCCGTCGACGGGGTAGGAGCGCAGCAGCTCCTCCGTCTCCATGGCCAGCATGTTCCGGTAGAGCATCGGGGTCGGCTTCTGGAAGGTCTCGGAGAGCGTGGAGACCGGGAATTCGAGCGGGAAACCCCCGGCCTGCCACACTCCCCGCTTCACCGCCTGCGCGCGGTCCCGCAGGTGGACGTGGCACGGATTGATGTCCGACCAGGTGTTGAGGACCGCGATGACGGGCTTGCCCAGGTGCTCCTCCGGGAGGTACCCGAGCTGGCGGGTGCGGGCGCGGTGACTGAACGACCGCAGGCCCTCGGTCCCGTACCACTGGTGGCTGCGCAGACTCTCGGGATCCCTCACACCGACCACCCGGCCAGCAGCTCCGCTATCTCGGCGCGCCGCTCCTCGGGCAGCGCCCTGCTGGGCGCGCGGACGTCGCGCCGGCACAGTCCGAGCTGGGCCAGGGCCTCCTTGACGACCGAGACGTTGTCGGCGGACCGGTGGACCGCCCGCAGCTCCTCGAAGGGGCGGATCTGCTCCCAGGTCTTCATCGCGGCGGGGTAGTCCCCGGCGCGCAGGGCGTCGAGCATCCCCAGCGAGACGGACGGCGAGACGTTGACCAGGCCCGAGGTGAAACCGGTGGCCCCGACCGCGAAGGCGGCGGGCGCGTACAGCTCGGCCAGCCCCGCGACCCACACGAAGCGGTCCAGCCCGGCGTCCCTGGCGAAGGCGGCGAAGCGCGCCGCGTCGGGCACCGCGTACTTCACACCGATCACGTTCGGGCAGGACTCGCCCAGCGCCACCAGGCTGTCCGCGCTCAG
Source organism: Streptomyces sp. NPDC046122 (assembly GCF_056429965.1). Classification (NCBI taxonomy): domain Bacteria; kingdom Bacillati; phylum Actinomycetota; class Actinomycetes; order Kitasatosporales; family Streptomycetaceae; genus Streptomyces; species Streptomyces sp. NPDC046122. Next base: position 26,897 of record NZ_JBWKLQ010000010.1, on the reverse strand, counting down.
CAGCGGGTCGCGGATGTACGGAACGATCCCGAGCCCGGGGACGGCGTCGGCGACGGCGCGGTGGTAGTCGGTCCAGCCGCCCTGCGAGACGTACGGGTGCACCGGCTGATGCACCATCAGCATCTGCGCGCCCGCGTCCCGGGCGTGCTCCGCGTCGGCGACGGCCGTCGGCACGTCGTGCCCGACGCCGACGAGGACGGTGGCCCGGCCGCCGGCCTCCTCGACGGTCAGCTCGGTGACGGCGCGGCGCTCCCGCGGGGTCAGCGCGTAGAACTCGCCGGTGTTCCCGTTGGGGGTCAGTGTGCGCACCCCGCCGTCCAGCAGCCGGCCCAGCAGCGCGCGGTGGGCGGCGGTGTCGAGCGAGCCGTCGGCGGCGAAGGGCGTCACGGGGATCGCCACGACGTCGGCGAGCGCGCGGCGCGACGCGGAGAAGTCGGCGCTGGTCATACGGGATCCCCCTCCGGGAAGGCACGCTGGACGAAATCGGCGATGTGGGAGTGCAGGGCGCGGGCGGCGCCGTCCGCGTCGCCGTCGAGTGCGAGGCGCAGGATCGCCAGGTGCTCGCCCGCCTCCCGCTCCCAGGACGGGACGGCGGACCACGCCACGGTGGAGACCAGGGCCGCCTGGTCGCGCACCTCGTCCAGCATCCTGGCGAGCAGCGGATTGCCGCAGGGCAGGTACAACGCCCGGTGGAATGCGCGGTTCGCCAGGGAGCGTTCGGCCGGGTCGGTCGCCTCATCGGCCCGCAGCAGGGCCTCCTGGGCGCCCTCCAGGGAGGCCCGCGAGGTGATGGTGCGGCGCAGGGCCTCCGGTTCGAGCAGCAGCCGCACGTCGTAGACCTCGCGGGCCATGGTGGCGTCGACCGTGCGTACCGCGGCGCCCTTGTACTGGTTCATCACGACGAGGCCGGTCCCCGCCAGGGTCTTCAGCGCTTCGCGCACCGGAGTCTTGGACACACCGAACCGGGCGGCCAGTTCGGTCTCGACCAGGGCCTGGCCGGGGCTGAGACCGCCGGTGAGGATGGCGTGTTTGATCGCCTCCAGCACGTACTGCGTGCGGGAGGGGATCGGACTCGGAGCGAAAACCATGGGGACTCACATATCTCGCGTATCGCGTCTCATATATGACGTACGAAGTACGACGCGTTGAAGCTAAGTCCGCGTCCATGCCACGTCAATGGTTCTGACAGCAGAACTTGGCTGTCGGGCAGCGGAGTTGGTCGGCGATCGTGCTGCGCGGAGCGCAGGGAGGTTGTGTTGCCCCGGGGGCTGGTGTGTGGGCCGAGGCGCCGCTACCGTCTCGGCTGCACAGAGTCTCGTACGACGTTCGACATGTCGAACCAACGCATGAGGGGATCACTGTGAACCACCGTCAGACGACCACCCGCAGGACCCTGCTCAGAGGCGCCCTCGCCCTGGGCGCGACGGCGGCCGTCGCACACCCGGCCCACGCCGCGGGCCGCACCGCCCACGCCGCGGGCCCCGCCCTCGCCAACCCGCTCGTCCGGCAGCGCGCCGACCCCCACATCCACCGCCACACCGACCGGCGTTACTACTTCACCGCCACCGCGCCCGAGTACGACCGGATCATCCTGCGCCGCTCCCGCACCCTCGCCGGCCTGGGGGCGGCCGAGGAGTCCGTGATCTGGCGCAGGCACACCACCGGCGACATGGCCGCGCACATCTGGGCGCCCGAGATCCACCACATCGACGGCGCCTGGTACGTCTACTTCGCCGCCGCCCCGGCGCACGACGTGTGGCAGATCCGCATCTGGGTGCTGGAGAACAGGAGCGCCGACCCCTTCCGCGGCGCCTGGACGGAGAAGGGCAGGCTCACCACCGCCTGGGACACCTTCTCGCTCGACGCCACCACCTTCACCCACCGCTCCGACCGCTACCTCGCCTGGGCGCAGCACGAACCCGGCACGGACGACAACACCGCCGTGTTCCTCTCCCGCATGGCGAACCCGTGGACCCTCACCGGCCCCCAGGTCCGGCTCACCGCACCGGAGTACGACTGGGAGCGCATCGGATTCAAGGTCAACGAGGGGCCGTCGGTCGTCCGGCGCAACGGCCGGCTCTTCATGACGTACTCCGCGAGCGCGACCGACGCCAACTACTGCCTCGGCCTTCTCACCGCCGACGAGAACGCCGACCTGCTCGCCCCCGGCGCCTGGCGGAAGTCACCGCTGCCCGTCTTCACCAGCAGCGCCGCGACCGGGCAGTACGGCCCGGGCCACAACTCCTTCACCGTCGCCGAGGACGGGCGCACCGACGTCCTCGTCTACCACGCCCGCCAGTACAAGGAGATCGACGGCGACCCGCTGCACGACCCCAACCGCCACACCCGGATCCAGCGCCTGCACTGGAAGCCCGACGGCACACCGGACTTCGGCGTGCCCGTGGCAGACGGCCCGGTCCGGCTCCTCGGCGCGGGACGCTCGTGACGTGCCGGCCTCCCCGCTGAGCGCGAACGGCGGAATCGGCTGCCGGCCGGTTCCGCCGCCCGTGGCATTCAGCGCGCGGTCACCTGTAGGCGATGTCCGAGGACGTGTACTTGCAGTGATTGGCGTCCGGGCCCGATCCGTTGGCCACCGGCTCCGCGCCCGTGGTGTTCCCGATGTACTTCTGGCACGGCACGATCTTCCGGCCGCTGTCACCGACGATCGTGATGTTTCGCAGCGCGGCGCTGTCTCCGTAGTTGGTGTTGATGCCGACCAGCCGGGAGCCGGGGTAGGTCACCTCGACGGTGTCGAAGACCGAGGTGCGCTTGTACTGCTTCGAGCAGTTTCCGCAGGAGCGGTACAGCGTCTTGAAGTCCTGGACCGCGAACTTCGAGACGACCAGTTTGCCTCCGCCGTTGTGCTGGAACACCTTGTCGGCCGCCTTCTTGGCGCCGCCGCCGTACACCGTGTAGACGGCCGAGTTGCCGCCCTTGAACGTGGCGGCGTCCTCGCCGACGTCCTCCCACCAGACGTTCTGCAGGGTGCAACTGCCCTTGCAGTGGATGCCGTCCGCACCGGGCGCGCCGATGACGACGTTCTTGAGCGTCGCGCCGTCGGCCAGCTCGAATATCGGGTCCTGGCCCTCGTTCTGGCCGTCCCCGGCCAGTTCGCCCGAACCGTAGAACTTCTTGTACCCGCCGTCCTTCACGCCCGACACGGGGATGGTCGCGGGCACCGCCTGGCTGCCGTTGGGGGTCGGCCAGGTCGCGGCGGAGGCGGTGGGGGTCAGCGAGCTGAAGCCGAGAAGCCCGGCGGTCAGCGCCAGGGCGGCCGCGCCTCCCAGGCCGGCGCGTCGGCGCGCCTTCTTGGTTCTGTGCTGGTGGGTCATGAGCGGAAGGTCCTTCCGGTCGGACGACTGTGGGGGGTCGGGGGACGTGTGATCAGGTGCTGCGGCACACGGGCGTGAGCCCCGTGCCGTCGTCAAGTCGCCGCCGGTCACGGGATGGTTGCCGCCCCGCGCGGAGATTTTCCCTACGGCTCCGCGCGGCGGGCGCCGCCGCCGCACACGACCGCCTCGCCGGACGGCGGCCGGCCGGCGCGTGATTGAGTAGGGAGTCAGACACATCAGGGGCCCGGCGAGCGTCGCCCCGGTGGCCGGACATCGACGCAGGCAGGAGGAGACGCCCGTGGACACAGGCGCGCCGGATGCCGCCGCGGAGTTCCATGAGTTCTTCGAGCGCCACCACGCCGGCCTCGCCCGCCTCGCCCACCTGCTGACGGGCGACGCGGACGCCGCCGACGACCTGGCGGCCGACGCGCTCCTCGCCGTCTGGCACCGCTGGGACCGCGTACGGGCCGCCGAGCACCCGGCGGCGTACGCGAGGGGCGTCGTCGCCAACCTCGCGCGCAGCCGGATACGCGGCGCCGTACGGGAACGCCGCCGTATCGCCCTGTTCTGGCCGCATCGCGCCGAGTACGCCCAGGACCCGGACGTGCCGGCCGTTGTCGACGTGCGAGAGGCACTGCGCGCACTGCCGTTCCGCAAACGCGCCTGTGTGGTGCTGCGCCACGCCTTCGACCTCTCCGAGCGGGACACCGCCCTGGCACTCGGGATCTCGGTCGGTACGGTGAAGAGCCAGACCTCGAAGGGCGTGGCGCAGCTGGAGAAGCTGCTGGGCAGCGGCAGCGCCGAGGAACTCGTGGGAGGCAGGCGCTGATGGACGGCGAACTCCGCAGGCGGCTGAGCGAGGCGGCCGAGGCGCACCGGCCCGACCGCGCCCGGATGCTGGCCAGGGTGGAACGCGGCATGGCGGCGCAGCGCGAGCCGGCGGACCGCCGGACCGGCGCCCCGGGCGTGTGGCTGCGCGTCGCTGGCGCCACCGCCGCGGTGGTGGGGGCGCTGGTGGCGGGCGGGTACGCGGTGACCTCCGTGACGCGGGACGCCGGGGCCGCGCACGTGACGGCGCCGCCCCCGGCCGGCACCGACCGGGGCGACCCTGTCCGGGAGCCGGCCCGGCTGTCGGCCGACGGGTCGGTGGACCCGCACAGCAATCGGTACTGGGCGCAGAGCAACGTGCGGCTGAAGACCCGTGAGCCGCTCACGGCCCTCACGGTCGAACTGCGCGTCCGTCAGACGGGCGGGGTCACGCACACCGGCAGCTGGCGCTCCCTCCCGGCCGGCGATGTCGCGGTCTCCGTACGGGAGGAGGGGGGAGCCCTGGTCTTCCGCTGGAGGCTCAAGGAGGGGCGTACGGTTCCGGCCGGCACCCACGTCTTCGCGGGCCAGTACAACCACGCGGAGGGCGACCGCGACGCGGGCGGTGACACGTACACCGCGTCGGCGGCGGCGAAGCCGGCCGCGTCAGACCCCCGGAGGGTCACCGTGCGCGGCGACTTCGAACCGCCTCAGCAGGCGATGCCCTGAGAGCGCAGCCACTCGCACTGGGTCTCGCCGGAGGTCTTGCCGCCGTCGTACGCGCGCGGGTCCCGGTATCCGGGACCGACCGGCTCGTGCGGCTCGAAGACGCCGTCGCCGTCCAGGTCACCGCCGTCGGGGTCGATGGTCCCGCTCGGGTTGCGGCACGCCGAGCGGTCGGCCGGGTCGGTGGTGCAGACGCGGCCGCGCTCGGTGGCGGACCCGGGCGGATCGGACGCCGCGTCCCGCCCGGGCGTCTTCTCGGCCCGGCGTTCGGCGGCCTCGCGCGCCGCCGCGTCCTGCGCTGTGGCCTGCTCCTTCACCGCGTCGGTGAGCGAGGAACCGAAGGCCAGGGACACGCGAACCGGCTCGCCGGCCTGCCGGGCGGCCGGAGGATCACTGGAGCCGCACGCCGACAGCGTGAACGGCAGGCCGGTGACCAGGAGGGCCGAACCGAGGAGTACGGCGGCCCGGCGACGGGTGGGAAACGGTGCGACCATAATGCGCCCAATGAGCGATTAGCGGTGTTGGCTCCCTCACACTACGGCGCTGCGGGAGAAACGGTCAACGCTCGTTCCGCCACCGCTGAGCGTGTGCCGGGCCGCCGGTGCGCCCGGCGGCCCGGCACCGGCACCGGCACCGGACTGGGGGTGTACGGGCGGAAGCGGGCCCGCGGTGCAGGCGCGGGCGAAGTCCACGGACGCGGTGAAGCACCGCTCGGCGTCCTCGTCCGGCAGGCCCGCCCACCCGTGGTCGGCGCCGGGCACGGGCCGGAAGTCCACGAAGACGCCCGCCTTCCGCAGGGCGGCGGCGAGTTGCTCGCCCTGGGCGAGCGGGATGAGCGCGTCCTCGGCGCCGTGCAGGACCAGGAACGGTGGCGCGCCGGCGCTCACATGGGCGACCGGGCTCGCGGCGCGGGCCCGGTCCGGCGCGTCGGCGAGCGCCGCCCCGATCAGCAGGGCCTCCCGGGTGGTGGGGTCGGCGGCGTCGTAGGAGCCCGGCTGACACTGGCCGGGCAGGGTGGTCAGGTCGGTGGGTCCGTACCAGGCGACGCAGCCGCTCACCGGTGCGGTGAGGGCGAGCAGGGCGGCGAGGTGGGCACCGGCGGACTCGCCCCACGTCACGGTCCGGCGCATGTCCAGACCGAGCTCGCCGGCCCGGGCTCCGAGCCAGGCCAGAGCCGCTGTCGCGTCGTCGAGCTGGGCCGGGTGGACGGCCTCACCGCTGAGCCGGTAGTCGACGCTGGCGACCGCGAACCCGGCCTGGGCGAGGCGGGCGAAGGGGTCGGGGCTCCAGTTCCGGAAGCGCGGCCCCATCTCCGTGCGCGTGCCCGCGCGCCAGCCCCCGCCGTGGAGGTATACGACGACCGGAAGGGGGCCGGGCGCTTCGCCGGACTCGGGCAGCCACAGATCGAGTTCCAGGGGCCGGACGCCCGCGCGGTAGGCGTACGGGACACCGCGCAGCAGCCGTACGCCGGGGGCGGGGTGCGCGGCGGGCGGCAGCGGCAGCAGCTCGGGGGCGGGCGCGGCCAGGAAGGCGGTGAGGTCGGGCGTCGGCGGCATGGGTGCCTCTCTCGGTCTGGGGCGCGCCCCCTGGGGGCGGGCGGGGTGGGCGGGTCGGTGTCGGGCGCGGCGCCGGGCCGCCCGGGCGCCGAACACCGTGGCCGCGCGCTCGCCGGCGCCGACACCCAGCAGTCCGGCCAGGCCCAGCAGACCCGCAGCGCCGCGTACAGGACGCCGACCAGCACGCCAGTCGACCACGCCTGGACGTACGCCACCGGGATCAGCTCCCGGTGCGCCACTGGTGGCCGGGCAGGAAGCGCACGTCGTAGCGCTGCGGCACGGTGGCGAACTTGTGCGGTGCGGGGACGTACGGCTCGGGCGGCAGGCCGAGTTCGTCGGTCGGGACGCCGAGGTTCTCGAAGAACCGCTCGAAGGTGCCGCCGGGTCCGGCCGCCACACCCACGACCCGGCTGTGGTGGCGTTCGATGCGGTAGGCGTGCGGGCAGTTCTTCGGAACGAATCCGAAGTCCCCGGCGGTGAGCAGCCTCTCGTACTGCTCGCCCTCCAGGTCCTCGGCGAACAGCCGCACCGCGCCGTCGGTGACGTAGAAGACCTCGTACGTGTCGGAGTGGACGTGGGCCGGGATCACATCGCCCCTGGGGCCTTCGACGGTGAAGAAGTTGAAGGTGTTCTCGGTCTGCTCGCCGCCCGCGTAGACGGTGACCAGGTCGGTGAACAGAAGGGCGCGGTCGCCCATGCCCTTCTCGATGAAGTACGGCTTCCCCGGCTCAGCCGGGATGTGCGACCCAGGGCGGTGAGGGCGGGCGAACTCCATGGTCATGGGAACCTCCGGCACGACGAAGCGATAAACGTCAGGCTACCTGACAAAGTCCCCGGGGGTCACCCCGTACGGCCGCTATGCTCGACACCCCGTCCTCCGAGGAGCCATGACCCCCCCCGCACGCAACCTGCCCCAGCTGCTCACCGAGGCCAAGCGCTGGTTCGACGACGCGTTGCTGGCCAGCATGCGGGCAGCCGGCGAGCAGCCGGTCACCGTCGGGCAGGCGGCCGTCTTCGCCGCTCTCGACGACGGGGGCACCACGGTCTCCGAGCTGGCCCGCCGGATGGGCGTCACCCGCCAGACCGCGCACCAGGCCGTGCACGCCCTCATCGGCATGGGGTTGCTGGAGCAGGCACCCGATCCCGCCTCGGCCCGCAGCCGCCTGATCCGTCCCACCGGCGAGGGCGCCCGTGTGCACCGGCGCGCCCAGGACACCCTCGCCGTCATCGAGGGTGTCCTGGCCGAACGCATCGGTGCCGATGCCGTCGGAGCCCTGCGCGAGGCGCTCACCGTCCCCCTGGGGGAGCCCCCGTTGGTGGAGGCGCCCTGAGCGGCGGCGGTCCGCCGCCCGGCCGTTCGCCGGTCAGCGGGCGGCGGCGAGTACGGCGTCGGCCATCGCCCGCTCACCGGCCGCGTTGGGGTGGAAGGGCGCGGCGGCGTTGGTGACGAGCGGCTCCATCCAACGGGTGCCGGCCGGCTTGCAGATGTCGTGGCCGATGGACTTGGTGTAGGTGTCGACGTAGACGGCTCCGCGCGCGGCGGCCTGGGTGGCGATCATGGTGTTCAGGCGCTTGTGGGTGTCGCGCAGCCACGGGGCGTCGCCCTTGGCGATGGTCGCGACCCAGGGGCAGTTCGTGCCGTTGTCGGGAAGGATCGCCGGGTAGCCGGTGACCAGGATTTTGGCCTGCGGGGCGCGTTGGCGGATGCCGTCGATGGCGGCGGCGATCTTGGGGGCGGTGGCGTTGACGGTGGCGGCGAGCTGGTCGGTGCCCGTCCAGGTGTAACTGTTCCTGCAGGGCGAGCCGCCGAGGTTGAACGCTCCGAGGCTCACGCAGCGGACGATGATGTTGGCGAAGCCGACGTCGTTGCCGCCGATGGTGAGGGTGACCAGGTCGGTGTCGGCGCTCAGCGCGTCGAGCTGCGGCGGCGCGGACGCGTTCTGTGCGGAGGTCATGTGCACGGTGGTGGCCCCTCCGCAGGTGACGTCCTTGTGGGCGGCGGGGGCGAGGGCGGCGTTCAGCAGGGCGGGGTAATTGCGGTCGGAGCGCATGCAGTTGGAGTCGGTCTGGTTCGGAACGCCGGCTCCCGAGGCGTACGAGTCGCCCAGGGCCACATAGCGGTCGACCGCGGTGCCGGCGGCCGCGGCGGGTCCGGCGCCGAGGCCGGCGGCGGTGGCCAGGGCCGCGGTTACGGCGGTGACGGCGGCGGCGGTGCGGGCGCGACGGCTCGTTGGAACTGATCGCATGGCAGTGCCTCTCGTGGCGGGGTGAGGGGGGCGGGGCGCCTTCTGGCCGCCGGGGAGGGCCAGTCGGCACGCCGGACCGGCGGCAGGGCGGTCCCGTTCGCCCGCCGCCGGGAGTGCGAGGCACTGCGCGCAGTGTTACCGGTCGGTTGTACTGGCTCGTAATATGTGGCCGGTGTGACGGGGCGTCAAGATGTTGGGACTTAAATTGTTTCCGGCGCGGGGCACAGCGTCACGGCCAGGACGCCGTTGTTCCCGGTGCCGTAACCGGGGAAGGTCAGGGTGTCGCCGGACCCGGCGGTCCGGCAGGGGGCGACGCCGCCGTCGCGGTACTCGACCGTGACGTGATGAGTGGCGTCGCAGGTGTTGGTGACGAGCGTGTAGCGCCAACTCGTCGAGTATTGAACACAAGAGGGGGCCGGTTCCCCGTTCTGGGCGGTCGCACCGGCGCCGGTCGCCTGGGTGAGACACGCTGCTATGGCCATCAGGCCAGCCGAAGCGGCGCGCGAAATTGAACGCATGGTGGGACGCATTGATGATCAACCCTTCACTTCTCGAACAGTGCGGAAGTGAGAGTAGAGAAGGTGGGCGACCGCTTGAAAGAAATTTCGCCAACTTGCGCAAGCTGCCGCCGTGTTACGGATCGTCGGTCCTCGAGGGCGCGCGCGGGCGCAGAACCCCAGCTCGGCCGAGCCTTCGCGGTCCGTGGCCTCCGGGTGGCAAGTCCCCCGTCGCGGGCGGCGCGAGGGACCGCTGTGCGGCCCGTACGGGCGTCACCGCAGGAGAGAGGCCCTGAGCCGGCGCATCACCGGTGCGTGCGCCGCTCCGCCGAGAACGCGCGGAAATCGCCGCCGCGCGGCCGGTGCGTCCCCCGCGTCCTGTCGCGGCTCACCTGCCGGCTGATAGGGGGGACAGGGGCCGGAGGCTGTGGGTGCTCGCGGACGGGTTCGTGTATTCGAGAGTGATCTCCTGCCACGCCTGGGTGAAGCCGAGGTCGGTGATGGCGAGCAGGCGGGCGTGCTGGTCGTGGATGCGCCGCCGCATGCTCAGGCCGGGCACGGCCGGGCCCCTCCTGTCGTGCCGCGTCAGGGTGATGGTCTCCCGTACCACCGCCCGGAGGCCGGCCCGCTCCAGCCACAGGTAGAGCAGGCTCAGGTCGGGATCGGTGACGGGAACCCGCGTGAGATAGCGGGCCAGTTCGGGAACCTCGGCCACGGCCGCGGGTGCGAAGTACGTCACGGCGTCCTGGACGGCCTTCCCCGCCGCGTTGAGGACGCGGTGGTGATGGATCAGCGTCGCCCGCCCGCCGGCGAGGCCGAGTTGGGCGGCGAGCGACGGCGACACCGACGCGCTGAACAGCCTGCCCGAGGTGGGACCCCCGGCCGGGGGCGCCGGAAAGGCCGGCAGGTCCCGCACCGCCGACCGCGGCGCGGCGGTCGGCGCAGCGTCCGGGGCGCCGCGGTCGACGGCGTAGGTGCCCCGGCGGTCCGTCAGCACCAGCCCCTGGTCGCGCAGATGCTGGAGGGCTGCCCGTACGGTCTGCCGGTTGACGTCGAACCGCGCGGCCAGCGCGCGTTCGGCGGGAAGCCTGGAGTGCGCCGGGATCGTCCCCCGCTCGATGTCCCGCGCGAGCGCTGCCGCGATGCGCAGGTAGACGGGGGTCGCGGGGGAAGCGGGGTGCGATGAACGGGGCATGGGGACCTCTCACGTCACAGAGTGCTACGAAGCGTGCGGGGAGCGCGACCAACTTAGCAGTGGTCTACACCTGTGGCGACCCGCGGTCGACCCTTCTGGCCTGAATCGCCCGGCGCGCCCGCCGAGGACCTTCCGACCGCGCTGTACGGGCCGCTGTGGAGGCCCCGGGCTCGTGCCGAGCGGCTTCATGCATCGGCCGAAGAGAGCCGCTGGGCGACGGCCCCGGCCCCCGGCGGCCGCGGTGCCGGTCCGCATGCGCTCGACTACACGCCGGTCGGCACTCGCCGTCGCGACCGTCGCCACCGCGGCGTGCTGGTGAGCTGTCCGCGATCCGGCGCGGGGGCCGGTTCCAAGTCGTACTGGCGGCCGGGCCGGACGGTAGTAAAATCACGTGCCATGTCGAACCCTGATGGTCTGCTCGTCGATGTCGCCGCCATGGTTGAGTCCGAGCACTGCAATCAGATGTCCCTCACCGTGGTCACCGGAGGCGCCGTCATCACCGGACGGCTGGCTCCCGAGGCCGTGTGGCGCCAGCGTGTCGCCGAAGTGCTCAAGGACTCCGATCGCCTCGGCCCCTTCTCCAGCATCTTCATGACGTCCAGCGCCCACTCGAGCCCCGACCCCGCCGAGCCGCCCGCACCCACTCACCTGCACTTCCACGTCGCGAGGATCCTCCAGGGCAACGTGGGGATCCCCGAGACCGGCGGCATGTACCGCATCGCCATCGAGGACGTGAGCGCGTGGACGGTGGGGGACTTCAGCTACTCGGACCAGTAACCACGCCGGGCGCAGTGCGAGCCGGGCGCCTGCTGGAGACGGAGGTGTCCCGGCACGACTGGCGCGGCATGCGGTGCGGCTGCGGCGACTCGGCGGAGCACCTCGCCGAGGATCTGCTGCGGCTCGTCGGCAGTGGGTCCGGACCGGAGCCCAGACGACCTCGCCGCGCAGGGGCTGTGGCTGCTGTACGAGGAGGTCGCGTCGGGGCGTTCCGCCGGCGCGGCCGGCACGGCCTTCGGGATCCTCACCGTCGTGGAGCCCGACCGGGCCCGCCTGCGGAGTCTCCGTGAGAGCGCGGGCGACGTCCTGCCCGTGTGCTGCGGAACCGGCCTGTGCGACGACGACTGCTGAACCGCCGCCCACGGCTGTGACGGCGGGGACGCGGCCGTGCCGTTCGGGGCAGGCGAGCGCGTCAGTCGGGGATGGACCGGCGCCGGCCCGGAAGCCGCCCCTAGGGTGACCTTCATGGACATCACCATTCACACGAGCTTCCTCCCGCACGACGACCCGGACGCGTCTCTGGCGTTCTACCGCGACATGCTCGGCTTCGAGGTCCGCAGCGACGTGGGGGAGGGCACAATGCGCTGGATCACGGTCGGCCCCGCCGGCCGGCCCGGGACGTCCATCCTCCTCGCGCCGCCGGCTGTCGACCCCGGGGTCACCGACGACGAGCGCCGCACCATCGCCGAGATGATGGCCAAGGGCACCTACGGCTGGATCCTGCTGGCCACCCCCGACCTCGACGCCACGTTCGAGAAGGTGCGGGCCGGCGACGCCGAGGTCGTACAGGAGCCGACCGAGCAGCCGTACGGCATCCGCGACTGCGCCTTCCGCGACCCCGCGGGCAATCTGATCCGCATCCAGGAGGTCCGCTGAGCGGTCCGGCCGCCGCGCGCCGCCCACCGGCCCGCCGAGCGCGCCGAGGTTCCGGCACGCGTACGGCTCGGGCGCCGTACGCGCAGACCGGTCGCCGTACGCGCAGACCGGTCGCCGTACGCGCAGACCGGTCAGGAATGGAGAAGCACCGGCCGCGGAGCCCCCACTAGCGTGAGGGACATGGCAACCATCACATCCGTCACCCTCGACGTGGCCGATCCCACGGCCGCCCGTTCCTTCTACACCGCCGCCTTCGGCCTGGACACGCAGCTGCGCCTGCGGGCCTCGCAGGCGCCGGCGACCGGCTTCCGCGGGTTCACTCTGGCGCTCACGGTGTCCCGGCCGGCCACCGTCGACAGCCTCGTGGACGCCGCCCTCGCCGCCGGCGCGACGGCCCTGAAGCCCGCCTCGAAGTCGCTCTGGGGCTACGGCGGCGTCGTACAGGCCCCGGACGGGACCATCTGGAAGATCGCGACGTCGGCGAAGAAGGACACCGGCCCCGCCACCCGGCAGATCGACGAGATCGTGCTCCTGCTGGGCGTCGCGGACGTGGCCGCGAGCAAGCGGTTCTACGTCGGACAGGGCCTCGCCGTGGCGAAGAGCTTCGGCCGCGTGTACGTCGAGTTCGCCGCCGGGGAGAGTCCCGTCAAGCTGGCGCTGTACCGGCGTCGCGCCCTGGCCAAGGATCTCGGCGTCTCTCCCGACGGTTCCGGATCGCACCGGCTCGTGATCGGCGGCGACGCCGGGCCCTTCACCGACCCGGACGGGTTCGCCTGGGAGGCCGCTTCGCCGGCGCACGCCGCCGCGTGAACCGGCCACCGGCACAGCCCGTTCCCGGCAGCGAGGGCTCTCCGGGACGGGGCTCCGGGTCGGCTTCTCCGCGGGCTGCGACAGCAGTGCGGCCCGGCGCCCCGTGGAGCGGGGAGCCGGGCCGGGCAGTGCGTCGGGTCAGGCCGCCGGGGCCGGGAACGTCGGGTACTCGACGCCGGAGACGTGCTGGACGACCCGGATGACCTGGCAGGAGTAGCCGAACTCGTTGTCGTACCAGAGGTAGAGGATCGCGTTGTCGCCCTCCACCTTCGTGGCGCCCGCGTCGACGATCGAGGCGTGGCGGGAGCCGATGAAGTCGCTCGACACCGCGTCCGGGGCGGTGATGAAGTCGATCTGGCGCTTGAGCGGCGAGGTCAGCGAGACGTCGCGGAGGTGGTCGAGGACCTCCTCGCGCGTGGTCTCCCGCGCGAGCTGCAGGTTGAGGATCGCGATCGAGACGTCCGGCACCGGCACGCGGACGGAGCTGCCGGTGATCTTCGCCTTGAGGTCCGGAAGGGCCTTGGCGACGGCGGAGGCGGCACCGGTCTCGGTGATCACCATGTTGAGCGCCGCCGAACGGCCGCGACGGTCCGAACTGTGGTAGTTGTCCAGAAGGTTCTGGTCGTTGGTGAACGAGTGGACGGTCTCCACGTGGCCGCGCAGAACGCCGTACTCGTCCGCCATCGCCTTCAGCGGCGGGACGATCGCGTTGGTGGTGCAGGACGCGCAGGACAGGATCTGCTCGTCCGGCTTGATCGTGTCGTGGTTGACGCCGTGCACGATGTTCGGGACGTCGCCCTTGCCCGGAGCTGTGAGGACGACCTTGTCGACGCCGGGGCGCAGGTGCTTGGACAGACCCTCGCGGTCACGCCACTTGCCGGTGTTGTCGATGAGGATGGCGTCGTTGATGCCGTACGCCGTGTAGTCGACCTCGGACGGGTCGTTGGCGTAGATCACCTTGATCTCGTTGCCGTTGGCGACGATCGTGCTGTTCGCCTCGTCAACGGTGATCGTGCCCTGGAACTGGCCGTGGATGGAGTCGCGGCGCAGCAGCGAGGCGCGCTTCACGAGATCCTCGGCGGCCCGGCCGCCACCGCGGACGACGATGGCGCGCAGGCGCAGACCGTTGCCGGAGCCGGACTTCTCGATGAGGAGGCGGGCGACGAGGCGGCCGATGCGGCCGAACCCGTAGAGGACGACGTCGCGTCCCTCGCTGCGCTCGATCTTGTTCTCACCGGTGGCGCCGGCGACGGCCTCGGCGGTGAAGTCCTCCACCGAGAGCCCGCGGCCGTCTGTCTTGTACGTCGCGGCGAGCATCCCGATGTCGATCTGGGACGGGCCCAGGTCGAGCGTGGAGAGGGCTCGCAGGAACGGAAGCGTCTCGGTGACCGAGAGTTCCGCGCCGGCTATCTGCCGGGCGAACCGGTGGGTCTTGAGAATGCTGACCACCGACTTGTTCACCAGGGAGCGGCTGTGAAGCAGGACGTTGACGTCCTGCTCCCGGTGCAGCTTCCCGATGATCGGGATCATCGACTCCGCGATCTCCTCGCGGGTCTTCCAGCTGGTGAACGAGTCGTCATTGACAGTCACAGGTTTATCTTTCGAGCTAGGCGGCGCTCATATGCTAACCCGCCGCTGTTTTGATCTTTCAAGCGGTGCCGTCGGAGCGCTGCGCGGGCACCGTGACCGCTGTGACGACGAGGCCGTCGCGCACCTGCCAGCGGCCGTCGAAGCCGGTGAGATCACCCCCGGTCAGGGTGGTGCCCGGGACCAGCAGGGCGGCGGTGAAAGTGCCGTCCGGGCGCAGGGTGACCTGGGCGTCGTGGAAACCGAGCCACCGGCCGGTGAGCGGGGACCAGGCCTTGTAGACGGACTCCTTGGCGCTGAACAGCAACCGGTCCCAGGGGATGCCGGGCCGGTGCGCGGCCAGTTCGCGCAACGCGGTGCGCTCGGCGGCGACGGTGACCATGCGGAGCACGCCCTCGTCGCGCAGCGGTTCGGCCGGCTCGGCGTCGATGCCCAGACCCGCCGCCGTCGTGTCCCGCGCGACGGCCGCCGCGCGGTAGCCCGCGCAGTGGGTGAGGCTGCCGACCATCCCGGCGGGCCAGCGGGGCGCGCCCCGGGGGCCCGGGAGTATCGGCGCCGGAGGCAAGCCGAAACTGGCCAGAGCGGTGCGCGCGCAGTGGCGGACCGTGGTGAATTCGTGCCGTCGCTTGGGGACGGCCGCCGCCACCAGGGCGCGCTCCTGCGGGAACAGGAAGCGTTCGGCGCTGTCGTGGAACGTGTCGACGGCGGTGACCTGCCGGGGGAGCAGCGAGGCCAGCACACCGGCCGGAACCGGGCCGCCGGTCGGAAGCAGGGTCATGGGCCGTCACAGTACCGGGGCCGACGCACGCCCTCCGGGCGGTGCTGGATGCCGTATAGGCCAGATATAGCCAGTGAACGCACGCTCGACTCATTCGAACGGATGGGGGCGGCATGGCGGATCACGAGGCACAGGCGGATCAAGAGACCCAGGTGGCACTGGTCACCGGAGGGTCGCGCGGCATCGGCCGGGCGGTGGCCACCCGGCTCGCACGGGACGGCTTCGACGTGGCGATCTGCTACCGGTCGGACGACACGGCGGCGGAGCAGGTCGAGAAGGAGATACGGGCAGCGGGACGGCGGGCACTGATCCGCCGGGTCGACGTGGCCGACCGGGTCGGCGTCAGGTCGTTCGTCGCGGACGTCGAGGCGAATCTCGGCCCGGTGTCGGCGGTGGTCACCTCCGCGGGGATCACCCGTGACCGCCCGCTGGCGCTGATGTCGGACGACGAGTGGGACTCCGTACTGAGCACCAACCTCGACGGCACGTACAACCTGCTGCGCTCGGTGGTCCGTTCGATGATCCGGCGCAGGGCGGGAACGGTCGTCACGCTCTCCTCCGTGGCCGGAGTCGTCGGCAACGCGGGGCAGACGAACTACTCGGCGTCGAAGGCCGGCATCATCGGCCTGACGCAGGCGCTGGCCAAGGAGTTCGGGCGCTACGGCGTGCGCGCCAACGCGGTCGCGCCCGGCTTCATCGACACGGAGATGGTCGCGGCCGTGCCGGAGGCCGTCGCGAAGGACGCCCTCGCCCGCATCCCCATGGGGTGTTTCGGCACCCCCGAGCAGGTGGCCTCCCTGGTCTCCTTCCTGGCCTCCCCGCAGGCGGAGTACATCACCGGACAGGTGGTCCGGATCGACGGAGGCATGGCGCTGTGAGCGCGTCCGGGGTCTGGTTCCGCAGGTACGCGCGGACGGGCGCGCCGCGGCTGCGGCTGGTCTGCTTCCCGCACGCCGGCGGCAACGCCCAGCTGTTCCACGGCTGGTCCTCGCGGCTCCCCGCCGACATCGAGGTCCTCGCGGTCCGGTACCCGGGCAGGCAGGAGCGGATGGGCGAGCCGTGCGTCGAGTCGATGGACGAGCTGGCCGGCCGGATCTCGGACGCACTCGTCCCGTACGGCGACCTGCCGATGGCCTTCTTCGGCCACAGCATGGGCGCCGCGGTGGCCTACGAGGTGGCGGTGCGGCGGGAGGCGGGGGCGGCCGGAGGGCCGGTCCTGCTCATGCTCTCGGGGCGCAACGCCCCGCACCGGACCGCGCCCACCACGCTGCACCGGGCCGCCGACGACGTACTGGTCGCCGGGGTGTCGCGGCTCGGCACCCTGGGCGGCGACCCCTACGCGGTCCCCGAACTCCGGGAGCTGCTGCTGCCGGTGCTGCGCTCCGACTACCGGCTCGTCGAGACGTACCGCCCGCACAGCCCGGCGGTGCTGCGCGCTCCGGTCGTCGCGTACCAGGGCGACCGCGACCCCGGCATCTCGTACGAACGGCTCACCGCGTGGAGCGAGTTGACGACCGGCGGGTTCGCGCTGCGGACGTTCCCCGGGGACCACTTCTACCTCGCCCCGCGAGAGGCGGAGCTCACCGCGGACATCGCGGAGCGGCTGGCCCGGATCCCGTCCGGCCTGCGGAACTGACAGCCGACGAAGGCTTCATCACAACAGCGAGAGGAGCGGCGCCGTGACGAGTCCGACGCCTTGGGCACCACTGGAGATCGAAGCGAAGGGCGAGGGCGGGACCGGTGAACTGCTGAGCCGCCTGGAGGAACTGGAAACCGGCCTGGCCGGGACCCTCGTACGGGAGAAGGCGCTGGTGTTCCGCGGCTTCGGGATCACCCCGCAGACGCTCGACACGGCGCTGGACCGGCTGCTGCCGAACCGGCTCGCGTACGTGCACGGCAACTCGCCGCGCACCAAGGTCGGCGGCAACGTCTACACCTCGACCGAGTACCCGCGGGAGTTCACCATCTCGATGCACAACGAGATGAGCTACGCCCACGCCTGGCCCTCCCGGCTGGCGTTCTTCTGCCAGGTGCAGCCCGGCGGCGGCGGCGCCACCCCGGTGCTGGACGCCGAGCGCTGGCTGGCGGTCCTGGACCCCGAGGTCCGCGAAGCCTTCGCCGGCGGCGTGCGCTACGTACAGAACCTGCACGACGGTTACGGCCTCGGCAAGAGCTGGCAGGACACCTTCGAGACCGCCGACCGGGCGGAGGTGGAGGCGTTCCTCAAGAACGCCGGAGCCGAGTGGGAGTGGCGGCGCGACGGCAGCCTGCGGGTGGAGTCCGAGCGTCCGTCCACCACCCGGCACCCGGTCACCGGTGCGGAGGTGTGGTTCAACCAGGCCGACCAGTGGCACCCGGCCGGCCTCGGTGACGACACCGCCGCCGAGCTCGCGCAGATCCTCTCCGAGGACGAGCTGCCGCAGTCGGTGCGGTTCGCCGACGGCAGCCCGATCCCCGCCGAGTACGTCGTCCAGGTCCGCGACCGCGGGCTGGAGGCCGCCGTCGACGTCGACTGGCGCACGGGTGACCTGCTGCTCATCGACAACGTCCTGCTGGCCCACGGCCGGCGTCCGTTCACCGGGGACCGCCGCGTCCTCGTGGCGATGTCCGACTGACGACGCCCCCGCCGGTCGGACCGCACCGCGCGGTGTGCCCCGAGGGCCCCGGCGTGCCCGACTTCTTCGACGACAGAGCGAGTTGACCATGACCATCACCTCGGAAGAGACACCCGCCGGCTGGGTGGGGAGCGGAACCGTGCCCGGGATGCGACGCCCGGCGGCCCCCGGCACCGGCATCCACGACTACATCACCGATCACCGGGCCGAGCTGCGCGAGCTGCTCACCGAGCGCGGCGCGCTGCTGCTGCGCGGCTTCGAGGTCGGCGGCGTCGACGGCTTCGACGGCACCGTGCGGGCGTTCTCCGCCGCGCCGCCGCTGGCGTACGCCGAGCGCTCCTCGCCCCGCAGCACCATCAAGGGGCAGGTCTACACCTCGACCGACTACCCGCAGAACGAGGAGATCTTCCTCCACAACGAGAACTCCTACCAGGCGGTCTGGCCCCGGACGCTGTACTTCTACTGCGTCGAGCCGCCCGTCACCCGGGGCGCCACCCCGCTCGCCGACATCCGTCAGGTCCTGCGGGCCGTCGACCCCGGGGTCCGCGCCGAGTTCGAGGCGCGCGGCTGGCAGGTCGTGCGCAACTTCCACGCCGGCTTCGGAGTGCCCTGGCAGGAGGCGTTCAACACCTCGGACAAGGACGCGGTGGAGGCGTACTGCGAGGAGCGCAGGATCACCGCCGAGTGGCGGCCGGACGGCGGTCTGCGCACGACCGCCGTACGGCGGGCGGTGCACCGCCACCCGGTCACCGGCGAGGAAGTGTGGTTCAACCACGCGACGTTCTTCCACGTCAGCACCCTCGCCCCGGAGGTCGGCGCCGGTCTGCGCGCGATCTTCGCCGACGAGGACCTGCCGACGAACACCTTCTACGGGGACGGCGGGGCCATTCCCGACGAGGTGACGGACCACCTGCGCACGGCCTACCGGTCGGCGGCGGTCCGCTTCGACTGGCAGCGCGACGACGTGCTGGTCGTCGACAACATGCTGGCCGCGCACGCGCGCGAGCCGTTCACCGGGCCGCGGCGGATCGCCGTGGCCATGGCAGAGCCGTCGGACGCCGACGCCTCGACGGGGAGTTGAGGGATACATGCTCAAGACGTACGGATCGCGGATCTCCGGTCTGGCCGTGTACCGGCCGGCCCGGCTGGTGTCCAACGAGGAGCTGTCGCCGCTGACGACGGTCTCGCCGCAGTGGATCGAGACCCGGACCGGCATCAAGACCCGTCACCACGCCTCCGACGAGGAGGACCTGGTCACGATGTCGGCGGCGGCGGGCGAGAAGGCCGTCGTGTCGGCGGACATCGACCCGGGCGAGGTGGACCTGACGATCGTCGCCAGCGCCACCCGCCGCCGGCGGATGCCCGGCATCGCCCCCGAGGTGGCCAGCCGCATCGGACTGCCCAACTCCGGTGCGTACGACCTGAACGCGGTCTGCGCCGGCTTCACCTACTCGCTCGCCATGGCGTCCAACGCCGTACGGCTCGGTGAGGCGCGCCACGTCCTGGTCGTCGGCGCCGAACGGACCAGCGAGTGGATCGACCCCGCCGACCCCGACACCTTCGTCATCTTCGGCGACGGCGCCGGAGCTGCGGTCGTCTCCCGCTCGGACGAGCCCGGCATCGGACCGGCGGTCTGGGGCAGCGACGGCGCGCGGCACGAGGTGCTCGGGATCACCGAGAAGGCGGACGGCCGGGAGTACGTCACCATGAACGGCCCGCTCGTCTACAAGTGGTCCACGGCCACCATGCCGGACGTGGCCCACCGCGCCTGCGCCGCCGCCGGACTGACCATGGCGGACATCGACTGGTTCGTACCGCACCAGGCCAACAACCGCATCATCAAGACGCTCGCCGCGAACCTCGGCCTTCCGCCGGAGCGCGTCGTCAACGACGTGGTCGACACCGGCAACACCTCCGCCGCCTCGGTGCCGCTGGCCCTGAGCCGGCTCAAGGACAGCGGCCGCAGCACCCCGGGCCAGAACGTGCTGCTGCTCGGCTTCGGCGCCGGCCTGACGTACGCCGGCCAGGTCGTCCGGATGCCGTGACCGGGACGTACGGCCGCACCACCCGCACCGCACACCCATCCACCCGCACCACTACAGAGAGACGGAAGACCATGACCAGAGACGAACTCATTGTCGAGATCATCAACCTCACGCTGCGCACGGCGCCGGACCTGGAGGGCGACGTCACCGCCGAGTCCAGCTTCGAGGAGCTCGGCATGGACTCCCTCACCCGCATCGACCTGCTGGCCGCTGTGGAGAAGACGTTCAACCAGACGGTTCCGGACGAGAAGGTCGGTGATCTGCTGCGCGTCTCCGACGTCGCGGACTTTCTGACGGCGGCGAAGGCAGGAGTCTGACCCATGGACCACACGGACCCCATGGGCGGGGCGAAGCCCCTGTCGGTGGGCCAGGAGGGCCTGTGGCTGCTCCACAAACTGGCTCCCGACAGCGCGACCTACAACCTCGCGGGTGGTGTCCGGATGGAGCCCGCGCCGGACCCGGTGGTCCTGGCGCGGGCGGCCCGGGCGCTCACCGGACGGCACCCGATGCTGCGTTCGGTGTACGCCGAGGTTGACGGCAGGCCCCAGCGGCTGGTGCGCGACCCCGGCGACGTCGGCGAACTCGTCGTGCGTGACGTCCCGGACGCCGACGACGCCGAGCTGGAGCGCCTCGTCGCGGCGGAGGCCGCGACCCCCTTCCGGCTCTCGCGGGAAGGACCGTTCCGGGTGGTGCTGTGGCGCCGCCGCGACGACGCCGTACTGCTGGCGCTCACCCACCACATCGCGACGGACGCCATCTCGCAGTGGCTGCTGTGGCGCGATCTGCTGGACGCGTACGCGGCGTTCGCCGAGGGCAAGGAGCCCGGCTGGACTCCCGTCCCCGTCGAGTACGACCACTTCGTCGAGAGCGAGCGGGCCCTGCTCGAATCCTCCCGCGGACAGCGGCAGGGGGAGTACTGGCAGGAGCAGTGCGCCGGGTCGGTCCCCGGTGAACTGCCCACCGACAGGCCCCGGCCGGCCGTCTCGTCGTTCACCGGGGCCAGCCTCGTGCGACGGCTGCCGGACGAGCTCTCCGAGCGGATCGCGCGAGCCGCCGCCGCGCAGGAGATCTCGCAGTTCGCCCTGGCGCTCGGCTCGCTGCAAGCGCTGGTGAACCGCTGGACCGGACAGACGGACTTCCTCGTCGCCTGCCCGGCCTCGGTGCGCCGCTCCGCCTCGAAGGAGGTCGTCGGCTACTTCGTCAACCCGGTGCTCGTCAGGGCCGTGCTCGACCGGAACAGCACCCTCGGCGAGGTGACGGCCGCGGCCAACGGCCGCCTCCGGCAGGCCACCGCCCGCGCCACCTACCCGTACCCGCTCGTCGCGCGTGCCGCGGGGGCCGACGGGCCGCTGTTCCGGATCTCCATGACCATGGTCACCACGGACCGCTTCGGGTCCGACCTGGCCGGCGCGGTCGCCGGGGTGCCCCTCGACGTGGCCGGCCTGACCACCACGTACCTGGAGATCCCGCACCTGGAGGGACAGTGCGACATCTCCGTGGAGGTCACCCGTGACGCGCACGGGCTGACCGTCGCACTGCGCTACGACACGGCGCTCTTCGAACGCGGCACCGTGGAGCGGCTCTTCGACCAGCTCGTCCGCTTCATGACGGCTGCCGTCGAGACACCGGAGCGCCCGATCTCCCGGATTCCGCTGACGGACGCGGCGCAGAAGCGCGCGCTGCTGGCCCTGGGCGGCAACACCGGCGACGGATCATGAGGCAACCCGTACTCCGGGGCATCCTCGACGGCGTCGGCAACACGCACCTGGTGGAACTCGGCGGGCTGCTGCCCCGCTTCGGCTCGCGCGTCTTCGCGAAGCTCGAAGCGTTCAACCCCGGCGGCAGCGTCAAGGACCGGTCCGCGCTGTCGATGCTGCTCGGCAGGATCCGCAGCGGTGAGCTCGTACCGGGGCGGTCGACGGTCGTGGAGTCCAGCTCCGGGAACCTGGCGATCGGCATCGCGCAGATCTGCCGGTACTTCGGGATCGACTTCATCTGCGTCGTCGACCCCAAGACCACCACGCAGAACCTGGCCATCCTGCGCGCCTACCGGGTCACCGTCGAGATGGTCACCGAGACCGACCCCGACACGCGCGCCTACCTCCCCATGCGCCTCGCCCGGGTGCGCGAGCTGGTGGCCTCGATCCCCGGGGCGTACTGGCCCAACCAGTACGCCAACCCGCTGAACCCCCGGGCCCACGTGCAGACCATGCGCGAGATCGCCGAGGCGCTGGACGACCAGGTGGACTACCTGTTCTGTTCGACCGGCACCGGGGGAACGATGACCGGCTGCGCGCAGTACATCCGGGAGCGGGGGCTGAGCACCACGCTGGTGGGGGTCGACGCGATGGGCAGCGTACTGTTCGGCGGCCCTTCGGGCCCCCGGCTGCTGCCCGGGCACGGGGCGGCGATCAAGCCGGCGCTGTTCGACCCGTCGCTCGCCGACGAGGTCATGCTCATCTCCGACCTCGAATGCGTCGTCGCCTGCCGCACCCTGACGGACCGTGAGGCGATTCTCGCGGGCGGCTCGTCCGGTGCCGTGGCCGCCGCGCTGGGGAAGATGGCCGACCGCATTCCGGCCGGCAGCAACTGCGTGATGATCTTCCCCGACCGCGGCGACCGCTACCTCGACACCATCTACTCCGACGACTGGGTGCGCGCCCACTTCGGAGAGGTCTCACATCTGTGGAACGAACCCGAAAACACACTGGCGGTGGGCGCATGCTGATCATCAAACACGGCGAAGTGGCCGGACTCCTGTCCGGCCGGGAGAAGGAGGTCATCGACCTCGTCTCCGAGGCGTACCAACGCCACGACGAGGGCCGCACGGTCCTCCCGCACTCCGTGTTCCTGCGTTTCCCCGACCGGCCGAGAGACCGGATCATCGGCCTTCCCGGATACCTCGGGGCCGGCGCGGACGGCGGCGACGGCGAGCCCGGCGGCGGGTCCGGCGAAGTCGCCGGGATGAAGTGGATCTCCTCCTTCCCGGGCAACGTCGCCGCCGGCCTCGAGCGCGCCAGCGCCGCCGTCCTGCTCAACTCGCTGGACAACGGACATCCCGAGGCGCTCGTCGAGGGCTCACTGATCTCCGCCCGGCGGACCGCGGCCTCGGCCGCGCTGGGCGCCCGGGTGCTCCTGGGCGACCGCAGGCCGTCCGGAGTCACGCTGATCGGCACCGGTGTCATCAACCGCGAGGTGCTGCGCTTCCTCGCCGTCGAACGGCCGGAGCTCGACTCCCTCGCCGTGTACGACACGGACATGGAGCGCGCCAGGCGTTTCACCGCCGACCACGCCCGTCTGCTGCCCGGCGCGAAAGTGCGCCACTGCGCGTCCCTCGACGAGGCGCTCGGCGCCCACGACCTGGTGTCCTTCGCGACGACGGCCGCCTCGCCGTACACCGGCCTCGACGCCTGCCCGCCGGGAACGGTCGTCCTGCACATCTCCCTGCGCGACCTCACCGTGCCCGCCGTCCTGGGCGCGCACAACATCGTCGACGACCCCGACCACGTGTGCCGCGAGCAGACCTCACTGCACCTCGCGGAGCAGGCCACCGGGGGCCGCGACTTCGTCGACGCCTCCATCGGCGCGCTGCTGCGCGGCACCGCCCGGCTGGAGCCCGACCCCGTGAAACCGCTGGTGTACTCCCCGTTCGGGCTCGGCGTCCTCGACCTGGCGCTGGCCGGCTTCGTCCGCGACGAGGCGCGGCGCGGCGGCGTCGGGACCCGCGTCGACGGATTCCTGCCGGCCCGGACGCACTAGGCCCCGGACCGCTCGCGCACTCGGGCCACCACCACCGAACGCCGCACTGATCAACACCTCTGGAGAAGAGATGTCTGTCCCGCTGCACGAACTGATAGCCCAGCAGACCGTCCGTACCCCCCACGCCACCGCGGTCGAGGACGCACAAGGGGCGATGACGTACGCGCAGCTGGACCGGCGCGCGAACGGCGTGGCGCGACTCCTGCGGGGGCGCGGCGTGGGCCCCGAGGCGCGGGTGGCCGTCTGCCTGCCGCGCGGCCGTGAGCTGCTCGCTGCGCTCCTGGGCGTCTGGAAGGCCGGTGCGGCGTACGTGCCGCTGGACGCCGGCCACCCGGCCGAGCGCGTCGCCTGGATGATTGCCGACAGCGGAGTGCGGACGGTGCTGACCGTGAGCGCCTCGGCCGCGGCCCTCGCCGGAGCCGTACCCGAGGACGTGGTGCTCCTCGACGCCCCCACGACCGCAGACGACGCCGACGCCGGGACCGGCGCGGAGCCGGTCGCGGCACACCCCGGGCACGCCGCGTACCTCACGTACACCTCCGGCTCCACGGGCCGCCCCAAGGGCGTGCTCGTCGAGCACGGCGGCATCGCCAACAGGGTGGCCTGGACGGTGAACCGGCAGGAGCTCACCCCGGACGACCGGATGCTCCAGAAGACCGTGCTCACCTTCGACGCCGCGGCCCTGGAGCTCTTCGCGCCGCTGGTGGCCGGCGGAACGGTCGTCATGGCCCCCGAGGGCGCCGAGTCGGATCCCGCACTGCTGGTACGGACCGTGGCCGAGCGGCGCATCACCGTCCTCCAGGGAGTGCCGTCCGTACTGCGGCTCCTCGCCCAGGAGCCCGGCTGGTCCGAGTGCACGGGGCTGCGGCTGGTCTTCTCCGCCGGAGAGGCACTCGACGCCGAGCTCTGCCGCAGACTCGGCGAGCCCACCGGCGCGAAGGTGTGGAACACCTACGGCCCCACCGAGTGCTCCATCGACGTCACGGGCCAGGAGTTCGACCCGGAACTGCACACCGAGGCTGTGCCGATCGGCCGGCCCATCGACAACATGCGCGTCTACGTGCTCGACGAGGAACTCGACCCGGTGCCGATCGGCGTCGTGGGCGAGCTGTACGCCGGCGGCGTCGGCACGGCACGCGGCTACGTCGGCAACCCCGCCCAGACCGCCGAGAGCTTCGTGCCCGACCCGCACGGCCCGGACGGCAGCCGCATGTACCGCACGGGCGACCTCGCCCGCTGGCGCTCCGACGGCACCCTCGCCTACCTCGGCCGGGTGGACCACCAGGTCAAGGTGAACGGCGTCCGGATCGAGCCGGCCGAGGTCGAGGCCGCCCTCAACGCGCACCCCGACGTACGGGGCGCCGCGGTCGGCGCGTACACCGCCGGCGGCGGCAAGCGGCTGGTCGCCCACCTGGTGTCCGCCCGCCGCATCCCCCGCGACGAACTGCGCAGCTTCCTGCGCAGGCGGCTTCCCGAGCCGATGATCCCCGCCCTCTTCGTACCGCTCGACGCCTTCCCGCTGACCAGCAGCGGCAAGGTCGACCGCAAGGCGCTGCCCGACCCGGAGCAGCCGGACACCCGCCAGGCCATGGAAGGGCCGGCCCACGTCGCGCCCCGCACCGTCGCGGAACGCCTGGTGGCCCAGGTGTGGGAGCAACTGCTCCAGGTGGAGCGGGTCGGTGTGCACGACGACTTCTTCGCCCTCGGCGGCTCCTCGCTGGTCCTGACCCGCCTGGCGGACGCCCTGGGCAAGGCGTCCGGCGACAACGTCCAGCTGCGCGGCCTGTTCGCCGCCTCCACGGTCGAGGCCCAGGCGAAACTGCTGGAGGAGGCCCGCCCCGCCGTGCCGGCGGTCGTGCCGGTGGGACGAGACGTGCCGCTGCCGCTCTCCTTCGGCCAGCACCGGTTGTGGTTCCTGGACCGCATGCACCCGGGCAGCCCGGAGTGGGTGGCACCGCTGTTCCTGAGGCTCCCCTCCGGAACGGCCACGGAGACGGTGCGTACCGCACTCGACACACTGGAGCGACGGCACGAGGCTCTGCGCACCCGGTACGTACTGGAGGGCGAGGAGCCGCGCCAGATCGTGGCCGGGGCCCAGCCGGTCGAACTGCGGGTGGAGGACGCCAACGAGGCGGAGCTGGAGCGCCTGTTCGGTGAGCAGTTCGCCCGCGGATTCGACCTGACCGAGGGGCCGCTGTGGCGCGCCCTGCTCGTACGGGTCCCCGTCGGCGGCCCGGTGCTGCTCGTGACGACCCACCACATCGCCAGCGACGGCTGGTCGACCGTCCTGATGGAACGCGAGATCCGCGAGCTGTGCGCCGCCGCGGCGGAGAACCGCACGCCAAACCTTCCGGAACTGCCCGTGCAGTACGCCGACTACGCCGCCTGGCAGGCGGCCCGCGCCGACGACGCGGTCCTCGATCGCGAACTCGACTACTGGAAGAACGCGCTGCGCGGCATGGGCGAACTCCAGCTGCACACCGACCGGCCCCGCCCGGCCCGCCGCGACGGCAAGGGCCAGGGCGTGCGCTTTTCGGTGCCGGCCGGTCTCGCCGACGCCCTCAGCGGCATCGGACGGCGCCACGGCGCGACGCAGTACGCCACCCTGCTCGCCGTCTTCGCGGCGATGCTCTCGCGCCACAGCGGCCAGGACGACTTCGGCATCGGCAGCCCCGTCACCGGCCGGTTGAGGCCGGAGACCGAGGGCACGGTCGGCTTCTTCCTGAACTCGCTGGTCATGCGCTGCGACCTGTCCGGTGATCCCACCTTCGGTGAGCTGCTGGGGCGTACGAAGGACACCGCCATGGCCGGATTCGCGCACCAGGAGCTCCCGTTCGAGCGGCTGGTGGACGAGCTCCAGCCGGTGCGCGACCTGTCCCGTACCCCCCTGTACCAGGTCGCCTTCGACCTTCAGGACGAAGGAGCGACGTCGGTGGCCGCCGACGGGGTGCTGATGGACGCCTTCCAGGGTGCCTGGCGGGTGGCCAAGACCGACCTCACGATGTTCGTCTGGCGCCAGGCGGACGGCTCGCTGAGCGGGGGGCTGGAGTACGCGACCTCCCTGTTCGACCGGCCGACGGTGGAACGGATGGCGGACCACTTCGTACGGCTGGTGGAGGGCGTCGTCGCCGCGCCGGACGAGAAGCTGTCGGCCATCGACATCACCTCGGTCCACGAGCACCGGCTCCTTCGGGTCTGGAACGATTCGGGTGTGGTGGTGCCGGAGGTGTCGGTGCCGGAGTTGGTGGGTCGGTGGGTGGTGGAGTCGCCGGGTGCGGTGGCTGTGGAGTG
>NZ_JBWKLQ010000009.1:0-220058 GCF_056429965.1 Streptomyces sp. NPDC046122 | reverse complement strand
TGGGTCTGTGCGGTGAGGGTGGAGACAAGGTTGCGGTGGGAGGAGAGGATGCCCTTGGGGCGTCCCGTGGACCCGGACGTGAACATCACACACGCCGGATCGTCCGCCGTCAGCACGACGTGCAGGCCGGTGCACGGCTTTGCCGCGATCGCCGCGCCCTCCCGGTCGGTCCGTACCGTCGGCCAGGGACCCGGTACCCGCTGGGCGTGTCCGGCGGATGTGATGAGGGCCGCGATGCGGGCGTCGGCGGCGGTGTTCGTGAGTCGCTCGTCGGGGAACTCCGGGTCCAGCAGGGCGTATCCGGCTCCGCACTTGAGCACCGCGAGGATGGTGACGGCCAGTTCCGCCGACCGGTCCAGCAGGACGCCCGCGAGCTGACCGCGCCCGAGTCCCGTGGTGTCCCGCAGGTGGTGGGCCAGTTGGTTGGCGCGGGCGTTGAGCTGTTCGTACGAGAGTCGCTCCTCGCCGAAGACGACGGCCGTGGTCTCGGGCCGCAGTCGTGCCTGCTCCTCGAAACGCCCGGTGAGCGTCCGGTCGTCGATGGGGACCGATACGCCCGCCCACTCACCGAGAATCAGACGCGACTCATGCTCGTCCAGCAACTCGACTGCGTTCAACGGCAGTTCGGGTGAACGCAGCATGCTGCCGACGAAGCGGACGAAGCGGTCCTGGTGGGCCGCCACCGACGCTGTGTCGCACTTCTCCGGCGCCGCGTCGAAGTCGATCCGCAGCCCGTCCTCCGGGCCCAGGTCGTAGACGGCCACCGCCAGGTCCTCCACCGGCCCGTTCCCAAGATTGTGCTGGGTGGTGGGCACACCGAAGAACCGCATGCCGGGCGCGAACGCCATGATGTTCACCTGGAGGGAGGTCGGCGGCCGGGCCGCCGCCCCGGCCCGGCCCGGGCCCGGCTCCGCCCGGCGGCACATCTCCTCGAACCGGGTCCGCTGCCGGCGCAGCCCCTGCCGGGTCTCCTGGACCACCGACTTCAGCAGCGCGGTCAGGGTGGTCTCCGCCGGGACGGCCAGCCGCAGCGGGATGATGTTGGACATCATGCCCGGCGTACGGCGGGCCAGTTCGGTGGTCCGCGCGGTCACCGGCAGCGCGAGGGCCAGCTCGTCCCCGGCGGTGCCGGAGGCTCGCCGCACGTACGCCGCGACCAGCGCGATCACCATCATCGTCCACGGCGCCCGGTGCGCCCGGGCGGTCTCCCGCAGCAGTTGTGCGTACTCCGGGGGCAGCGTCACCGTGCGCCGGACGAAGGGGAGGGAGTCCGCCGGAACGGGCGCGGACCGCCCGCTGCCGATGCGCGGGGACGGCGGCAGGTCCGCCAGCCGCTCCGTCCAGTACGCCCGGTCCGTGACCGCGTCGTCCGAGGCCCGGTAGGCCGCGTCCTGGGCGAGGAGTTCCGTGAGCGAACCGAACGGGCTGGGGCTCCACGGCTCCCCGGCCTCGGCGTGCGCGTACAACTCGACCAGCCGGGCGTCGAGCATGGCCAGCCCCGCCCCGTCGATCACCAGGTGGTGGAAGCCGTGGAAGTAGAACCACAGCTCCTCACCGGCCTTCACCAGCGCGTGCCGGGTCAGCCAGTCCGAGGCCAGGTCGAAGGGCCGGGCCAGCTCGGCCGCCATCCAGGCCCGCGCCGCGGCGGCCGGATCCCCGGCGCCGCTGACATCCACCTCGGTCAGCTCCTGGTCGCCCGGATCGGCGTGCAGTTCCTGCCAGGGTTCGTCCTCGTCGGCGCCGATGCCCCGGATCCGCATGGCGTCGGTCTCCACGGCCAGTTGCCGGAACGCGGCCCGCACCAGCTCCGGATCGACCGGACCACGCATCTCCCGGTACTCGCCGACGTTGTAGCGGCGGCCGGTCGGGTCCAGCGCGTGGGCCAGCCAGATGTCGCGCTGGGCCGCCGACAGCGGCAGCCGTACAGAGGCCTTGGGGGACATGCGGGGGCTCCTCGGGGACGGTGTCGGTTCGGGGTCGGCAGGACGGACTCGGCTCGACGGGCTTGGCGCGGTGGCGCCGGGGCGACGGGGTCCGAAGTGCGGTACGCGGTCTTCGGGCGGGTGCCGGCGGTGCGGACCGCCGGGAGTACGGGACGGGTGGGGGCCGGGCGCCCGGTCCTTCCGGCGTACGCCCATCCAATCCGCGCGGTCCGTTCCCGGGCGGCAGTTGTTCCGGCGCTCCAGGAGCAGTTCAGACAGCGGCAGTTGCCTGCGGCGCGCACACTGCCGCACCGGGCACCAGCGCCCGTACGAGCGGAGGCACCCGGAAGTGGGAAGCGCCCTCTTCGTGAGCGGCGCGCACCAGACCCGACAGGAGCAGCTCGCGCAGCAGCCGCCCGCACTCCGGCAGGCTGCGGCCGGTCAACGCCGTCAGCGCGGGCAGCTGGAAGCTGTCGTCGGCGATCGAGGCCGGGCTCTCGCCGCCGCCCGGCGCGGCACACAGGGCGGTCAGCAGGGCGCGGGGCCCGGCGGGCAACCGGCCGATGCGGTCCCGCAGTGATGCGCGCAGGCAGTCGTCGCGACCGCCGAGGTGGTCCAGGAACGCCGTCGGGTCGGCCTCCAGCGTGTCGCACAGCGCCGCCAGGTCGGAGACCACCAGCCAGGACGCCGCGGCGGACAGGGCCCCTGGGTGTCCGTCCAGGAGGCGGCAGACCCGTGCTGCCCGTTCCCTGTCCGCACTTGTGGCGGCCGGCTCGGGCCGGACCCGCCGCACCTGGTCCAGGAACATCCGGACCGCCGGCTCGCACTCGTCCCCCGGGTCGGCCGCCCGGTCGGACCGGCCCGGGCCGCTGCCTCCGGTGGCCGGGGCCGGCAGGGGGCACAGCAGGAACAGCCGTTCACCCGGCGCCTGCCACGGCTCGTCGGAGGTCACGAGCAGGCGCAGTCCCGGTACGTCGTGCAGCAGGCGGGTCAGCCGGTCGAAGCGGGGTGCTCCCGCCGGGGCGCCGTCGAGGACCAGCAGGACGGGTCCTTCGCCCAGCAGCCCACCGGTCGGCTCGGCGCCCGCCGGGCCGGACTCGTCCCCGTACAGCCCGGCCACCAGTCGGTCGGTGAGCTCCGTCCAGATCCCCGGCCCCGTCGGCAGGTACTCACGGGCCGCCCCGGGAAAGGCGTGCCACAGGACCGGCACGCCGGCGCCGTGCAGCCGCGCGGCCACGGCGAGCGCCACCCGGGTCTTGCCGACTCCGGGCAGTCCCACCAGATGCGTCAGCCGCTCCTCGCCGTCCGGAGAGAGTTCCTCTACCAGGGTGTCAGTCTCCGTGTTCCGGCCCCGCAGCGGCTGCGGGGCGTCCGGCGGGGCGGGCGGCCCGGCTGTGACGCCCAGGGCCCGGCCCAGCTGCGCGGCATCCTCCAGGGCGGCCCGGGCCCGCGGGCCCAGCCGCAGCGCGTCCGCCATCAGCCGCACGGTGTCCGTGCGGGGCCGTCTCGCACGGCCGTGCTCCAGGTCGCGGATCGCTCGCACGCTGATGGTGGACAGGTCGGCGAGTTCCCGCTGGGTCAGTCCGATACGCAGCCGGTGGGCCCGTATCAGTGCGCCGATCTGCGTGTCCTGGGCGGGACCGGCTGTGACGGTGGGGTTCATGCGTGCTCCCGGGGGTGGTGAGGAGGGACACGTCTCATCTTCGGGAGCCCGCTATCGCGTCACCATCGTCCGGCCGCTCACCGCGACAGGCGGTGCGCGACGGCCGGCGTCCGCCCCGCTATCACGGGTTCGGACGAGTCCCAGGCCCGCGTGATCGGTGCGGCTCGGGCCTGCCCCGGCGGTGGGCCGGTCTGTTGAGAGTGGTGCGGAAGTGACGGGTGTGGTGTGTGGGGTTGGGGGCTGCCTCGTGCCGTCGGTCCGGAGCCGGTTCTGCCTTCTCCCTGGAGCGGCAGTCGGGCGGGGGACGGCGGGCAGCGGCTCGTCCGCTATCACGGCGTGGGCATCGCGCGGCCGAGCGACGGCGGAGGCAGGCCCGCCGCGCGGCGTGGACGCCCCCAGGACCGCGCAGCCACCGCCGGATCACACCACGCACGTGCCGAACGGC
Organism: Streptomyces sp. NPDC046122; assembly: GCF_056429965.1. NCBI lineage: Bacteria > Bacillati > Actinomycetota > Actinomycetes > Kitasatosporales > Streptomycetaceae > Streptomyces > Streptomyces sp. NPDC046122. The sequence goes on along the minus strand of NZ_JBWKLQ010000009.1, from coordinate 216,028 downwards.
CAGGTCGGAGCGGGTTGCTGCGGCCCGGTCGGGTGGCCGGGCGGAGCGCCGTCCCGCAGTCGGGGGAGAAGTCGGAAGCGCCGGCCGCGCCCCCGCGAACAGCGGAGCCGCGCCGTCCGCCGGCATCCGCGCCGCGCCGCCCGGAGCCTCGCCGACAGCTACCCCGCGCCGTGATAACTGCGTGATAGGAGCAGGGCCGGTTCGGGGATTCCGGCCGTTCCTAGCGTGGTGCCCACGAAGAAGGAGACGCCCCCCGCAGCCCGGCGGGGACGCCCCGAACGAAGGGAAACCCCATGGCCCTCGCCCACGCCCTGCGCGCCGCCGTCGTCACCGTCGCCCTGGCCGGCGCCGCTCTGCTCGGCGCCCAGGCGGCCCTGGCCGACGAGGCTGCTCCGGCGGGTGCGACGACCGGGACCTCCACCCCCCAGGAGGCGGCCCCGACCCCGACCCCGAGCACCACCAGCGACAACAACCCCTGGGACTGACGCCGCGGTACTGCCCCCCGTCGCCGTACCGAACGCGCACGGGAGACCCCGGGCCGCGCGTACAAGCCCACCGCCCCGGGGCCCGTTTCTCGCGATCCGCTGCCGGATCTCCTGCGCATGCTCGACCAGGACTCCGTCGCCGGTCCGGTTCCCGGACTCCTCGACGGCCCCCACAGATGACGCCGAGCAGTCCCCCGGCCGCCTCCTCCGCGCGACCCGCGACCCGGCCTCGCCCACCGGCCCCACCCACCCGCCTCGTTCGCGGATGCCTCGTCGAGCGACGTCCGCTTCGGCGGCGTCCGTTCAAGGGACGGCCCTCCCCCCGGCTTCGTCAGCCGATGCTCCGTCAGGCGGCGTACACCCAGCGGCGTCTGTTCCCCGTACGCCCCCGGCCTTCCGCCGAGCCGCTTCAGCCGCCGGCCAGCAGCCGCTGCGCCTCCGCGAGCTCCGGCTCCATCCGCCGGTCCCGGAACGCCCGGACCGCACTGTGCAGCAGCTTCTGCGACCGGTCGCGGTCACCCGGACCGTTGTCCGACGTGAGCAGCCGTGCGAGATCGAGCCGCACCATGGCCGCCCCGCCCTGGTCCATGATCTGCTCCCGGATGCTCAGTGCCCGGTCCAGACACGCGCGGGCCTCGGCGACGTGGCCCAGCCCGGCGTGGGCCAGCCCGAGGTCGCGCAGCAGGTGCCCCTCACCGATGACGTCCCCGGTGTCCCGGCACAGTTCCAGAACCTCGGTGAACGTCGCGACCGCACGGGTCATCTCTCCCTGCCGCTGCTGCAACTGCCCCGCCCTGCGCAGGGTCCGCGCCTGGCCTCCGGTGTACCTGACGGACCGGTAGATGCCCAGGGCCTCGTCCAGCCTGCTCTGGGCGGCGGCGCTCTGGCCCCGCAGCATCCAGATCTGCGCGCTCTGGGTGAGCACGATCGCCCGGCCCACCACGTCACCCGCCAGGTCGAAGTCCCGCAGGGCCCGGTCGTACAGCTCCAGCGCCTGGTGCTCGTTGCCGCGGAATCGTTCCAGCAGAGCCAGGTCACGGTGGCACAGGGCGAGGCCCTGCCGGTCCTCGGTCTCGGTGAACAGCCCGAGCGCCGTGGACAGCGCCGCCCGTGCCTCCTCGTGCTGACTGCGGCTCAGGTAGAGCGAGCCCAGCGAGGCCAGTACGGCGGCGCTGCCGCGCTTGTTCCCGGCAGACCGGGCGGCGCCCAGCGCCACCTGGTGCGTACGCTCCCAGTGGTCGAGATAGCCGCGCGTTTCGAACAGCGTGACCAGAGTGGTCGTCAGGTCCCAGCACACCTCGTCGAGCTGCTCGGCGGCCGCGTGCTCCACCGCCTGCACCAGGTTCGCGTGCTCGCTGTCCAGCCACTCCAGGGGATCGGCGAGCAGCTCGTCCACGTGCGCCGCCGGCGGCAGCCAGCGCGGTGCCGTGCCGTGCAGCACGGTGAAGTCCCCGCCGTAGATCCGCCGGTGGGCCGCCTCGGCCAGCGCCATCCAGCCGCCCATCATCCGGCGCAGCGCCGCCGACTGAGTCGCCGGATCGTCGTGCGCGGCCAGCTGCTCCCGTGCGAACACCCGGATGATCTCGTGGAAGCGGTACCGGAATCCGCCGGTGGACTCCATGCCCACCACGTCCAGCATCTGCACGTCGACCAGCGGTTCGAGCAGGTCCGACGGGAAGGGGCGCGTGTCGTCGAGCAGCGCCCCGGCCAGCCAGCCGGGCAGGCTCGGCCCACGCGCCAGGCTGAGCAGCCGCAACAGCTTCCGGTCCTCCGGGCACAGCCCGTCGTGCGTCAGGGACAGGCTCGCCCGCATCGTCATCTCGCCGTGCGTGAGCTCGTCCAGCCGGTGCCGCTCGTTGGCGAGCCGGTGCACCATCGAGGCCAGGGTCCAGTGCGGCCGGGCCGCCAGCCTGGCCGCGACGATCCGCAGGGCGAGCGGCAGCCCGCCCACCGTCCGGATCAGCGCCTCCGCCGAGACCCGCTCGCCCGCGACCCGCTCCTCGCCGATCACCCGGACGAGGAGCTCCATGGCCTCCTCCGTGCCGAGTACGTCGAGCTCCACCCGGTGCGCTCCGGGCAGCCCGGTCATCCGCACGCGGCTGGTGACCAGCACCGCGCAGCTCCCGGCCCCCGGCAGCAGCGGGCGCACCTGGCTCTCGGACGCGGCGTCGTCCAGTACGACCAGCACCCGCCGGGACCCGAGCAGCGTCCGGTACATCTCGGCCCGTTCGTCCAGGGAGTCCGGGATGACGGGCCCGGGGATGCCGAGGGCGCGCAGGAACCGGCCCAGCACCTCGCCCGCCGTCGCCGGAGCCCCGCTGGTGCCGCGCAGGTCGCAGTAGAGCTGTCCGTCGGTGAAGTGCTTCTCGCCGGCCCGGTGCGCGATGTGCGTGGCGAGGGTGGACTTGCCCGTGCCGGGTTTGCCGACGATGACGACGAGCCCCACGGCGCGGCGCTCGCCGGTGCCCAGCAGGGTCTTCTCGATCACAGATATCCGCTCGCCGTGACCGACGAAGTCTGCGGTGTCGGCGGGCAGTTGCCGCGGCACGTCGGCGGACGGCGCGGGCGCCGGGACGCCGGCCGGCCCTTCGCCGGACGGCCGGCCCGCCGGTTCGGGCGCCACCGGCTCGCCGGACCGCGGGCCGTTGTCCCCGGCGTCCTCCGCCGCGTCGCGGGTGTGCGCGGCGACCGGGCCGCCCGGGCGCTCCCGCGTACCGGCAGCCGTGCCGAACCCTCCACCGCTGCCCGGGAAGCCCCCACCGGCGCCGCCCGCCTCGCGCTCGTCGGACACGGACCGGAAGACGACGCCGTGGCCCGCCGGGCCGGGGAATACGGAGCCCGCGAGGACGCGCCCCGGCCCGTCCGCCCCGCCGGAGGCCCCCGTACCGCCGTGGAGCACCTCGCTCGCGGCGGGGTTTCCCGCCGACGCGGCCCTTTGTCCCGTGGCTGCGCGCGGCCGGTCGCCCGCGCCCGGTCCCGCCAGCCGGGGCGGCGGAACGTCACCGGCGAGGATCGCCGACTCCAGCTGCCGCAGCTCCCCGCCGGGCTCAAGACCCAGCTCCTCCACCAGCAGATGCCGACCGACCCGGTAGACGTCCAGCGCTTCGACCTGCCGGCCCGAACGGTACAGAGCCAGCATCAGGCGACCGCGCAGCCGCTCCCGCAGCGGGTGCTCGTGCACCAGCAACTGGATTTCCCCGACGAGCTGGTGGTGCCGGCCCAGTTCCAGTTCCAGGTCGATCCGGTTCTCGGCGGCCGTCAGCCGTTCCTCGTCCAGCTGACGCGCCTTGCTGCGCAGGGTCTCGCTGGAGAGTCCGCTCAGGCAGTCCCCCTGCCACAGCCCGGCCGCCGCTCGCAGCAGTTCGACCGCTTCGGCCGCGCCGCCGGGCTGCCTTCCGAGCAGCCGCGCGTCGGCGATCCGCCGGCCGAACAGGACCGCGTCCACCGAGCCGTCCTCGGTCCTGAGGACGTACCCGGGCGGCCGGGTGGTGATGGCCGCGGAGATCTCCTCCTTGCCGAACAGCTTCCGTAACCGGGACACACAGATCTGGACCTGGGTACGGGCGGTGTCCGGCGGCTCGTTCTCCCAGATCAGGTCCACCAGATAGTCGGTGCTCACGACCCGGTTCGCCTCCAGCAGGAGAGCTGCCAGGATCACCTCCTGACGCCCGGGCGGAATCCGCACCTGCCCGTGCGGGCCGTGCACATGGAGCGGTCCGAGAATGCGGAAAACCACGGTGTCAGGGGTACGAGGGCCCCCGCCGGGCGATACGTTCACTGTTTCTCCCAGCAAGGAACACGCCCCAAACCAACCGATTCGCAGCGAAAATGACCTGCAAGACGCGTGTGCGGACTGTAGTTTTCCCGATCGTCTCCGTACTTGTAAACGGTGTGGAGATTTCGTGGTGGTGATAGGCCCGCGATAGTGCGGGGTTACGACGCCGGAGCACGGTGGTAACTGCCGCCGCCGGGCCGGAGGCGGACGTACGAAAGGACTCGCCATGAACAGTCGTCACGCACGGCGGCTGCCGCCCAGCAGTCTCATCACCGACTCCGGGGTCGACCACGTGCGGCTCGCCTACCACTACCTCGACGCCGGCGACCTGGACGGCTTCTCGTCCCTGCTGCACGAGGACGCCCGCCTGGAGACCCCGGCACCGGGCTGCCGCCACCACATCGACCGGATCGTGGCCTCCGGCGACTGCGTGGTCGCGATCGGCCGGCTGACCCCGCAACAGGTCGATTTCGTCGACGTGTTCACTCTCTCCGAGGAAGGCATGCTCCGCAGCCGCCGCCGCTACGACGCCCACCCGCGGCTCTCCGCGCACTGAACCGGGCCCGCACGAAGGCGGTGAAGGACCCCTCGCCGACCATGGACCGCGAGGGCCGCCTGCCACGTCGTACGGCGGCCGCTCCAAGGTTGCTTCGGAGCCGAGGACGGCAGCTCATGCATGCACGGCCCGGAGTTGAACGGCCTCCCTGTCCAGGTCGCCGCCCGGCAGTGAGCGGGGTGAGAGGATCTGCCGACGGTTCCGTATGTGGAGGCACGATGGACGACGGCTCGAAGCACGACCACCCCGGATGGGAGGAGGTCGTGCTCGCGGCCCGGGAGCGTGCCCGCTCCCGGCAGACCCTCATGGTCGAGCGCTTCGGACTGTCGGGTGACGTGCAGTACCACTGGTCGATGGACGACGCGCAGATCGTGTGGTCGCGCGAGGGGAACGTGTTCCTCACCGGCCGGCTCACCCTGATCGGCAGCGTGAGCCTCGCTCAGCAGACCTGGTTGTGGTCCTGGGCGAACGAGTCCCTGCCGCGAGCAGTCCGGGGCGACATCGAGCGGGTACGGAGCTTCGGCGAGGCGAACGACTACCCCGTCCTGCCGTGGCCCGGCTTCGACCACCACCCGGAACTCGTCGCTGAGGCGCGGATGGTCGCAGCGTCGGTGCTTGATGCGGAAGGGCTGTGGGTGGACTCGACCGACGACGCGCAGCTCCACTTCCTGGTCCACGACCTGGTGCCCGCCGGTTGACCGCTGGTGGGTGCGAGCGGAGGTCGACGGCCTCATCGCCGCCGGCCGCAACATTCAGGCCATCGCGGTGGTGAGGGAACGCGCCGGTCTGCCGCAGCCCGAACTCGGCGAGTGCGTTGATCTTCTGGCACGGCGCCACCGGGTGCTGTGTGCGTAGGCAGGGCCGCTGTCTGCGACAAAGCGCTCGTTGCGGAGGCTGTCTTCGAGCTGCCGACAGGTCTAAGCTCGGCGAATGACCTTGGAATGGGAACAGGTGATTGTCGACTCGGCAGATCCGGTGGCCTTGGGGCAGTGGTGGGCCGAGGCGCTGGGCTGGGTTGTGGTCGACTCCTCGGCCGAGGAGTTCGAGATCCGTCCGCAGCCGGATCGCCTGCCGGGACTGCTCTTCGGCCGAACCGAGGAGCGCAAGACGGTGAAGAACCGACTGCACCTCGACTTCCGGCCTGATGACCGGGACGCCGAGGTGGCTCGTCTGGTGGCTCATGGCGCACGGCGCGTCGACATCGGCCAGGGTGACCAGCCCTGGGTCGTACTGGCAGACCCGGAAGGCAACGAGTTCTGCGTCCTTGGCGAGCGGCGTCAGTAACTGATCGCCGCAGACTGCCCGGCTGCCTGCGGGGGCGTATGGCTCGCCCGAAGCGCAGAACGTGGTCCGCCCCAGGCCTTACCGCTTCTCGGGCTTCAGCTCGCTCCCGCTTCCAGCAGGTTCATCTCGGCGCGCGAGGTGTACGTGCTGCCGTCCGCCGCCGCGTTGTTCCGTTCGCGTACGACGGTGAAGTGGCCGTCTGCCTTGTCGTAGACGGTGTCGAACCCACCGTCCTCCACGGCGAAGGCCAATTTCACTCCTTGGAACCTGGCCGGATCGCCACTCGGCTTGTCCGGCGAGTAGAAGTCCTTCAGGATGATCCACCCCGATGCCGTGACGTTTGATCTGGAGCTCAGCCCTCCGAGCGAACTGCCCGGCTGGGCACCGGCCCCGTCGGCCGCTGAGCAGCTGTACTCGCCGGCGACGTTCCTCTCGTACATGAGTGAGACGTTGTCCGTCGACATGAGCAGATCTTCGCCCTTGCGAGCGTCGATGAAAATCTGCGGTTCGGCCGTGAAGCCGCCTTGCGTATGGTCGGTCAGGCGCAGCTCGAACGGGATGACGGCGTCACGACTGGTGCTGCTGACGTCCACATCCTCGCCGCAGCCATTGATGTCGCCGAGGACGGCGACAGCGCCGGTGCGGTCCCGCATCGCCTCCGCGTCATCCATGAGCTGGTTTCCGGTGGCGAGCCATTGCTGCGCCCGGCGCAGCTTCCCGGTATTCGCGCTGACCGTGTAGGTCGTTCCGTCGGACCGGGTTACGTCGAACTCCGAGGCGTAATGGGTCGTGGCATGGACGAGACTCGGTGCTGCGGTACTCGACGACGGTGACGCAGGCGGTGATCCGGAGGCTCCCGAGCCGTCGTCGATGACGAAACCACCGCTGTCGTCGTTCTTGCCGGTTTCCGGTGCCTGACCGCAGCCTGCGGTGGCACAGAGCAGTAATCCTCCGATGACAGCGGCGGTCCCTCGAAGATGACTCATCGGTCCGTGCTCCTTACACTCAGCCATGGTTCGTGCAGGACGGCGCCCGGCGCCGACGTGTCGTAGAGGGGGCCTGGTCCGTTCGTCGCCCGCCCCGCGAGTGTGAGCCGCGCTCTGGCCGCCCGTCTGTAGTTCGCCGATTTCGCCGAGCCGCCGCTGATGGGGGGCGACAATGGGGGATGCCGTGCCCATGAGCCGCCACTGCCTGGTGCAGGGCTGCCGCGGGTGGTGGCGCGTGAGACGCCGACGAGGGTCCGAGGGCCGGGATTTGACCGACGCCTCCAGGTGCGAGCCAGGCAGTCAGGCCGGAGCCGGGGAGGGCGGCCCCGTGTAGCCTTCTGCGGTCGAGTCAGGGGCGAGGGGGCGGGGGCCGTGGTGCAGCTTCCCGAAGGGTCGTGGTGGGACTGGGACATCGTCTCGTGGGAACCCGGCCGGTTGTGCCTGGGCGCGGGGCACGACATCTCGTACGCCCACGGCTTGGAGCTGGTGTTCAGTGACCCGGCCTTCGTCACGTGCCCGGCCGCTTTCCAGGATCCGGTGTTTCGAGAGCCGACGCCCGAGGAAGCCCGACGCGTTGCCCGGCAAGTCGGTGAGACACCTCCCGTGCTGATTGCCTTCGAGGCCGATGCGGGCGGCCCCAGCCTGGCCTCCGGCTTGGTTGCGGCCGGGCAGCTCGACATCGTCAAGGGAACCGTCTTCCGGTACTGGCGCGAGAAACTGGCCGCGGGGGAGCGCCTGGCCCCTTGGGTGAGACCTCGAATGTGACCGCTATCCGCCTGTGCGGTCACGGCAGTCGGATTTACGGTTCGCTCGAGCAGTCGGCCTCGGTCCGGGGCGCCACCAGGTCACTGCAGACGACGGCGAGTGTGCCGTTCCGGCACGCGATCTCGTGGCTGTCCCCGTACTCATCGCCCTGACCTCGCGTCGCTGTCCAGGGGGATACTGCTGTAGGGCTGTTGACGTGGATAGCTGAGGTAGCGGACGAGCCGTTGGTGCTGGAGCCGGCTCACCGGACGGCGGAGTGGGAGACCAACACCTGGTGGCTGAGTGCGGCGGACGAGGACAGGGGTTCCTTGTCCGCCGTCGAGGTGGTGGCTGCCTTTGAGCGGACCGCTTCCGCCGTCCGGAAACGCATTCGCGCTCTGGGCTTTTCCGGGGTGGCGACGTTCTACGTGTGGCACGACGAAGAGGCCGGGCAGCTCCGCTGCTCGACCGGTTCAGTGCCCCCGGACGCGTTGCCGTTCAGCGGTACGTACGTCGCTTCGGATGACCTCGCTGCGATCGTCGAGGTATTTCTGGCCAGCAGCGAGCCGGGCCTCACCGCCTGGTCGGACCTTGAGGATGTGCTGTGCTCCTTGAAGGAATCCGAGAGCAAGCTGGGAATCGCACCCTTCCCCGTTTGGGTCAGCAGTGTCGGGTCCGCACCGTGATCGGCCCGCCTGTTGGCACGGAGACCCGGCCAGTGCCATGAGCGGACAAGCGGCAGTACCAGTGCGGCGGGCCGCTCGGCAACCCGTAGCGGTGTCGGCATTCAGCCGCTGACCCGCTCCACCGGAATCCACACCTCCGCGTCCGCGTGCGTACCGTCCTCGGACACGCGCGTGCGCGAGAGCGACGGACCTGGCCGGCTGCGGTACGGGTTCGACGGGAACCACTGCGTGTACACGTCCCGCCAGAGGTACTGGACGGCCAGCGGGAATTCGCCCGAGGATTCGAACACCGCCCATGTACCCGGCTCGATGTCGAGGCTCTCCGAAGCCCCGGGCACCTCCGCGTCGCTCACCACCCCGTGGAAGTAGCCGAGTTCGGTGCCCTCCGCATCGTCCGCGGAGTGGTTGCTGACGGCGGCCACGACACCGCCCGGCTCCCCGGCCGCGCTCTGCTCCCAGCGCCCCAGCGTCTCCTGACCGATAGTTTTGATGAATTCCACGATGGCCGGGTTCATCCCCTCGTAGACCAACGGGACCTGCGTCCCCCTGCCGACGAGCCTGAACCCGTCCTTCTCCACTACCCGGTACCGCATGCTGCTGCTCCCTTCGACGATCACCCGGAAGGACATCCGCGGCTGGGAGTGCAGCGCCGCACCCGTACGCCGCGCCTCGCCCGGGCCGACCCCGTGCACCGCGCGAAAGGCACGCGCGAACGCCTCGCCCGAGCTGTACCCGTACCGCACCGCGACATCGAGCAGCGTCCGCTCCCCGGCGAGCACTTCGGCCCCGGAGAGCGTCAGCCGCCGGCGGCGGATGTACTCGGAGAGCGGGATCCCCGCCAGCGCGGAGAACATCCGCCGGAAGTGGTACTCCGACGTCATGGCGATACGGGCCAGCTCGGCCGCGTCGATGGGCTCATCCAGGTGGTCCTCGATGAAGTCCATGGCCTGATTCAGCCGCTCCAGCACTCCTGGCCGTCCTTCCCCTTGTTGATGTCCACGCTAGGGAAGTCCCACTGTGCCGGACCCGACATCCTGTGCCCGGTGCGGTCGGGTCAGCCGGCCGCCTTCGTCTCCCGTCCGCCCGGCGCAGGAGCGGTTGAGGCCGTGAGGGCGGCGGGCTCGCCGAGGTGCCGGGCTGCTGTGCGCCAGGCCGCGGTGACGGCTCGGTGCGCGGCAGCGCTCGCTGACGTGATCTCGGCCGGGAGGTGGAGCGGGGCGGCGATGTGAACGTGCAGTCGGGGACGCCGGGCGGGAGCGGTGATGAGTCCGGCCACCTGCTTGGCGGTGCTGCCGGAGGTGACTCGGCGCGCGCCGGCCTGGCCGATCGGAATGATGGGGGCGCCTGAGGCGGCGGCCAAGCGAGCGGGGCCGCTGCGGAAGGCTCCGGGAGCCGCTTCGGCCGCATCCCTGCGCTGGGGTATGCGCCCTTCGCCGTAGATGAGGACGTGGCGGCCGGCTGCGAGGGCGACCGCCGCGGTCTCCAGAGCGTCGGCGGCACGGCTGGTACGGCGATGGACGGGGACGTGGCCGCCCCGGTCCAGGAGGTGGCTCAGGACCGGGACGCGCCACAGGCCGGCGGTGGCGAGTATGACGGGCTCGATGTCCATCCGTCGCAGGGCGGCGAGCACGATGCCGGGGTCCGCCAGCGAGGTGTGGTTGGCGACGAGAATGGCGGGGGCCGGGACGGCGGCCAGGTCGGCCGAGGTCGTCAAGCGACCGAGGAAGGGAACGACGGTGGCGGCGATGCGGCTGAGCACGGCACTCCTGCAGGTCGGGCGTCGAGGTGATCACCATCGTCACGCCGCGATCGGCCGGGGGCCTGAGTCGTCGTACTCAAATACGCCCGGTATCTCCCGCACGGCCGAGTCCCCCGCGCCGTGAAAGAAGCGAGCCCTGTCGTCGAAACGGGTTGCGATCGGCGTGGTTTCCGACCGTTGCTACTCAGCCGCCAGGGCTCCACGTCCCGGCGTCGCACGATCGCCTTCACAAGGTCGAGTGTGTGTCGCGTCGCGGTGGGGCGGGCGACGTCGAGGGCCGTCCGGGCGCGGGCGGTGACGCAGAGGGCATCCTGGCGGTGGACGCGTCGAGGTCGGGGACGGCCTCAAGGCGGCGGCCTGTGACGTTCAGGAGCCCAGGATGCCTTCGCGACGGTCCCGCGAGACCAGAGGAAGCACATGGGGTAGTGCGTCCTTCGCGTGGCCGCGCGCCTGCTGGGGAAATGAACTTCGCCGCGAAAGCCCGTCACGGCATGATTCCCACCATGCATGGGGACAGGGGCCGTCGCGGGCAGGGGCGCTACACGCTGACGGAGACGGAGCAGGGACACGTATGGGGCGTCTGTGCCGAGGTAGAGGGACTCTTCGGAGAATCCGGGCGTGGCACGTACGAACTGATGGACTGGGTTCCGGACGGCCCCGAGGTGCGCGGATGGGTCGGTAGCCGAGTGTGGCTGGTGCCGCAACGGGCCGGGCGGCTACTTCGGCGGCGGCTTGGACGCCCTTGCGGACTGCCTGTGCGGCAACTTCGGCTGTACCGCCCCCGCGACCCTTCTCTGGCGAGACGTGGCGACCGCGCGCGAGCACCTGTCCCGCGTCCTGGCGCCGGAGGGCGAGCCGTACGACCTGGTCGCCGCGGTCCTCGACGTCCTGACCGAGGGCGGGATACGCGTCATCTTCACGTGACGCAGCTACGGCGCTCAGAGAGCTGCTGAGAAGCACGCCGGCCCGCTGCAGTTGTGCTCTGTGGCCGCTGTCCATAAACGGAGAACCGGCCCAGAGCCGGCACCCGTGGGAGGTGTGTGGGAACCCGCACGTGCAGTCGGCTGCGTTCTCGCCTCCCTCGTTGAGGTGAACGCGGCACGCGCCCCGCCCCGGGCCGCGGCGGGGCGGCGACCGCGGGGTGTCCGACATCGGGACCTCGCGACGAGGGATGTTTCGCATCCTGCGTACGAAGGGCGCGTGGGCCGTCAGTTTCAGGACACGGCGCTGGGGCCATACTGGTCGGGCCCCGATCACCCACAGAACGATGCCATGGCCAACAACAGAAGCTCTTCGACCATCGTCCCCGACACCGCGTGGCTGGGACGCGGGCGCCACCTCGGGCCCGAGCCCGAGCAGGACGTACGGCGCAACCTGACCGCCCTCAAGGCGGCCGGGGTGCTCGACGACTTCCTGGACCTCGACCCCGTCGAGGCGGCGCGTTCCACCGTCCTGCACCCACGGGACGAGGCCGCCGACCCCGGTCCGTCGGCCCGTCGCCTCTTCGAGGCGCGCTGGCGCGTGGGCGACGACGTCACCGTGCGCGCGCAGTTGACCACGTATGACGCCGAGACCCGCCGCAAGGAGGACGAGGGCGTCACCTGGGTCCTCGCCGCCGAGGCGGAGCGCACGTGGGACCCGGGGTGGCCCTCGCCCGCCACCATGTTCTGGCCCGACAGCGACCGGGTCGCCTGGGACCACGACACGGTGCCGGGCGTGCGCCTGCGGGCGGCGAACCACCTGCCGAAGGACGACGACGAGCTGCGCCATCGGCTGCGGGACTGCTCCCGCGGGAGCTGGTACATCCATGTCGTGGTGCACGAGGCGATGACGCCGGACGCGAGGGGGCAGCAGCCGGTCTCGGCCTTCCTGCCGCCGAGCCTGCGGCACCGGGTGGTCGAGCACCGGGGCACACCGGAGCAGGCACAGATCGCCGACTTCGCGTTGAAGCGGGAGCTGGACGTGCGGCTGCCGCGCGGCGGTGGCGTCGTCCTGCCCACGGAGCCGCGGCATCCGGAGTACGACGCGGACCGTTTCACAGTGCGCAGCGTCTTCCTGGACGGCTCCGAACCGGCCGAACTCCTCAGCGCCATCCAGGCGTTCGCCGCACTGCCGCGGCCGCTGCCCGGCGACGCCGAGCCGGCCCTGACGCGGCTGCGCCAGGGCTGGCATCTGCTGACCCCGGACGAGGAGCTGGTCCACGCCCGGAGCATGGTCGTCAAGTACGCCGAGGCGCTCGACGCCATGACGAGGTCCTGCGACCTCTACCGGGAGGCGGCCGAGTCGGCACATGCCGCGCTGGCCGAGGTGACCGGCGGCGACGGTGTGCCCCGGCAGCCCGCGCCGGGGCCGGCCAAGCCCGGCGGCTCGCCGCTGAACGCCCTCACGAAGGCGTTCGGCCGCCTCCGGGACGCGAACAAGTAGGGGCGGCGCTACTGGCCGGACCGCTCGCGCGGGTAGCGCCCTGGCGTATCGGCGGCTGGGGCAGCGCGGCGGCATCAGGAGCGGGACAAGGAGTGGCAGAAGACCGACGACGGCGTTCGATCCACGACCAGGACGACCGACCAGCGCCAGATGCACCAGGAACTCGGCGACAATCGCTGACGTCCATCGACGCCCGTGGGTGAGCCCGAGCCCTCGCGCCATACGGCCGAATGTGGCCTGTGCGAAGGCCCGGCTTCCTTCAACCGCAACGGGGAGCGGCTCCCCGTACGGGCCGTCCTCTACACGTCGTCGCGGTCGGAGCACAGACGCGGGCGGGCGTTCGGACGACCCCTGCGCCTCTACCAAGGGCTGCGGCCCGGCTGTCGGCGCGCGCGGAAGTCGGAGTCGTGGTGAGATCGACGGTCATGGACAAGGTCGAACACCATCACAGCGGGGAAGTGCGGCGCCGGGCGCAGCGTCGGCGGGCGCGGCTTGCCCTGGCGGGCCGGGCGAGGGACGCATCCGACCTCGCTCTGCTTCTCGACATGCTCGCTCTGGGTCCCGAGCTGGACGGGGACGCGAGTCACCACTGTGCGGGGACGGATCTGGCGGGATTCAACGACGCGGTCTGAGTACCGCCTCCGGTGAAGACGCACGACTGTGGCGAAGCGGAGAGGCGAACGCCGGCCGGACCGTCCCGGGTGCGGTGCCGGCCCTCGGGGCGTCGCCACCGTACGGAGGCGTCACGCGCGGCATCGACGCCGGCTTCCACCACCGGTCGGCAGTTCGCCGGCGTGACGTCGCGCTCGTGTCGGCTGTCCCACCCGGCCCGGCGCCGAACTTCGAGCACCGGTGACTGCCGCTCCCGATGCCGCAACAGCGCTCGCACGCATCGCGGCATCCAGTGTGAGGCCGTGCCGTCCTGTTGGGCGATAGGAGGATCACCCAGCCAACTTCTTTGTGTCATCTGCCAGTACGGGGGCCAGTCGGGGTGGGAGGAGACTTTCTGCCACGGCCGCGGCCCGGCGAGCGTCCGATGGCGGAGCGCCGGCGTGGCCCCGTACATGATGAAGCACAGAAGGGGGCGGCACATGAGCGTGCAGCAGCAGTACGACGCGATCGGTGAGGCGTTCGAGGGGTTCAAGTCCCTGCCGCTGATGCGTTACGGGGAGGTGCCGAGCTTCCTGGGGATGGTCGGGGACGTGAGCGGCAAGTCGGTTCTCGACCTTGCGTGCGGCACCGGTTTCTACAGCAGGGAGTTCAAGCGGCGCGGCGCCACGGATGTCTTCGGGGTCGACATCTCCGTCGAAATGATCGCAGCCGCGCGCTCGACCGAGCAGCGCGATCCGCTGGGTGTGCGCTACGAGGTCGGTGATGTCACCGAACTGCGCGCCGTCGAGCGGCGCTTCGACATCGCGGTGGGAGTGCAGTGTCTCAACTACGCGGCGGACATCGCGGCGATGGAGCGGATGTGCCGCAACATCCACCGGAGCCTGGTGCCGGGCGGAGAGTTCTTCGTGCTCGCACAGAAACCCGACTACCGGTTCGACAACGCGTCCTTGGACAGGTACGGGTTCCGCTGCGAGCCCACCGGTGTGGAAACCGAGACAGGCCCGCAGGCGCGCGTCACGGCTCTCCTCGAACCGCAGCCGATCAGCATCGTCGTCGCGGCCCCGCGCCGCGAAGTCTACGAAAGTAGTCTGCTGGCGGCTGGCTTCAGTGAGCTGGAATGGGTTCCGCTGCAGGTGTCCGAGGCCGGCATCCGCGAGTTCGGTGAAGACTTCTGGGCAGACCTCCTCGCCAACCCGCCACTTGAGATGCTGCGCTGCCGGGCCTGACGGGATGGCTGGCCGGAAGACGCGTATGGTCCCTGTCGCCTCCGGATGGCCACGGGGGACGCGCGAGACCGGCTGGTGGCCACGTCGACGCCGTGGGCGAGGCGAGGGTACGGAGTGGGTGTCCATGAGTACCGTCGCAGCTTGTTGAGTACCACCGGGCCGACGGCCCGGCGCCGGGGCGCGGGCCCGGGGTGTGGGCCCGCGTCGGCGTCCTGTTCACAGACGACCGCCGTCGCCCGGTGCACGTGGCCGGACAGCGGGTGCGGAGTGTCCAGGAACTTGGCCGGGCTGCACGTCGCGGACACCTTCCGCTGATCCGCCAGGTCATCCGAACGCACGCGCCTAGACGCCGTCCGCGCCGCGGCTGAACTCGCCGCCGGTGAAAGCGTCCACCGCCAGCAGGACCAGCAGGGCGATGCCGCCGAGCGAGCAGAAGAGCAGGAACGAGCCGAGCACCGAGTTCAGGAGGCGCAGGTGCGGGGGCTGCGGCACCAGCACGTCCGCCGGATCACGCGGGTCGTAGCTGACCGTGACGTACGGGCCGTCGTCGCCGTGCATGAAACCCCGGTAGGTGCCGGCACCGTCCATGTAC
Source organism: Streptomyces sp. NPDC046122 (assembly GCF_056429965.1). Lineage (NCBI taxonomy): Bacteria > Bacillati > Actinomycetota > Actinomycetes > Kitasatosporales > Streptomycetaceae > Streptomyces > Streptomyces sp. NPDC046122. The sequence continues at coordinate 200,899 of NZ_JBWKLQ010000009.1, read as the reverse complement.
ACATACGCGCCCGGCGTCGCGGCCGCCGTGGCGGTCACGGTGACGCCGTGCCGGCGCAGCCAGCGCTCGCGCAGCCACCGCCGCACCGTGTACGCGCCGACCCCGAGGCTGACCCAGGTGATCCCGCCGAATATGACCATGGCGATGACCGACACCGCGGTCCCCGCCAGACCGGCGGCCACGGTGAAGGCGACGAGCGTCACGAAGAACCCGAACATGCCCCACAGGAGCCGGCGCACGAACCTCTGGTGCCACGTCGGGGTGAGGGAGCGGACGACGGTCAGGGCGGCGCCGTCGACCTCGCCGTCGTCCTGGTCCGGGAGCAGCGTGTTCACTCCGTCGGCGAATACGGTGGCGTCCGCCTCGCTCACGTCCTCCACTCGGTAGACGGTCGGGGCGGTTCCGCGACGCGCCCGCAGTTCGACCGTGACCGTCCGGCCCTCGGCGCACACCCGCGCGATGGCTCCCGGCACGAAGGTGACCTGCTCACTCGGGCGGTCCAGGACGAGCGCGTCCGAGTCGGCGGTGAGGACGGCGCCGCCGCGGCCCCTGAGGACGGGGAGGGAAGGGGGAGTTGTCGACATGGGCGTGATCGTAGGGCGGGCGGTCCGGCGCGTCAGCCCTTCAGTGCGGCCGCGAACGGCCGGCCGGCGTCGTGGACCTCGGGAATCAGCTCATCCTGCGCGGCCACCCCCGGGTCGGACAACGGCACAATGCTGCCGCTCACTCGTCTCCCCAGTCCCACGTGTCGAAGTACGCCGCGACGCCCGTACGGCGGGCCTCCGCGACGGCGGTCAGGCGCGCGAAGTCCTGCGGCGGCATCAGCGCCTCCCACTCGGCCAGGGGCAGGACACGCACCTCGTCGTGCTCCTCCGCGTGCAAGGAGATGTCACGGATCTGCGCCGGGGTGAGGCGCCCGCCGTCGAAGACGCAGCCGACCGTGCTGTAGGGCCACTCGGCGCCGGGCAGCCCGTACACCGTGGCCAGAAGCCGGGGAGGCTCGGCCGGCGTGAGCCCGGTCTCCTCCCGGCACTCGCGCACGGCCGTCTGCCAGGGGCGCTCGCCCGGGTCCATCGTTCCGCCGACCAGCTGCCAGGGGTGGGCGGGGGAGTAGACGGAGTGCAGCTGCAGCGGCTGTTCGTTCTCGTCGGTGAAGTAGACGCAGGCGAAGGCGGTGGCCTTGAGGACTGTCTCGGCATACTGCTCGGGCGGCATCCAGCCGGAGCGGCGCTTCTCCCCGGACGGGGCGGCCGGTTCTTCGCGGCGCGTCATCCGCATCAACGCCGGACTGCCCGCGAACCCGAACTCACGGTAGAGCGGCGCCGCTTCGTCGCTGGCGTGAAGTTCGAACAGCGTGACGTGCTCGACGTGGGAGAGGTGGTCGAGCAGCGAGGACAAGACGGCCCTGGCGTATCCACGGCGCCGGACATCCGGGTGGGTGGCGACGATGTGCACGCGTGCGGCCAGCCCTCGCGGATAGGCCGGTGCCGGGAGTACGGGGTGGACCAGTCCGAGGGCACAGGCGGCGAGCGAGCCGTCCGGGGCGTCGATGACGAAGGCGCGCGCGTCCCCCGTCGGGGCCAGCCTCGGCGCGAGTTCGGCGGTGCACCGCCGGATCCACTCCTCACTCAGGGGCTTGGACAGGACGTGATCGGAGCGCAGCCGGACGATGCCTTCGGCGTCGGCCGGCGTGGCAGCACGGGCCGGCGGACACCCGGCAGCGGTCGGCGGCCGCACCTCGGCGGCGGTAGATGCCAGGTCCTGGTTCATGACGCGTCTCCTGTCGGTGCCCTGTGTGCCCTGTGTGCCTGGTGTCCGTGGTGTGCGTGGTGCTCGCCGAGCGGCGGGCCGTGCGAGTCCGGTACGACGCCGATGTCGCCGCGCACGTGTCCGGGGCGGATCCCCGCTTCCTCGCACACCTCACGTACGGCCGCAGCCAGGAGACTGCAGTCACCCGCCTCGACCCAGCCGCCCGGTGCAAGCAGCTTCCCCGATGCCTTGTGCACCATGTGCAGCACGCGTCGATCTCGGTTGACGACGACCGCGCTGCAGGTGACGTGGCCCGGCATCGTCGTGCGGCTCGTAGGCTCGTCCCACACGTCGAGTACGGCGGGAAAAGCAAGCTGTTCCCGCTCTGCGGGGTGGCGCTCGAGGCAGCCCTCGATGAGGGCGTGGAGGTCTGATAGGGCAGGCCGCACGGAGGTACCTCTCGGGCAGCGGACATGGGCGGCGACGCGGTCGGCACAGCGGGCGGTGGTGGTCACGTGGCCGCCTCCGTCTCCGGGGTGCGGGGCTGGTAGCCGCCGGCCTGCAGCGTGAACATCGCCTCGTAGGCGCCGCCGAGAGCCATGAGTTCGTCGTGGGAGCCGGACTCGGTGATCCGGCCGTCGTCGAAGACGTAGATCGTGTCGCAGTCGACGACGCTCGCCAGCCGGTGGGAAATCAGCACGGTGATCTGGTCCTCGCGCAGTCGGCCGCCCAGGACGGCCTCGTAGACGGCGTGTTCGGACGGCGGGTCCATGCTCGCCGTCGGCTCGTCCAGGAGCAGCAGCGGGGCGTTCTTGTACAGGCCGCGGGCGACCGCGATCTTCGCCCACTGGCCTCCGGACAGTTGCTGCCCGCCTTTGAAGCGCTTGGACAGGAGCGTGGCCCAGCCGAGAGGGAGGGAGGAGATCACAGTATCGGCGCCCGAGGCGCGGACGGCGGCGATGACGCGGGCGGGATCGGCATGAGTGAGCGTGCCGGTGGCGGCGGTGATGTTCGACAGGGCGCTGAAGGGGAAGCGGACCGGCTCCTGGAGTACGCAGGCGACCTGACGGTGCAGTGAGGCCGCGTCCATTTCGCGCACGTCGACACCGTCCCAGCGCACGCTGCCCTGTTGGGGCTCGTACAGTCCGGCGAGCAGCTTGGCGCAGGTGGATTTGCCGGAGCCGTTGAGGCCGACGAAGGCGACCTTCTGACCTGCGGCCAGAGTCATGCTGATGCCGTTGAGGGCGGCGGTGTCCTTGTCGGGGTAGGTGAAGTGCACGTCCTCCACCGTGATCGTCCGCACTGCCGGTGGCGCCGCCGACGCGGCCTGTGGCGGGAGGAGTTGCCGACTGCGTTCCTGAACGGCGAGGAGGTCGGTCACCCACAGGGCGTGCTCGTAGACGAGGTGGGCGACCTCGACGAGCCGGGTGAGCGCGGCCTGCCCGGACTGGATGGCCAGGACGGCGCCGGCTCCGGCGGCCAGCGGGAGCCATCCGGCGATGAGCATGCCGGCCAGCGCCGCGTAGGTGATCCCGGTTCCGAGCCCTCCGACGGCCCGGCCCGCCAGGTTGAGGAGCGCCGCGTGCACGCCCAGCCTGGAGTCCTCGGCAGCGATCTTGACGGTCAGTCGGCGGTGCTCCTCCAGCAGTGCGCCCTGGGCGGTGTCCGAACGCAACTCGGCGGCGGCGTCGACGTCTAGCAGCAGCCAGGAGAAGACCCGCACCCGGCGCTGGAGGGCGTTCCACCGCTTGAAGGAGGAGAAACGGGCCCTGGCGCTGCGGACGGCTGCGACGCCGACCGGCAGCACGGACAACAGGAGCAGCGGCAGCAGGGCAGGGTGAAGGATGCTGAGCACGCCGACGGTGCCGACGAGCGCGAGGGCGGCGGAGGCGAGGGAGACGACCTGTCCGACGATCTGGCGTGCGTAGAAAAGACCGCGGTCGTTGGCGCGGTACACCTCGTCGTGCCAGCCGGCGTCCTCGACCGCTTCCAGCCGTACGTGTGCGGTCAGGTAAAGGAACTCGTACTCCAGGGCAGTGCGGATCTTCGGTGTGACGCGGGCCTGGGCGACCGCGACCCCGGCTTCGAGGACGGCCCGCGCCGTCAGGAGCGCAACGACCAGCAGAAGTTGGGGGAGGGCTGCCCGCACGCGGTCGGGGGTGGGGCCCTGGGCGAACAGGTGCTGGAGAACGGTGACTCCTGCGAGCAGGCCGAGGGCGGTCATCGCGGCGGACGCCAGCTGGCACACGATCACGCACAGGGTCGCGCGCCGATCGGCCTGCCAGGCGAGGCGGCCGATCAGGGCGGTGATCCGGGGTAGCTCGGTGAGGACCTGACGCACGGTGGCGCTGGCGGCGGCGCCGTCGTGCACCGACCAGTACGCCTCCTTCAGCTCGTCGGTGAGGTTGTCGTCCTGCGGCCCGGCCGGGATGGTGGCGGGTGGCGGGGGCAGGGGGGCGGTGCGCGGGCCCGGGACGCCGTCGGCTAACGCATCACTGGTCTCACTCATGCCGCTTTCCCCCTGTCCGGACACGCTGAGCGACGGGCACCGCCGACGCGGTGCCTGACCGTGCCGGGTCGTCGTTCGATTCCGGAAAGGGGGTGCGAGGGGGCAGGGGTGGGGTGCACGGTGTCCTCCGTCTGGGCGTCGATGTGGCACTGGTGCTCTAAGAAACGCGCCGGATCTGCCCCCGTCACGGGCGGAACGCGAGCGTGTCGTGAACACGCGTTCCAATGGGCGGATTGGGGCATGCGGGATCTGGATGGTCGTAGCTCAAACTCGTTCGATCAGGTCCATTCACTCGGTCAGGGGCTTGCGGCAGCACAGGCAAGGCTGCGGCGGAAATCGCCGACGGCCCCGAGGAGATGCTCAGATCAGGGGGGTATGGAGTGGCGGTCAAGGGGTGAGGAATATGGCGGCGGAGGGACTGGGCGCGTCGCCGTGGCACAGCCTGCTCGCACGGAGGGGCGTGGTCGGAGCACTGCAGAGGATCTCCTGCGCGGTGCCGGTGACGACACCGGCGTCGGGCAGGCGCCCCACGTCCAGCGGTGCGCTGGTGCGCCGAACGCCAGAGCCCTCCAACGGCACTTTCGGATGTGGCGGTTTACGGCAGCCGCTGGTCGGCGCAATGTCCAGAACGAGGGTGTAGGCCGCTCGGGCGGAGAAGCGCATCCCTGCGTTGCCGCTCAGTCGCGCGTGTATGGGTGACAGATCGCAGAAGGAGGGACAGCGGTAGCCGATCGCCGGTAGGGAAAAGGGAGTACGTATCTGTTGGTTGACAGGGAGGTACGCATGTTCGCGCCCGACGGTTTCTTCGTGCCTGGAGACCTGATGAAACCCACCCGGAGCAATGACGGGACCAGGGCATACGAGGCCGCGCGATGAAGTGGGATGCCGAGCGCCCGGTCACCCGGCAGCCGCGCCGCTTCTACGACGGTGGGATCGACGCCGACGAGGGACAAGAGGAAGTTCCGCCCGACCGCGGTTCCGATGTTCGCATCGAGCTGCTCCGGCACGTCGAGGGCGGCCGCGAGCAATTCACGATGCAGCGCCGAATCGCCTACTGCGACCGGCATCTCGGCGAGCTCCTGGTGCCAGGGAGCACTCGTACCTTCTGCAGCGACCTGACCTCCGTGCCCGCGTTCTTCACCTGGCTCGTGCCGAAGACCGGGGAGCACCTTCCGGCCACACTGCTGCACGACGGGCTCATCCACCCCCTGGGGAATCCGACGTACACCTCGACCGACGGCCACCTCGTGCTGCGGGCGGAAGCCGACCGCGTATTGCGCGACGCGATGGCGGACGCCGGCACCGCGCTGATCCGGCGATGGCTGGTCTGGTCGGCGGTCGCGACGGCGACGATGTTCGACGGCAAGGGAACGGGCTGGTCGAAGAGGCGCGCGTGGTACTACCGCCTGATTGCGGCCGCGACCGTCTTCGTGATCGCCGCGCTCGGCGTCTGGGCGTCCTTCGACCTCTTCGACTGCCCGCCGCTCGACCTGTTCGGTGTCACGATCACCGGCATTCCGCTGCCCTGGATGGGTGACCGGCCGTGGTTCGTCGAGCTCGTCGGCGGGCTGTCGGGCGCCATCGTCATCCCGCTGGCGCTGGCGCTGCTGTGGCAACGCTTCCGAATCGCCGGCGCGGTCGTGGGCGTGAGTCTGGCGATGCTGCTGCACGTCACGCTCGCGCTGCTCGCCCTTACGGCGCTCTACCGGGGGCTGGAGTGGCTGGCGAGAAGGCCGAAAACGGCACTGGCGCTGGCCGGTGTCGGGACGCTGGGGGCTCTGCTCGGATTCACTGCGGTGCTCTGTCGGCGATAAGCGCGAGGCTCCACGCAGTCCGACGCCGCGCCGGCAGATGTCCACGCCGTCGCAGGAAGGTCAGCGGCGCGCCAGGAGTGCACTCTTCGGTGGCAGGAGGCCAGTGGAGCTGCGTCGACAGGTGCATGCAGCCGTCTGCCCCGGGCGATCAGCACCGGCAGGGCACCGCTGCGATGAGTTTCGGCCGGGGCGGGAGTCTGTTCCTGTGACCGTCCTAGACCGTCGTACGGCGCTGCCCGGAACGAGACACAGCGGAGGACACCATGACGACCACGCCGGACGAACCGCCCACCGCTCTGCCCGGCCGCCCGCCGGTGGTCGACCTGGCCACCTGGCAGACCGCCCGTGACGAGCTGCTGGTCCGCGAGAAGGCCCACACTCGCGAGGGCGACGCCATCGCCGCGGCCCGCCGCCGACTGCCGATGGTGAAGCTCGACGGGACGGTCGAGGTCGTCGGACCCGACGGCCCGGTCCCGTTCCTGGCCCTGTTCCAGGGCCGTGACGAGCTCGTGGTGTACAAGCACATGTGGTACGACGGCGCGCCGCACCAGGGCCAGTGTGAGGGCTGCACCACCACGGCCTGGCACCTGAGGGACGCCGTGTACCTCAACGCCCGCGGAGTCTCGTTCGTCATCCTGACCACGGGCCGCTGGGACGAGGTGGCCGCCTACGTCGAGTTCATGGGCTACACCCAGCCCTGGTACTCGGTGCGTGACGTGGACGCGCCGGTCGGCGGCACCATGGGTTACGTCACCTGCTTCCTGCGCGACGGCGACCGCGTGTTCCTCACGTACTCCACGACCGGCCGTGGCAACGAGCGGATCAACGGATCCCTCGGCCTGCTCGACATGACGCCCTACGGGCGCGGCGAGGTGTGGGAGGACAAGCCGGAGGGCTGGCCCGAAGGCGGCAGCCCGTGCTGGTTCTGGCGCTCGGACGCGGACGGGAACGCCACCTGGGGTCCGACCAGCCGCCCCGTGCCGCAGTGGACCCGCCCCGGCGCGAACCCCGTGCAGACCTTGGGCCGGCACGGCCATCCCCACTGACGAACCTACGCCGAAGGCGTCGACGAGCGGAGCAGTGACGAGGATGGTTCCGGCGGCAGCAAGAGTCGAGCCCGGGTCATTCCGAGGGTCCACTGTTGTAGGGCTGGCGGAGGCAAGAGGCGACGACCACCAAGGGGCGTAGTCCCCATGATGCGGACTTGCCGCGATCAGCCAGAACCGGCCACACCGCCAGGAGAGTGATGCCGACCGCAACGACTGACCCGTGGGTCAGAGACCCCCGCTGCGCGGTACGGGGAGCAGAGCCACCACCCATGCCACTGCCCCGCCGCAGCCCAGCGCCACACGCCCCGCAGGCGCGGCCGCGCGCAGCCCACAAGCGGTGAGCAGGTGGCAGACGCCCAGGCCGGGGAGGGCGCCGGTCATCACCCAGAATCCCGCAGCCCCGTAGGCCCCCAGGACGCTGATCGTCTGAGTGGCGGGATCGTACGCAGGCCCTTCCAGAAGTGCCGCGATCGTCCAGCCTGCGACCAACAGGACGGGGGCACTCCCCGACGACAGCAGGGCCCACCTGGGAACAGCTCGCATCAGCCCCCGTAGGGCTCCCGATCATTCCTCAGCGCGCACGCGGGCGGGTGGAGCGCAGGTGTCCCTGGCCGACCGCGACGCAACCCGAGTGGCCGATCGTGAAGCGCGTTTCGGGTCACCTGCTGTGGGAGACGGGAGGACGAATGCGGACCTGTGGCGAGGGGCAGCGTCGCCAGCGGCCTCGCGGAGTGGCATTCGGCAGCAGCGCCTGGCGCCAATGCGTGGAGGCTCACGCTGGCTGACCCCGCTTGATCACAAATGCGATGCGCCCGGCCTGAGGCAGCCGTACGTGGCCAAGGTCAGGATTGCGCTGAGGGCTGTCGTCGAACCGGACCCTCGTCAGGCGCCCGGTGACCGAGCTGACGCTCGGAGGAGAATGCAGTCATGGCACCTCCCTCTTCCGCGTCGCGGCTGGTGGCTGCGGCCGCCAGGTCCCAGCTCCGCCCCCTCGGCCTGCGTCAGCACGGCCGGTCCCGCCTTTGGCTGGACGACCACGGCTGGTGGCTGGGGCTCGTCGAGTTCCCTTCCCCCACGTGGAGCCAGGGGAGCGGTCTGCACGTCGGAGTGATGTGGCTGTGGCAGGATTTTGGTCATTTCGCGTTCAACGTCAGTGAGCGACTGAGCCACACCGAGGACTACCGCAGTGATGAGCAGTTCTCGCGGGTTGCAGACGAGCTCGCATGTCGTGGGCGAACACAAATAGAGAAGCTCCGAATCCAGTTCCCGGACCTCGGGTCGGCGGCGAACTACCTGGCTGCTCAGCCGGTGAGGCGCGGATGGTTCTGGGAGCAATGGAACGCCGGCGTGGCCGCGGCGCTCGTCGGGCACGTGTCTGTGGCGCGGGAGCGGTTCACAGCGGTGCTCAAGGAGGAGTCCGTCGCCGCGTGGATGGACGATGCGCAACAAACCACACGACATCTGCTGCGCTTGGTAGAGGACACGGATTCCGTCAGGACCTGGGCGATGAGCAGCATCGGCTCCTGCAGGCAAAAGCTGCGCCTGAGTGCGGCGGAGTCGCTTGCGCAGGCATTCGACCAAGGCGCGAGCGCAGGCCTTGACCGTGGCATCAATTCTCTCTCAGCCTGCGTGAAGAGTGCGGAAGCGGTCAGGTTGCGCCGGATCCCGATCGACCACCTGGATTGACGTCCAAGCCCATTGCCAAACGCTGATGCCTGGCGTGCGGGTGAACCGGATCGGACCGCGGGTGCCTTCGACGGCAACGTGCGGCCAGGACGCGGCGATGCGTGCCCGGTCCGTGCCGTGAGAGCGCAGCACGTCGGCGAGGACGGTGATCGTGTCGTAACCCTCCAAGGCGACGAAGGAGGGTGCTTCGGCCAACCGCTCGCGGAGGGCCGTTTCGACTCGTGTCCCGAGTGGGGTGAGGCGCTCGGGCAGGTAGCGCAGGAATGGGATCGCGGTGCTGTCGTCGCCCAGAGGCTTTGCCCACTCGGCGAACTCAGGTTGCCCGGCCGGAGCACCGATCGTGACCCCGGCGAGGCGCTGGTCGCGGCGGACGGACTTGACGATCGACACGGCCGGCTCGGGGTGGCCGACCAGAAGAAGGAGGGCTGTCGCGCGGTTGTCGACGAGTTCGTCGCACACGGCAGTGGGGGCGAGCGCGCCCATGTCGAGTTCGATGACGGTGCCGCCGCGCAGAGCGAGGTGGTCCCGCAGAATGCGGGTGCCAGAGGCCCAGTAGACACTCGGCTGGGTTGCTACGGCGATGCGGCGGTGGCCGGTGCCGAGGAGGAAGTCCGCGTAGACCTGCCAGCCGCGGGACTGCGGCGGGGCGAGGCGCGCGACCCATTGCGTCGGCTGTTCGGTGAGCGCGTCGAGAACCGCTGACGAGCAGAGGAACGGCAGGCCGAGGGCGTCGGCCCTGGCGGCAGCGGCGCGAGCGACGACGCTGTGATACTCCCCGGCCAAGGCGGCCACGCCCGTGCGCGCCAATTCGTCGACGGCCGCCGTGGCTTTCTGCGGATCGGCCGCGGTGTCTCGGACCACCAACTCGAGTGGCCTCCCCACGATCCCGCCGGCGTCATTGACCGCGCGGACGGCCAGCTCGAGGCCGGCGAGCAAGTGTCGGCCTGCCTCGACCCAGCCAGGCCGAGTCAGCGGCACGAGAGCGCCGATCCGGACGGATGGCGACTCGTCAGTCCGCGCCGCTTCAGGAGGCGATGGTGGTGATGGCGGGGTGTTCATGCGTTGACGTCTCCCGTGCGACGGTGTGATCGGAGTTCGCCTTGATCGCCGAGTGAGGAGGTCCGGCAGTGCGCGATCGTCTCGTCTCGCCGAGGCGGGCGCACGTGGGTGACCGTGCCGGACAATGCATCCACCACCATCGCCAACAGACAACCGATTATCTGTTCGCTGGGCTACGAGGCTTCAGAAACCTCGGTCCTGGGAATCGCGGCCGGGCGGGTGGCCGGAGAGATCTCGCCTCGCGTGGGTACGGTCGGTCGGTCGGGCCCGGCCCCGGAGCCGAGGGCGTGTTCGCGTAGCCGCGCCCTGCGGGTCCGGGGACGGTCTGTGGTTCCTCAGGCCGCCTTCGCCGCCTGCTCCAGAGCCTGCTCCACGTCCGCCCACAGGTCCTCGACGTGCTCGATGCCGACCGACAGCCGTACCATGCCCGGGCCGATCCCCGCCGTCTCCAGGGCCGCCGTGTCCAGCTGGCGGTGGGAGGTGGAGGCCGGGTGCATCACGAAGGTCTTCACGTCGCCCAGCGACGGGCTGAGCGAGGCGAGGCGTACCGCCTCGATGAACGCCCGGCCCGCCTCCCGGCCTCCCACCAGGTCGAACGAGACCACCCCGCCGCCCCCGGTCAGCACCCGCCGCGCGATCGCGTGGTCCGGGTGGCTCGCCAGGCCGGGATGACGTGCGGCGGACACCGCCGGGTGGGCGGCGAGCCGTCCCGCGAGTTCGAGCGCGTTCGCGCACTGGCGCTCCATGCGCAGCGCCAGCGTCTGCATCCCGCGCAGCGTCAGCCAGGCCGCGAACGGGTCGGTCGAGGCGCCCTGCTCGATCGCGTAGTGGCGGATACGGCCGTGCAACTCGACGTCCCGGAAGACGGCCACCCCACCGAGGACGTCCGCGTGCCCGGCCAGGTACTTGGTCGCGGAGTGGATGACGACGTCCGCGCCGAATGCGAGCGGCCGGCACAGCAGCGGCGAGGCGAAGGTGTTGTCGACGACGGTGGGGACACCGTGCTGGGACGCCTCGGCGATGAGGGCGGGGAGGTCGGCTACGCGGGTGGTCGGGTTGGCGATGGTCTCGAGGTAGAGCAGCCGCGTCGTGGGCCGTACGGCCCGTCGCACCTCTTCCGGGTCCGTGCCGGAGACGTAGGTGACCTCGACACCCCACCGCTCGGCGAGGTCCGTGAGGACCGCGTACGTACCGCCGTACAGGCAGCTCTGCGCGATGACGTGGCCGCCGCTGGACAGCATGGCGAGCAGGACGCCGTTGATGGCGCCCATGCCGGAGGCGAAGGAGTGGGCCGCGACGCCGTGCTCCAGCCGGGCGACGGCGTCTTCCAGGGAGCGGACGGTGGGGTTGCCGAGCCGGCTGTAGAGGAAGGTGTCGGGCTCCTGGAAGGCATCGGCCATCGCATCGGCCGTGTCGAAGGCGAAGACGTGCCCCTGGTGGAGGGGGACGCCGATGGGGCGGCTGCCCCGGATCTCCGTCCGGGGCGGGTGGGCGGCGAGGGTTTCGGGACGGAGGGCTCCGGTGTCGTGGCTCATGGAACTCAGTCTGTGGACAGGCGACTTGCGCTCACAGGACCAATCCCGGCAGATTGGTCTGCCAATGGAGCCAATGTCACCACCCCCACCCCCGTCGCTCGCCGCGCCGCCCGTGCCAGCCCTCACGCCGCCCCTCGCCGCGCCGCTCAGCCCTGACGAACTCGTCGCACGGCTCGGCCGCTGGTCCGCCGGTCGCGGCCCGCTGTACCTTCTCCTCGCCGCCCGACTGCGGCAGTTGATCGACGACGGTCTGCTGCCGCCGGACACGCCGCTGCCGCCCGACCGGCGGCTCGCGACCGCGCTCGCGGTCGGCCGGACCACGGTAGTCGCGGCGTACGACACCCTCCGCCAGGAGGGCCGGCTGGTCCGGCGCCAGGGCAGCGGCACCCGCGTCGCCCCGGCCGCGCTCACTCCCGGACCCCGGGTGACGGAGACATCGAATCCGCTCTTCCTGCACCTGCTGGAAGCGCCGGATGACGGGGTGATCCTACTGAGCTGCGCGGGTCCCATGACTCCTCCGCCGGAACTCGTACGGGCGTACGCGGAGCTGACGCTGCCCACCTGCGACCTCGGCTACCACCCGGCCGGGCTCGCCCCGCTGCGGTCGGCGGTCGCGGCCCGGTACGCGGCGCGCGGGGTGCCCACGGAGCCGGAGCAGATCCTGGTCACCACGGGAGCCCAGCAGGGTCTGTCGCTGCTGACCCGGCTGCTGGTGGCGCCGGGCGACGGGGTGCTGGTCGAGGCGCCGACGTACCCCGGCGCACTGGACCTGTTCCGCGAGGCGGCGGCCGCGCCCCTGCCGGTCGCGGTCGGGCCCGACGGGGTCGACGTCGACGAGGCGATCCGGACGATGGAGCGTCACCGTCCCGCCCTGGCCTACGTCGTCTCGCGCTTCCACAATCCCACCGGAACCGTCCTGCCCCCGCTGCGCGCCCGCCGCCTTGTGGAGGCGGCGCAGGCCCTCGACGTGCCGCTCGTCGACGACGAGGTGCTCGCCGATCTCGCGTTCGAGGAGGACCCCGGGCAGACGGCACGGCCTGTGCTGTCCGCCTACGGCGAGGTCATCGGTGTGGGTTCGCTCAGCAAGGTGGTGTGGGGCGGGCTCAGGATCGGGTGGGTGCGGGCGCCGGCCGCGCTGATCGCACGGCTCGCCCGGCTGAAGGCCATCCACGACCTGGGCTCCGATGTACCGGCGCAGCTGGTGGCGGTGCGGCTGCTTGCCGAATTCGAGTCGATCCTGGCCGACCGCGTCCGGTCGCTGCGCGCGGGCCACGACCACATGCGCGCCGAGCTGGCCCGCCTGCTGCCGTCATGGAGCTGCGCCCCGGCGACCGGCGGCCAGACGCTGTGGGTACGCCTGCCCCACGGTGACGGGGTGTCCTTCGCGCAGGTCGCCCTGCGCCATGGGGTGGCTGTGCTGCCGGGGGCCACGATGGACGCCTGTGGAGGCAGCACCCGTCGTCTGCGTCTGCACTTCCTCGCCCCGCACGACACCCTGACCGAAGCGGTCCGCCGCCTGGCCGCGGCCTGGGCAGACTACGCTTCCGCCCCCGCACCTCCGTCGCCAGTCCCGCTCGCGGGTGCGTCCCTCCGGGCGATGGCCGTCTGAAACCGGTCGGGTCCGCCCGCCCGACTTCGTACCTCCCGGGGGCCGTTCCTTGAAGGCCGGGAACCGCTCCCAGATCCGCCGCACAGCTACGCCAACCCCGCCGACTGAGCGGTGCGAGTGGGTTCGGACGTTCAGAACCACGTTGTGCGGGCAAGCGGCCAGAGTGAGCAGTCGGCGTGAACCAGACGTTCAGGACTCGGCTTGGACGACAGCCGAGTCCTGTGATGCGCACGCCCTCCGTGACCACCTCGCCCACGCGATCGAGTCCATCCGATCCCAGACAGCGATGATCCGGGGGCTGCCCCCGGAAACTTCTGGTCGGGACGGGGTTACGAAGTCTGACGACACGCGAGGGGAGTGACCCGCCTCGCCGCCCGCAGGGCGCAGTCAAGCCAGGACGTCGAAGGCGGCTGGGGCGTGGGGGCGACGGTGCTCGGCGCGGGTGTCGGGTGGGCAAGGTATGCGCACCGCACGTCAGCTCAGGAGATGAGTGAGCGGCCAGTGGGCGACAGCCTGAGCAGCCGGGGTGCTGATGTCTGTTCTCGCTCGACGCTCGGCAGAATATCCCCTCGTACGAGGGGGTGAGCCCGGGCCGCGGCGACGTGTCGGCGGTGTGCGTCCTCGTCGGGGTACGAGGTGAAGATCGCGGCGACGTTCTCGCCGGTGCGGACCGGCAGCCGCGGAAACGTGTTGGGCGCGTGCTCGGTGGTCAGGAAGGCGAGTGGCGCGGGTCCCGTCTCGGCGAGCACGGGCAGGAGCCCGTCCCGGAGCAGCTCGATGCCGTCGTGCCGTCCGGGTGCGAAGGACCACAGGGTTGCGGCCACGAACCGGTCCGGTGGCGGAGTTCCGACCGGGGCCCGCTCGGAGAGGGCAGTGGTCAGGGCGTTCCCGGCCGCGCTTCCCGTCGACTGCGGACGCAGGAGGAGGACGTCGTCGGAGTCGATCATGGTGTCGTTCGCCTGGGGGCCGTGCTCGGCCCACACAGGGCCGCCGTAGAAGTCCGTGAGCCCGTGATGGCGTGTCCTCATGTCCCGGAACCCGCGCAACCAGACGAAGCGGTCCGGGTCGTCGAGATCCCGGAACTGGCCGAGCACGCTCATGCCTACTTCTTCCTGGGTTTCGACGAGCTCCCGGTCGAACAGCTCGATGAGCTCGTCGCGCCGGCGGGGGCGCAGTGTGTACTGGCGAAGTTCGATCACGGCGGGCGGGCCGGCGAGGTCGGTCGTTGGCACAGCAGGGCTCCCGTTCGGTGCTCTTCGGGCGGTGGCTACCGCCTGTCGGATCGGACACTAGGGTCACTCTGTGACACGTGCTGTCAGGGTTTCCGGGGAGAATGCGCGCATGTCTGCCAGTCGACTGCTGTCGGTGCTCCTGCTGCTGCAATCGCGCGGCCGCTTGTCCGCGTCAGAGATAGCCGACGAGCTGAACGTGTCCGTACGGACCACCTACCGGGACCTGGCGCGCCTGCAGGCCACTGGCGTACCGGTCTACGCCGAGACGGGCCGTGGGGGCGGTTACCAGTTGCTCGACGGCTACCGTACGCGTCTCACCGGAATGAGCGAGGGCGAGGCACGGGCACTCTTCTTCGCAGGACTTCCCGGGCCGGCCGCCGACCTCGGGCTCGCGGCCGAGGTGGCGGCCGCCCGGCTGAAGCTCCTCGCCGCGCTGCCGACAGGACTGCGCGAGGAGGCCACGCGGGCCGCGGCGGTGTTCCACCTGGACGCCCCCGGCTGGTACCGGGAACCCGAACAGACTCCGCATCTGGCCTTGTTCGTCGAGGCGGTGCTCGCCGGGCGTGCGGTGGACGTGCGCTACCGCCGCTGGCGCGCCCCGCAGGAGGTGAATCGCCGCCTTCACCCGTTCGGCCTGGTGCTCAAGTCCGGCACTTGGTACCTCGTGGCTGCCACAGAGAAGGGGACGGCGACCTACCGCGTCGCACAGGTCCTCGACGCGATGCTGGCCGACGAACTGTTCGACCGGCCCGAGGATTTCGATCTGGCAGCGTACTGGGCTTCTTACCTGAGTGACTTCGAGGCGCGCCGCTACACCGGCACTGCCACCATCCGTCTGTCCCCTCGGGGGCGCCGGCGCCTTCCCGACAACGTACCGCCCGAAGTGGTCCGCGCGGTCGACTCCACCGCGACCGCCGTGGGCGAGGACGGATGGGTCGAGGCGGTCATCCCGGTCGAGGGCACCGAGCACGCCTGCGGCGAGTTGCTGCGACTCGGCAAAGACGTCGAGGTCGTCGCACCGGCCGAACTCCGCCGGGCCATGGCCACCACCGTGGGGATACTCGCCCGCACCTACGAACTGCGCTGACGTACCGCGCACGATTGCTTCGACCACGCCGACGACGAACCGCCCGAAGCGGCGCACCTCCGGTTTCGGCGTTCCCGCCGCGCGGCTGGGTTTGTCGAGACCTCGCTCGCCTCGACGGTTCGTGCCCCCAGGTGAGAAACGAACGCTTACGCCGCGCCCGCTGTCGCCGACCCCGTTGCTGGTGGGCGTGGAGTGACGAGGAAGGTCGCAACCCCCGACCCGGATTTCCGAGGCGTCAGATCATCAGCAGCAGTCGCGTGTGCGGAACGAGCTTCCGGTTCACACTGGTGCTCTGCACAAAGATCGTGTATTCGTCGTTGTGGTCCGGCTTGATGCGAATTTCCGTGTCCGGCAGGCCGAGGAGTGCTCGAGCCTCCGGCCCGGTGTACACCCGGTCCGTCTTTTTCTCCAGCACCGCGATCTTCTTCCGTGCCTGAATCTTCTCCGACTTACTCAGCTGATAGAAGGCACAACCGGTGCGGTACGTGTGCCCGCATTCGATGACCCATTCCCGTATCGCCGCATCACGAGCCACCGGAATCAGCTGGTACTCCGACGGCTTGACCGGAGTGAGACCGGCTGCCTTGATGGTTTCCTCGTTGACCGCCTCCGCGCCCGTGGAGAACACCGCCCGCGATCCCCGGATCCCCTGGGCGCGGCCCACCATGAAGTTCTCGGTGGCCTGGCGGATGACCTGTCCGGCCTCTTCCAGGCCCTGTGTGCTCGTGGCGTCCCAGATGGCGATGTTGTCCTTCGGGAAGCCGCACTGCATGGCCTCGCGCTTGCCCAACTGGTCCGGCACAAGGACGGCCAGCGTCCAGTTGTCCTGCTGCGTCTCGATCATCTTCCCGACGGCCTGCACCAGTTCACGCGCGTTCCTGCTGGGTGCGTCCGGGCAGCGATGGCTTGCGTTCTCCTGACCGTCGGTCAATACGAACGTCAGGAAGCTGTGGTCGCCGTACAGTTGCGCGGTCTGAGCCAGTTCTCGCTGCGACTTCAGTGTGGCGGCCAGCAGAGCCGTCATTCCGCCGACCCGGTACAGCTGCTTCAGGGAAGGCATACGCAGCACGTCCTTGTCGTAGATGACGCACTCCACCTTGTCGGCGAAGATGTACACCGTGACGCGGGTTTCCTGGTCCAGTTCCTTCGACCGGCGGGCCAGATATGCAATCTGCTGGTCGGCTACTTCGACGACCTTGCCGTTCAGATGCGACATGGACGAACTGGCATCCAGCACGAGAGCGACGTGATTGATGTAGTTCTGGTTTCCGGACATGGCGGCTTCCCCTCTTTCCGACTCGATGCTTCTACCTTCTCACCCACCACTGACAATCGATCTTGGCTTCCGACCCGGCAACGACGAGTAAGCCCCTCCGGGGCCCCGCCGAACCGCTGGACCCCTCCGTACTTACGTGCGCGACTCCACAGGGCCGCCTGCGAGTTGCCGGGCGGTCCGCCCCTGCGAGTGGCGATCTGCGCCCCCTCGAAGCCCAGTTCATCGAGGCCAGTTCCTTGAACGCAGGCCGCTGCCCGGGGCGGAGTTGCAACAGCCCGCCTCGCCTGCGAGAGGGCGTGTCCTCCGACGCGATCGGGCCGTACGAGAATTTCGCGTACGTGCCCGGTGCCACTGTGCGGTTCGTGGCAGCGGAACCCGGCCTGTTACAGGCCACGTCGGGTTGCCGCCGGTTCACGTCCCAACCAGGTACTCCGAGGGGGAACGCTGCGGTGTCCTGCTGACTCCGGGAGAGCGGCAACTACCCAGACCATGATGGACGACCGCGCCTTGCTCGGCTGGGTACGCCGGATCCACACCGGCACCCGCTCACCACTTCGGCCTGCACCGATTCCCTGGTGCTGGGCGCGGCCGACCACTCAGCCGCCGCGTCGGCCGCGGCGAGCGCGCGTGCGGAAACGTGCGTGCGTACGAGATCGCGGCCGTGCCAGGATTGGAGTCTGAAAGCGAGGTCTCATGGATGAGTTGAGGCGATTCCGCCTGGCGCTCGCCACGTGGGCGGCCGGCGGACCGGAGTCAGGGGCGGCCGCCTCGGTGGCGCGAGAGGTCGCCGACGGGGGTGTTCGGACGATCGTGCTCGTCGAGGGGGGCAGCGATCAGATCGCACTCGAAGCGCTGGCCACACGTTACGGCCGCGACCTCGGCGCAGAGGGAGTCGCGGTAGTACCGCTCGGAGGTGCGACAAGCATCGGGCGTTTCCTGGACGTGTGCGGTCCTCCAGGGCTCGGCCTCCCGTTGGCCGGTCTCTGTGACATTGGCGAGGAGCGGCATTTTCGGCGTCATCTCGAGCGGGTCGGGCTCGGGTCCGCTCTCGAACACCCCGAACTGGAGACGCTGGGGTTTCATATGTGCGTCGCCGACTTGGAGGACGAGCTGATCCGCGCTGTCGGAACCGAGGGCGTGCAGCAGGTGATCGAGGCCCAGGGGGAGATACGCCCCTTCCGCACCTTCCAGGGCCAGCCCGCACAGCGGGAACGACCAGTGGAGCACCAACTGCGGCGCTTCATGGGCACGCACAGCGGCCGCAAGGCGCTCTACGCGCAAGCCCTCGTCTCGCACTTGGACCTCGAGCGCGTTCCCCGGCCGCTGGAGCGCCTCCTCAGCCACGTCTGACGCTGACGTCGTCAGTGCCGAGCGCTCTGGCTGAGGAGGCGGTTCCCGCCGCGTGATGGAGGGGCGGTCAGTCCCACTGTTCGTCGGCGAGGGATGCGACCGGGGCCGGTTTGCCGATGACGGCCAGGGCGATGAAGAAGTTGATCTGGCCGATCGCGACGGTAAGGGTGGCCAGGGCCTTCTCGTCGTAGTGCTTCGCCACCTGCGCGTACAGCTCGTCGGAGACTCGTTCCTTGCAGTGGGGGGCGGGTTGGAGGGTTGCCTCCGCCAGGGCGAGGGCGGCGCGCTCGGCGTCGGTGAAGTACGGCGCGTCCTGCCAGGAGGAGACGGCGGTGATGCGCTGTTCGGACTCCCCTGCCTTGCGCAGGAAGTTGGTGTTCAGAATCGTCAGGTAGGTGTTGCCGACGATCTGCCCGGCCCGCAGGTGGACGAGGCTCATCGTGGTGCGTGGCACCGAGCGGTTGCCCGTGGCCCGGAACAGGGCGGCGCTGATCTCGTTCAGCTCCGGCACGAACTCGGCAGGGTTCGCCATCCGGGAGATCGAGGTGTTCGTCATGACTGGACTCCTTCACATCGGCCTGCGCGGCGCTTTCACAGCATTGACGGACCGACTCGCCAAGGTGTGACGGCCGCCCGAGGTATTTCTTCCGATGCGTCGCGGCTGGCCCGGTGACGTCGTTCCCCGGGGGCCGTACTCGCGCCCCCTACGGTTGTGCCGCAGCGCGGCGAGGCAGCCACCGGGAACGCCAACGCGATGGTGGCCGCGGCTGCTCCCTCGCCAGTTCCGGTCGGCCGCTGCTCCGGCCCTCGCTGCGGCAACACATCCTCGTACGCCCCGTCATCACCCAGCGCGGTGAGCGCTGCTGTGGCACGCGCGCTGCCTCCTCGCGGACCGCCCGTCGCGATGATGGAGCGCAAGGGCGCCCCGAGACTTGCCGAGCCGAGCCGAGCCGAGCCGGAGCAGCGGACAGCAGGGCGGAATCCTGCCACCTGGGCTGCTGCTTGTGGCACTAGCTCCGGGGGACGTCCTTGACGAACACGAGGGCGTCCATTCCTGCCAAGTGGGTCGGGTCGAGCGGGGAGTAACCGAACCACGGGGAAACGCGCGGGGTGGGCAGCGTTTCGCCGAGGACCGTGACCAGCCGCTGGGTGTCAATGACGCATTGGTCCTCCGGAAGCGAGTACAGGAGTCCTTCGACGGTGTCCGGCGGCGGCGTGTCCACTCCCCGGTGCCGGATCGTGCCGAGAGCCGTGGCCACGAAGGCGTAATCTTCGCCCAGTTGGGCGCTCACCAACGCACCGGCGCCCCACCACCGCAGCGGCATCCCGCCCATCCGCATCGTGCTCTGCTCCCGCTGGAGGTGGGAGTTGTGGGCGTGGACGAGTGCGGGGCCCTGTTCAGCGAGGGCGAGGAGGTTGTGGGCCATCATCTGGTCCCGCACGCTCGCCAGCCACGTCAACCGAGCCGGTGAGGCGTCGGCCATCCAGCGGTGGTAGCGCAGCAGGCCGGTCGCTGTGCGCCCGTACAGGCGCGCCCGGTCCCAGTCGTCCCGTGAGGTCACCGTGACCAGGTGCGGTGCCTGCGCGTCGAGGAGTGCGGCCAGGTCGTCGGCGAGCAGCCGCAGCTGGCTGGCTTCGGCCGACTGCCCGACGGACTGGGCCGGGTCGCGCATCGCAGCGGGATTGGACCACTGGTCGTCGGCGCCGAGCAGGCGGTCGAGCGTTTCCGCGGTGCAGGGGAGCAGATCCGCGTCCACGCAGGTAGAGAGGTAGGCGTGGAGTCCGGCGAGGGCTTGCCGGGGGCTCGCGGCGCCAGTGATCTCCAGCGGGCCGTCGAAACCGGCGAAGCGGAGCTGCTCCGGCGCGGGCCGGCCGTCGTTGTAGGAGCGCATCCAGCGCACGAGCTCGCGGTTGGCCGCGTAGGCGCCCCACTCGTGGCTGATTCCACGCTCCATGACCTCGTCGAGGGTGCCTTTGCCCGAAGTGACGTACCCGTCCACGACCAGGCCCATCATGCAGTCGCTCTCGATCGCGATCGTCCGACAGCCCTCCTCCTCGACGAGTTGCCGGAAGAGCTCGTTGCGCAGGTCGAGGAGAGTGTCCTCGCCGTGGGTGGGCTCGCCCAGGGCGAGCAGTCGCGGCCGGGTCGTAAGCAACCTTATGACGGCGGCTGCTTCGACGGGATGGGTGGTGTCCTGGATGTGAGTAGCCATGCATTCAACGGTATCGTTGAACCTCCGATTGAAACTTTTACGCGATATCGGCAGGACCATGAAGCGAAACCTTCAAAGCAGTGAGCGGCTCAGGCCAGTCGATCTGGCACGCGAACATGGTCTGTCCACGCAGGCGATCAGGAACTACGAGGAAGCCGGCATCCTGCCGGCGTCCGGTCGCACATCCCACGGCTACCGCACCTATACGCCGCTGCACGCGGTGGCCCTTCGTGCGTTTCTTGCCCTGCTGCCCGGCCACGGCCACCAGACGGCGTCCTCGATCATGCGAGCCGTCAACCAGGACGCGAACGACGCGGCGTTCCGCCTCATCGACGAGAGCCACGCCCAACTCCTCGACGACCGGCGGACCCTCCAGGCCGTGGAGAGCGCCCTCCGCGACCTGGAGTGCACGACATCGTCCGAACCCGCTGCGGAATCCGAGCGGGTCAGAGCATCCGGGCGCAGTGACACGTTCATCGGGCCGCTGGCGGACGAGCTCGGCATCCGGCCCGCAACCTTGCGCAAATGGGAGCACGCCGGGCTGGTGCGCCCGCGCCGCGACCCGGTGACCGGGTATCGCGTCTACGGCGAGGCCGACGTGCGCGATGCCCGGATGGTCCACCAGCTCAGGCGGGGCGGCTACCTTCTGGAGCAGATCGCTCCGCTGATCACCCAAGTGCGGGCGGCCGGCGGCCTGGTGTCGCTGGAGGCCGCACTGGGCGGCTGGCGCGGTCGGCTGTCCGCCCGCGGACGGGCGATGCTGACGGGGGCCGCAGAACTGGAGGCGTACCTCCGCAAGCGGGGATAGGTCCTCGGTGTCGCCAGGCCATCGGTTCGTCCTGGCTGCCCCGTCCACTGGCGCGGTCCGGTCCGTACTGAGTCCTACTCCTTGTCGACCGCAGCCAGACCCCAGGGGTGCAGGCGGGCGGGCAGCTTGAGGAGCCGCCGAACGGCGCGTTGGCAGCGACGCGACCCGGCACGCTGTCGGTGGGCGCTGGTTGATGCGGGCATGGACGCGGGGGTGCCGGAGCCGTTCGGCAGGTTCCTGCAGGAACCTGCCGGCGCAACCGCCTGCAGCACCTCCCCGCTCCTGGAGGCAGGCGCGGCCGAACGACGCTGACGGGCCAGGGCGTGTCTCGTGGAACACCTGGGCCGGGCGGTGGTCCTACTGAGTACCCACAGGTCGCCGGCGTGAGCCGCATCGGGCGAGGGACGGCCGATCCGGTGCACGGCCGGGTACGGGTCCCGGACACTGGAGCGCCCCGTGCCCCCTGCGAGACGCGCGGTCCGGTCCCGTTCGCAGTCCGCGCGTCTCACCCGCGAGGCGAGGTGGTCCAACGGCAGCCGGGAGGGCGCGCCGGGGGAGCGGGTCAGCCGGTCGGCAGCCCCAGCCCGTAGTACCTCACGTCGTACCCGTCCACGTAACAGGCCTCGCCCCCGATGACCAGGTCCGTCGGCTCGCGCACCCCCGTTGCCCCGGCCGTCGCCACGAGCATCTCGGCGAGTGCGCGGCCCTTCAGCTCCCCGGGGCCGCCCGCGTCCACACGCCATACCGGATCGTCGTCGCTGAAGACCGACGCCGTCCTCGGGTGCTGGGCGACTGTGCCCCAGCCGAGTGCGGCCGGATCGACGTCGTCCGGGGCGAAGCAGCCGATCGACAGCCGGTCGCTGCACGTCACTTCGAAAAGGAGGGGCGCGTCGTGGCCGTAGCGCCCGTAGACCGGCATTGCGATGCTTACACCGAGGGCGGTCGTCTCGGCGGGCAGCGCCCCCAGGAACTGGTCCAGTGACCGGGTGACGGTGTCCCAGCTGCGGGCGGTCCAGCCGCCGGGAAAGCCGAGGCCGGCGTTGGCCTGGTCGTTATTGCTGCCGAAATAGCCGCTGATCGAGTGCTCCTCGCCGATCCCCTGACGCCAGAACCAGTTCTCCGTCGGGTCGGTGGGCTGCAGGACCAGCTCCGGACCTGCCTGCCCGGCGCGCAGTTCCAGGGTGTCCGGCCTGCCGCGCCAGCGGGCGAAGGGAGCGCCCCAGAGAGGCTCGCTGTCGTAGAAGGGGCCCAAATCGCCGTGCGAACCGATGATTGACGGTTTGCCCAGCGCCGCGGTCACTTCCTCTTTGGCGGCGCGGAAGGCGGCGGCCTGCGCTGCGGCGTCTGGTACGGAAGTGGCAACGGGGACCGCGAGCTCCACATACGACTCGTTGCAGACGTACCGTTCCTCGTACTTACCCACCGGGCGCAAGCGGGCGTCGCCCGAGGACCGGCCGGTTGTCAGGACGGGCCTGTCCGGCGTGCCGTTCCAGGCCCAGCCGAGTTCAGCCGCCAAGGCCCTCACCCCGTCCGGCGTCCAGCCACCGGTGTCCGCCGCAACGAGTCGCCGGGCGAGCTCGGCGATGGATTGTTCTTCGAAGTTTCCCCGCTCTCCGTTCATACGCGCATCGTGCCGCATCCAGGACCGGGCCGATTGTGCGGGGTGCGCGGGTCGGGCGATGCGCAGAGCGTCAGAAGGATTGCACGCATGCGTTGGCGTCAGAAACCGTTGGGTGCAACGTGTTTCGCTCTACTGCCAGGTGAGAGTCGGCGCACGTTCGGTATTGAACTGGGCAGCCCGCAGCCCGCAGCGCCTTCGTCGATCATGTTCGCGGTCGACGGCATCGAGGACGTCATTGCCCCGCCTGCCCACCCACGGCGCGGAACTCGTCGGCGACGTGGCGCAGTACGAGGACGTCTATCGCCTCTGTTACGTCCGCGGACACGAGGGCATCATCGTCGGACTCGCCGAGCAGCTCAACTGAAGGCTGCAGAAGTCACGGCACCGGGAAGGCACCCGAGAGCATCAGTTCGGGCGCGCGCATGCATGTCGGTAACCACACGGCTCAGCTCGGTGCTCGCTGCTGCCCTGAGCCATGCGAGAGCATTGCGCTGCCGCTGCCGCTGCCGCTGCCGCTGCCGCTGCCGCTGCCGCTGCCGCTGCCGCTCGACGCCCGGTCCCGGAACCCTAGGATCGTACTGATCCGCAGCCATCGCAGTGACCTGCAGACATCGAAGGGCCTCGTCCCAAGGCCCACCCGGCGCAGGCGGATACTGCTTCCAACACGGCCGTCAGGGCGTCGCGATGCATCCTCACCGCGCCCTCGGGCTCCGCCTCTTCGAGGAAGTCGTCCAGGTCCGCGGCTTCGCCATCGGGTCCCTCGTCGTCACCGGCATCGTCCTCCGGCAGCGTCTTGTAGGAGTTTCAATCTCTTGCCGTGGGCGTTCTGTGCTCACTGAGCGCGGGACTGTGGAGGGTGCCAGTGCGTCTGGCAGAGTTCTGTCCATGTTGCAGGTGTGCCTGAATGGAGTGCGGAGTCGGAGAGAGAGCCGTTGGGTTCCCCTGACCCCCCGGGAGTTGGCGGTCGAGGCTGCGCGTGCGGTGGAGGCTGGCGCGGAGGACGTTCATCTGCACCCCAAGGGGGCTGACGGTCTCGATTCACTGGATCCACAGGCAGTGGGCGATGCGGTGAGCGCGGTGCGTGCCGTCGTGCCGGAAGGGGTGCGCGTCGGAGTCACTACCGGGGCGTGGGCGGTGTCGGACCCGCTGCGGCGGGTCGAGCTGATCCGGGCCTGGGCGGTGCTGCCGGATCATGCCTCGGTGAACTGGCACGAGGAAGGTGCTGAAGCAACGGCTGGTGTGCTGCTGGAGCGTGGGATCGGCATCGAGGCCGGCATCTGGTCGGGGACCGATGGCGCCCGCCGGTTCCGTGCCTGGCCACTGGCCCATCGGGTGCTGCGCGTGCTCGCAGAGGTCACCGACACCGATCCGGGTACGGCAGCGGAAACGGCCACGGACCTGGTGCGGGAGCTCGGGGAAGGTCCCGCAGCGGCGTTGTTGCTGCACGGTGAAGACGGCGGGGCCTGGCCCGTGCTGCGAGCGGCAACCGGTATGGGATTGGACACCAGAATCGGTCTGGAGGACGTACTGACACTGCCGGACGGCTCGGCCGCAGAGGGCAACGCGCAACTCGTGCAGGCCGCGCGGAACATCCGCAGCGAGCACCCGATCACCCGGCGGTTGTGATCTAACTCAGTGTTACGCAACGACGGCGCTCGTACGCCGTGAGGGCCGCACCCCCTTGCCCCAGTGGGCGGCGATCAAGAGTTTCCCACGCGAAGGCACCAACCGCGCCGTCCCCTCAACGGATTGCCGCCGCGGCCCAACGGGCGAAGCCTGCCACATTGTGCGGGCAACGCCATCGGGACCCCTCCGGGCAGTCGAGGTCCGACCACTCGTACTCCGAGTCCCCGGCCAGCAACAACACAGAAGCATCTCGAAGGACTCCAGCTTCCCGTCCACGTCACTTTCTTCGCACGGATGGATCGCGTGGCCGCACGCCCGCTCGGCGACGGCCGGATCCGAAGCCGCGGCCAGCAGCGCCTCCGAAGCCTCGTCTGCGGCTCTGGGGTCAGCCTCCGTTGCTGCATGGCCGTACATCAACACCAGGCCGAGCGTGAAGAACGCAGTGACGTCCGGATCCCGGGGCACAGCAGCGCGCGCCAGGCGGAGCTGCTCCACGCACTCCAGCAGAGTCTCGTCGTGATCACCCAGGAAGTAGCCCTGCGTGATCGACTCCAGTCCTCGACCAGCTCTTGTGCATTCGCAAGATGTGAGCAACCGCGACGTACGCGTCGATCACGTCGTTCACCTCCGTCCCCTCCCAGCCGGGCAGCAGCTCCGCCGGGATGAGGGCGTAACGGGCGAAGTCGGTGCAGTCGAGCCAGGTAACTATGCGGCGGATCATGGCACCCCTGGCACGTGCGAGCGGTGGCTAGCCTGTTCCTGCGCGCAGTGGCTAGCCCTCACCATCCGTACGACACGACCGCCCGCCACGGTCCGCTGGCACACGAAGCACGGCGCCGGGTCGTCCGATACGTGGCCCTCAAGCCTTGTGCCCGTCTTCCGCCGCACCACCATGTCGCTGCGGATCACCACCATCCCTAATCAGCGGCGCGCGTCTGGCCCGTGGCCTGCGACCTCTGGAATCCGTCCTCTGAGGCAGGTGCCGCCCCTCTGTGACGCGGGTGACGCAGCCCCCGCCAGAGGTATCGGCTTCGGGCACGGTTGCCTTGCTCGAACCGGCGGACCTCGGCCGTCTGAAGGGCGACGAGCCCGCGGTCAGGTCAATCGCGGCCGGGCCCGTCCGAAGCGAGGAGCTGAGCGGCGAGGGTGTCGGCCGCCCAGCGCTCCCATGCGGCGGGAGTCCAGGCCCGGTCGCGGGTGAGGATGAGGAACAACTCGGGGCTGAGCAGGGCGTAGAGGATGTCGGCCGCCTCGTCGACGGTCAGTCCGGGGCGGGCGCCGGGCTTGTCCAGCAGCGCCTTGGCCGCTGCGGTATGGACGGTGTGGCGCGGGTCCTGGTGTTCGGGCCAGACGTCGCGCAGCTCGGGGTGGGCGGCGGCTGCGGCGCGGACCATCTCGGAGACGGCGGCGACGCGCTCCAGGATGGCGCGGCTTCCGGTCACGAGTGCGGCCAGGCCGCTGCTGGCGTCCGGCGCATCCGTTACCTGAGCGAACCAGGGCCGGTCCATCGTCGCTACCTGTGCGTCATCGCCCGCGATGGCCACATCGACCAGTTCCTTCAGCAGTCCGGGCTTGTTCCGGAAGGTGAAGTAGATGGTCTGGACGGCCACACCCGCCTGGTCGGCCACCTGCTGGAGCGTGGTCGCCCCGTAGCCGTTGGCGACGAACAACTCGGTGGCGGCGGCGATGATTCGGCGACGCGTCGCCTTGGCCCGGTCGGGCCGGGGGCCCTTGACAGCACTCATGGCTGGAGTCTACCTCTAGAAGTGACCTCTAGAGATGGACTCTAGGAGATCGGCTGAGGGGAACCGCTATGCCGACGATCGCCAACCAGCAGCAAGCAGAGGCGTGGAACGGCTGGGAGGGCCAGCTGTGGGCCGACCACCCGGACCGCTACAACGCGATGATGGAAGCCTTCAACGCGCCGCTGTTCGCCGCGGCCGACATTGCCGTTGACCACACCGTCCTGGATGTGGGCTGCGGCACCGGCCTCACCACCCGCCTGGCTGCCCGCCGCGCCCACCGCGGCCGAGTGCTGGGCGTCGACCTGTCCGCGGCCATGCTCGAGCGGGCCCGCCGCGACGCAGCCGGGGAGAACCTCACCAACATCGCCTTCGAGCAGGGCGACGCGCAGGTTCACCCCTTCACCGAGCGAGGATTCGACACCATCGTCAGCCGCGGCGGCGTCATGTTCTTCGCCGACCTGGTCGCGGCGTTCACCCACCTGCACGACGCGCTGGCGCCTGCCGGAAAGTTGACCTTCCTCGGCCCGCAGCCCGACGGCCCCCACAGCGCCTTCGCGCGGGCGACCTCGGCGCTCAGGCCCTACCTGCGCGAACCCTCACCCGCCGCGCAGGGCATGGGCTCCCTGCTCGCCCCGGAGAGAATCACCGAGGTGCTCACAACGGCGGGCTTCCACGCCGTCGAAATCAACCCGGTCAGCGCGGACATGGGCTTCGGCGTGGACGCTCACGACGCGGCCGACTTCATCTTCGCGATGGGGCCCATCCAACACAACCTGCGGAACGTGGAGGCGGCCACGGTGGCTGCGCTGCGCGCCCAGGTGCAGGACGCCCTCGGTGAGTTCGAGACGGCACAAGGCGTGCGCATCCCCGGCGCCGTGTGGATCGTCACCGCCACACGCTGACACCCGACTGACCCCGTGGAGGGATGCAGATCAACGGTTGACCTCGGATGTTGAGGTGCACCTGTCGGCCGGCTGAGTCGGTGCTCAGGGGCGAACTGGGACACGTCCAGGGATGGCTTCTGTCTCTACTACAGCAGGGGGGAACGCCCAGCTGAACACACCACCTGCTCAGCCCTGCGGTCACGTGGACGCGCCTGGCCGTGGGGCTGAGGGAGAGGAAACCGGCATCTGGACGGCCGATCCGGACCGGTGGTTACAGCAGCGACACCAGCAGTCTCGCCCAGTGTGGGGAATGTTGTGCCGTGTTCACCGCAGCAGTCCCCCAACGCTCGCCGGCGTCCTTGCTTTGCGCGCAGGATGGTTCATCTCGCGTCGTTGAAGGGCCAGGACTCGATGTCGCGGTAGTGGATCGGTCCCGGGCCGCGGCCGAAGTTGCTGCCGACCAGGTGCAGACGCTCGGCCTGCCACGTGCGGCCGACGAACGCGGAGAGTCCTGCGGCGGCCTCCACCGTGCTGGAAGTGTCGTCGCGGCGAGATCGGGCGAGCGTCAGGTGTGGGTTCAGAGGCCGGTCCACGAAGGCGACGCCCTGTGCCTTGACCAGCGCCCGGACCTCTCCGGCGAGCTGGCGCAGCCCTTCGAGGTCCCCTCCGATCCCGCTCCACAGCACACGCTCGTCGAAATGTCCGCCGCCGCGCAGGGCCAGGTGCAGAGGGCGGTGCCTCGCTGCGAGTCCACTGAGCGGCGGCTGCAGGAGTGAAACGGCTGATCTTGGCAGCTCACCGAGGAATGCCAGGGTGATGTGCCAGTCCTCGATACGGTTCCACCGCATGCGCGGATACGCGTCATAGGCGGGCCGCAGTGCTTGCGCCAGTTCCTCCTTGGCGTCGTCGGGAGGGGCGAGCGCTATGAAGACACGGACGGTCGAACCCTGGATTTCTTCGTGCATGAAGAACTTCGTACACCATCGGGGCCAGTCGCCGCTGCGCGCGGTGGGCTGTCGTACACGGTGGGGGAGTGGCAGCTCCCGCCGACATCGTCGGCGCCCCTCGGCCTCGCGCCGTCCGTGGCGACTGGTCAGGGTGCGCCGGCTCCGCCCCGGTCCGTTGCGGGTGAAGGCGCTGCTAGTCACAGTCGGCGCGTCATCAGCGCGGGAGTTCGTATCGTCCCGAGCCCCGTAGGTGACAACCCGCGTATCCGGCGAACCGGCACGAAGGGCGACAGCCTCACAACGCCGGTTCGCTTTCGGCCTGCAGGGCCGAGCGCATGGAGCGATAGTGGTCCATCGAACGTCGGCGCATCCACAGGACCCAGCAACAGAACACGATCACGCCGACCGCGAAGATCAGAGGGAAACCCCAGGAGCCGGTAGCCACCCCGAGAGCGAGCATGCCGACCGCCATCAACCCCATGAAGCCAAGCCAGTAGGGCAGCCACCTGCCTCCGCGCTCCATCTGCCCCAGCTGCTGAGCGACGAGCCGCCGCATGGCTTCCCGCTCTTCGGGTGCGGTCGGTACCTCGTTGTGCCGGATCTTGCGGTTGAGCTCCACGATTCCGCGCGGGTCGGTGCCGACCGCGCGGCTGATCCTGCGACGCTGCACGGCCAGGACCGTGATGGCGATGGCGGTGTAGAACAGGGCGTTGACTACCCACCCGACCGGATGCGCATCCCGGCGGACCAGGGCGGTGATCCCCATACCCAGCAGGAAGATCGCTAGCGCCTGCGCGGTGAGGCTTCGGTTGAGCCACTGCTTGAAGGCGCGCACGGCACCTACCCCCTCGGATCGACGCTTTGCCGGTGCCACTTCGAATACCCGTCAAAGCAGGTTCTATTGGCAGTGCCGTAGGTGCGGCGTTCTGGGTGCCGCAGGAAGGAAGTCAGGGTGACGGGCTGGTGATCGGCGCTGTTGAGGCAGGCGAGGCCGAGGGGATACCGCTGTCGTTTTCAGGCAGCGTCGGAGCTGCGGTGGTCCCGCACCGACTCCACGTACTCCGCCACGGCGTCCCGGTTGCGGATCAGGCACTCGATGCGCTGGTTCATCTGCTCCAACTGCGTTTCCAGGGTTGCGATCATCTCCGGGGTGGCATCGGGGAAGTAGATCACTCTTGGCTTGTCCAGGCACGGCAGAATTTGCTTGATGATCCGGGTCGGCAGCCCTGCGTCGAGCAGCCCCCGGATCTGCAGTACGCGATCGACGAAGCGCTCGTCGTATTCGCGGTAGCCGTTCGGAGAGCGGTCCGCGACGATGAGCCCCTGCTCCTCGTAGTAACGCAGCAGCCTGCGGCTGGTGTTCGTCCGTTCGGACAGCTCGCCGATGCGCATGAGCTCCACCTAACGCCATGTCGGGTTTGACCTTCACATCTATGTGAGGGTTGGAGCATACCGGCATGACGACACAGCAGGTACCCGTTGATTCCGGTACGCGGGACCAGAAGCAAAAACTGCCCATGGCGGCACTGCTCGCATTGGGCACGGCGGTGTTCATCACCAGTCTGACCGAGACACTTCCTGCCGGACTCCTGCCCGAGATGAGCGCCGACCTGCACGTCGGCGAGTCCGCCACCGGGCAGACGGTCACGATCTACGCCCTCGGCACCGCGCTGACCGCCATTCCTCTCACCGCGGCCACCGCCGGGTGGCGCCGCAAGCACCTGTTGCTGACCGCCATCGCGGGATTCGCCGTCGCCAACACCGTCACAGCCCTGTCGGCCTCCTATCCGCTCACCATGGCCGCCCGCCTCGTGGCCGGTGTGGCCGCCGGCCTGGCCTGGGCCCTGCTGGCCGGCTACGCCCGCCGCATGGTTCCGGTCGGCCTCGAGGGGAAGGCCATCGCCATCGCCATGGCCGGCATTCCGGTCGCCCTCTCGCTGGGCGTACCCGCAGGCACCTTCATGGGCAAGGCGCTCACCTGGCAGGCGGCGTTCCTGACCATGAGCGTCCTCGCTGTCGCCCTGATTGTGTGGATCATGGTCGTCGTGCCCGATTACCCTGGGCGGCGCCCGGAGCACCGCGCGCCCATGCGTCAAGCGCTGCGCGTCCCCGGTGTCGCTCCGGTTCTCTTGGTGACACTGGTCTTCGTCCTGGCTCACACCATCCTGTACGCCTACATCGCCGCCTTCCTCGCCCATGTCCGGATGACCGACAGCACCGGGCTGGTGCTGCTGGTCTTCGGCGGCGCCTCCCTGGTGAGCATCTGGATCACCGGTGTTCTGATCAACCGCCGCCTGCGCAGTCTGACCACCGCCGGCACGCTCCTGGTCGGCGCGGCCGCCGCCATCCTCGCGGTCCTGGCCGACAGTCCGGTTCTGGTCTACCTCGCCGTGCTGCTGTGGGGCCTTGGTTGGGGCGGCGTACCGACGCTCCTGCAGACGGCTGCCGGACAGGCCGGACGTGACCAGGCGGACGCGGCGCAGGCGATGCTCGTCACCCTGTGGAACGTGGCCATGGCCGGTGGCGGTGTCGTCGGCGGTGTCCTGCTCGAGTTGCTCGGTGCCACATCGTTGCCCTGGAGCGTCCTGGCCTTGCTCGTACCGGCTTTGATCGTTGTCGTCGGCGCCCGCATCCACGGTTTCCCAGCCAAGCGATCAAGCTGAACGGAGGAGAGTCCCGGGCTCGTACGCCCGCGAAGGTCCGCATTCCGTGGCAGGTGCGCTGCCCGTTCGTCCATCCAGGCCGGTCCCGGTGACCACCCAGGCGGTCGGCCGCCTGGACGGACGAATCGGGCGACAGGGATGCCCGCTCGCCCCGACCGTCATCAGGTCGCGGCGCGCTGTCAGACGGTCGCTCCAGCGCATGGCGCGTGGTTCCGGGCCGGCGGGCGACGGTGGAGGCCGGGGCCGCTTGCCGAGGGCTCACCGAGTCACCTGGGTGAGGGCCGTGATCAGGCCATCATTCTGTCTCCTGATCGGCCTGCCAGCGCCTAGAGTGTGCGAGTGACCGAGCAGAACTCCGAACTCATCGCCGGCCGGTACCAACTGGTCGAACGCATCGGCCAGGGCGGCATGGGCCGGGTCTGGCGGGGCGTCGACCAGCAGCTCTTCGGACGCGAGGTCGCCATCAAGGAGATCCTCTTCCCGGTGGGGCTGGACGACGGCGACCGCGCCACGCTGCTCCGGCGCTTCACCGGCGAAGCCCGTGCGGCGGTCACTCTCAGCCATCCCGGCATCATCACCATTCACGACGTCGTGGAGCACCAGGGCGCCCCCGTCATCGTCATGGAGTTCATCCGGGGGCAGTCCCTGGCCGCGGCCATCCGCCAGCAGGGCCGGCTGTCCGTGCAGCGGGTGGCGGAGATCGGTTCCGCCATGCTCGATGCGCTTGCCGAGGCGCATGCAGCGCGGATCGTCCACCGCGACATCAAGCCGGACAACGTGCTCCTGACCAAGGACCGCGTCGTCCTCACCGACTTCGGTATCGCTCATCTCGCGGACGCCACGACCAAGCTCAGCCACAGCGGGACGGTCATCGGCACCCCGCAGTACATGCCGCCGGAGCAACTGGAGGGCAAGCGCCCGACGTCCGCCAACGACCTGTGGGCGCTCGGCGCCACCCTTTACCACGCCGTCGAGGGGCGGCCGCCGTTCGACGCCGAGGGGCTGCACGCCCTTGCCGTGGCCGTCTTCACGCGGCCGCACCTGCCGCCGCAGCACGCGGGCCCGTTGGCGCCCGTACTGGACGCGCTCCTCATCAAGGACCCGGCGCATCGACCGGGGGTCGCAGAGGCCGCCGAGTTGCTGGCGTCGGCGCTGCGGTCCTCCCGGCACCGGAGAGGCGTAACCGCCGCGGCCGACCAGCCCGAGCCCGAGCCCGCGCCGCCCGAGCCCGAGCCCGCGCCGCCCGCACCCGAGCCCGCGCCGCCCGCACCCGAGCCCGCGCCGCCCGCACCCGAGCCCGCGCCGCCCGTGCCCGAAGCCGTACCCGCCCCGGATCCGGCATCTGTTGCGGACGCGGTGACGGAGCACGCCCCGACTCCGACGGAGCGGGAGGCAGAACTGCCGTCCCCGCCGCCCCTGCCGACGCCCACGGTCAGGGACTCCGCATCCACCCCCGGCTCCTCCCGCAGACCCGTACCGAACCGGCCGACCACCCCGCCCGTGCCCACGACCGAGGCCGAGCACGTGGTCTCGCTCGGCGGCACGCACGAGGAAGGGCACGGCGAGGGGGCGACCGCCCGGCGGCGCGCTCTCACCCGGCGCTCCACTGTCCTCGGAGTGGCTGTGGCCACGCTCGCCGGCTCCGTCCTGACCTGGACCTTCAATCGCGACGATCCGCCCGGCGGCGGTGCGGCCGGCAGCGGTTCCGAGGCTTCGCGCGCGACTGTGGTGATCGGAGTGGACGCACCGCTGAGCGGCGCCCTGTCCCCGCTCGGCGTCGGAATCAAGAATTCCGCCGACCTGGCAGCCAAGACCGCCAACCGAACCCGCCACGTACCCGGCGTGAACTTCCAGATCAAGGCCCTGGACGACGGGGCCTCTCCTGCCAAGGGCGGGCCGAACGCTGCCCGGTTCGTCGCCGACGAGAAGGTGCTCGGCGTCGTCGGACCGCTCAACTCCGGTGTCGCCCGGACCATGGCGGAACCGCTCGCACAGGCGAAGCTGGTCAACGTGTCGCCGGCCAACACCGACCCCGTGCTGACACTGGGCCCCCACTGGGCCGAGGGCACCAAGTCCCGCCCGTACAAGACGTATTTCCGCACCGTCGCGACGGACGTCGACCAGGGGCCGTTCGCTGCCCGGTACCTCCACGAAGAGGCCCGGAAGACGAAGCTCTACGTCATCGACGACAGCAGCGACTACGGCACCAGCCTCACCTCCGGGTTCACGGCCGAATTCACGAAACTCGGCGGAACCGTCGTCGGCACCGAGCAGGTCGATCCCGCGGAGAAGGACTTCTCGGGCCTCGCCACGAGGGTCCGTAGCTCCGGAGCCGAGGCCGTCTACTTCGGCGGCTACTACGACACCGCCGCACCGCTCTCCCGGCAGCTCAAACAGGCGGGTCAGAACATCCCGCTGATGGGTGGCGACGGCGTCTTCGACCAGCAATTCCTCACGACCAACCCGAAGGCCGAGGGCGACCTCGCCACCAACATCGGCGTACCCGCCGAGAGCCTGGCGAGAGGAGAGACCTTCCTCGCCCGGTACCGAAAAGCGGGGTACCCCGAAGCAGCCGGTTCGTACGGCCCTTATGCGTACGACGCGGCCTGGGCTGTCATTGAGGCGGTCAAGGCCGTCGTGGCGGCTCACGGAGGTCTCCCCGAGGATGCTCGGGCGAAGATGCCGCAGGCGGTGGCGGGACTGGGGTTCGACGGCGTCACGGGTCGTGTGGCCTTCGACAAGTACGGCGACACGGTCGACCGCCGACTGACGGTGTACGCGGTGAAGGAAGGCAGCTGGACGACCGTGAAGAGTGGCTCTCTGACACCCTGACCCGCCCCGGCGGACGAGCCGCAGGTATCGGGCCCGGTGTGCCGAGCGCGTCCTGCCTGACGAATGACGCAGGATGCCTCCCGGCCAGGTGTGCGCCAAGAGCACCCCTGCCCGGCCTGCGTACGTTCATTGGTCGAGCCGGACGACGGTGTCGGCGAGGGCGAGGGCGGGCAGGTGGCGGTCGAGGCGTTCTTAGCGGGTGGCGATGCTACGACGCTGGACGCCGCCTTCCGGGGCGGACGCCCCGGCCGTGCGGCGGAAGGCGGCCCGGTAGGCGCTCGGGCGGTGGCCGGTGTGGCGGGCGAAGAGGGCGGCGAAGGTACCGGGGTCCTGGTAACCGACTGCCGCGGCGACGGAGGCGACGGTGCGGTCGGTGGTCTCCAGAAGATGGCGGGCGCGGCGGACCCGGGAGGCCTGCAGATGGGCCAGTGGGCTGCGTCCGGTCTCTTCGGCGAAGCGGCGCAGCAGCGTGCGGGTGCTGACCCGGAAGGAGTCCGCGAGCGCGGTGAGGTCGTAGCGCTCGGTGAGGTTCTGGTCGAGCCGCCGCATGACGCGCTGGGAGAACTCCCGGCCGGGCTGCGGAAGGAGCCGCGGGTCGACGTACGGGGTCTGGGAGGTCCGCGCGTCGTCGACGAGCGCCAGCCGTGCGGTGGTGCGGGCCACCCCGGCGCCGTTGTGCCGGCGGATCAGGTCCAGCGCGAAGTCGTACATGGCACTGAAGGCGGCCGTGGTCGTCACCCCCGTGTCCGTGACGACCAGGCGCTCGGGCCGCACGTCGGCGCCCGGGCAGCGCCTGGCCAGTTCGGCGGCGTACAGCCAGGAGGTGGTGGCCCGGCGCCGGTCGAGGATCCCGGCCTCGGCGAGCAGGAACGCGCCGACGCAGAGGGAGACGACGGCGGTGCCGGCGGCGGCCTGTGCGCGAATCGCCGCGATCTCGGGGACGAGCCGGGCGAGCCGCGCGTCGAGGTCCGTGTCCGGGAGAAGTTCGAATCCGGGGACCACGAGCACGTCGACCTCGCGCAAGGGACCCACGTCCAGGTTCGTGCCGCCCGAGGCGGTGACCCGGCGGCGGGGCGAGACGACCGACACCCGATAGCCGGGGGCGTCCGGTCCGGCGACATGCCCGGCCATCGTCAACAGGTCGGGGACGCCGAACACTTCGGAGGCGAAGCAGTCCGGGTAGGCCAGGATTCCGACCCGCAGCGCCTCCGGCCCGGCACCCGGACCCGCACCTGCCTCTGCCTGCCGCGTCGCCTCCGCCATCGCCCCGTACCTCCTGGTGTCCCGCCCCCGGGTCGTCGGCCGCGTACCGCTCGCCTTCCGCGCGTGTGGCGAGATTACCCCTTGCCTTGGCGATTCCGCCTCTCACCCGGTGGCTGGCCCCGGGACCAGGCTGGCCCCATGGGCAACGATGATGCGATCACCGATTTCAGCCGCCGGAGGGTGGACGTGGAGGGGGTGGAGAAGACGGTGTACGTAGGCGGAGTCGGGCCCGCGGTCGTGCTGCTGCCCGAGATGCCGGGGATCAGCCCCGACGTCCTGCGGCTCGCGCGCTGGGTGCGGGACGCGGGGTTCACCGTCCATGTGCCCTCCCTGTTCGGGACGGACGGCTCCTGGCCCACGGTCGAAGGCGGCCGGGAGGTTGTCCGCCGCGCCTGTGTCAGCGCCGAGTTCCGCGCCTTCGCCGGGGGCGGCACCAGCCCGGTGACGCTCTGGCTGCGCGGCCTGGCGCGGCAGGCCCACGCCGAGTGCGGCGGGCCGGGGGTGGGCGCGATCGGCCTGTGCTTCACCGGCAACTTCGCGCTCACCATGGCCCTGGAGCCGGCGGTGATGGCCCCGGTGGTCAACCACCCGTCGCTGCCGCTCGACGACCCCGGCGGACTGGAACTCGACGCGGCGGACGCGCGCGCGGTGCGTGACCGGCTCGTCCGCGACGGACTCACCGTCCTCGCCTACCGCTTCGAGGGCGACCGCTGGTGCACGGGGCAGCGCTTCGCCGCCTATCGCTCGCTGCTCGGCGACGCCTTTGACGGGCGCGTCCTCCCCGACAACGCCGCCAACCCGGCCCCGCCACCCTTCTTCGCCGACCTGGTCGGCACCCCGCACAGCGTCGTCACCGCTCATTTCGTCGACGAGGCCGGCCACCCCACAGCGCGGGCCCGCGACGAGATCCTCGCCTACCTCACCGACCGCCTGCACCCGCACGGGAACCGACCGCTGCCCGCCACCTGACGGGCCACGGCCCGCCGGACAGCTGGTGAACTGAGGCTGTTCAGGACGACAGAGCGAACGGGGCACAGGACGCGAGGCCGTCCTGGTGGACTACTTGAGCCCGAGCTCCTCGCACTCGGCCTTGACCTTGGGAATGCAGATCTGGTCCACCGTGTAGAGGCCGTCGGTGACGACGGTCTCCTCGATGTTGTCCTTCGTCAGGGCGATGACGGGGATGCGCACCGTCGGGACGGACGTCTCGGTCGGCGTGTCGATGTCCGTGTGCGCTGCGGCGCCGAGCGACATGTTTCTGGCCAGCAGGATCGCCATCTCGGCGGCGGCCTCCGCCTCCGGCGCGTACTGCTTGTAGACGGTCATGTACTGATCACCGGCAACGATCCGCTGGACTGCCGCCAGTTCGGCGTCTTGGCCGGTGACCGGCGGGAGGTCGGTGACACCGGCGGACTTGAGCGCGTCGATGATGCCGCCCGCCATGCCGTCATTGGCGGAGTAGACGCCGGTGATGGCGTCCTTGCCCAGTGCGGCGATCGCGGCCTCCATGTTCGCCCTGGCGTTCTCCGGCTTCCAGTCCTTGGTGTCGTACTCGAGGCCGATCTCGACCTTGCCGTCGAGTTCGGTGTGGGCGCCTTTCTTGAACATGGCGGCGTTCGGGTCGGTGAGGGCGCCGTTCATCATCACGATCTTGCCCGACGCGGGGCCGGGTTTCGAACCGGACCCCGCCTCGGCCTTGAGAGCCTTGAGCAGGGACTCTCCTTGGCTGTGGCCGACCTGTTCGTTGTCGAAGGAGACGTATCCGTCGATGGGGCCCTCGGCGAGGCGGTCGAAGGAGACGACCGGGATCTGGGCTTCGTCCGCCTTCTCTATCGCGCCGGCTATGGCCTTGGAGTCCACCGGGTCCACGATCAGCACGTCGACCTTGTCCTTGATCATGGATTCGACCTGCTGCGTCTGCAGGTCGGCGTCGTTCTTCGCGTTTGCGTAGCGGACCGTGCCCTTGCTGTTGGTGAGAAGCGCGATGCGCTCCTCGATGACGGGCTTGTCGAACTGCTCATAGCGAGCAGCCTCGTTCTCCGGAAGCAGCAGACCGACAACGATGTCGTCACTCAGCCTCACACCCGGGTCCTCGGTCGACCCGCAGCCGAAGAGGGACATGGCCATCGCGGGGGCGGTGGCTGCGACGGCGGCACGACGCAGTAGTGCGTTCATTGGTTGAATCCAACCTCCAGGGTTGACCGCATGAATCGCGGCCAATGTGGCCGAAACTCAACTATGTGGTGGAGGAAGCGTCAAGATGCCTCTGATTAACGTGACCGCAACGTGATTCTGTGTAAGCAAGCGTTCAAGGATCTGTGATCGCAGGGGTGTACGAATCCCAGGCGAAGGCAAGCGGGCCCCCGCAGGCCGAAGTCGAGTCGGGGCTGCCGACGCTACCGAGGCTCCGGATCGCGTACAGCTCCTGGCCGGACCGCACCGTCAGCCCACATCCACGTCGCTACCGAGCCATCGGGGTCGTGACCGGTCTCCCGGCCGACCTCGGCCGCCAGAGACCGCAGACGCCGCGACAGGACACGGTCGAGGATGAGCGGTTCCGGACCTTGGGCAGGCGGCACGGTCTTGCCGACGACGTACAGGAACTTCGTGAAGAAGGACGGCCCGAACCCCGGGATCCGCTGGTGGAGCGTCGCGTAGGCCTCGCGCGAACCGCGGTCACGAAGTGCGGTGACCCCTGCCGCCAGCGCCGCATCCAGGCCTTCCACGGCCAGGATCTCGCCCAGGGTGGCCGGTCCGCTGCCGCGAGGCGTGCCGCGCTTGCCCTTCCCCCATATGTAGGTGGCGACCAGGGCCTCCCGTAGTCCTCTGCCTGCCGTCATCTGGGGCACGGAGCGTGTCCAGGTACGCATGAAACCTGCCGCGCTCATCCCGTCGCCGGGCAGGTGGCAGATTCTCGGATCGGCCGCCGGTTGTTTCGTCAGCCCCTCGCGAAAGATCGGTCAAGATCCGAAGCGAGACAGGCCACCAACGGTGGACGAACTGCAGGGGGAGAGGGCCGGCTGAACCAACTGGTCGCTGATCAGGCCCATGCCGGCACGTCGATCCGCTCGCGGAGCGCCATGAGCTGGGACGTGACATCCAGCGCCAGGCTCTAGGAGCGGGTGGCCGTCGCGCAGCCGTTTCCCCTGGCCGTCGTGCCGTTGTCCGTGTCAATGGGCTTGCTGCGGTCGTACGGATCGACCCGGTGGGCCTCGTCGGCGGGCTGCTCGTCGGCCGTGCCGAAGGGCGGCACGAAGTAGCCAGTCGGGGCGGAGCAGCCGCCGTTGGTCATGTCGAGTGCGTACGAGACGAGGGACATAGCGCCCGGTTCGGTGATGACCCTGGCCGGGTCGTCCCAGCTCATCACCACCTCGCGCCGCACGATGGTACGGACGACCTCGGCGTCCCGGTCACCGTCGCCCGCGGGGGTCGTCGGGTACACAAAGGTGACGTCCGCCGTCACCTCGACCGTCCGCCGCTTCCCTTCCCGGTACGTGAGCCGACCGCGCGTCTTGACCACGTCACCGACCAGCCGGGCCTGCTCCGGACGGAAGCGGCTGAACAACAGCAGTGGGTCGGTCTCCGGAGCCGGCGCCGTCGACGACAGGGCGGTGCGCAGATACTTCTGGACGTCCCTCTGGTGCGGGTTCAACAGCGCGATCGCCTTCGTGGGCCGCTCGCCGCGCAGCACACGGGGGTCGAGACCCGCCGCCACCAGGAAGTCCCGGCTCTGCCGTAGTGCCCGCCCGACCTGCGTGGCGTCCATCCAGCCGGTCGCCTTGGCGGATGGCACCGTGATCCCTGCCGCTCCGTCGGCCCAGCGGGCGGCAGGCGAACCCCGGAAGGGTGTCAGTCAGGGTAGGACGCAGATCCGGCTCGGCGCCGGGCGCCTGGCGCAGGCCTTGCGACTCGGCGGCCAACGGAGCCCCGTCCTGCCCGCCGTCGTTGCCACCGAACCAGCCGACGACCCGCTGAGGGAAGAGCCCCACGACCAGGAGGGCCACGGCAGCCACCAGCCCGGTCGCGTACCAGCCTGTCCTGCGCCGGGGCCGGGGCGGTGAGTACGTACGCCAGCCCTCCGGCTGCCCGGAGCGCTCCCGCAGCCGCCGCTCCACTTCGCGGGCGCGCGCCGACGGCTCCACCGGGGCCCCGGCCGCACCCGTCGCCGATTCACGGAGGAACCGCTCCCACTCCTCTTCGGGCACGGACGACCCGTCCTGCCCCCCAGCCCCGCTCACACCGCACTCCCGTTCTCGTTCGGTTGCTCGATCTTCTGTCGGTTGACTGTGCACCGGTCGATCGAGAGCCGCCAGCGTGATCACATGAGCGGTCCTCCGGCTTGCCGGGCGGTTGGTGCGGCGTCAGGTAGCCGCGCTGTCCGCCGGCACGGGCGTGGCGCGACAATTGAGGACAGAACCTAATTCCCTCGCATGGCACGTGTGTTGTGTTCGGCGGCTCCGGGGCGGGGTGCGGCGGAGCGCGGTCCAGTCGCTCCTCAGCGGCGGCCGTCCGGCCGGTGAGCAACAGGAGCAAGGCGTAGATCGGTCCGCGGATTTCCGGCTCCTGGCCGCGGGGCCAGTCGATGTCGGTGGCGATCAGGCGGGCCTTCGGCAGCGGCCATGGGCGGGGCGGGAAGCGCATCGTCCGGACCCGGTCCGCGGCGTCGCGGGGAATCACTCGTGGAGTGTGTGGATCGTGCCGGCCCGGCCGATGGTTGGTGTGGGAGGCCCCCCACAGCAACCGTCTACGCTCTCGGGATGCAGCGCAGCGATGTCACGCGGGACGACGGCACGTGGGTGGGCCTGTCCCTGGACGTACAGGACCGCCACCAACCGGGGCTGTGTGTCTTCAGTGCCGGGCCGAGGCTCTTGGTCTCCCGGCTGTCGCGGCCCGTGCTGCTCGCCGTCGTCGACGAGCACCTGGAGGGCGTCGACTTCTGGCGCACCGACGAGTACCGCTCCTTTGTTCCGCCGCTGCGCGCGGACGTGGCACGCACTCTGGCGGGCAGCCCTGAACGGTGGGCTCACCGCTTCGCGCAGTACCTCATCGCTGCGTCGGACAGCCCGCTGCACGAGGGTCGATGGCTGCTCTCGTGCGAGAGTCCGCTGCTGCGCTGGCGCCACGCCGGCACTTCGCATGCCGAGTACTGGAGTTCCATGCTCGTCGACGGCCAGCCGGACGGGCACATCGACTGGTTCGTCCACTCTCATTCCTGGGAGGTCCTGCCGCTGCGCCCGATGCCCGGTCCCGGCGACAGCCGGGTCAAGGCGTACCGTAAGCAGGCCCGTGAAGGGACGCTCCCGCCCGTTCTGTTGTGGTGGGTCAGTGGCCTGGACTGCCATCTGATCCTGGACGGTCACGCGCGGCTGGCCGCGGCGATCGCCGAGTCCGTGGAGCCTCCGCTACTGCAGTTGCACCGCACGGTGCCGCGCGACGACCTGGCCGCGCGCACCGATGAGGCCGTGAGCTTCTACGCGTACGAACTGGCACGCTTCGCCGAACTCCGCGCCGCCCATGGCCCCACCGTCCCGGACGGCGCCGCCACCGCCGGCCCGCAGCTCGTCCGCCTCCTCCACGACCTGAACACCGCGGAACAGCCGACCTGGGCCTGGCCCCTGCCCGGCGGGGAGAGCCAGTGGCGGCGCATCGCACACGGGGTGACCGCCGAGCAGGACTGGCCCGGTAGCTGAGCGCTGTCGCACCCCTACCACCGGCCGTCATGTCCGGACGTACCGCCGCCAGTTGCCCGCCGTACCGCCAGGGGCACACAGGCGCGAACCACCACGAGGGCCGTGGGCAACCGGCCTGGGGCCGACCCTGGAATCTTCGGCGACCGGCGCTGAATACCGCAGAATCTGGCCTGTGCATTCCTGAACACGCATATCTACGCGGATAGTTGGCCTGGCAACCGTCGGGATTCCGCTGGCGACCAGAGGCCCGTTGATCGCGCCCATGACGTCGAGCCGTTCTGGTCGGCAGGCAAAGCCCGATTGTCGCCATTCGGCGTGAGAACGTCCGTTGAACAGGGCAAATGCCTCTGAATCGTCGACTCGGCGGGCTGGTTGGCGAACTTTCGCAACCCAACCCCTTGTGGGATTGAGGGCTCGTCTGCCACATTCGCCACAGCCGAAATGGCATGCACGTGACAGGCTCACCCCGGCCTGTGCGTGCGCAATTACCGCATACCTATGCGGACATGTGGTCCTCACCGAGGACGTTCCACCCCCCACACAATGGAGACGAACGTGCGAATAGCCAGACTGCTCCCTGCCCTCGCGATCGCCGCCCTTTCCGTATTAGGGCTGGCTCCCAGCGCTGCGGCGCAGGCATCGCCGCCCCCCAGCACCCCCGCAGTTGCCCCCGGCACCGAGGCCCAGCCGATCATCGGCGGCGGATACGCCGGCAACGCCCCCTGGGCTGCCCGCCTCTTCTCCAACGGCCGGCAGACCTGCAGCGCATCGATCGTCGCTCCCACCTGGATCCTCACGGCGAAGCACTGTGTCGGTGGCGGCGGACTGTCGTTCCGCATCGGCAGCCTCGACCAGACCACCGGCGGGACCGTGGCCAACGGGACCAGCGTGTACAACCACGCGTCCTCGGACCTGTCCCTGGTCAGGCTCGACCGTTCCGTCTCCGGTACCTACGCCCGCCTGGGCCAGCCGGGCTCCGTGTCGGTGAACCAGACGGTGCAGGTGTACGGCTGGGGCGCGACGTACCAGTGCGGCTCGGAAGCCAACTGCCAGTCCCAGTACCTCAAGGTCGCCGACGTGGTCGTGACCGGCGGTTGCCGTGACGCGTACAACGGCTCCGCCATCTGCGCCCGCCGAGGCAACGGCATCACGGCGGGCGGCGACTCGGGCGGCCCCATGATGGCCAACGGTGTGCAGGTGGGTGTCGCCTCCACGAGTGACCGCCAGACCACCACCGCGTACACGAACGTGACGGCGTACCGCTCCTGGATCCAGAGCATCGCCGGCGTCTGACGCGACACAGACCGGCTCGGCGCCCCCCGGCGCCACGCAACACGGCCCTCCACCGCGCCGCGGTGGAGGGCTCCGCGCGTCCACACCACCGAGTCGGTCGACGTCCGCCGCCGCCGTTCACCCCGTGCGGGTCAGGCGCGACTGCTGGAGGGCTCGGGTCAGGCGTACGCGGCGAGGAAGGCGCGGATGCCGCCTTCGGCGTAGCGGTTGAGGTCGGCCTCGCTGTGCCGGGGGCCACCGTGGAACATGGCCTGGTTCACAGGGATCCACAGCAGCAGTCCGGCGAAGTGGTGAGCGGCCAGCATCGGGTCGTCGGTCTTGAGCAGTCCCTTGTCGGTGAGGCGCTGGAAGGTGGCCGCCAGGGTCGCCAGCACCCGTTCGAAGCCTTGCTCGTACCAGGCAGCGCCCAGCTCGGGGAAGGCGTCGGCGTTGGCGATGATGAGGCGTCGCAGCTGGATCACCTGAGACTGAGTGAGAGCTGTAAGGAACTGGCGGGCGAGGCCGGTCAGGTTCTCGTCGAGGGCATCGGCGTCCGCGGGGATGTCGGCCACCAGGTCCACCATGGCGTCGATGCGGTCGGTCGTGGCGAGCACGATCTCGGCGAACAGCTTCTCCTTGTCCGCGAAGTGCTTGTAGACGGTCTGCTTGGACACCGCGGCCAGCTTCGCGATGTCGTCCATGCTGGTACCCGCGTAGCCCTTGCTGAGGAACACGGTGGTCGCCGCGTCCAGGATCGCCTGGTGCTTGCGCGCTGACCGGCTGTCCATCATCGGCTTCCTCTCGCTGTTCCATCCGCTGTCGCCCCCCGCCGAGGATAGTACTGGACTGACCAGTACCCATATGGGTACTGTACCGTCCAGTTCCGAAGTCAGGGCTGTCGCCCGCGCTGCGCATCAATGGGGGTTCCGCATGGATCAGGTAGTCTCCGCCGACGGCACGGTCATCGCTTTCGAACGTCAGGGCTCGGGCCCTGAAGTGGTGCTCGTCGGGGGCGCGTTCATGACGCGCGGCGATTGCGCCGAACTCGCCGGCCTGCTGGCCGAGCGCTTCGCAGTGATCACGTACGACCGCCGGGGCCGCGGCGACAGCGGGGACAGTCCTGCCTACGACGTGCGACGCGAGATCGAGGACCTCGACGCGCTGATCGACGGCCCGGGCGGCGGAACAGCCATGGTCTTCGGCATGTCCTCGGGGGCCGTCCTCGCACTGGAGGCCACTGCCCGCGGCAGCGCCGTGTCGCGCCTCGCGCTGTACGAGCCGCCGTTCGTCACCGACGACAGCCGGCCGCCGCTGCCCGCCGACTACGTGGAGCACCTGACCGCACTCGTGGGTCGCGAGGCGTACGGGGATGCCGTCGCCTACTTCATGACGGCGGCGGTCGGCCTGCCCGACGAGGTCGTCGCGGGCATGCGGCAGGCCCCGTTCTGGGCGGGCATGGAAGGCGTCGCGCGCACCCTGCCCTACGACGGCCGGATCATGGGCGACACCATGTCCGGGCGCCCACTGCCGGTCGAGCGATGGACGCCCGTGACCGTTCCCGTTCTGGTCGGCTGTGGAGACGCGGGCGCGCCGCACATGCTGACCGGCGCGCGGGAACTCGCCGCGGGGGGCGACAACTTCACCCTGCGCGTCTTCCCGGGGGAGGAGCACGCCATCGACGCGAAGGTCCTGGCTCCGGCCCTTGCCGACTTCTTCGCCGGGGAGCACGCGGGATGAGCGCCGGACTTTTTGACGGACTGGAACGTACGCGACAAGGCAGTGCAATCCAAGATCACGAGCAAGGAAATGAGGTAGCGGTATGACCGCACCGGTGAAGGGGCCCGCCAGCTATTTCCCCGCCATTGAA
The DNA here is from genome assembly GCF_056429965.1 of Streptomyces sp. NPDC046122. Taxonomy (NCBI): domain Bacteria; kingdom Bacillati; phylum Actinomycetota; class Actinomycetes; order Kitasatosporales; family Streptomycetaceae; genus Streptomyces; species Streptomyces sp. NPDC046122. The sequence continues at coordinate 157,513 of NZ_JBWKLQ010000009.1, read as the reverse complement.
AAGAAGTACGGCCGTCCCATCGCGGAGTGGAAGGAGATCATCCGCGCGTCACACCTGACCAGGCACATGGAGCTCGTGGCCTGGCTCAAGGCCGAGCATGGTCTGGGCCACGGGCACGCCAACGCTCTCGTCGCTCACTCACTGGCCGAAGACGGCGCCCGATGAGCCGCCGATCTGCTTCATCGCGCGCAGTTTTCGCCAGGCACCTCTCGGGCGCCGCGCCGGCCGAGAGGCGCTGCATGCCCGCCCGCGACCGGTGACTCGGCCGGCTTTCAGCCGTACTTCCGAGCCACCGGCGGCGGCAGGCCGCGCACGTGGCCCCCGCCTCCGCCCCGCGCAAGGTGACCCGCGGAACCTGCCGGCCACACCCGGGCATACGTCATCCCCACCGCTCTGCCGACGACACCCAGCCGGATCAGGACGAACCCCCACCGGGGCTACGGCAACACGGTACCGAGCCTAATCCGTAACGAAACGGCTTGGGCCGGGTCAGGCCACATGCGGGGAGCCGAAAGCCGTCCGCGACGACGGCCGGCAACGTCGGACGGGCCGGTCCCGGGCGCCACGCCGACGAGCGGGAATGAGCATTCGACGGCACGGAGGGCTGCGGCCGCCCGCAGCCTGGGGGAGGGCGATGGCGAACAACGGCGAGAGCGTACGGAGACCCACGGGGCCAGCGGGACAAGGAGGGTCGGGAGCTCGCGCCGCATCCCCCCTCGCGGGCGCGCGGGCCCAGCAGCCGCCACTTGGATGACAGCCGTGGCGGGGGTTCTGATCATGCTCATGGTCGGCGGGCTGTTCACCCTGGTGCCGGACGCGCTGGCGGGCAACTGCGCGTATCGCTCGGCCCCGGAGCGCGGCCGGGGCGTCGCGCACGGATGCCTGCCGGACCGGAGTCCACGCCGTGGTCGAGAACGTTCGGTGCGTTGGCCGGTGCGCCCGGGACGTTTACGGAGACACCGCGGTAGGCCGTCGGTCGGGCGTGCGGCACCGACGGGGATGCAGCTCCGTCGGCTGGTGCCTCAGCCCGATCGCGCAGCACCGCGAGTCACACGGAGGATGCCTCCGGTTGCGCCCTTCGCCTCGCCACTCGAGCAGGGCGCACAAGGGATACTGTTGCTGGCCATGCGAAGGCGATCTTGCGCTGAGCGGCATCCGGGAAGAGAGCATGCGAGCGGTCACGATGTGTATGAAGGAGGTGCCATCCGGCCGGCCCCGGCATGCGACTCCCAGAATCGGGCACCGCATCTGGCATATGCGAAATGATGCGGCCGAGGGATTGAGGTGCGGGCGATGAGCGGTTCCTACCAGCCGCCGGAGGCCGGCAAGCGCCTACAGGCGATGCAGCGCCTCTTGGGTGACGCATTGGATCGCCTTGGACTCGGAGCGTACGCGGTCGACGCCGACGGGCTCATCGTCGCGGTGAACGCTCAGGCCGAGGTGCTCCTCGACCGGGGTGCAGACAGCCTCCTCGGTCAGGACGCGCACGATCTCCTGCACCGGGACGCCCACGGGATGCCCCTGCCGCGCAGCCGGTGTCCGATGATGGAGGCCTTCGTCGCCGGCCGGGCACGGCAGGAGGATCTGGGCTACTTCGAGCGCGGGAACGGGGCCCTGCTGGCCATGTCCTGGCTGCTCGCGCCCTTCCGTTTCACACCCCGCGAAGTCGGCGCTCTGGTGACGTTCCACGAGTACGACCGATCAGGCGCGCATCTGCCCGTGCCGGCCATCGAGGCGGAGCTGCTGCCGGAGCTGGAGCGACTGGCGCTGCTGGCCGAGACCACCACTCAGCTGACCGCCACCCTGGACGTCGACGAGGCGCTGGACCGGCTGGTGCGGCTGGTGGTCCCCCTGCTGGCGGACTGGGCGGTCATCGATCTGATCACCGACACCGACGAGGTGGTGCGCGCTGTCGTGGCCTGCGCCGAGGACGGCCGGATCGTACGCCGCGAGGACCTGCAAGGGGCCATGCCGCCAGTGCCGGCGGCCTCGCCGCTGCCGTTGTCCCGGGCCCTGCGCGGTGCCGGTTCCACACTGGCGACACCGCAGACGTACCAGGGCCCACCGGACTCCGGCATCGCCGTCGAACAGCGCAACCTCTTCGACACCACAGGCATCCACTCGGCCGTCATCGCACCCGTCCGGGGCCTTCGGGAGGTCCTCGGAGCACTCACCCTCGGCAGATCCACGCGGCCCGAGCCCTTCACCACCGCCGAAATCCCGCTGGTGGAGGACATCACACGCCGCGCCGGCCTGGCACTCGACAACGCCCGCCTCTACCAGCGCCAACGCAAAGTCGCCGAGACCATGCAGCGGCACCTGCTGCCACAGATGCCGCAGGTCCCCGGTCTTCAGATGACAGCCCGCTACCTGCCCGCGCCCCATGCCTCGCAGGTCGGCGGCGACTGGTACGACGCCTTCCACCTGCCCGACCGCGCCCTCGCCCTGGTCATCGGCGACGTCGTGGGACACGATCTCGATGCTGCGGCCGGCATGGCCCAGCTCCGCAACATCCTCCGCGCCTACGCCTGGTCCCAGCAAGAGCCGCCCGGTGTCATCGTCAGCCGCTTCGACCAAGCACTGCCGCACATCGCGGAAGTAGCCATGGCCACCATGATCCTCGGACGGCTGGAACCCACCGACGACGGCCAGTGGCAGCTGCAGTGGACCAACGCCGGCCACCCACCGCCCCTGCTGGTCACACACGACGGCCAGGCGCGCTACCTCACCGACGGTCACGGTCTTCTCCTCGGTGCTGAGGCCGGCATGCCCCGCGTTGACGCCACGTGCGTCCTGCCACCGCTGTCCACCCTCGTGCTCTACACCGACGGCCTGGTCGAATCGCCTCGGAACCCCATCGATCACGGGATGGAACGACTGCGCCGGCACGCCGCGTCCCTCGCCCACCGGCCCCTGGAGTCGTTCAGCAACCTGCTCATGGAACGAGCCCGCCCCACCGACAACGACGACGATGTGGCCGTACTCGCCGTGCGCCTCCCCGTGTCGGGACAGCCCGTCCCCAGCGTCGCGAGAACAGGCTGACCGTCGGCCTCCTGCGCCCAGTGCGCATCCCACAGTACGTGCGGTACCAACTGCCGTGTCCTGTTACGGTCGTTGAGGCAGAACGGTTCTTGTAGAAGTCTACGAAGAGGCGGCCTCAGCCAGCGGGGCTTTCAGGTCTTCCGCCCCTACCTGGCTCCGCTCGCTCTGCTGTGTACTCCTCACACAACGTGCAAAAAACACGGGGGAGTTGCATCTGTTGTGAGCGCACTACCACCACGTTCGAGGGGCGTCCGCGTCGTACCGGATCGCCTGGCCAAGACCTCGATCCTCCTGGCATCCCACCGTACGGGGGACAGTCCTTGTCCGACCCGGCGGTCGTGAATGCGATCCGCCATGCGACGGGGGTCGCACCCGAGCTGCGCCCCGATCTGAACCGGAGCCCATGGCCGGCGCCCGGCCGCATTGGACTCCGGAGGTGTCGCCTACCCGGCTGATCTCAAGTCGGCATACGCGAAACCCCACGTGTCGCCCCCGATCGTCGCCCGTCCGGAGTCCGGCCCGGGCAGAGCATTCGGGGGAGTCCTCACGTCTGTGACAAAGGAGTGAACATGACCGCGCACGCCCAGGAAACGAGCATTCAGGAGCTCGAGCGCACCTGGATGGACCAGGCCATCGGCCTGGCCACCAACAGCGTGCAGAACGGCGGAGGTCCGTTCGGCGCACTGATCATCAAGGATGGCGAGATCGTCGCGATCGGGAACAACCAGGTCACTTCACACCTGGACCCGACGGCGCACGGCGAGGTGAGCGCGCTCCGTGCCGCCTGCCAGAAGCTGGGCAGCTTCTCACTCGAGGGCTGCGTCCTGGTCACCTCGTGTGAGCCGTGCCCGATGTGTCTTTCCTCTGCGCTGTGGGCGCGAGTCGACCGGATCATCTTCGCCGCTGACAGAGATGACGCGTCAGTGGCCGGTTTCGACGACCGCAAGTTCTACGAGCTGTTCGAGAAGAAGCCCGCGGAGCTGTGGCCCATGGTGATCGAGCGAGTGGAAATGCCCAACCGGACGGCGCCGTTCGACGCCTGGCTGGCCAAGACCGACCGCATCGATTACTGACAACCGGGTTTGCCGCGCCCTGGCATCGAGCGAATCGAACCCGCCGGATCACCAGGGTGCCCCGCATCCGTGCGTTCGCACGAGCGCGGGGCACCCCGGTCGATCCGAGTGAAGCGTCAGTCTCCCTCGGTTTCGAAGGTGCGCAGCAGATCGGCGGCGACGCTCACGGCGATCGTCGCCGGTTCCTTGCCGGTGATGTCGGCCAGCCCGATAGGGGTCTTGATCCGTTCGATCGTGGCCTCGTCGTGCCCGCCCTCGACAGCGAGGCGCTTGCGGAACCGCACCCACTTGGCCGCGGACCCGATCAACCCGATGGAGCCGAGGTGTGATGTCCGCAAGGCGGCATCACACAGAGCGGCATCCTCGGCGTGATCATGGGTCATGATCAGGACATGGGTGCCGTGCGGCAACTCTTCCAGCACCTCCTCGGGCAGCAGCGGCGTGTGATGCACGTGCACCTGCGCCACCGCGTCCGCCAGCACCTCGAGCCGCTCCTTGGTGAGGAGGTCGGAGCGGGTGTCGATCAAGTGGAGGTCGAGGTCCTGACGTGCCAGGATGCGCGCCAGTTCCAGCCCGACGTGCCCGACGCCGAAGACCGCTACCGCCCGTACGACCGGCAGCGGTTCCAGCAGCACCGAGACCGTGCCACCGCAGCACTGCACGCCGTGCCGGTTCGTCACCTTGTCGTTCAAAGCGAAATCAATCAGCTCCGGCTCGGGCTTGGACGCGGCGAGCATCTCCCGGGCCCGGTCGATCGCGACGGCCTCGACATTGCCGCCGCCGACTGAGCCCCATGTCTCGGTCTGCCCCACGACGAGCTTCGCACCGGCATCGCGCGGGGCATGGCCGCGCACGGTCGCAACGGTGACCAGCACGCCGGACTCCCGGCGTGCTCGCAACCGCGCGACCGCGGCAACCCACGTCATGTCAGGCACCGTTCAACGCTATTGCGCCGGTCCGGATCCTGCCGTTGGCGCCGAGCCCGTTTCCGGTGTGGCCGCCGGCGGCAGATCCGGTACGGGCATGACCATTCCTGGCGGCATCGTCCTGGCGAGCCGCCTGGATCGCCCAGTACACCGCCTCCGGGGTAGCGGGCGAAGCCAGCTCGACGCTGGTCCCGCTCGCCCCGAACGCGGCGGCGGCCTGCCGCAACGCCTCCCGCACCGAGAACGCCAGCATCAGCGGAGGCTCACCCACCGCCTTGGACCCGAAGACCGCGCCCTCCTCGGTGGCGTTCTCCAGCAGCGTGACGTTGAACTCCTCGGGCATCTCCGAAAAGCTCGGCAGCTTGTAGGTGCTCGCGGCCTGGGTCAGCAACCGACCGCGGTTCGGCCCGTCAGTGGCGTCCCAGCGCATGTCCTCGAGCGTCAGCCAGCCCGCCCCCTGCACGAAGCCACCCTCGACCTGACCGATGTCGATCAGCGGGGACAGGCTGTCACCGACATCGTGCACGATGTCCACCCGCCGGATGCGGTACGCGCCGGTGAAGCCGTCCACCTCCACCTCGGCCGCGGCGGCGCCGTACGAGAAGTACTTGAACGGCGAGCCGCGGAACGTCTTCGCGTCCCAGTGCAGACCTTCGGTCCGGTAGAAACCGGCCGCCGACAACTGGACCCGCTGGAAGTACGCGGTGCGGACCAGGTCGTCCCAGGCCAGCTCCTTGTCGCTGCCCAGGGCGCGCGCGACCCCCTCGACGATGCGTACGTCCGAGGCGTTCGTGCCCAGCTGGGTGGCGGCCACCCGCAGCAGCCGCTCACGCAGCTGCTCGCAGGCGTTCTTCACCGCCGCACCGTTGAGGTCCGCCCCGGAACTGGCGGCGGTGGCCGAGGTGTTGGGCACCTTGTCGGTACGCGTCGGGGCCAGCCGCACCTTGTGCAGCGGGATGCCCAGCGAGGTCGCCGCCACCTGCAGCATCTTGGTGTGCAGGCCCTGGCCCATCTCGGTGCCGCCGTGGGTGATCAGGACGGAGCCGTCCTTGTAGATGAGCACCAGCGCGCCGCCCTGGTTGAAGGCGGTGAGGTTGAAAGAGATGCCGAACTTGATCCCGGTGATCGCGAGCGCCCGCTTGGTGTTCGGGTGTGCGGCATTGAAGGCCGCGATCTCGCGCTTGCGATCGGCGATGCCGGCGTCGGCCTGCACCTGCTGCCAGATGGTGGAGATCCGTTCGGCCTGGGTGACCGGCTGCCCGTACGGCGTGGTCTGGCCCTGCCCCGGCCGGTAGAAGTTGCGCTCCCGCAACTCCATCGGATCCAGGCCGAGGAGCGGCGCACACCGGCCCAGGACGTCCTCGATCACCAGCATGCCCTGGGGGCCGCCGAAGCCGCGGAAGGCGGTGTTGGAGACCTTGTTGGTCTTCGCGATGCGGCCGGTGACGCGGGCGTTGGGGATCCAGTAGGTGTTGTCGATGTGGCACAGCGCGCGTGCGACAACCGGCTCGGACAGGTCCAGGCTCCAGCCGCCGTCCGCGGTCAGGGTGGCGTCCAGGGCCTGGATGCGGCCGTCGGCGTCGAAGCCGATCTTCCAGGTGGCGTGGAATCCGTGCCGCTTCCCGGACATGGTCAGGTCCTGGGTGCGGTTGAGCCGTACCCGGACCGGCCGGCCGGTCAGCTTCGCGCCGAGCGCGGCGATGGCCGCGAAACCGTGGGGCTGCATCTCCTTGCCGCCGAAGCCGCCACCCATCCGCAGGCACTGCACAGTCACCTCGTGGCTGTGCAGGCCGAGCACGTGCGCGACGATCTCCTGTGTCTCCGAGGGGTGCTGGGTGCTGCTCTGGACGAACAGCTGCCCGTTCTCGTCGACAAGGGCCAGCGCCGCGTGCGTCTCGAGGTAGAAGTGCTCCTGGTCGGAGAACTGGAACTCGCCGGTGAACACGTGCGCGGAGTCGGCGAAGCCCGCGTCGACGTCGCCGGTCACCATCGCGGGCCGGGCGCCGTGGAAGCTTTCGGCCGCGATCGCGTCCTGCAGCGTGATGACGGAAGGCAGGTCGTCGAGCTCGACCTCGACGGCCGCCGCACCGAGCCGGGCCGCTTCAAGGGTCTCGCCCAGCACCCAGGCGACCGCGTGGCCGTGGAACATGACCTCGTCCGGGAACAGCGGCTCGTCGTGCTTCATACCGGCGTCGTTGACACCGGGCACGTCGGCGACGGTCAGCACGCGGACCACCCCGGGCACGGCGAGCGCGGGCTTGGTGCGCAGTGCGGTGATCCTGCCGTGGGCCTTCATGACCTGCACCGGGTAGGCGTGCAGCACGTCCTTGGTGCGGTGGATCAGGTCGTCGGTGTAGAGCGCGGTACCGGTGACGTGCAGGCCGGCGCTCTCGTGCGGCATGGAAAGGCCTACGGTGGGCATTTCGGGACGCTCGGACAGATGGCTCATGACGACACCGCCTCGGTGGTCTGGGCGTACAGCTTCAGCAGGCTCTGGCCGAGCATCGCGGAACGGTATCCGGCACTGGCGCGATGATCGTCCATCGGTGTGCCCTCGGCCTCCAGTACGGGGGCTGCGGCTTCGACGGTCTCCTTCGCCCACGACTTGCCCTCCAGGGCCGCCTCGGTGGCGAGGGCGCGGATCGGGGTGGCGGCCACGCCGCCCAGGCCGATGCGCGCCTTGCGGACGATTCCGTCCTCGATGTCGAGCGCGAAGGCGACTGCGACGCTGGAGATGTCGTCGAAGCGCCGCTTGGCGATCTTGTGGAAGGCTGCGGTCCGCGACAGGGGCAGTGGGATGCGCACCGAGCGGATCAGCTCGCCGGGACGGCGGACGCTCTGCCGGTAACCGGTGAAGTAGTCCGCCAGCGGGACCTGGCGCTCACCGTCGGCGTCGGCGAGCACCACAGATGCCTCCAGCGCGAGCAGCACCGGCGGGCTGTCACCGATGGGGGAGCCGGTACCGAGGTTGCCGCCGAGGGTCGCACCGTTGCGGATGAGCCGGGATGCGAACTGCGGGAACAGCTCGGCCAGCAACGGGACATCGCCGTCGAGGCGGCGTTCTATCTCGGTGAGTGTCAGCGCCGCGCCAATCTCGACGCAGTCGGATTCGACCCGCAGCTCCCGCAGTTCGGGCAGCCGGTCGATGGCGACCACACAATCCGCCCTGCGAGAGCGGATGTTCACTTCGACGCCCCAGTCGGTGGAACCGGCGACAACCACCGCGTCGGGCCGCTCGCGCAGCAACTCCAGCGTCTCGGCCAGAGTGCTCTTGCGCAGGAAGGCACTGTCGCCCTGGGTGTACTCGGTGGCAGCCGGTGCGGGCGGGGACTGCTCGCGACGCCGCGCCAGCGGATCCTCGTCGGTGGGTGCACCGACGGCGAACGCCGCATCGCGAATCGGACGATAACCGGTGCAGCGACAGAGGTTTCCGCTCAGCGCGTGCAGGTCGAAACCGTTCGGACCGTGCTCGGCGTCCGTGCTCTCGTCCGCGCCCGTGCTGTCGTCCGATGCCGCGTGGGCACAGCGGTTGGGCCGGTAGTACTCGGCGGCCATGCTGCAGACGAATCCCGGTGTGCAGTAACCGCATTGGGAGCCGCCGCGCACGGCCATCTCCTCCTGCACCGGGTGCAGGGTGGGCGGCTTGCCGGGTTCACCGGCGGTGGCGAGACCCTCGGAGGTGATGATCTCCTGACCGTCGAGTGCCGCGACCGGCACCAGGCAGGCGTTGACCGCCACCCAGTCGGTGGGCTTGTTCACCCCGGGACGGGCCACCAGGACCGAGCAGGCGCCGCACTCACCTTCGGCGCAGCCCTCCTTGGTTCCGGTGAGGCCACGCTCGCGCAGGAAATCCAGCGCTGTGGTGTGGGGCGCAGCCGGTGAAATGGGTGCTTCTTTCCCGTTGACCGTGATCCGCGCCGCTACCATGACGGACCTTCGTTTCGGTGCGCGATCGGTGAATTCATCATATTCGCCAATTTTCAGGCAGCTTTCTGTGTTCAGATGCGCCACGGGAGAGGTGCGGGCGCAGCAGGGCACGCAAGACAGGCGTGCCGGAAGGTGTTGACGGGAAACCCGGAATGCGCCACGAACGGGCACATCAGAACGGCGTGATCAGCAGCCGTGCGCGATCCGACCCGGAACCCAGGCAGTGCACTGGGCGAGGCGACCGAGATCAGAGCTGGTGTACATCCGCTGGTCGCCTCCTTCCGGTAGATATGGGTCGACGATTACCGCAAGTTAGTGGCTCGGGCCGCCGAGGTCAAGAGGTTGACCCCGGCCTCTCACGAACCGATCGGGGGGCAACCGCAGCCGGGTCGTACTGCCCGACTCATCCAGCCACTCTCCGCCGTCGCCGCGCTGGTCTGTGCCGTCGCGAACGACGCGTGGGTCACCTGATCATCACTCAGGTCTCCCTCAGAGGCCTGTCATCCGGGGACGGCACCCTCACCTTTCAAGCTCACAACCGATTCGATTGCGCCGTACCGCCACCGGTGGGCAGGACGACCCCTGGCCTCAGCACCCCGGGAAGAACCGCCTGACCGTCCCGGCGACGGGGGTCGAAGGGGCAGGCGGCCGTGCCGCCGGTCAGCTGACATGCGCGGCGATGGCCCGGGCGCACTCCATCGACTCGGCCTGCGAGGTGTCCACCTCCAGGTCGTAGACCACGCCTCGATGGACCAAGTCTGCCTGAGACGCCGCCATCCCGATGACCCGATTACCTCGTGCGACCTCCCGGCCCGCGGCGACGGCACTGTCACACCGGACGCCGACCCACAGCACCCGCAGCTCGCCCAAAGCCTTCAGCCATCGCTTCTGCGATTCCGCTCCACCGAGGAAGACCTCATCGACGATGACCCGGGCACCCGCACGGGCCATCGCGGCGACCCCCTCGAGCCAGGCCGCTTCCAACGTCCGGAACTCCGGCCCTACGCTCACCTGTCCGTTCGGAGCGAACTCGATCCCGGCATCCGCTGTCTGCATGGACGCCGGCATCGCCTCAACCAGTGTGTCGGTCCCGAGGGCCAGCCACGGATCCGGCAGGACTGCCTGCAGACACCGGGCGATCCCGGACTTCCCCGAGCTGGAACCACCGTTGAGAACGATCACGTCAGTCATCACCGCGCCACAGTAGAGGCACCGCGGCAACACTCGAAACGGCTTTCCGTGAATCCCGCACCGGCTGCCAGGTCATGGGCACCGACCGGCGCACACCGGCCTCGGTTCCCGGCAGACCGCTGGCGTCGGCGGGGCCGGTGGCGCGGGGGAGGGTGTCTTCGACCAGGCGGACCGTGGCAGGCCCGGATGGCAACCGCCTCCGCACCGGCCCGTGCTCGCCGACGTGGGATACGGCAGCAATCCCGTGCACCACCGGCTGACACCGGGCGGGTCATGCTCCCTGGCGGCCGGTGAGCCGACATGTCGCAGCGTTGATCATGAGTGCTCTCGCCAGGCCCTCCGTGTCTGCGAGGATGGCTTCATGGACGTGCTGAGCAGGAACCGGGTACGGGTGTCCGGCCGGCCGGGCGGACCGTCGGTGCTGCCGGCCCATGGGTTCGGGCGCGACCAGAACATGTGGCGCCCGGGCTTCTGCGCCACCGACCCGGACATCGCCCGGGTCTCCGCCCGTGTGACGTTCCTGTCCGACAACCGCGACGACCTGGCGAAGGTCGAGGTGGCCACCCTGGTGGCCGAGACCTCCAGTGACGCCATCGCCCCACCGGAGGCCGGCGCCTTCGTCCAGTCCCAGACCGAGGGCGGCCGGCTCGTCACCCTGGACGCCACCGGGCACTGCCCCCGGCTCAGTGCCGCCGAGGAGACCGCTGAGGCGATCGCCGCGTTCGCCGGGGCCCTGCGGTGATGTGCGAGATGGGCGGCGACCAGGGCGGCGACCCCCATGGTGAAGAGCGCGCGGACGACGACCAGACGTTCTCCGCACTGCTGGAGGACAGCACGGAGGACCTGTACGAGAACGCCCCGTGCGGGTACGTGTCCACCCTCCTGGACGGCCAGATCGCCAAGATCAACGCCACCCTGCTGGGCTGGCTGGGCTTCGAGCGGGACGACCTGGTGGGCCGCAAATCCTTCTCCGAGCTGCTCACCGTCGGCGGCCGGCTCTATTACGAGACCCACTTCGCCCCGCTGCTGCAGATGCAGGGCGAGATCAGCGGCATCGCACTGGAACTCGAGGCCGCCGACGGTTCGCGCCTGCCGGTCCTGGTGACCTCCACCGTCAAGACAGCCAGCGACGGGCAGCCGCTGCTCATCCGTACCACCGTCTTCGACGCCCGCGACCGCCGCGCCTACGAGACGGAGCTGCTGCGCGCCCGCAGGGAAGCCGACCAGGAACGCGACCGACTCCAGCGCCTGAACGCCACACTGCAGAGGACGCTGCTGCCGCCGGCGCTGGCGAACGTCCCGGGCCTGGACGTGGCCGCGCACTACCACATCGCCTCCGTCGACGAGGTCGGCGGCGACTTCTACGACCTCTTCCCCCTCACCGCGGGCACCTGGGGGCTGTTCCTCGGCGACGTCTGCGGCAAGGGCGCCGCCGCCGCGGCCGTCACCTCCCTGGCCCGCTACACCCTGCGCGCCGCCGCCGTCTACGACCCAGACCCGGCCGCCGTCCTCGCCAACCTCAACACGGTCCTGAACCACGAGTACCACGGCATTGATCCCCGCTTCTGCACCGTCATCTTCGGCCTGCTCACCCCTGACAACGAACAGGGCGGCTTCCGCATCGTCCTGGCCAGCGGAGGCCACCCTCCGGCCCTGCTGATGCGCGCGGACGGCACCGCAGACTACCTGCCCACGCCCGGCGGGCAGCTCATCGGCGTCCTGCCCGACCCCGACATCGCCACCGTCACCGTCCACCTCGCCCCCGGCGACACCCTGCTGCTGCACACCGACGGCCTGACCGAAGCGCACACCAGCGCGGGCGGCGAGGACCGGTACGGCGACGACGCCCTCCTCGGCTTCGGTCGCGCGCTGGCCCCCGCCACCGCATCGGCCACCATCGACGCGGTCCGCGACCTGCTCGACGCCTTCGGCACCGGCGTGGACGACGACACCGCCGTACTGGCAGTCCACGTGCGACCACCCGCCACTGATGAGCAGCCGCGACCCGGCACCTGACCTTCCGTCCCCGCCTCCGGCGCCGGGAGCCACTCGGTGACGTATCTCCCGGGCTCCACTCTCCACCACCGCTTACGGGGTCCAGTCGCCCAGCCAGTCCGAGACCTCCTGGGACGCGGCCTGGGCGTCCGTCAGATGAGGCCGCTCGCTGCTCTTCGGACCGGCGCCCGGACCGGTGTTCATGTACTCGGCGAAGCGGTCGTCCTTCCAGGAGAAACCGCCCATGTCGGTCCAGGGAGTGCGCTTGATCGCGGCGCTGAGGGTCGAGTTGCGGACGGTGGCCTGGGGGTCGGCCGTTGTGTCGCCACCGGGGTGCCAGTTCCGGCCGAGGTGGAACGAAGACGCGTCCACGTCACCGTTGACCGTGGAGCGGTTGATGAGGATGCCGTTGCGGCCCGCCGGTGTGCTGGGGGCGGTGATATAGCCGGCCGAGGTGCCGTTCCAGCGCTTCTTCAGGGTGATGACCGACCGGTCGATCACAGCGGTGGCGCGGCCGAAGATGAAGTCGACGTTGCCGACGATGTAGGAGTTGGTGACGTAGACGCGGCCGGGCTTGTCCTTCGCCGCCGTTTCCAGCTCCAGGGTGTCCTGGTCGCCGGTGACGATGAGCCCGTCCAGCACGATCTTGTCCGCCGTCGTGAGTAGGGCGACCGCCTGATGGCCGTTCACGGACTGGTTCGCGGCCTCGTCGAAGTCGTTCGAGACGGTGAGGTTGCGGAGCTGGGAATCGTCCGACCGGACGGCGGCCGTGGCGCTGCCCGGAGTGCCGTACGTGCCCGAGCCGTCCGGCTTCCGCATGCCGGCCGCGTTGCCGTACACGATCACCGTGTCCTTGCGGCTTGCGCCCGAGCCCTGGATGGTGACGTGCGGCTTGTTCGCCGGAACGTTCACCGTCTCGCGGTACGTACCCGGTTTCACGGAGATGACCACGCGGGAGGGATTCCCGGCGGGTACGGCGTCCACCGCGGCCTGCACTGTCCTGTACTGACCTGTGCCGTCCTTGGCGACCGTGAGGGTTTTGGCGGCGGCAGCGGTGGTCGCGGCCGCCGTACCGAGGGAGCCCCGTGGCCCGGCTCCGGACTTCACCAGCGCAGGAACCTTGCCGGCCGCGTCCAGGGTGTAGCCGTAATACTTCTTCGGATCGAAAGCCGAACCGCCGCCGTGCTCGTTGCGTCCGCTCGTGCCGGAGAAGATGCTGCCTCGCTGCACGAGAGCGGCAGTGGCGTCCCTGATCACGGGGTTGTTCATACCCTGGAAGTAGGAGTTCTCCAGCAGCATCCGCGTCTTGCCGCGTGCGTAGTTGCCGTAGGAGGACTTGATGGACGTGCCCGGGACGTCCTCCATGAAGTTGTTGTAGAGGTGCGCGTGGGCGGCGTTGTCCGTGGACGGGTTGCGCTGTTCGGTCTCACGGACCCAGTTGTGGTGAATCGTGATGTCGGTGACGACGTTCTGGGTCCATCCGATGCCGAAGGCCTTGTTGGCGTTGCTCAGCCTGTTCCAGGAGACCGTCACGTACGTGCTGTCCTTGCGGACGTCGATCAGTCCGTCAGCGGTGTGCCGCAGGTCGTTGTGGTCGATCCACACATGGTGGGCGCCGTCCATCTGGATGGCGTCGAAGTCGTGCTCCTTGTCGTTCCACACTCCCTGGTACGAGTCCCTGATCGTCAAGTTTCGGATGATCACGTTGTGAACGCCCTGACCGAGGAAGAAGCCGCCGCCGACGATGTGCCCCAGGGTCCCGGATCCGATGATCGTCTTGTCCGAAGCGACCCTGATCTCCTTGCCGACGGGGGACATGTTGATCGCGCCGGCGACGACTATGACGTACGGCTCCGGGGCAGTGGCGTACTTCTCGAGGTCGGCGAGCGTCTTGACGGTGACGGTCCTGCCGCCCCGACCGCCGTACGTACCGTTCTGCCCGAGAGCGTCGACCGAGGCGAACCCGTCGGCGGCGGCAACCGCCCAAGCCGGCGCCTCCGCCGCTGCGGCCCTCTCCTCTTCTCCCGGTCCCAGCCCGAACACGGACCCGTACGCCAGAACGCCGGAAGCGGCCAGCGCCAGTGGCACGCCGATTGCCAGGGCCCTTCGCGGTCTGCGATGACGGGCCGTACGGCGAGTCGAACTCATAAGGGATTCCGTTCTGTGAAGAGGGGGCGATCGATGCAGGGGTCGCCGCCGGAGGTCGAAAGGGTTGCCGTGCTCGTCGAAAAACTCGAAACGGTCTCCCAGAGGGCCGACGTGTTGGGTCCTGAGGCCCGTGAGCAGTTCGCCGCCGTGATCCCGGCGCGGGTCAGGTCCGGCCCACAGCTGGCAGCGGTTCCGCCCGGCGGACCCGGGTGCCGCCGGCACCTCAGCCACCGGATTGCTCTTCCGGGTGTTAGAAGCCGTCTCGCGTGGGCACCCGCTTTGTTGAGTGGGAGTGGAACAGAGCGTGGCCTCCTAGGGGTCGGCCGCAGTGGTTGGCGGTCGGCCCCGAAGGGTGTTTACGCGGTCCCGGCCGGGAAGATCGCTGCTTACGTGGCTGCGCCCCTTATACGGGGAGAGTGCGCAGGCAGAGGCATGGAGGCGAGCCACAGGGGCACGGTGGGGGCATGACGACGATGCTCGGTGCCATTGTTCTCGGTACTCCCGATCCGCCCGCGCTGGCCGACTTCTACCGCGCGCTGCTGGGCTGGCTGGAAGTCGAGCGGGAGCCCGACTGGGTCCGACTGCGGGCTCCGGAACAGGAACGCCCTGGCCTCAGCTTCCAAATGGAGACCGACCACACGCCTCCCGTGTGGCCTCAACGCCCGGGCACTCAGCAGATGCAGGCGCACTTGGACCTGCAAGTCGACGACTTGGATGCGGAGACCGAGCGAGCCTGCGCCCTGGGCGCGACGTTGGAGGAGTACCAGCCGCAGAAGGGCGTACGGGTCCTCCGTGACCCTCATGGTCACCCGTTCTGCCTCTTTCTCCCGGGCGCTTGACCCCCTATTGGCCCAGGTCGGTTTCTCGGGGAGTTCACCGTGATGCGCACTGTTTCTTGCCGACTGCGTCCACCGCATCCTCGTTGCTGTCCGGGGTGGGGAGGACGGGTATCAGGGCCCGCCGGAGAAGGCAATCCGCGTAAGCGTGGGAGGCCCGCCTGGTGCGGACCTCCCCGCAGGTGTCTCAGCCGTCGCCGGTACCGGCGTGGCCGAGTCCGTCGTCAAGGGTGATGCGAATGGTTTCCCCGGAGCCGGTGACACCGGCGAGCCCAGCCGCGATCCGGTTGTAGGCGGTGGTGGCCAGAGCCCAGTCGGCCTCCAGGACGGTGGCGGTGTTCCGTGTGTTCCAGAGCTCGATCAGGACGGCGATGAGTGAGCGCCCCGAGAGGGCGGCCTGGACGCGGCCCTCCTTGATGTCCTCCACGGCGGGCGGGGTGCGGAAGTGGCCGTGGTCGACGGCGAGCGAGGAGAGGAACTCCCAGGTGTCGCGGTGAAGGACCAGCTCGGCCGAGGCGACGCCGGCTGCTCTCAGCAAGAGGACCCCGTGTGCGGCCTTCGGGTCCTTGAGCCGGGGTTCGGGCGTCTGCCTGGAGGCGGTGAGCTCGGGTACGGGTTCAGGGGCCGTGCCTAGGCAGGCGGCCTCGATGGCGTTCTTCAGACCGGCGTCCGCCCTCTCGCTCCCAGTCGTTTGCCGCGCATGCCTGTCCTGGCCTGCAGTGTCCACGTTCTCCCCTTGGTCCTCACGGCCGGGCACTGCCTCCCGGGACAGTCCGGTGATGTTCGCGTCGCCGTCCGGCCCGGGACCGGCGACTGCCCCGGGTGACTGCTGCGGGGCGGCAGTTGGTGCTGTGGCGAGGCCGCGCAGGATGTCGGTGAGCTCGCGCAGCTGCCGCAGCTCCTCCCGCGTCTCGTCCCTGCTCTCCTGCAGCTCGCCGATCATTTTGTCCTGGCGGCGGCGCAGCTCGCGGTTTTCCTCGCGCAGCCCGGTGACACCGTTCTGCACGACCTCCTGGATCTTCATGCGGGCCTGCGCGAGTTCGCCGTGCAACGCGGGAAGACCCACCGTCGGATCGTCCAGACGTCCCAGCTGCGTGCGTGCTTCCTTCAGTTCCCGTAGCGCTTCATCGAACGCCCGTTTCCACCCCACGTGACTCCCTGACTACGCTCAGTTGCTGGACCGCTCGTATCTCCCCATAAGCAGCTCGGCCGACACGGCTCTTTCCGGCCCTTCCTGGACGGGTCGACGGGTCGACGGGCCGATCGGCGAGTTGGCCCCCTGCGTTGGTCCGGGGCTGAACACGCCGGAACCGGACCGCTCGCCTGGTCTTCTCTCCGGCGGGTGATTTTGCCGACGCGGAAGCGGCCGCCCGATTACCGACGCCCGGCTTCCCTCCAACGCTCGACCGCGTGATGGGCGGGTGTCCAGCAGTCGGCGTCCATGTGATCAGCCGTCACCGCAGCACGCTGCCGCGCATATTCAGCCAGGCAGGCGCGCCCAGGCTGACGCGGAGCTTCGCGTTCTGTGGGGAAGAAAGGCGCCGGACGGCAGGTTACGGCTGCGCTTGTGCATGCAGGAGATACACGGGAGGGGACAGACATGTCGTATCCGGAGGCACGCTATTCCGGGGACAGTGGCGAGGTCAGTGCGGTGTTCAGGCCCGTGGACACGCCGGCCGAGCTGTCGTCGCCGAAGGGCGACGCAACGCACTATCTCGCGACCAAAGCGTCCACGAACGGGGAGTTCGGTCTCTACCGGGTGGAGATGAGCGCCGGGGCCGGTGGTCCGAAGACACACTTCCACAAGACCATCTCGGAGTCGTTCTTCATCCTGGATGGGACGGTGCGGCTGTTCAACGGGGCAGAGTGGGTCGATGCGAGGAAGGGGGACTTCCTGTTCGTGCCGCAGGGCGGCCTGCACGCCTTCCGCAACGATTCGGATGCCCCGGCGGAGATGCTGATGGTGTTCGCGCCGGGGGCCCCGCGCGAGGAATACTTCGAAGGGTTGTCGCAGCTGGCCAACGCGACCGACGAAGAACGCACGGAGTTCTTCATCAAGCACGACTCGTACTTCGTCGAGTAGGGCAGCAGAGCAACGACCACACCCGCCGCACCCGTTCGCGAGCCGTCGAATAGATGGCTTCGCGAAACGGGACTGCTGTGAGCCCGGTTGCCGCCCGACCCTGTCTGCTCGGGCGGCAACCGGCGGGCCCCTGTCCGTTGCTCGACCACCGCTCTGCCTACGGCACCGCTGACCGTGGACGTCCCCCTGCTTCTCTGGATCGCAACGCGGACAGGGCAAGCCGCGGGCTGAAGGTGAGCTGGGCCCGTGACCAGGGCGCTGGCGCAGGTAGCTCTCCTGAGCACCGTACGGGCCGGTACGGGCCCGCTGTTGTATCGAGGATCCGCCGCTGCTGCGCGGGCTCCGCCTCCGTCGTGTTGATCACAGGCTGGACATGTCAACCACGACAGGAGAAGAGAATCCATGCCCACCAAGGCAATGTTCGTCCCCACCCCGGACGGCCGGGCCGACGCTTTCGTCGCCTTCCCCGACGGCGGTGAGCGGCACCCTGGGGTGCTGCTGTACTCGGACGCCTTCGGCGTGCGGCCCGAGCTCGAGGAGAGGGCCCGTGAGCTGGCCGGACATGGGTACTACGTACTCGTTCCCAACCTTTACTGCCGGCACGGCCCCGCACCGGTGGTAAACCTTCCTGATCACATCGGGGAAGAGGTCCGTCCCGCGGTCGTCGCCCAGCTCATGCCCTTGCTCAAGGCGGACGCCACCACTGAACGTGTCCTGCGCGACGCCGGCGCCTACTTCGATTTCCTTGCCGCCCAGTCTCAGGTCAGCGCCGGACCGTGGCCGTGATCGGCTACTGCATCGGCACCCTCTTGGCGCTGCGCACCGCAGAGGCGTGTCCCGATCAGGTGGCGGCCGCTCGGGCCAGAGCGGCCGGAGCCTCTACATCCCACGCCAACCCAAGGTCGTGCGTGCGGTTGTGATCAGCGCGACCGGGCTGCAGCAGCCCCCCGCAAGCACCGGTGCTCCGCTACTTCCGGCGCCGTAGAATCACAGGCTCATCGTCCAGCTCATGCGGCAGGTACTCACGGATCTCGGTTCGGTCGGCGCCGCGATGAACCGCTGGAGCAGAGCGGCGGGCTGTCCGGGAACGGCTGCCATCACCCGCGCCGCCTTGATCCGAACAGAACCCCCAACTCAGTCCGCGGTCAGCTCAGGTGCATGTCCCCTCACCTCAGGCCGAAGCGCTCCGCCCAGCGGAAGACGTCCTGTGTGGTGGCGTTTCCACCGCACACCACCAGGCCCAGCCGCGCACTGTCGCCCACCCGTTCCCGCACCTGCCGGGCCGCCGGCAGGAGGCAGCCGGCGGCCGGTTCGGCCCAGACTTTGCCATGGTGCGCCAGGTCGAGCGTGCCCTGTACGGCATCGGCGTCCGGCACCACGAGTACGTCGGTGACCAGGGCAGACACGTGGTCGTACGTGATCTGCGAAACGGTCGGCGCGCTCAGCGTGCTCACGATCGACGACAGCGCGACCTGCTGCGGCCCTCCTGCGGCCAGCGCCTGGGACATGGCCTCGGCGCCCTCGGTCTCCACGCCCCAGACCCGTACGCCGGGCAGCCGCGCGTGCAGTGCTGTCGCGACACCCGCGACAAGCCCGCCGCCACCGACGCTCACCAGTACGTCGGTGATCGCACCGCTGCCCGCCGCGCGCAGGTCGTCGGCGAACTCCAGCCCGACCGTGCCCTGTCCCGCTACCACGACCGGGTCGTCGAAGGGATGCACCAGGCTCAGCCCGTCCGCCTGCAACCGGGACATGAGGGCGAACGCGGCGTCCATCGTGTCGGTGAGGTGCACGGTCGCCCCGGCGGATTCTGCGATCTCCACGGCGTGAGCGGGCGCCGACTTCGGCATGACGACGGTGGCCTTCACCTCCAGGGCCTGGGCCATGACCGCCACGGCGATCGCGTGGTTGCCCCCGCTCACCGCGACCACACCCGCCGCGCGGTCGGCCTCGTCGAGCGCAAGCAGCTTCGCCGTCGCCCCCCGCGCTTTGAACGAGCCGGTGCGCTGCAACAGTTCGAGCTTCGCGGTGACCGGCACGCCGAGCAACGCGGACAGTCCCGGGCTGGACACCGTCGGCGTACGCACCACATGCCCGGCGATCTGCCGGGCTGCCGCCTCGATGTCCCCGATGTTAATCACTTCACACAACTCCTGTCAGTCATGTTGCCTCGACTCGGCGCCCGACCCCCGCCGCGGGCCTGAGACGCCACACTGTTGTGCAGACGGTACAGGGACCACATCGGCCCGCTTGCGGGCAAGTGACACAGGACCGAGCCGATGGGTCAGGGAGCGGTCAACTTCCCTCACGGTGCTCGTGCCCTTCGAGATACGTCCTCCTCGTCCTCGGGCTGTGCCGGGTCGGATGGCTGGTCCTCTCGCGCAGGCTGAGGATCGACGCGCCGCTCCTCGCCGCCGCGGCGGTCACCCTGGTGCTCACCGGCGCCCTGGCGTGGGAATCGCCCACGGAGCCGCCGTGAGCGAGGCGGGCCATGAAGCCCGTCGCGTGATGCTCGGGGTGGGTGCGTTCGTGCTGGCGTGGCCGGTGGTCCATGACGAGGCGGCCCGACGACGTCTCGAGAACGCACTGATCGCTCTCGGCCTGGCTCTCGGGGTCTGGGGGTTGATTCAGTGGGGGTTCTCCATCAGCTACACGAGCGCGGCCGATGTCGGCGTACGCCCCGGGGTGGACCTCACCTCATCGGGCCGCGGTTCACTGCAGGGCGGGCTGTACGCGTACCCGGTCGCCGTGACCCTGGCCTGGGCCGCGCTGGTGTCCGGTCGTGTGCGGTCGATCCCGCTGCGGTGGCTGCTGGCGGCGATCGTGTGCTTGAACGCGCTCTGCGTCTGGGTGACGTACGAGCGGACTTTCTGGGTGGCCACGGTGGTGGCTGCACCGTCGTGGTGACGATGTCGGGGGCGCACGCGCGCCGGATCGCGGTGAAGTGGGCGCCGATCGGCACCGTGTCGCTGCTCGTGTGCCTCTTCGTGCTCGCACCCGGCGAGGTCCGTACAGCCGCGGAACGTCTGATCTCGGTCACTCGGCTCGAGGTCGACGCGTCCTACGAGTACCGGCTGATCGAGTCGCGGATCGTCGGGGAGGAGATCAAGAGCCGGCCCCTGACCGGATCGGGCTTCGGCGCCACGATCGCCTGGGGCAAGGACGACACGTTCAACACTCTGACGACCCCCTTCGCCCACAACGGGTATCTGTGGCTGGCGTGGAAGATCGGGATACCGGCGGCGGCCTTCCTCGTGCTCGTGATCGCAGCGGCGGTCGTGCGGCGGGGCCCGGCCGGGGAGGAGTGGCGGCGGCACACCCTCCGGATCGGCAGCCGAGCGGCCCTGTTCGCCCTTCTCCTCACCAGCGTGACCTTTCCGGCCTTCGACGCCCTCGGCATCACGGCGGTGATGGGCCTGCTGGTCGCCGTCTGCTTCTGCGGTGGTGACCGTGCCACCGCGGCGAGACCGCTGTCGCCGTCGTGGCGCGGTGCGCCGGAGCGGGTTCAACCGCGTGTGCGGCGGATGTGAGGGGACGATGCCCTGGCCGCGGAACATGCGCATACCCGGAAGGCAGACGTGATGGCGGACATGCGGGGCTCAGGACGAGACACCGAGCTGGACGTCGTCATCGCGTTTCGAGCACTTCGGTGTGATCGTGGTCGATGACGGCAGCCGGGACCCGGTGGTGGGTCGCGTCGAGGCGTCACACCCCACCCGCCCGGTCCGGGTCGTCCGCAATGAGGAATCGGCCGGGCCTGCCGCGAGCCGCAACCGGGGGTGGCCCTGTCGGACGCACCGTACATGCTGTTCATCGACGACGACTGCCTCTCCCGTCCCGAACCTGCACGCCGATCGACCGTCGCTGGCGGCCTTCAGCCTGGTCTGGGATCTCGAATACACCCACGCCCTGGCGGAGGTGACTCCGGCGGCAGGCGTAGCGGAGAGCGGGAGCCGGGCGGGCCGCCGGTCGCGAGCGTGAGCAACTTCCGGGCCGCCGGTGACCCACGCGGTCCTGCGTGTGAGAACAGCGATCAACGGGGTACACGCGCCGGCATGACTTCGAAGCAGCCTCAGCCTCTGGCTCCGCGGGCAGTACGGCAGTTGCGTCGCACGCGTTCGGTCTACGCGGCAGGTATCGCCCTGTGGGCGGTAGGCGCCACAGTGGAGGGGTGGCAGCGCCCCGGCAGTCAACAGATGTGGGTGTCTGTGCTGTTCCTGGTCGTCTTCACCGGATTGCTGGCTGTGACGTCCTGGTGGCTGTGGCGCCATCAGGACGCACTGCGAGTGGCCCGGCGTGAAGCGCACGTCGCGGGTGCACGTCGCTGAGCGGTCGGCCTGTCGTCACGACGCCCGCCGCAGGCGGAGCCAGGAGCGCCACCGCGTCGCGAGTCGAGCCGCCAGCGCGGCGTACACGATGCCGACGAGGAGCGAGGCGAGCGTCGCGAGCAGTTTCGAACGGTCCTCCAGGTACGGGAAGACCTGCCAGTGCGTCACGTAGATGTAGAGCGAACTGCCCGCGAGTACGCCCGCGACCCGGTTGACGGAGGCGAGGCTCGGCAGGTTCCGGACCCAGATCAGCAGGGTCAGGCCGGCCATGACGACCGCCTCCCGTGCCGGCTCGCCGCTGAAGTAGCCGGGCACGGCCGCCAGGACCACGGCGTTCACCAGCAGGCGCTGACGCGCCGTCTCGGCCCTGGCGGCGGTCCAGCCGAGGGCGAAGAGCCAGAAGACCGTGGCCACCAGCGGAATGTGCATGCGGTCGTCCAGGCCGAAGAGGGCGTACCGGCCGACGAGTCCCATTCCCAGCAGGGCGGCGGGCAGGGCGAACGGGAAACGCCGCTCGGCGCGGTCCACCCGGGGCACGGCGAGCAGCGCGGCGACGGCGAGCAGCATGTAGAGGAGGACTTCGATGAACCAGAAGCCGTCGTTGGGTCCGAGGAGGCTGGTGAGCAGCAGGACGCCGGTGAGGTCGTAGTCGTCGGTGACCGCGAGCATCAGCGCGAGCCACGCCGTGCTCGGCACGGCGATCCTCACGACGCTGCGGGCGATGTTCCGTATGCGTTCGGGCCGGTCCGCCGCAGTGAGGTGGAAGCGGGCGAAGTTGTACCCCGCCACACCCAGGAGCACGTGGGCACCGCCCTTGATCCAGAAGAGATGGGTGTGCGAGCCGACGATGAGCACGATGGCCACGGCTCGCAGGGCGACGCTCATCTCCAGCGTGCGGCGGCGGGCGCCGGCTCGACGGGGTGCGGGCGTGGCCGGTGGCTGCCGGAGTTCGCGCAGGGGGAGGGTGTGCCAGTTGTCGGGCAGGCGCCCCAGCGCTTCCTCGAGGTGGAGCGACATCTCCACGTACGACAGGGAGTCGCCGCCGAGGCTGACGAAGCTGCTGCTCTCGGTGACGTCGTCCCGGTCGAGGATCCGTGCGTACAGCAGGCGCAGGTCGACTGCGGCGGGCACGGGCATCGCCGTGTGGGCGGGGGCAGGGGAGTCGGCCGCGGGGCGGGTCAGTTCGCGTATCGCCCGGTAGTCGGGCTTCCCCGTGGCGAGCCTGGGCAGTTCGGGCAGGACGCACACGCGTACGGCGCGCGCCGGCAGACCGCATTCTGACGTCACCAGCCGTCGCACCCCGGCGGGGCCGACGGCGTCCGGGACGTCCGTGAGCGCCACGACGAGTTCGTCGTCGTCGCCGGCGCAGCAGGAGGTGACGCCGTGGTTCTCCAGCATCGTCTCCACCTGCTGGGGGTCGATCCGCAGGCCGAGTATCTTCGCGAACCGGCTGCGCCGCCCGATGAGTTCGTACAGACCGTCGGGGGCCAGCCGGGCGATGTCGCCGGTGTGCAGTTCGTCGACGGTACGGCCGAGTCCGAGGTCAGCGGGGTCCTCGGCGTAGCCGAGCATGACGTTGGGTCCCGTGTACACCAGCTCACCGGTGGCCTCACCGGGCCGGTCCGGCAGCGGCTCGAGCCGGAAGGAGCCTCCCGGGACGGCGATTCCGGCTGCCTCGGGGCGGGTCTCGGCGAGTTCCGGGGGCAGGTAGGCCATGCGGGCCGTGGCCTCGGTCTGGCCGTACATGACGAACAGGTCCCAGCCCGCCGCGCGCCCCATGGCGGCGTACCGCGCCACCCGCTCGGGTGCCAGGCGTCCACCGGCCTGGGTGACGTAGCGCAGGTGGGGCAGTTCCATCGCCTCGAAGCCGACCCGGTCCAGCAGCTCGAAGGTGTACGGGACTCCCGAGAGGCTCGTTCCGCGGGCGGTGCGGAACAGCTCCCAGAAGCAGGCGTCGGTGACCGAGAGGCCGGTGAGGATCACCGCGGCGCCGCGTAGGAGGTGGCTGTGGATGACGGAGAGGCCGTAGCAGTAGTGCATCGGCAGGGTGGCGGCGGCGCGGTCGCTGTCCCGGATGCCGAGGTAGGCGGCGATGGACTCCGCGTTGGCCTGGATGTTCTCGTGCGAGAGCCGGACGAGCTTCGGCGAGCCGGTGGAGCCGGAGGTGCTCAGCAGCAGCGCGAGGTCCGGGTGGAGGGTGTGAGCGGAGACCGGGCGCCGTTCATCGAGCACCCACCGGCCGCCCTTCGCATGCGCTACGACGTCCGGGTCGTACGCGTCGGTCAGCGACCGCACGGCCTCGGGATGGTCGCCGGGCACGAGCAGGACGGGGTGGCCCCCCGCCAGGGCCGCGAGGTGGACGACGAGTGCGTCGACGGTGTTGGCCGCGACCAGCAGGATCAGGCGCCGCTCCCGGCCGAGGCGGCGGGCGATGGCGTCGACCCGTACGGCGAGCTCGCGGTAGGACACCGGGCCGTCGGCCGTGATGACGGCCGTACGGTCGCCGTGAGCCGCGAGGTTCTCGGCGAACGGGACGGTCTTGGTGCCTGGGAGCAGGCCGGAAGGGGCTTTCACGAGCGCATCGTAGGAAAGCCTTACCTTCTTGGGTAGTCACAGGAGAGTCACAGGTGACCCCCTGCGGGCCCACAGGTAAAGACAAGGTAAGGTCGGCTTCGCCGCTCGCGGGCCGGGTTGAGAAGTTACCTGTATCACCCTTGACCTTTAGGTTAGCTTTACCTTATTTGTAGGGCGTCCCCAGGTCCCTCCCGCGGCGCCGCTACGCCGCTCGCTCCCTGACGACGCGACACGCGGCGCAAGTGAGCCATGCAGAAAGGCTTCGCATGCGACGCCCCCTGATCCGACGTCTGACCGCGCTGGGCGCGGCGGCGGCCGTCCTCGCCACGGTCGCCGGCTGCGGCAACCCCGAGGACGACGCCGGTCTCGTGATCTACTCCGGCCGCAACGAGAACCTGGTCGAGCCGCTCCTGGAGGACATGGAGAAGGCCATCGGCACGACGATCGCCGTCCGCTACGGCGACAGCGCCGAGATGGCCGCCCAGATCCAGGAGGAGGGCGACAAGACCAAGGCTGGTCTGTTCTTCTCCCAGGACGCCGGGGCCCTCGGAGCCCTGTCCAAGAAGGGCCTGCTGAAGAAGCTGCCCCAGTCGTCCCTCGACGAGGTGGAGCCCTCCTTCCGCGGCGGCGCGGGGGACTGGGTCGGCACCTCCGGGCGCGTCCGCGTCCTGGCGTACGACCCGGACCAGGTCACCAAGGTGCCGGACAGTGTGCACGAGCTGACGAAGCCCGAGTGGAAGGGCAAGGTCGGCTACGTGCCGACCAACGCCTCCTTCCAGGCGTTCGTCACCGGCATGCGCGTCCTGGAGGGCGACGACGCCACCCGCGCCTGGCTCAAGGGCCTGAAGGCCAACGAGCCGAAGGTGTACGAGAACAACCTCAAGGTGCTGGACGGGGTAGGCGCGGGAGAGGTCGCCCTCGGCCTGGTCAACCACTACTACTGGTACGAGCAGGTCGCCGAGAAGGGCGAGGACAAGGTCGGCGCGAAGATCCACTTCCTGCCCGGCGGCGACCCCGGCTCGCTCGTCAACGCGGCTGGCGTCGGGATACTCAAGGGCAGTGACCAGGCCCCCGCGGCGCAGAAGGCCGTGGACTTCCTGCTGGCCGAGAAGGCGCAGAAGTACTTCGCCGAGGACACCAAGGAGTACCCGCTGGCTGCCGGCGTGACCAGCACGGTCGAGGACCTGCCGCCGCTGGACTCGCTCGACGCCCCCAAGATCGACCTCGGCAAGCTGGAATCGCTTCAGGAGACCCTGAAGATGCTCCAGGACGTCGGGATGGTCTAGGACGCCATGACTGCCCCGGATCCCGTCGCACCGGCGGGACCGGGCGCCCTCCCGCCCCGCCCGTCCGGCCCGCGCACGCCGGCCGGGCGGCTGCGCGCCGAGCGCCGCCCGTCCGCCGTGCTCCTCGTTCCCGCCGCCGTCGCGGCGGTGTTCGCGCTGCTGCCGCTCGGCTACCTCGCGGTCCGATCCCTGGAGCGCGGCCCGGCTTTCGCCTGGCAGGTCGTCGCGAACGAACGCACCGCGCAGCTCCTCGGCCGCAGCCTCACGCTCGCCGCCGTCGTCGTCACGGCCAGCCTGCTGCTGGGCGTCTCCCTGGCCTGGCTGACCGTCCGCACGGCGCTGCCCGCCGCCCGGGCCTGGTCCGTGCTGGTGACCCTGCCGCTCGCGGTGCCCAGCTACGTGGCGGCGTTCACGTGGTTGTCCGCCTTCCCGGACCTCGCGGGCTTCACCGGGTCGGCGCTGGCACTCACCCTGGTGAGCTTCCCGTACGTCTACCTGCCCGTCACGGCCTCGCTGCGGGGCGCGGACCCGGCGCAGGAGGAGGTCTCCCGGTCGCTCGGCGCGGGACCGGTCCGCACCTTCTGGCGTGTGACGCTGCCTCAGGTACGGCCCGCCGCCGCCGGTGGCGCGGTGCTGGTCGCCCTGTACGTACTGTCCGACTTCGGTGCGGTCTCCCTGATGCGGTACGACACCTTCACCCGCGGCATCTACACCTCGTACCGGGCCAGTTTCGACCGTACCCCCGCCGCCGCGCTCAGCGTGGTCCTGGTCGTCATGACCATCGCGCTGGTCGCCGCCGAGGCGCGTACGCGCGGCCGCGCGGGGCACGCGAGAACGGGCTCCGGGACAGCGCGGCCGGCCGTCCCCGTCCCCCTCGGCCGGTGGCGCGTACCCGCGCTGGCCTGGTGTGCGACGGTCGTCGCCGTCGGCGTGCTCACCCCGCTCGGCACGCTCGGATACTGGCTCGCCGTCGGCAACTCCGCCACCTGGGACCCGGCCCGGCTGCTCGACACCGCCGGCACGACCCTCGCCGTGGCCGCGGCGGGCGCGCTGCTCACGAGCCTGCTCGCGCTGCCCGTGGGGGTGATCGCCGCCCGCTACCGGGGGAGGGCGGTACACCTGCTGGAGCAGTCCGCGTATGCCGGCCACGCCCTGCCCGGCATCACCGTCGCGCTGTCGCTCGTCTTCTTCGCCGTCCGGTACGCCGAACCGCTCTACCAGGCGTACCCGTTGCTGGTCTGCGCGTACGCCGTGCTCTTCCTGCCGGTGGCCGTCGCCGCCACGCGCGCCGCCGTGCTCCAGTCCCCACCGGTCCTCGAGGACGTCGCCCGCTCGCTCGGCCGCAGCCCGCTGCGCGTGTTGCGCGAGATCACCGTGCCGCTCGCCGCGCCGGGGGTCGCCGCCGGGGCGGCGCTGACGTTCGTCGTCTGCATGAAGGAACTGCCGGCGACCCTGCTCCTGCGCCCCACGGGCATGGACACCCTCGCGACCCGGCTGTGGACGGAGACCGGGACCGGGTCGTTCGCCGCCGCCGCGCCCTACGCGGCGGCGCTGATCCTGCTCGCCGCCGTTCCCTCCTACCTCCTCGGGAGGCACCGCACATGAACGATCTGCGGATCACCGGAGTGTCCAAGTCCTACGGGCCGGACGCGACGGTCCTCGACGGACTCGACCTGTACGTCCCCGGCGGTTCGCTGGCCGCCGTGCTCGGCCCGTCCGGCTGCGGCAAGACGACGCTGCTGCGCGTCGTGGCGGGCTTCCTGCGGGCCGACGCGGGCACCGTCACGGTCGGTGGGCGCACCCTGGCCGGCCCCGGCACGCACCTGCCCGCGGAGCAGCGCCGGATCGGGATCGTGCCCCAGGAGGGCGCGTTGTTCCCGCACTTGAGCGTCGGGCGCAACGTGGCCTTCGGCCTGACCGGCCTCACCCGCGCCGAGCGTCGCACCCGTACGGAGGAGATGCTCGGACTCGTCGGCCTCGGTGGCTACGGCGACCGGATGCCGCACGAGCTGTCGGGCGGCCAGCAGCAGCGCGTGGCCCTCGCCCGCGCCCTGGCCCCGGAGCCCGAACTGGTGCTGCTGGACGAGCCGTTCAACGCGCTCGACAGCGCCCTGCGCGCCGGGGTCCGGGCCGATGTGCGCGCCGCCCTGCGCGCCACCGGCGCCACCGGGGTCCTGGTCACCCACGACCAGCAGGAAGCCCTCTCCATGGCCGACCTGGTCGCGGTCGTACGGGATGGCCGGGTCGCCCAGTGCGACGCGCCCCAGGAGGTCTACCGCCGCCCCGCCGACCCGTGGGTGGCGCGCTTCGTCGGCGACGCCGTGCTCCTGCCCGGCGCGGCGGACGCCCCCGGCGACGACACCGCCACGACCGCCCTGGGCCGCATCCCGCTCGTCGCTCCGGCCGGGGACCGGTGCGACGGCACCGTCCTGCTGCGCCCCGAGCAACTGCGTCTGACGGAAGCGGGAAAGGCGGCCCGGGGGACCGTGACGGACGTGGCCTACTACGGGCACGACGCGATGGTCACGGTCGCCGTGCAAGGACTCGGTGACCCGGTGGGGATCCGGGTCACGGGGCCGGTGTCGGTGCGTCCCGGCGACCACACCGGAATCCACGTCACCGGCGAGGCGACGCTGCACACCTGAGTTCCGCCACCGAGGGCCGCAGGCGCCGCCACAGCGGCCGGCGCCCACCACCGCGCGGCAGGACCTGGTCGACGGACTGCGCACATCCGCCGCCACCGCCTCATAAGCCCGCTCCTCGCCGCAGGCACCGTGTGCGAGCTCGGTCTCGTCGGCACCCTCAACGTCGGCATGGTGCTCCTCAACGCCGAACGCGGCTGGGGCCTTCCGGAGACGAGGTGCGGCGGGCCGAACCGCCCCGGCAGCGGCCGGCCGCGAGCACCTGACCGGACGTACCCCCACCTTCGCCCGAAACCGGCTCCCAGTGCTTCGAGGCCGGCTCGTCGGCGATCACCCGATACGGGGCCACTGTCGGCGGCGGGAGGCAGCTCCCCTTTGGCCGCCTTGCGTCAATGCGCCATCGAGGAGTTGTGTTGGACACGGCGGAGGGTTCTACGCGCGTCGGAATCCGGGTCGCCATATCGGAAAACACCAGTCGCAATCGGCGCAGCTGGAGCAATGGCCACAACCTTTGCGCAGGGGGCGCAATTCGACCCGGGTCGGGAGAGAATTCCGGACGCACTGTCCGAAATGAAGTAAGAGGAAAGATCTGTGCGACCAAGACTCTTCGGCGCGACCGCCTCCATGGCCGCACTCGGCCTACTGGGCTCCCTCGTCACCGCCTGCGGCTCGTCCGGCAGCGGCGACGGGACGACACTGCGCCTGGTGGCCGCCGAGTACGGCAACAGCCCGGGAACCAGCTCCAAGGCGTACTGGGAAAAACTGACCGCCGCCTTCACCGCAGCCCACCCCGGCAAGAAGGTCGAGGTGACGCTCTACCCGTGGGCCGACGTCGACCGCGAGGTCACCCGCATGGTCAAGGAAGGCAATGCCCCGGATGTGGCCCTGATGGGCGCGTACTCCGACTTCGCCGCCGAAGGCCGCCTCTACGCCGCCAGTGAGCTGCTGTCGATCAAGGCGGAGGCGAACTTCCTGCCGCCGCTCGTAAAGGCGGGTTCGGTGGGCAACACCCTGTACGGCTTGCCTTTTGTGGCCAGCAGCCGACTGCTCTTCTACAACAAGGAGCTGTTCGACAGCGCCGGAGCGAAGCCGCCGAAGACCTGGTCGGACCTGCGGAACGCGGCCCAGGCGTTGAAGACGGACGGTGTGTCCTACCCGTACGCCCTGCCGCTCGGTCCCGAGGAGGCGCACGCCGAGGCCCTGATCTGGGAACTGAGCAACGGCGGGGGATACGCCGACAGCAGCGGCGGCTACAGCATCGCGTCCGAGCAGAACACGCAGACGTTCCGCTGGATCAAGGACAACCTCGTCACGCCCGGCCTGACCGGCCCCGTTCCGCCCGCCGAGCTCAACCGGCAGGATGCCTTCGCCGCCTTTCTGCGCGGGAAGGTCGGCATGCTCAACGGCTATCCCTCGCTCCTCCACGAGGCGAGGGCGAAGGGCATGAAAGTCGGCACCCTGCGCATGCCCGTGTCGGACACACTGAGAGACGGGAAAACCTTGCCCTCGGCGGGCGTCGCCGACTGGATGATGGCCTTCAAACACGACCACAACCGTGAACTGGTGGGCTCCTTCCTGGAATTCGTCTACGAGGACAAGAACCTCGGCGAGTTCGCCGGGCGTTACCACCTGTTGCCCTCGACGGTGTCCGCGGCCTCCAAGGGCGCGACGGCGGACCCCAGTGGCGCACAGTTCCTGAACGCGCTGAGCGGGGCCGAGCTCTACCCGGTCAACGAACCGTCCTGGCTGCAGGTCAGCAACACCATCAAGCGGAACATCGGCAAGGCCGTCGCACCGTCCGCCGATCCGAAGGCCGTGCTCGAGGACATCGACCAGCAGGTCCAGGAGATAGAGGAGCAGACGTAAGGGGTCACCGGGTCGGGTCGGGCGACCTCACTGCCCCGGCTCGGCAGACCCCGCCCGAAGAGGTCATCTCGGCTGGCCCCGCGAGCTGTTGCCCGTGGTAGGGGTGGTTGAGCGGTCGGTGCCGGATGAGCGCAATGTGCCGGCCGGCGGCGTGATTCCTGTCTGTCGGGCCCCGCGGTGTGACGCGCGGTCCCGTCGCGGAGGCTTTCGCGCACCGACGCCCTAGGCTGCACCCGGCACCCCCTCGACACAGGAGCACACCTCATGTCCGACCCCGACCGCAACCACCCGTACCCCGACGCCCTGCGGCCGGACGCGGCACCCGCGCCGCACCCCCTGCTCACGCCGGTGCTCGGCTTGCTGGGCACATGGGCCGGGCGGGGCCGCGGCACGTACCCGACGCTCGCCGAGGACTTCTCGTACGCCCAGGAGATCACCTTCAGCCACGACGGGCGGCCCTTCCTGCACTACGAGGCGCGCGCCTGGCTGCTCGACGCGGACGACAACCCGCTCCGGTCGTCGGCCCGGGAGAGCGGCTGGTGGCGGCTGCAGCCGGACGGGCGGGTGGAGGCGCTGATCACCCAGCCCACCGGCGTCGCGGAGATCTCGGTCGGCCGCGCGGCCGGCGGCGCGGTCGACCTCACGACCCATCAGGTGGCGCTCGCCCCCACCGCCAAGCAGGTCGACGCCACCCGCCGCCGCTACACCCTGACGGACGAGGGCACCCTCACCTGCGTTCACGACCTCGCCGCCGTCGGGCAGCCCCTGCAAGACCACCTGTCGGCGCAGCTCCGGCGCGAAGGCCGGAGCTAGGAGCGGAGATCACCGCCGCCGAGCAGGCGCACACGAGACCGGTGAAGGAGGCCCAGGCGGCAGGGGCGACGGTGAAGCCGGCCGGGCCGCGGCCGGCACGGCGCAACGGCTGTCCGCGGTGGTGCTGTCACGAGGCCCTGCTGGGGGTTGCCTGCGCCCTGGTGTCGGGCTGGGCCTGCGGGGCCTTGTCGAACTGGTCGCGGCGAAATGCCCATTCCATCTTGGGCTCCATCACCCAGCGGAACATCCGCAGCACGGGTGGCGTGCACAGCAGAGTGACCGCGACGGCCATCACGATGGTCAGGAAGATCTCGCCGACCGGGGTCGAGAGCCATGAGTACGTCTCGAAGAGATCCCCGTAGATCGCGCCCTTCACCAGGAAGCCGTGCAGCAGGTAGCCGCCGAGCGTGCCGGCGCCGAGCACCGTGAACCACATGGTGCGCCCCGGGACCCAGGCCAGGAAGCAGGCCGTGAGGACCAGCGAGCAGCCGAAGAGGGCGAAGGTCATGACGACCCCGAACCACCACGGAACACCCCTGTCCTGAGCGGCGCTGCTGTGGTAGAACCACCCGAGCTCGAGACGGGATGCCACCCAGTACGCGAAGACCAGCGTGCACAGTACGACGGGGAGGGCCAGCAGCCGGACTTCACGCCTGCGGACCATCCGGAAGTGCTCCGGCTTCAGCAGCAGTCCGAGCACGAAGTACGGCGCGAACTGCAGCACGCGCTGGAGGTTGAGGTCGTCCCCTATGTTGGGGCTCACGGAGGCGAGCACGGCGAGTCCGAGCGCCACCGGCAGGGGGTGGCGCAGCGACTGCCACATCGGGGTGGTCAGCCGCCAGACGAACAGGACGATCAGGAACCAGTTCAGGTACCAGGGGTCGAGCAGGCTGATCGGCTCATCGGAATCGTCGGCCCACCACCTGAAGACGGTGTAGGCGGTCTCGAAGACGACATACGGTACGGCGACGCCCGTGATCAGGCGCTGAACCTTTTTGCGGCTCATGTCGAAGCCGCGCGAGAAGTAGCCGGAGATGATGATGAACGCCGGCATGTGGAACGTGTAGACGACGAGGTACAGGGCGCGTGTGGCGCGGCTGCCGTCCATCACCGGCTCCCACATGTGGGCTACCCCCACGAGCACGATGGCCAGGTACTTCGCGTTGTCGAAGAACGCGTCCCGCTGCCCGGGGACCCCGGATCGCGGGGCGGTCGTGACTGCCCGGGCAGGGAGAATCCCGGGATTCTGCTCGCGGACCGGCGGGAGCGGGGCCCTCTCGTATCCGCGCGGAGCATGAAACATCTGTGGCACCCCAGCGTCGCCTGTCGGGTGCCGTGGATCCTTGTTCCCGGCACTCTGCCTGCTGCCCGGCTACCCCGTCGGATTCGACCTAACGAAGATCATTGTGTGGCGTGGATCACACGGCGACCGGCAGTGCTGGTGCCCGCGCGGGTCCACGGCTTCCGGCCGTTGTCAGTCGACCCCTCGTACGGGAGTGCCCCGGGCGCGGCCCGGGGCTCCCCTGTCGCCGTACTGATTTCGGCAGGCGCGTGGGTGGTCACATCAATCGCACGATGAGGTCGGCGAGGCTGATCAGGCCGGTCGGACGGCCGGCACGGGGCGGTTGGAGCCAAAGGTGACCCGCCCGGGTGTCGGATGGGGCTGCGCCCGCGTGCGGCTCGTCAGGCGGCCGGGCCGACCAGTTCTTCCAGTACGTCTTCCATGGTGACGAACCCCAGGACTGTGCCCTTGTCGCCGGTCACCGCCGCTAGGTGGCTGCCGGCGGCGCGCAGCGCGGTGAGGGTGTCGTCCAGCGGCGTGTCGATCCGGACGCGGGTCACCGCGCGCAGCGCGGTGCGCGGGAAGGGTTTGTCCCGGTCGATGATTCCAAGGGTGTCCTTGATGTGGAGGTAACCCAGGACGGCGCCGGTGGGTCCGGTGACCGGGAAGCGGGAGAATCCGGCCGCCGCGGCGGTGCGCTCCAGCTGGGCCGGGGTGACGGTGTGGCCGACGGTGACCATTTTCGGCGCGGCGACGAAGATCTCGCCCACCGGCCGTGTGCCCAGCTCAAGGGCGTCGCGCAGCCGCTCGCCGTCCGCCGGCGAGAGCAGGCCGGCCTCACTGGAGTCGCGAACCATACGGGCCAGCTCGTCGTCGGTGAAGACGGAGGCGACCTCGTCCTTCGGCTCGACCTTCAGCAGCTTCAGCAGGGCGTTGGCGAAGGCGTTGATGGTGAAGATCACCGGCCGAAGCGCGCGGGTGAGGGCGACCAGCGGCGGGCCGAGCAGCAGTGCCGTCTTCACCGGGGCTGCCAGCGCGATGTTCTTCGGCACCATCTCGCCGATGAGCATGTGCAGGTACGTCGCGGCCGTCAGCGCGATCGCGAAGGCGATCGGGTGGACCAGACCGTGCGGGACGTGGGCCGCTTCGAAACCCGGCTCCAGCAGATGGGCGATGGCGGGCTCGGCGACCGCGCCCAGCACCAGCGAGGAGACGGTGATCCCGAGCTGCGCAGTGGCCATCATCGCGGAGATGTGCTGCAGCCCCCACAAGGTGAGGCGGGCCCGCTTGTGACCCACGCGGGCCTGCGGCTCGATCTGACTGCGGCGTACGGAGATCAGGGAGAACTCGGCGCCGACGAAGAAGGCGTTGGTCAGCAGCGTCAGGGCGCCGATGGCCAGCTGGACGACGGTCATCGGGCCATCTCCTTGGCACGCTGCTGCGGAACATCCGCGGATTCGGGTTCGGTGATGTGCACGCGGTCGGCCCGGTGGTGCTCGACGTCGAGCACCTTCAGCTGCCAGCCGTCGAGCAGGAGAGTGTCGCCCTCGACGGGGATGCGCGCGAGGCGGGTCGCGATCAGTCCGGCCACGGTCTCGTACGGCCCGTCGGGAGCGGTCAGGCCAATGCGGGCGAGCTCGTCGATCCGCACGCCGCCGTCGGCCTCCCAGCCGGCGCGGCCGTCCGCAGTGGGCGGGGCGGGCAGCAGGTCGGGAGTCTCCGCCGGGTCGTGCTCGTCGCGGACCTCGCCGACGACCTCCTCGACGATGTCCTCCACGGTCGCGACGCCGGCCGTGCCGCCGTACTCGTCGACGACCACCGCCATCGTGCGGTGCGCACGCATCCGCTCCAGCAGGCGGTCGGCCGGCAGCGAATCGGGGACCAGCAGCGGCTCGGTCGCCAGCTCGGTGACCGGCGTGACGGGCCGCTTGCCGGGGTCGAGGGCGAGCACGTCACGGATGTGGACGGTGCCGATGACCTCGTCCAGGCTGTCGCGGTAGACCGGGAAACGGGAGAGCCCGGTGGCGTACGTCAGATTCGCCGCGTCGGCCGCCGTGGCGCTGGCCTCCAGCGCGCGGACGTCGACGCGCGGGGTCATGACGTTCTGGGCGGTCAGCTCGCTCAGGTGCAGGGTACGCACGAACAGCTCGGCCGAGTCCGCCTCGATGGCGCCCTCGGCGGCCGAGTGCCGGGCCAGCGAGGCCAGCTCCGCGGGGGTGCGGACTGAGGCCAGCTCCTCGGCGGGCTCCAGGCCGAAGCGGCGTACGAACCGGTTCGCGGTGCTGTTCAGGTGATGAATGAAGGGGCCGAAGGCGGCGGTGAAGCCGCGCTGCGGGCCGGCCACCACCTTGGCGACGACCAGGGGCCGGGAGATCGCCCAGTTCTTGGGCACCAGCTCGCCCACGACCATCAGCACGACCGTGGAGACCACGACGCCCAGGACCGTGGCCACGGAGGACGCGGCCGCGCCGAGCCCCATGGCCTTCAGCGGTCCGCGCAGCAGGGCCGCGAGCGACGGCTCGGCGAGCATGCCGATGACCAGTGAGGTGACGGTGATGCCGAGCTGAGCGCCGGACAGCTGGAACGTCAACTTGCGCACCGCCTTGAGCGCGCTCTCGGCGCCCCGCTCTTTCGCCTCGGCGGCTCGCTCCAGCTCGCCGCGCTCGACGGTGGTCAGCGAGAACTCGGCCGCGACGAAGAGCGCGCAGGCCAGGGTGAGAGCGAGGGCCAGGAGCAGCAGGAGCACTTCGGTCACCATGCCACCCCTGCTTCCTGGCTCACATGGTGCGGGCAGGCGGTGGCACGGTTCGTACTGGGAGGCTCACCCATGACGGGTCGCTCACTCCTTCTCTGTTGCAGCGCTGAGGACCAGTGTCCCCAATCTCATGGTAAAGAGGCATTAAAGCCGCATGTATGTCGGACGGGTCCGCACCGGAGTCGTTCCCGGGCCTTCTGGGCCCCACACTCCCGCCCGCGCCGCCGCATCGCCGCTCAGGCTTTGGGCGGCCGGACCGGCAGGTCGGCCTCCACGCGACTTGGCAGTGGCTTGCAAGGACCATCCCACTCGTCAACATGCTTGTCTTTGCTGGGAGATGAGCAGCAGAACACTCCCTGCTATGGTGCGCCGATGTCATCGATCAAGCAGTTCCAAGTCACCTTCGACTGCGCGGACCCTGAGCGCGTCGCTCGTTTCTGGTGCGAGGTGTTGGGGTACGTCGCACCGCCGCCGCCGAAGGGATTCGCTACTTGGGACGATTTCAATCGTTCGCTGCCTCCTGAGCGCCGGGGGGAATGGTTCGCATGCAGCGACCCCTCGGGTGTGGGCCCGCGACTGTACTTCCAGCGCGTACCCGAGGGCAGGGTCGTCAAGAACCGGGTGCACCTTGACGTGCGGGTCGGCACCGGGCTCGTGGGCGAAGAGCGCCTGGCCACGCTTGAGGCCGAATGCGCACGTCTGGTGGCGCTCGGCGCGGTGTGCGTGCAAGTGCTGCGCGCCGATGAGGACAACGAGTCCTGCATCGCGATGCAGGACATCGAGGGCAACGAGTTCTGCCTCGACTGAGCATCCTGACGGGCGTAGATCACCTCTCGGTGGTCCCGATGGCACACCCGGACAAACGAGCACACGATCCGGAGGGAGTGACTACACGCAGCCGGTTCCATCGGCTTCAGCTCATGCCGCAGGGAACTCACTGATCTCCGCCTGGTCGGCGCCGCCCCGGGCCGCTGGAGGAGAGGGGC
The DNA here is from genome assembly GCF_056429965.1 of Streptomyces sp. NPDC046122. Classification (NCBI taxonomy): domain Bacteria; kingdom Bacillati; phylum Actinomycetota; class Actinomycetes; order Kitasatosporales; family Streptomycetaceae; genus Streptomyces; species Streptomyces sp. NPDC046122. The sequence goes on along the minus strand of NZ_JBWKLQ010000009.1, from coordinate 121,760 downwards.
GAGCATGCAGTCGTACTCGTCCTGCACATCGTCGGCGACGCCGATCGGATCCCACTCATTGAGCAGATGCCGCAGGCCGTTCTCGGTGACGTCGGTTCCCGCTCGCATCGCTCCAGGGTGCCACCCCGGAACCGCCGTCATCACTCACCCCCACCTTGGTCCAAACGGAACCGCATGGTCGAAGGCGGCGGGCTACCGTCGCCTTCCGACTCACTGACGCCCAACCGCGGGGGGTTGGAGGGCACCCGGCGCGATCGGTGGTACCGCGCTGAGCCAGAGCGCTTCGTGCTTGGCGTAGGTCGAGCAGCAGACCGAACTCCTCCAAAGCGATGCTCTGGACGTCCTTCGCAGTCGCGGGCCGGTTGCTGTTCGGGCGATGCGCAGCATGCCGTCGACCGGAACTCGGGGCAGCCGGTCGGTGGCTCAATGGCGCCCGGGAAAGAGCCACTGACCGGCTGCCGGACGCCGATGGTCACACGTCCGCGCCGAAGAGATCAGTGCTTGAAGACGTCCTTGATCTTCTCCTTGGCCTGGCGGGCATCGCCCTTCGCCTGTTCGGCTCGGCCTTCGGTTTCCATCGACTCGTCGCCGACCGCTCGGCCGGCGACCTCCTTCGCCTTGCCCTTGGCCTGCTCGATCTTGGCCTCAGCCTTCTCGTCCGCCACCGTGCTCACGTCCTTCGTTGAGGGGGTTGGGCGCCTTACACCTGACCGCTGTTCCGGCGGTCAAACGGTGCATCCGGGCGGACGTCAGGGGACCGCCGGGAGCTCAGACACTCCGACAGCCAAGGTGCGTGCTGTGTCGGTCCCGGCTGCCCCGAAGCCCGGGCGGGCGTCAACGGGAAATGGGCGATTGCCGCATGGCAATGGTATCCATGCGGCAACATTCTGTCGCGTGTCAGGAGGTGGCGCCGGGGTACCAGAGCGCCCACCCGACTGTCGCACCAGATGTCTTACAAAATGACCATTAACCCAATGAAATGACCGTGACCGTGAGAAACTTCCTGGCTGTAGGGCGAGCAGTGCGCACCGCCGCACCTCACGACCTGCTGGGCAGAGTTCGCGCCGCGATGGCCGAGTATTACGAGGCCATCGAGGTCAATCTCCTGATGGCCGACTACGCCCTCACCGTTTTGCAGCCGGTCACGGCTCTGCCGCACACGGCGGAGCCGCTGCCGGTGCATTCGACGCCGGAGGGGCGCGCCTTCGGCAGTCAGGCACCGTACGAGCAGCATGTGACCCGGGACGGGGCGGTCGACCTGCACCTTCCGGTGACGGTCCGCGGCGACCGGCTCGGGATTCTGACCGTGCGTCTGCCACCCCACCGCTGCACGGACGAGACCATCGAAGAGCTCACCGAACTGGCTGAGGTCCTCGGGCACGAGATCGTCGTCGCCTCGCGGGACACCGACCTCTACCTGCAGGCCCGCCGCGCCAGCAGGCTCACCCTGGCGGCGGAAATGCAGTGGCAGCTGCTGCCGGCCCGGGCGTGCAGACGCGAGGAGTACGCCATTGGGGCCCAGCTGGAGCCCGCCTACGCCATCTACGGTGACAACTTCGACTGGTCCACTTCGGCGGAATCGCTCACTCTCATGGTCACGAACGGGATGGGTGAGGGCATTCAGGCCTCCCTCCTGACCAATCTGGCCGTCAACGCCCTGCGCAACGCCCGCAGGGCGGGGATCGACATCGAAGACCAAGCGGCTTTGGCCGACCAGGCCATCTATGCGCAGTACGGCGGAGCGGAGTACGTCTCGACGCTGCTGCTTTCTTTTGAGCTGGCCACGGGCCGCGGGCGCGTCGTGGATGCCGGCTCGCCCCAGTTGTGGCGCCAGCGGGACAAGAAAGTGGAGCGTGTCGAGTTCGAGGCTCAGCTCCCGCTGGGGATGTTCGACGAGACGGCCTACCTGGCCCAGGAGTTTCACGCGCTGCCGGGCGACCGGCTGATCTTCGTCAGCGACGGCGTCTACGCGGCCGTCTCCAAAGCCGGCGAGACGTACAGCGAGCACGCGCTCGCCCGCGCCATCCATGCCGCCAGTCTTCTGCCCGCCGCCGCGGTGCCGAGGGCCGTCCTGCAGGAGCTGGCCTCCTACCGTGACGCCGAGGCCGAAGACGACGCCATGGTGCTGTGCCTGGACTGGTTCGGCCGCACCCCCGCCACCTCCTGAACCCTGTTCCCGGGTGAGCCGGTCGGCCCCCTGGTTCCGTTCTACGCGACCACCCCTCGATGAGCAGCGGTTCGAGCGGTGTTCCCCTCCTGCGCCTGGGCGACGTCCTGGTCACCGGGCTGCTCAACGAGCTCGACGACAAGGCCGCCCTGGCCTTCACCGACGAGCTCACGGCGCGCATCGTGGCCGACAGGGCGCGCGGCGTACTGATGGACATCTCCCGCCTGGAGATCATCGATTCCTTTGTCGCCCGCACCCTGATGGAGCTGACCGCGATGGCCAGACTGCTCGGGGCGCGGGTGGTCGTCGCCGGCATGCGGCCGCCCGTCGCCATCACCCTCGTGGAGCTGGGCGTCGAGCTCGTCGGCGTGGAGACCGCACTGAACGCAGAGCAAGGCATGGCCATCCTGGGCCGGCGCCCAAGTCCGCAGCCCCCGGAAGGGGCCCATCGTGACTCGACTCCCTGACACCGGCACCACGACCTCTTACTCGGGCCACGGGCCCGAAGCGGCAAAACCCGTCCCGGAGGGCGCCGCGCCCTCAAAGCGGTGCTCGGCACGGAAGAGGATCTTCTGGCCGTTCGGCACGCGCTGCGCACAGCCACCCTCGCGGTCGGGTTCGGCATCGTCGACCAGACACGGGTGGTGACCGCGGCCAGTGAACTGGCCCGCACAGCCCATGCCAGGTCAAGCGACTGTAAAAACAGACGTCAAGCTGTCAATATGGCACCTATGCTTCGCACCCCACACACCGCATCCCATGAGCTGATGGCTCGGGACGTGTGTGCAGTGCTGGAACTGCTGCACATTCTGTGGGGCCGGGGCCAGGAAGCCGTGCCTTCAGCCCCGCTTTCACCCTCGCAGCTGCGCGCGCTGACCGTCCTGGAGGGCCAGGACGGGGTCAACCTCCGGGCTCTCGGGGAAGCACTCGGGTCCCGGCCGTCGTCCGTGAGCCGCCTGTGCGACCGCCTGGAGGCCGCCGGACTCGTCGAGCGGCTCCCCAGCCCGACCAGCCGGCGGGAGATCGAGGTCCGCCTGAGCCGGCGCGGGCGCGCCCTCCTCGCCGACGTCCGTACACACCGCGGGAGCGAGATAGAAGCGGTGCTGCAGCACATGGCCCCCGCAGGTCTGTCAGCACTCGCGGAAGGGCTGGAAGCCTTCAAGAGCGCCGCGGCCACCCGGATCGGCCTGGGCGAAGCCGAACCAACGCACCTGCGTTCCTCGCACACCGGCTGACACGGCGCAAGCGGCACGAGGCGGAGCCGGGGAACAGCGGAGCAACCGGCGACAGCGCCGGGCCTCCCCGCTCTGCCCATGCTGTGGAACCGCCGCCGACACCTCGGTACCTTTGCGGTATGACAACGGTCGCTTGAGAACACGGCGGTGAAAGCCGCTCGCCGACGGGAAAAGTCAGGTTCCCGGGGTACACCAGAAAACCGCGGGCCATCACAGATCACGCCGTTTCGCGCAGTCCCACGCCGAGGTAAGGGAACCCCCATCATGGTCAGCCAGCCCGGTCGATGGCTCGGAGCGGCCGAAAGCGCCCTGCGGGCGGCCCCGCCCAGCAGCCTGCTGTCCGCGGCGGGCACGTTGCTCGCCGATTACGTGAACGCGCGCGCCGTGACCCTGCTTCTGGCGGACTACGGCCTGAGCGTGCTCCAGCCGGTCACCCATCTTCCGCGCACCGGCGAGACGGTACCCGCACGCGGCGACCATCCCGCCAGCCGGGCGTTCGCGGCCCAGGCCGCCGTCGTAGAGGTGACCGGGGAGCCCGGCATGGTCACCACCCACCTGCCCATCACCGTCCGGGGAGACCGCCTGGGAGTCCTGTCCGTGCACCTCCCGGAGACGGTCGCGGCAGCTCCTCGCGTGCTGGAACTGGCTGCCTTCGCCACGGCGTTCGGTCACGAGCTGCTGACCGCCGAACGCGACACCGACCTCTACCTCCAGGCCCGCCGACGCAAGCGCCTGACCCTGGCAGCGGAAATGCAGTGGCAGTTGCTGCCCGGCCGCGGATTCGCCCGCGAGGAGTACACGCTGGGAGCCCACCTGGAGCCGGCGTACGCGATCGGCGGAGACAACTTCGACTGGAGTACCACCGAAGGCCAGCTGACCGTGACGGTCTCCGACGGCAGCGGACAGGGCATCCAGGCCGCCCTGCTGACCAATCTCACCGTCAGCGCCCTGCGCAATGCCCGCCGCAGCGGCATCTCCCTGGCCGACCAGGCATGCCTCGCCGACCAAGCGGTCTACGGCGAGTACGGCGGGGCCCTGCACTCGTCGACCCTGCTCCTGCGTTTCGACCTGGCCACCGGACAGGTACGCGCGGTCGACGCGGGCTCACCACAGCTCTACCGCCTCCGCCAGGACATCGTCGAGCGGGTCCCACTCGAAGCCCAGATGCCGCTGGGCATGTTCGAAGAGACCGAGTACCACGAACAGTCACTGCACATCGAACCCGGGGACCGCCTGATCATCGTCAGCAGCGGCGTGCACAGCGCCCTCTCGGCGGACGGCAAGCTGTTCGGTGAAATCGCCCTGCGCGAAACCATCGCCGCGACGCGCGCCTCACCGCCCCACGAGACCGCGCGAGCCGTCGTCGACGGGCTGGTCCAGTATCACGGCAGCCACGACCTGCCCCACGACGCCGCCGTCGTCTGTCTGGACTGGCGTGGCAGGCCCGGCACCGCCTGAGCCACGATGCTGCGGCGTCGGAGGGCGAGTCGTCCTCATCCGGTGCCGTCGGCGTTTCAGCCGTCGCCGTGACTGGCCCTTGAGTAAGCCCGGAGCCCCCTGCAGTGACGAAAGCCGTGGAGACGTGGAATGAGAAGCCTCCTGCCAGGTGGACACCAGCGCTCCCGCTGTCTCAGCCACCTCGGCGGCCACCGAGTGCAACGGCTCGTCCGACCGTGCCGCGCCGTCCATGCCGGCACAGTCGGGCAGCGGTGCATGCCGGACGTGAGCGGGGGTACTTGCCGTCTCGGCCAGGAGGGGACGGCGCCTGCGTCGCAAACCGTACGAGAGGAAACCGCACATGCTGATGGCTCACCCTGACGTGCTTGCCAGGCTCGTCGAGGAGTACGAGACGCTGCGGCTGCTGCATGCCGAGGCCGGCAGCCCGGAGGCGCAGCAGCGCATGGAGGATGTCGTCTACACCCTGTGCGTCTCGACCGGGACACGTGACGTCGACACCGCACTCGTCGCTGCGCGCCGCCAGTTCGCAGAAGCCCGTCCGGCGGACGACACACTGATCCCCGCCTGACGCGGAAAGCACGGGGCGGCATCCGAGTCATACCGCCGCAGGGGCCGTGGTCACTCCCGTGGCGATCGGCGGCCTGCTTGAGTGGCCCGACTGGCAGGGCGGTTTTGCCGATGAGTTCACCGTCCTCGAACGGTCTGCCCAGCGACACGACCGTTCTCGACAGGAGTGCCATGTCCACCATTCAGCCAGTGATCTTGACTGCCGACCACGACGTACTGCGCGGCTTCTATACGAAATTGTTCGGCGCCGAGGAGATCTTCCGGGTACCGGAGGAAGGTCCGGCCTTCTACCTCGGCTTGCGCATCGGCGACGCCGACCTCGGGCTGGTGGCCAAGAATCCGGGGGCGGAGACCGGGGTGGCACCGCGGGTCCTGCTCAGCATCAGTGTCGACGACGTCGATGACACGCTCGGCCGGGTGAAGGCGCTGGGCGGCTCGGTCCACGGCGGCCCCAACGACATGCCGTGGGGACAGCGCGTCGCCCACATCCAGGACCCCGACGGCAACCCGGTGAACCTCACCCAGCCGATCCCGGCACAGTGACGGTGTGCCGGGTGCTTGTGCTGGTCATGAGCTGCCTGCAGGAGAGATGATTTGCCGGTAGTGGCCTCGATGTTCGTCAAGACGAGCAGCGCGCGGCGCCGGTGGGTGGCGCGGGCGGGGCCAGTGCGGAGCTCGGTGAGTGGGCTGCCTTGGTTCAGTCCACGCTGACGACGACCGAGTGCCAACCGCTCGCGCCGTTGGGAATCGTGCGGGTCCGCTTCTCCGTCTGGACTGCGCCAGTGCGGTCGGTGGCCCGGACCGTGAGTGTGTGGCCGCCGGTCGTGGCCTTCCAGGGGAAGGACCACTGCCGCCACGTGTCGGTCGTGGCCTCGGCGGCGAGGTCGGCCCGCTGCCAGGGGCCGTCGTCGATACGTACCTCGACCCGCTCGATTCCGCGGTGCTGCGCCCAGGCAACCCCCGCCACCATCACGGTGCCGGCCCTTGGCCGGGCGAACGGCTTGGGCGTGTCAATACGCGACTGGGTTTTGATCGGCGCCTTGCGGGCCCACTTGCGCTTCACCCAGTACGGGTCGTACGTGTCGAATGTCGTCAGTTCGATGTCCTCGATCCACTTGCAGGCGGAGACGTAGCCGTACAAGCCGGGGACGACCATGCGGACAGGGAAGCCGTGGATGAAGGGGAGCGGTTCGCCGTTCATGCCCACGGCCAGCATGGCGTCGCGGCCGTCCATCACGTCCTCGACCGGCGTGCCGAGCGTCATGCCGTCCACCGAGCGCGCCACCAGCTGATCGGCCGGCCCGCCCCGGGACGGCGGCCTGACGCCGGCTTCCTTGAGGAGGTCGGCCAGGCGCACGCCGATCCAGCGGGCGTTGCCGACGTAAGGGCCGCCGACCTCGTTGGAGACGCAGGTCAGGGTGATGTCGCGCTCGATCAGTTCCCGTTCGAGCAGATCCTGGAAGGTCACGGTCAGCGGGCGCTTCACCCCCTTGCCGTGGATACGCAGCCGCCAGCCGGCCGCGTCGACCTTGGGGACCACCAAGGCCGTGTCGACCCGGTAGAACTCCTTGTTCGAGGTGGTGAAGGAGCTGACCCCCGGGACCCGTACCCGGGTGCCTTTTGGCAGTGGGGCGGCGGGTGAGTCGGGTGCGGGCAGCGTGATGCCGGCGCGTGAGGCGACAGCCGCCTGCGTACGGGTTCCGTTCAGTTTGCGGCCCACCGCGCCGGCAGCGGTCGATGCGGCCGCCACGGCCGTCGCGGCGCCCAGGAAGCCGCGCCGGTTCCATCCGGAACCTGCCATCGTCGCAGGTGAATCCGATGGTTGATGCTCTGAGCCGCTCAGTAGGCCGATGAGCCAGTACAGGAGGGCCGCGCCGGCCAAGGCGCCCACCACGGAGGGCAGCGCGTCGGAGAGGCCGGTGGAGTCCGGGCGGCTCGTCGCGGCAGCTGCCCCGACCACGCCGAACACCAGAACACCCGCGGCGCCGAGTCGTCGGAACCGCAGGGCCAGTACGCCCAGGGCAAGTGCCAGGAGTGCCAGCGTGAGCAGGATGCCGAGCTGCAGGACCAGCTTGTCGCTCTCACCGAAGTTCCGGATCGCCCAGTCCTTGACGGGGGCCGGAGTACGGTCGATGGCGGCCCCGCCCACCGCCGTGACCGGCCCGGCCTCCGGCCTGACCGCCGCCGAGACCAGCTCGGCGACGGTGAGCGCCGCGTACCCGGAGAGCAGGCCGCTCAGCGCGGCGAGAGCGCTTCGTGCCAGGGTCGTTCCGTTGATCCTCACGCCGTTCATTCGGAACCGCCGACTGGTCGGATTGGTCGATCTTCGGGGCGGGGCGGGGCGGTGCCTGCGGACACCGGCCACGGAACCGGACACTGAGCATTGGCCGTTCGCAGCCGTTCGCAGCCGTTCGCGGCCCGTATGGCCTGCCGACTGTTCACCGGAGAGGTACTCCAGCGGCCCCCGGTCGCCAATCCGGTCGGGCCGCAGGCGCGAATGCAGGGTTGTGAGGGAGAGGGTGCGGTCTCGGCACCCGAACAGGCCGAGGCCGCACCAGCGTGACCCCGGCCCGTGCTCGCTCGCACCCATCCGCCGGCGAGCCGGCAACGAATCAAGGACATGAAGGCTGATAGTTCGGTTTCGTCGCTCCTTGGCTGTGGCAGCTGTCTCCTTGCCTCACCCACAGGAGCGATCGTACGAGCCGAGACCAGAAGGCAGCTGGAGCGTTGGAACCTGGGGGAGGCCGCCGGTGAGGACGTCCTGCTCGTCGTGACGGAACTGCTGGCCAACGCCGTGCGCCACGGCGTACCACCCTGGAGCGCCCGGATCCGGTTCGTCGCACAGGAGAGCGGACGGTGCTGCGTCCGGCTGGAGGTGGAAGACGCCGGGCCTGCTTTCGACGTCGAGCGGGTACGCGCGCACTGGCGACACCCGTCGTTCGCCTTCACCGACGGAGGACGGGGCCTGTTCCTCGTGGACGCCCTCGCCCGATCCTGGGGCGACACGCCTTCCCGTCGTGGCCATACGGTCTGGGCGGAACTGGACATCGTCCCATCCGATCCGCCCACGGCAACGAAGCGACCCTGATCCGGTCGCTCGGCTGCGCGACAGCTGATGTCCAGGACCAGGCGTGCAGGACAGGCCACGGTCCCCCGACACGCATGCGTGCGGGGGCCCTTTGCGGAACCGTAGGGGCCCCCAGGCCGCAACGTCCCGCCCCTGTTTCGTCCTCGCGTCCCGGCTGAGGGGTCAGGCGTATTTGCCCAGGTCGCTGGCTTGGAGGGCGGCCTTGTCGTTGAAGCCGATGACGTAGCCGTCGGGGTCCTTGATGTAGAACTCACGCTGGCCGGTGTGGTCGTCGGTCAGGGGCTTGACGATGTCGGCGTGCCGGCGGACCTGCTCGTAGGTGCCTGGGAGATCGTCGACGGAGAGGTAGAACATACCGGCGAAGCCGACCGGCTGTTCGTTGAGGACCGGCAACCACTGCTTGAGGTCGTCGTTGCGATAGATCATGGCGCAGAACTCGCCCTGGTACAGCAGCATGTGGATGTCGTCGCCGGGGCGGGAGGTGCTGGAGTCGGCGGTGAAGCCGAGCTTCTTGTAGAAGTCGAGACTGGTTGCGGTGTCGGTGACGCTGATACACGGGGCAAACGGCACGAGAAGGGTCCTTCCTTCCAGCGGATGATGTCTGTTCTCGTTGTGCCACGGGTCGGGCTGGACAGCGTGCGGGCGAAGCCGGGCGGGTGAACACGTTCCGGCAAGATGACCGTCGTAGCCCCCGCCGAGCCGGTCACTTCGTCTGCCGAGCCGGCCACGTCTCCCGGGGCGCCCTCCGGGGAGTGGTGGAACGCTCCCGGTCAGCTGGCCGTTCCCACCGCGCGCAACAGATCCGCACTGCACGTCTGACCTGGTGGAACGCCCGCCCATAGCCGGAACGGGGGCGGGTGACGCACCCGTCGGTCGCACCCGTCGGTCGCACCCGTCGGTCGCACCCGTCGGTCGCATCCGTCGGTCGCGCTCCGGGTGGGAGCGGTTGTCCGGGCGCGGTCAGTCGTGGCGGGCGAGTTCGACCGCGGAAACGAGCAGGATCACGGCGAGCGCGGGAATGAGCACCAGGTCCGGGAAGACACCCAGCAGCAGCCCGCCAAGCACCGCTCCGGCGACCGAGCCCGCGGCCATGACCAGAGTGAAGCGGAGGTTGGCGCCCAGCACCGCGAAGCTGCCGTCACGGCTGTAGCGGGCGAAGGCGACCAGCATCGTCGGCAGGGAGACCAGCAGGGAGAGGCTTCCCGCGGTCTTGATGTCCTCCGCGAACAGCAGCACGATCGTCGGGATCAGCAGCTCGCCACCGGCCACGCCCATGAGCGCCGCGACCACCCCGATGCCGAAACCTGCCACGACCCCACAGGGCACCTGCGCCCACAGCGGCAGAGCGAGCGTCCCCAGGGCGGTGGTGTGCGTGACGACCAGGGCGGCCGCCATGAGCACCATCAATGCGGCCAGCACCTTGTGGAGAGTGGAGGAGCGCATGCTCACCGCCCAGGACGCTCCGGCCCAGGCGCCGAGCAGGCTGCCGGCCAGGAGGTTGACGGCGACTGGCCAGCGTGCGGCCACCTCGGCGGCTGGGACCGCTGCCAGCCGGGCGGGCAGCGCGACCAGGACCACGACGAGGCTCATTGCCTTGTTCAGGATGACGGCCGAGAGCGCGGCGAACCCGAAGAGGCCGATCAGCAACGGCAGGCGGAACTCCGCGCCGCCCAACCCGATCATCCCGCCCAGAACTCCGATGGACGCGCCGGCGCCGAGCACGACGGATGTGGAGTGCGTCGGGCGGAGGGGAGCGAGGCCCTGGTCAGCGGTCACACGGCATCCTCGCTGGTGACCGCCCCCGCCTGCTACGGCGCAACCCGACCTTCGAGGGAAGGCACCAGGTGTCCGGTCAGGGTTCGTCCGGACCTCTGAACCCCCGGCGCGGCAGCGCGGGGGCACGCGGGCCGTGCTTCGCACGCACCTGGGGTTGAAGGAAGTCACCGCCACGAATCCGCCCATGGGCGTGCGGAGCTTGACGCGTCCGCCCGCCCACGGGCGCCCAGGGGCGTGCCTCTGTGGCGTTGCCACCGGTGCCCGTCAGCTGTATACGGCTGTTCGACGGAGACTTCCTGTCCGTCGAGCCGGGCCGTGGTGAAGATGGGTGTCCGCAGGCTCGGCCGCGGCGCCCATGCCGTCTCTTTCGCTACCCGTGGACGTGCGGCACGGCTCGGCGGCTTTGGGGTTGACCGTCCGACCAGTTCGGCACCCGCTGTGTCAGCGCCGTCACCGGGATCTGGGTCGGCGCCTGTCGCATTCCGGGCGCCCCTTCGTGCACACGATGAGACCCGTGCGCTGCACTTGGTCCTTTCCTCCAAGCCACCTCTCATATGCGATGGACGGTCCTACAATTTTGTTGCAGATGAGAGCCTGATCGCCCTACGGTGTCGCACATGCAGTCCTACACCATCGGTCAGGCCGCCCGTCTGCTCGGCGTCAGCCCCGACACCGCGCGTCGCTGGGCGGACGCCGGCCGGGTCGCGACCCACCGCGACGAGAGCGGGCGCCGTGTCATCGACGGCCGGGCGCTCGCCGCCTTCTCCGTGGAGATCGCCCAGGGCGCCACCGACGACGACGCGTCCTACACCTCGGCGCGCAACGCCTTCCCGGGCATCGTCACCGCGATCAAGCTCGGCGATGTCGCGGCCCAGGTCGAGATCCAGGCCGGGCCGCACCGCCTGGTCTCCCTCCTCACCCGAGAGGCCGTGGAGGAACTGGGACTGGAAGTCGGCATGCAGGCCACCGCCCGCGTGAAGTCGACCAGCGTGCACATCGACCGCACCTGAACCTCACGCAGTACCGGGGCCCGCAGCTGTCGCGCGGCCCTCACACGCCCTGCATCTTCCTTTCGTCTCCAGGAGTCCACAGCCTCATGTCCGTCACCCGTTCCTCGATCAGACGCCGCGGTGCCGCTGTCACCCTCACCGCAGCCCTCCTCGTCCCCCTCGCCGCCTGCGGCAACGACGACACGAAGAAGGACACCGGCGGGGACAAGTCCTCCGGGTCCGCGAGCGGCGCGCCGGCCGCCCAGCTGACGGTGCTCGCGGCCGCATCCCTGACCGATGTGTTCAAGACCGCCGGCGCCGCCTACGAGAAGGCACACCCCGGCACGAAGATCACCTTCTCCTTCGCGGGCTCGCAGGCACTCGTCGCCCAGGTCTCGCAGGGCTCTCCGGCAGACGCGCTGGTCACCGCCGACACCAAGAGCATGGACAAGGTGAAGGCCGATGCGGGCAGCCCGACCGTCATCGCCAAGAACCGCCTCGTCATCGCCACCGGCGAGGGCAACCCGCACAAGGTCGACGAGCTGAAGGACCTCGCGGACACCGAGCTGAAGGTCGTCCTCGCCGCCCCCGAGGTGCCCGCCGGCAAGTACAGCAAGCAGATCCTCGACGCCCAGAAGGTCACGGTGAAGCCGGTCTCCGAGGAGCTCGACGTCCGGACCGTGCTCGGCAAGGTCGAGCTCGGCGAGGCAGACGCCGGACTCGTGTACAAGACCGACGCCGAGAGCGCCCAGGACAAGGTCGACGCCGTCGAGATCCCCGACGCGCAGAACGCCATCGCCGAGTACCCGGCGGCTACGCTCAAGGGCTCCAGGAACGCCGAGGCCGCTGCCGCCTTCGTCGCCTGGCTGTCGTCCGCCGAGGGGCAGAAGATCCTCCAGGACGCCGGCTTCCAGAAGCCGTAAACCCTCCGGATCGCGAGAGGGCTGCCCGTCCGGGGGGAACGGGCGGCCCCTCCTCCCTCACGTCTTCGGGATCATCGATGAGAAGAGCAGGCACCCGCACCCCCGGCGCCCGTGCGCCCCTGACTCTGGTGCTGCCCGCGCTGCTGGCGGTGGCGTTCCTCGCGCTCCCGCTGGTCGGCATCCTCGTGCGCACCGAGTGGGGTGGCCTCGCGGAGCACTTGAGTGCACCGGGAACCGTCGAGGCACTGAGGCTCTCGCTGGTCGTGTCGTTCTGGGCACTGGGGCTCTCCCTGCTCCTGGGCGTCCCCCTGGCCTGGCTGCTGGCGCGCGTGCCGTTCCCCGGCAAGGCGTTCGTCCGCTCGCTCGTCCTCCTGCCGATGGTGCTGCCACCCACAGTCGGCGGCGTCGCCCTGCTGCTGGCTTTCGGACGGCGGGGCCTTCTCGGCCCCTGGCTCGAAGGCACCTTCGGCATCACCCTCCCCTTCCACACGTCCGGTGCCGTCCTCGCGGCGACCTTCGTGGCCATGCCTTTCCTCGTCATCAGTCTGGAAGGCGCCCTGGGCGGGCTGCGCCCCCGGTACGAGGAGACGGCCGCCTCGCTCGGCGCCTCGCCGGTACGGGTCTTCTTCACCGTCACCCTGCCGATGGTCGCCCCCGGCCTGATCGCGGGTGCGGCGCTCACCTGGGCCCGCGCGCTCGGCGAGTTCGGCGCCACCATCACCTTCGCCGGCAACCTCTCCGGCACCACCCAGACCCTGCCCCTCCAGGTCTACCTCCTGCTCCAGGACGAACCGGCAGCGGCCACCTCTGTCTCCCTGCTCCTGCTCGTCATCGCCATGGCAGTCCTCATCGCACTGCGCGGCCGCTGGACGGGAACCCCCACCGAGCGCCGACCCCGGCTCGTGGCCCTCGACGAAGCGGGATCCCCGGACGTAACGTCCGGCCCGGTCGACGCCACCCCGACCGCACCGCAGGAACTCTGGTCCTTGGAGGCCGAGGTCACCGGTTTCACCCGACTCACTCTCGACGCCCGACCCGGCACCACCATCGCCGTCGTCGGCCCCAACGGCGCAGGCAAGACCACACTGCTGCGCGCCCTCCTCGGCCTCACACCCCGGGCCCACGCCACACTCCGTCTCGGTGGCACCGACGTCACGCCCCTGCCCCCGCACCGCCGCCACGTCGCGTGGGTCCCGCAGGACGGCGCCCTCTTCCCGCACATGACGGCCCTCGCCAACACGGCGTACGGTCTGCGCGTCCAGGGCACCCCCCGCATGGAAGCCCGCCGCGCCGCCCAGGAGTGGCTCGACCTGCTCGGAGTCGGCCACCTCGGCCACCGCCGCCCCGCCCAGCTCTCCGGCGGGCAGGCGCAGCGGGTGGCGCTCGCCCGCGCCCTGGCCGCCAGACCCCGGCTCCTCGTCCTGGACGAACCGCTCGCCGCGCTCGACCAGACCACCCGCGCCCACGTCCGCCACACCCTGCGCACGCACCTCGCCGGCTTCGGCGGCGTCTGCCTCATCGTCACCCACGACCCCGTCGAGGCGGTCTCCCTCGCGGACCGGGTCCTCGTCCTCGACGAAGGGCGCGCGCTTCAGGACGCCTCACCGGCCGAGGTCGCCCGCCACCCCCGCTCGCCCTGGGTCGCCCGCATGCTCGGCCGCAACGCCTGGCCCGGGATCGCCACCGCCGACGGCCTCGAACTCGACGGGGGCGGCACGCTGGTAGCCGCCGACCCGCCGCCGCCCGGCACCCGGGCCCTCGCGGTCATCGCCCCCGAGGCCGTCTCCGTCCACCGCGAAAGGCCCGGCGGCAGCCCCCGCAACATCTGGCCCGGCACCGTCCGCGAGATCACCGCGAGCGGCAGCAGGCTGCGCCTCCTCATCACCTCTGACCAGGCACCGGACGTCGTCGCGGAAATCACCCCGCAAGCCGCCGCCGATCTCGGCATCGCCGAGGGCACGCCCGTCTGGACCAGCATCAAGGCGACGGAGACGACCGTCGTAGTCCTCTGACCGAAGCACCTTCGTATCCGCGAGCCCCGGGGCTTCGCGCAACGCGTGACGGAATCAGGCCGGTGCACAGGTCGGGGGCGAAGACGTCGGCGTCGGTCTCGTCGGCCGGGCGGGGCCACCGGAAGACGAAACCCTCCGCGATGGAGTGACCGGCGTCACATCCGGATTCTGTCAGCAATCGGGGCGCCGTCTCGTTCAAGGGCCACGCGAACGAGACAGGAGCAACGCCATGCAGCACCGCATCGTCGTACTCGGCGCCGGATACGCGGGGGCCTTCGCCGCCGGAAACCTGGCTCGTCGGCTCTCAGCCGCCGACACCGAGATCACCGTCGTCAACGCCGTGCCCGACTTCGTTGAGCGGATGCGGCTCCACCAGCTCGCGATCGGCCAGGACCTCGCGCTCCACAAGCTCGCCGACGTGTTCGCGGGCACCGGGGTGCGGCTGCGCCTGGCACGCGTCACCGGCCTCGACCCCGAGCGCAGAACGGTCGCCGTGACCGGCGAGGGCGGCGACGGCGAGCTCGCGTACGACACACTTCTCTACGCGCTCGGCAGCTCCGTAGCCCACCATGGCGTCCCCGGCGCGGCCGAGTACGCCTTCGATGTGACCGGCCGGTCCTCGGCGCTGCGTCTGCGCGAGCGCCTGGCCGGCCTGGTTGAGGGCGGCACCGTGCTGGTCGTCGGTGAGGGGCTGACCGGCATCGAGACCGTCACCGAGTTCGCCGAGTCGCGGCCCGACCTCTCGGTCGCGCTCGCCGCCCGGGGCGAGCTGGGCGCCTGGCTCTCCCCGAAGGCCCGCCGCCACCTGCGCCAGGCTTTCGACCGGCTCGGCATCACCGTGCACGAGCACACCGGTATCGAAGCCGTCGAGCCGACACGGGCGATCACCGGTGACGGTACGTCCATTCCGGCCGACGTGACCGTGTGGTCGGCCGGGTTCACCGTGCACCCCATCGCGGCCGCCAGCGGCCTGGAGGTCGCCGAGAACGGCCAGATCATCGTCGACCGCACCATGCGCTCGGTCTCGCACCCGGACATCTACGCCGCCGGTGACAGCGCCTACGCGATCGGCGACAACGGCCGGCCGCTGCCGATGTCCTGCGCCTCGGCCGGCCTCACCAACATGCAGGCGACCGCCGCCATCATCGCGCGCCTGACGGGCAGCGAGGTCCCGACCACCGGGCTGAAGTACCACGGCAACCACATCAGCCTCGGGCGGCGGGACGCGATCTTCCAGATGGTGGACGGGGACGTCCGGTCGAAGTCCTGGTACCTGGGCGGCCGGACCGCCGCGCGGCTCAAGTCGGGCGTGCTCAAGGGGGCCGGGTGGGGCATCGTCCACCCGACCTTCGGCCTCCCGAAGCGCAAGCGCCGCCTGGCCACCGCGCCCGACCCTGTCGGTGTGCAGGCCGCCGCATAGGCTGCTCCGCATGGACAGCGCAGCCATCGATCGGTTCGAGGCCAGCCGGGGCCGGCTGGCCTCGCTCGCCTACCGTCTGCTCGGCTCGGCCGCCGACGCCGAGGACGCCGTGCAGGACACGTTCCTGCGGTGGCAGGCCGCAGACCGCGAACGGGTCGAGGTGCCGGAAGCGTGGCTGACCAAGGTCATCACCCATCTCTGCCTCGACCGGCTCCGCTCGGCGCAGGCGCGCCACGAGCGAGCGGCCGGGGCCTGGCTGCCCGAGCCGCTCCTGGAGGGCGACCCGATGCTCGGCCCTGCCGACACCTTTGAGCAGCGCGAATCGGTGTCGTTGGCCGTACTGACCCTCTTGGAGCGCCTCTCCCCGGTCGAGCGGGCCGCTTACGTCCTGCGCGAGGCATTCTCGTACCCCCACGCCGAGATCGCCGCCATCCTGGACATCACCGAGTCCGCGAGCCAGCAGCATGTCCACCGGGGTCGACGCCGGGTCGCCGCCGAGCGCCGCGGCGGCGGCGAGGTGGACCCCGCTTCCGCGCGCCGGATCGTCGAGGAGTTCCTCGCCGCCGCCGTGTCGGGGCGTACGGAACGGCTGGTGGCGCTGCTCACCGACGACGTGACGGCGGTCTCGGACGGCGCCGGACTGGCCAGGCGGCTGTTGCGGTACACAACGCGCGAGCGCGTCGCCTCCTACGTACGGGCGGGCTTCAAGCCCACGCCCGCGAAACGGCGGTTGGCCGGCGGCTCGCCCGCGCTGCATATCGCTGTGGTCAACGGCTCCCCGGCCGTTCTCGCCGTGGTCGAGGACCGGGTCGTGGGCGCCGTGGCGTTCGAGGTCATCGACGGCAAGGTGGCGTCCCTGCGCGGCATCGCCGCCGCGGCCCGGCTCGGGCGCCTCAACGACACCTGGCGGCAGCACGAACCCGACGAGCCGGTCATCGACGCATGGTGAACCGAGCCACCCGGATCGAGCGACCAGCACTTCGACGAACAACGGGCCTTCGCACCGCTCCTGGCGACGGCTGGGTATCCCAAAGGCTGCTGCAAGCTCTGTCAGTGCTTCCGTCTAGGTTCTTCGTGTGACTGAGCCTTCCTACCTCGCCGCGGTCCGGGACTCGTACGACACCGTCGCCGCCGACTACACCGTCCTCGTCAAGGACCCTTCTGAGCTGGACCCCACATCACGCGCGATGCTGGCCGCGTTCGCGGAACTGGTGCAGGCCTCTGACCTGGGTCCGGTCGCCGACCTGGGATGCGGCCCCGGCAAGGTGACGGCGCACCTGGCCGGACTCGGGGTGCCGGTGTTCGGCATCGACGTATCACCCAAGATGGTCGAACTGGCCCGTCACGCATATCCAGACCTGCGCTTCTCCGCGGGCACCATGACAGCGCTGGAGGTTGAGGACGCCACGCTCGGGGGGATCCTGGCCTACTACTCGACCCACCACACGCCTCCGGAGCTTCTGCCGGTGGTGTTCGCCGAGTTCCACCGCACCCTGGCGCCCGGGGGACATCTCCTGCTCGTCGGCCATGTCGGCGCCGGCGAGCACCGCCGTCCCACGCACGCCTATGGTGACCACCCCGTGTCCTACGCGTCCTATCGACTCCCCGCAGACCGGCTCGCCGAACTTCTGAACCAGGCGGGGCTGGTCGTCACCGCCCAACTGGTTCAGGAGCGCGACGCGGACTTGAAGTGGAAGTTCGCCAGCTTCATGGCTCACAAGCCGACTTGCGAGGGGCCGGCGTGACGCCTTGGCGCCCTGAACCGTCTTGACCGCGCCCGCCGCGCCCGCTGAGCAGGTCACGAAAAGGCGATGCCCCTCGCCGTGCGGCCGCCACCGACGGGTTCCGGAACTGGGGCAACTCCCCGGCCGGGCAACGACTCGGTGGGGCCGATGTCAGATCGAAGCACCGTCGGACAGGGAAGGCACGGCGCACGGGCGGAGGACCATGAGCGAGTCTTCCAAGGACGCCACCATGGCGAAGGGGAACCGGTCGAGCTCAAGACAGAGCGCGACGTCGTCCGGATGGACTCCTTGACGCACGCCCTCCGCCAGTTCGGCCGCGGCGCGCGACTCGCCGGCGCGGCGGAGGTACTCAGCTGCGTCCGTCTCAGTCTCGGTGGCCCTCCGAGCGATGTATTGAGCGCACGCCAGGTCTTCATCGGCCCGGCCACCCTCGCCGGTGACCACGAAGGTGACCCTGTCACATTCGCGTGTCCGCAAGAGCCGCGCCGTTGCCTCCGCCACCACGAAGCCGGCGCACAGCACCAGCGACGCCTCCTTGACCGCTAGGGTGCCGACCGTCCCTGCCGTCGTTTTCTGCACAACGGTCCGGCCGCCGAGGTCAATGGAGCGCAGCAGGCCCGGTGAGTTGACGGTGTCGAAGCCGGGCGCGGGCGGACCGTCCTTGAGCGCCAACCAGTCCGGGTGGCGAGCCTTGAGCGCCAGGGCTTCTTCCAGCGACTCAGCAAGAACGATCTTTTCCGCCCCCTGGCCGAAGGCCCAGGCAGCCACCGTGAAAGCACGCATGACGTCGACAACGACCGCCACGGACGGGGCTTCGACCAGTTCAGCGATGCCGAGGAAACGAGCGTCCATCCGGTCATGATCGCGCATGCCCGACCCGAAGCACCCAGACGGTGATGCGCTTCACAGCGACCGTCCCGGAACGCAACACCTCCGGCTGCCTGCGTCGCGAAAGCAGTGCGCCCACGAGAGCCGGCAGCCGCCGGCCCCGCACTGCCGAACTGCGGCTCATGTTAGGCGGCGACGTGGTCGCGGCGGGCCAGGACCTCGGCGAGATCCTGCGGTTCGCGCAACCCGATCCGGTCGATGTACGGCACGCCCAGAGCCACGGGCGGATGGTGGAACGGGGCGAAGGCCGGCCGGTCCGGGGCGGCCGTGAGTGTCTCGTGCGACCACCGTAGCGTCTGCGGCAGCACCCCCTCGGGCCGCCCGGGGAAGGTTGCTCGCCCGTTCGTTCAGGCAGTGCGGATCGCCCGGTCGATCTCCGCGCCGGTACGGGCCACGACGACCGGCCACTCGTCCCTGAGGGAGGCGGGCAGAAGCTCGCGGACCTCGTCCCGCTGGATCACGGTCGGCCCGCCCGGGACGACGAGCGCGGCATCCAACCGTCGCAGCAGGACGGCGAGGAGGTCCATGATCCCGTCCCCGCCGCATACGAAGACGTCAAAACTCATGGAAGCCTTTCCTCAGGGCTCACGCACCCACAGTCAGTGGGCGGTCCAGCCTCCGTCGACCGGAAGCACGGCGCCCGTGAGGTAGGAAGCCGCCGGGCCGGCCAGCAGGACTGCCGCACCGACCAGTTCTTCGGGGTCGGCCCAGCGCCCCATGGGGACCTGGTGCTCGAGGAAGTCCCTTACCTGCGGGTCGTCATCGATGCCCTGGTTCATCGGTGTGCGAAAGGGACCGGGAGCCAGAGCGTTGACACAAATGCCGGTGCCGGCGAGTTCGGCACCGAGGCTGCGGGTGAATTGGACGACCGCACCCTTACTGGCTGCGTAGCCTGCCCGACCTGCGGCACCGACGAGCCCCAGAGCACTGGCCAGGGTGACGATGCGGCCGTAGCCGGCTCTGCGCATCACCGGGACGACCGCCTGGCAGGCGAGGAAGGTTCCGACGACGTTGACATCGAGGCAGCGACGCAAAGTGACGGCGGTGAGTTCCGCGAGTTCGCCGCGGGCCTGGACCCCGGCGCTGGTCACCAGCACGTCCACGCGGCCGTACTCGTCGACGATCTCCTCGACGAGGTGGTGCACTTCGTTTTCCTCCGTCACGTCGCAGGCGAGCCCCAAGACCGTACCGCCTGTCCGGGCAGCGATCTCGGTCGCCGTTCGACGGCACGCCTCTGGCCGCCGGCCGGCCACCACCGTCGTGCAACCGGCGGACGCCAGGCCCAGCGCGATGGCTCGGCCGAGCCCGGCCGAGCCTCCGGTGACAAGCGCAACCTGCCCGGACAGATCCGTCCCCGGGTGGACCGACCCCTTCGTCATGGGCCGACGGGGAGCAGAAGTCCACCGGTGAGCCGGACGAGTTCGCCGGCGGTGGTGGGGAAGACGGTGCGGGGAGTTCCTGCGGCGGCCCAGACCTGGGCGTAGTCGGTCAGAGCTGCGTCGACCACCGTGGGAAGCGCGCGGGGATGGCCGACGGGCGCCACGCCCCCGATCGCCTGTCCAGTGGCCTGGCGTACCTGTTCGGGGGTGGCGCGCCGGAGTCCGCCGCGTCCCCACCGGGCGGCGAGTGCGGCCGTGCTCACTTTGTGCCGGCCGCTGGTCAGCACGAGAACGGGTTCATCATCGGAGATGAACACGAGGCTGTTGGCGATCGCGCCCACGTCGCATCCCAGGGCAGAGGCAGCCTCGGCGGCCGTGCGCGTCGACTCCGCCAGCTCGCGTACCTGCCCCGCGACGCAGGCCGCAGCGAGGGCGCTGGCCACCTGTGTGCTGCGCGCGGGCAGGGGCATGTTGCTCTGTGGCTCCACGGGACTCCTTCATGCGGGTCGCGCGACAGTGTTCTGTATACGGAACGACCCGTGGAACGATAGGTCTCGCGCGGCATCGGATCAACCGCTTTCAGCGACATGAAAGGGCACCATGAGCTTGGCCGTTCAGGTCGGTTCGCGCCTGCGGGAATTGCGCGAGACGCGCGGGATGTCACTGTCCGAGCTGGCCCGCAGGTCCAGGGTCGGCAAGGGGACGCTGTCCGAACTGGAAAGCGGTCGGCGCAATCCCACTCTGGAAACGCTCTACGCGCTGACGACTGCCCTCAAGGTGCCCCTCAGCGCAGCGCTGCACCAACTGCCGCTCCCCGCTGAGGTCTCCGGTCACGCCGTGGACGCCGTCCTGACTGAGCGATTCGAGACTGCTGCCGCGGTAACGGAAACCTACCGGGTGCGCATCCGGGCCGGAACGGCGCAGAAGTCCGCTGCCCACGCTCCCGGCACGACAGAGCACGTCATCGTCTTCGCCGGCACCGCACGGATCGGTGAACTCTCCGCTCCTGTCCTGATCGGCCCTGGCGAGCACGCCAGTTGGACCGCCGATGTTCCGCACATGTACCAAGCGCCCTTCGGAGACGTCGAGGCTCTGCTGATCGTGCGTCACCCCCAGTGATGCCTCATTCGGCCCCTGCCGAACCAATAGACGCTGTTGCTTTGGATGAGGGGCCGCTGTCGACGGCACGTGCCGAACGGGTTCCTGCGTCAGGTTTTCGGGTGCTGACGTGCGGGCGTCCGGTCGTGTGTGGACTCGGTCGTGGGCTTGGCCGTTCGGTCATGTGTGGACTTGGTTGTGGGCTTGGTCGTTGGCGGAAGACGCTCGGCACTCGCGCCCTCTACGGACTGTGCCGACCGCGGTCGGCCCATCTGCGTCCAGTCGGCGAACCACCAGGCGCCGGTGACCACGCCGCCCCACACGAGCCCGCTGAGGAGAGCCACTTGCCAGGAAGCGTCCTCACTCCAACGCTCAACGCCTGTCACCGCCACCCAGCTGATCACGAGTACGGCAGCCGTACGACCACGTCGATGCTTGAACATGCGACCCGCCTACCCCGAACGCGTGCGGTAAACGGAAGCCGCGCTCGGCCGGTTCGGAGACGGCGGGCGATTACCCGCTCTGCTGCATACAGCTGCCGATACCGGTCAGGCGAGTGAAGAAGCATCCGGCGACGCGAATGGAGGCACGACGATGGACTGGCGTCACAAAGCCGCCTGTCGGCGGGAAGACCCGGACCTGTTCTTCCCCATCGGTACCGGTGGACCGGCCTTGCTTCAAATGGAGGAGGCGAAGGCAGTATGCCGCCGTTGCCCGGTTCTGGACGACTGCCTGAAGTGGGCCCTTGAAGGGGGCCAGGACATGGGCGTCTGCGGCGGCCTGACCGAAGACGAACGGCGGGCTGTCAAGCGCCGGAAGGCCAGGGCGGCCCGAGCCCGGACGGAAGCTTGATCTCACCAGCGTTCCCTGTTGCTGGAGGCATCCCCTGATCGTCCTCAACCCGGTGGGACGGCACCGCCGACCGTCGCGGTGCCGTCCCACCGAGGCCCCCGGTGCCTACCTGCCCGTGGGGGTGGTTCTTGGAGCGGCAGGGACGGGCGGCCCGGTGGGCAGCGAGGATGAGCATCGCGACCAACCAAGCGATGTGGGGGAGCGGAGCAGCGTAGGACTGGCGTGCGGGGGAACGGTGCGTCAACTGCGCAAAGGCGTCAGGGAGTAACTGCGTACTCGCCCTGATGCGGGACCGCCCCCGTTACGGCGTGGAACTCCTCCACGCCCTGGAGGACTCCGGGGCTCTCGCCACCAGTCAGGGCACGGTCTACCCGCTGCTCTCCCGGCTCCGCCGCGAGGATCTGGTCACCACTACGTGGCAGGAATCCGCCTCCGGGCCACCCGGTCGCTACTACGCGCTCACCGACAGCGGCCGTGCGGCTTTCGAGGAGTTCGCGCGTTCGCCGATCTCGCAGAACATGTCGAGGTATCGCGCAGCGAACGCCCCACGCCGCGATCAGCGAGATCCTCGCGGAGCTGGGCCTCTCCTCTCACCGCCGAGCGGCTCGCCGGTGTGCCGCCCGGCCCCCGCCCGGGACGGTTCCTGTGTGCCCGGACCGCTGCTGACATTCCGCCGGACGGATATCGGCGCCCCGTGACAGGAACCGACGTGACGCGTTGGCACTCATGGTTCATGGGGGATCCGGGAGAACGTGCAGTGATCCCTTCTCCCAGGCATCGCGGCACACCCCACGCGTGCGCCGTTCATCCGTGAGTCGAGAACGAGGAAATCACGTGCCCCTGTCAACGCACCGACGTCTGGCCATGAGCGCCACCCTGGTTGCCGCGCTCGCCGGCGGTCTCGCCCCCGCCACCGCGGCCTCCGCGGCACCGGCAGTCTCCACGGCGCCTGCCGGCCCCGCGACCCCCGCCGCCCCTGCCCCCGACATGGACGGCGTGACCGCGGCCCTGAACGCTGCCATGGCCAACGGCGCTCCGGGCGCGATGGCCCGCTTCACCGGTCCCGACGGCGTCCGGACACGCACTGCCGGCGTCCGCGACCGTGTCTCCGGCGAGGCCATGGACACCCGGGCACGCTTCCGTATCGGCAGCGTCAGCAAGACCTTCTCCAGCGTCGTACTGCTCCAACTGGTCGACGAGGGACGGCTGGAGCTCGACGCGCCGGTCAACCGCTACCTGCCCGGACTTCTGCCGGACGATCGCATCACGGTTCGTCACCTGCTCACGCACCGCAGTGGTCTGGCCGACTACACCGAGGCCATGTTCGCCAAGACCGTGCCCGGCTTCGAAGCCGTGCGCAACCGCGTCTTCACCTACCAGGAGCTGGTCGACCTCTCGCTGGCCGAACCCCGCACCACCGAGCCCGGTGTGTCCTACAAGTACTCCAACGCCAACTTCGTCGTCGTCGGCATGCTGATCGAGAAAGCTACGGGGACCCCGGTCGCCAAGCAGTACGAGCGGCGCATCATCAAGCCGCTGAAGCTGCGCCACACCTCCTACGTCCACCCGGAGACCCGGATCAAGGGAATGCACGTGCGCGGCTACCTCCACCCCGACGAGGCGGGGGCGCCGCTCGTCGACTCCACGGAACAGACCGCTTCCTGGGCCCAGTCGGCGGGCGCGGTCATCTCCGACCCGGCCGACCTGAACACCTTCACGACCGCGCTGATGCGGGGGAGGTTGCTCTCGCCGCGGATGCTGGACGCCATGACCACGGTCACGCCGACGGACGCCACCCAGACCCGCTTCTACGGGCTCGGTCTGCGCCGCTACGACCTCTCCTGCGGCACCCAGGTGTACGGCCACACCGGCACCGTGCAGGGCTTTTACACGTACACCTTCGCCACCCGTGACGGCGGGCGGGCGCTCTCCGCCATGGCGAACACATCGAACCGGGGTGCGGCGAACACGGCGCTCGGCGGGACGCTGGAGGCGGCCTTCTGCGGGAAGAAGACCGCGCCGGCGGCGTCGTCGACCAAGGCGCCGCGCACGCTCCCCACTCTGCCGGCGGAGGCCGACCTGCCCGAGCGCCGCTGAGGCCGGCCCCGCTCTGAGGCCGCTACGGACGGAAGTCCGGAGAGGAAGCGGCCGCGGAGCAGCCGTACACATAGGAGCCCCCGGTGCGAACAGCGCGGGGGCTCCGTGGGGCAGGTGCTCAGTTGATGAGGCTGTTGTTCACCTTGCCGTCCGCTTTCGTGTTCGCGTTGTTGTTCGATGCGTCCGAGAGGGTGCTGTTGACGAGCGAGCCCAGAACGTTGCTGGAGTCCAGGGCGGCGAGGTTGTTGAGCGTACCGTCGACGATGCCCGCCTGCGCGGGGGCCACGGAGGCAAGGGCTGCACCGGCGGTGAGTGCCGTGACGGCGATGATGCGTGAGGGCTTCTTCATGCTCTGCTCAACTCCCGCAGTGCCCGCAGGACACGGGTCGGCGCAGCTGATCGCCCACGCCCACGGCACCTGGGCGATGTCCACGCAGGGGAACACAACTGCTTCTCCCAGCAGGGACGCAGACTCCGTGCCTCACGGGGCCTTCCCCTGGCCGTCGGTCATCCGCCGTGTGCGGACCCGTCGTCGGCAGGTGAGCGTTCCGTGGGTGGCGAGGCCCAGAACGAGGCCCCAGCACGCCGAGCCGATGCCACCGAGTGTGACGCCTGACGCCGTGGTCAGGAACGCGACCACGGCCGCGTCTCGGCCGGACTCGTCGGCGACGGCCTGGGCGAGACTGGTGGAGAACGCGCCCAGGAGTGCCACCCCGGCAACGACCGCGACCAAGTCGGCCGGCAGTGCGGTGAACAGACCCACGAGAGCGGCCCCGCACACCCCGGTCACCACGTAGAAGAAGCCGCACGCCACTCCCGCCGCATAGCGGCGCCGCGGGTCGGGATGCGCTTCCTCGCCGGTGCAGATCGCTGCGGTGATGGCCGCCAGATTGATCCCGTGCCCGCCGAACGGTGAGAGTGCCGCGGTGGCGAGTCCGGTGACGCCGATCAGAGTGCGATCGTCCGGGCGGTATCCGAAGGCGGTGAGGACGGCAAGACCTGGGGCGTTCTGCGAAGCCATGGTGACGACGGTCAGTGGGAGCGCGATGCCCACCATCGCCTGGATCGAAAAGTCCGGAGCAGTGAACAGCGGGACGGCCGGGGCGATGTCGCCCCCCGCGACACGAATGCCGGATCCTGCCACCGTCGCGAGCACAGCGGCGAACAGGGAGCAGGCCACCGCGTATCTCGGTGACCACCGTTTGACCGCGAAGTACGTGACGAGCGAGGCCAGTACGGGAACGGGGATGCTGTCCAGCGCGGAGAACACACCGGCCCCGAAGGAGAACAGCACGCCCGCGAGCATGCCGGCCACCACCCCGGGCGGCACGCGCCGCATGGCCCACCCGAAGGCGCCTGTCACCCCGACCAGCGCCATGACCAGGCCGGTGACCAGGAAGGCTCCGATCGCCTCGGGATACGGGTACGCCCCGAGGCTGCCGACCAGGACCGCTGCCCCCGGTGTCGAGAAGGCTGTGATCACCGGCATACGGGTCCGCCAGCTCAAGGCTGCGCACGTCACCCCGCTGCCGATGCACGCTGCCCAGACCCAGGAGGCCGTCTGCTCGTTGCTGAGCCGACCGGCGTCTGCCGCGGCCAGCACGATCATCAACGGGCCGGAGCAGGAGACCACGACCGCGACGAGCCCGGCGACGACGGCGGAGAGCGAAGCGTCGCGGACGATGCTGCGTCGTCCCGGCCCGTCGTCCCGGCCGGACCGGCCGGCGGCGCCCGCCTCTGCGGGCACCGCCTCGTGTTCCTTATGCCGCTCGTTGAGCGGCAGCGGCGAGTCGCCGGACACCTTCCGCGAACTCCTCGGGATCGAGTGCCTGGAACGGCAGCCGCAGGAACACGGTGCCGGAAGGAGGTGCGGAGTCCGCCGGGTAGAAGGCCGACCCACGTGTCAGAGCGAGGCCGTCGTTCCGCGCCGACGTCAGGAAGGACTCCTCGTCGGTACGGATCGGAAGGTGGACACTGATGTAGTAGCCGCCGTCCGGTACGCACAGATGGACGTCGCCGAGGGTCTGCCGTACGGCCTCGACCGCGGCGTCATGGCGGGGGCGCAGCAACTGCCGTACGTGCTCGACGTTGTCCCGGACGAGACCGTTCGCGAGTGCCCGCGCGGCGACTGCCTGGAGCAGTGGAGCCGGGGACAGATAGGTGCTCTCGGCCAGGGCCGCGAGGGCGTGGGGCGTCCCGGGCGGGCCGATGACGTAGCCGACGCGCAGGCCGGGACTGAGTACCTTGCTCAGCGAGCCGATCGTCAGCACCCGCGCGCCGTCGGTGGATTCGGCCAGTTCACCCAGAGGCGTGGGGGCAGTGCCGCTGAAGCGGAGCTCCCGGTACGGGATGTCCTCCAGGACGGTGAAGCCGTACTCGGCGGACAGGCGCACCAGTTCGCGGCGCTTGTCCTCACTCGTGGTGACGCCGCTCGGGTTCTGGAAGTCGGGGATGACGTAGACGAAGGCGGGGACCTTGGTGTGCAGGCGCTGCCTGAGGACGTTCAGGTCGAGACCGTCGTGCTGCAGGGGCACCCCGGACACCTGGGCGCCGTGCCGCTCGAAGATCTGCACCGCGCGGTCGTAGGTCGGCGCCTCGACCAGGACCTCGGGTGCGGCGGTGTCGCGCAGCAGATGGGCTGCGAGCAGGTCGAGGGCCTGAAGAGAACCGTTGGTGACGAACACCCGATCGGGATCGACCGAGTGGAACTTGCCGAGCTGTTCCCGGAGTTCCTGGTCACCGGTGTGGCGGCCGATGGGCGCGTACTGGAAGACCCGGTCGGGCTCCGCAGCCAGTATCGCGGAGGTGTGCTCGGCGATGGCGGCGGAGGGTATCGCTTCGCGTGGGGGTATGCCACGAGAGAAGTGGACGGTCTGGACAGTCACAGGTCGTCTCCTTGGAGCGAGTGGTTCGAGAGAGCCCGGGGCGGCGTCAGGCCCGGGTGGCGAAGTCGGGGCCGATGTCGGCGAGCGAGGCCGCGCCGAGTTGGAGGAGCGTGTCCTTGATCTCGTCCTTGAGGAGGCCCAGGACCGCTTCGACGCCCTCCTGGCCGGCGAGTCCGAGCCCCCACAGGTAGGGCCGGCCGATGCACACGGCGTCCGCTCCGAGGGCGAGGGCCTTGACCACGTGGACCCCGGAGCGTATGCCGCCGTCCATCAGGACCAGGCCGCGGCCGGACACGGCCGCCGCGACCTGTTCGAGCGCGACGAGGCTCGGTATCGCGCCGTCGAGCTGGCGGCCGCCGTGGTTGGAGACGATGACCCCGTCCGCCCCGAGGTCGAGGCACCGCTCGGCGTCCTCGGCACGCAGGATGCCCTTG
Organism: Streptomyces sp. NPDC046122; assembly: GCF_056429965.1. Lineage (NCBI taxonomy): Bacteria > Bacillati > Actinomycetota > Actinomycetes > Kitasatosporales > Streptomycetaceae > Streptomyces > Streptomyces sp. NPDC046122. Next base: position 94,747 of record NZ_JBWKLQ010000009.1, on the reverse strand, counting down.
ACCACCAGGCGCATGGCGGTGCGGCTCCGTATCCATGCGAGGTCTTCCCATGTCAGGGGGAGACGTTCGATGCGTGCACCGTCCGGGATCGCGCCGGTGAGGATGCCCAGCGAGCGCAGATTGCCGAAGTCGACATGGGCGGGGGTGCGGAAGCCCGCTCGTCGAGTCGTGATCCGGCGGGCCGCATGGCTGGCGTCGACGGTGACCACCAGAGCGGTCGCACCGGCCTCCTCGGCCAGGGCGATCGTCGCAGCGATGTCCTCACGGGACCGGTAGGCGTAGAGCTGGAACCAGCAGTCGCTCTTGACCGACCCGGCCACCTCGGGAAAGGCGTGATGACTGTCGGTGCTGACGATGGAGACCGTTCCCAGCGCCTCCGCCGCCCGGGCGGTGGCGATCTCCGCGTCGTCATGCAGAAGCCGCTGTGGGCTGGTCGGAGCGAGCAGCACCGGCAGGGCGAGCCGTTGCCCGAACACACTGACTGAGGTGTCCGGTTCCTCGCTCGCGCTTCCGAGAGCCCGGGGCCGAAGCCATACCTGGTCGAACGCTTCGACATTGGCACGCACCGTGACCTGCGTATCGGCACCGCCGGCGACGTACGCCCAGGAAGCGGAGTCGAGCACGGCGTCTGCCGCGCGCTCGAAGTCGGGCAGGGTCAACAGCGCGGACAGTTTCCTTGCCATATCTCTCCTGTCTGAGATCCGGCCCGTCGCCGTTTCGGGGGAATTCTCCCTGACGACACGGGCCGTTCACTTAAGCGAACTGATCGAATCCCATCTTGATCACCATTCCGGTGACCACAAGCACCAGTACGACGCGCACGAAACCGGAGCCCTTTTTCATAGCGGTGCGTGATCCGATCATCGCGCCCGTTATGTTTCCTACAGCCATTCCGAGGCCGATGGCCCACAGAACGTTCCCCTGCCATGCGAAGACTGCCAGGGCGCCCAGATTGGACGAGGCGTTGATGACTTTCGCCATGGCAGCGCTCTCCAGGAACTGTGTGGCAAGGAGAGTGGTGAAGGATATGATAAGGAAGGTGCCGACTCCGGGGCCGAACACGCCGTCGTAGAAACCGATTCCGACGCCCGCCAGAACAATGGCCGTATTGCGGCGGCTCCGGGTTACGACGGTGTTCGTCTGCTGTACGCCGAAACTCGGCCTGAAGGCTACGAATAGTGCCACCGAGACCAGCAGAGCCATGATGACGGGCCGGAAGTAACTGGTGGGCACGCTTGCCGCGGACAACGCCCCCAGCGCGCCGAACGGGACCGCGAGCAGCGCGGCCGGCACGAGGACCGAGCGATCCAGGCGGGTACGCCTCTGATACATGTACGCGGCGGTCGCGGTGCCCATGACGGCGGCGATCTTGTTGGTGCCGAGCGCCGTCGCGGGCGGATACTGCGGGAAGGACAGCAGCAGCACGGGGATGAGGAGCACCCCGCCCCCGCCGACGACGGCATCCACCCACCCGGCTGCCGTCGCGGCGAGAAGCAGCCCGATTACCTCGTACAGATCCACTCTTCCTCATTCGTGTCACATGGGTCACCCTCGGGCCGCGTGGCACGACGTCAGGCGCATGGAATGACTGCGGGCGCGGGTCAGGCGACGCCGCGGGTCAGACGACGCCGCGGATGTCCGCCATCGGGGGCAGCACACGCGGGTGCCGCATCATCCGCTGGGCCCACAGCGGGGTGGAACGCAAGGAGTAGAACCGGCGCAGCCACCGGTCGCGCCCGTCGTAGCGGGGTTGGAACGCGCCGCGCCCGTGTACGACCACGTGGTTGTCCAGGACGACGAGGTCGCCCGGCGCGAGGACCAGGTCGCGGCAGACGCTCTCCAGCGCCTCGGTCAGTGCGCGCAACACGCGTTCCCCGCCGGCGTCGGCAGCCTGTGTGTTGTGGGAGTTGAAGCGGATGAACGGCCGGCCGGCGGGCCCGAAGACGACCGGGTGAGGCCCTGCCGAAGGGCGCGGGCCCTCGGTGTTCCGGGTGAAGGACGTCGGATACAGGCTGTGGAACTGCGGTTTCCGCAGCTCCGCGACCTGGTCTTCGGTGAGGAGCGGCAGCGCGTCGCGCACGGACGCCAGGCGGGTCGCGGCGACTGCCTCGTGGTCCTGGCGCAGGCAGAGCAGGCCGAGGAAGTCGGGCCGCAGCGGATGGTGCACGTTCTCCGTGTGGAAGTCGAACGCGACCGACCCGCTGTTCTCGATGTGGTGCTCCTCGCCGCGGACCGGGTGCACATCGTGGAACAGTGCTCCCGACTTCTCGTCCTGGTATCCGGCAAGCGATCCCAGGAGATCCGCGACGAGCATGAGGGTGCCATTGGTGTAATGGTTTTCGAGAACTGCCATTCCATGAACCGCAGGTGTCTCGGGAGCATCGTCCACCATCAGGCCGCGGAGCATGAAGTGTCCATTTTCCCCGCCCCCCGACCCGAAGTCGAGCAAAGACTTCCGCATTCCTTCGGGAAGATCGAGCAAAAGTCCTGAAAGGACGATGGGAGGTGAGTTGGAGAGCCGGCCCGCGAGTGCTGACAACTCTCGTGTCTTGATCGCCTCGGCTTCGGTTAAGTGATAGCTCGTCACACCTTCAGCGGTGATGGTCACAATCCCCCTCCTAGCTTCGCGTTTGCACTCCTCGAAGACGTTGATGAACCTAACCCGCGCAAATTCGCTCCGTCAACAAAAGGTTTCGGACGGCGACCGCGCTGGTTAAAGGGGGCGGCAACTAGTGGAAAGATGAACTAATTCATCTCAAAGCGGGCGATATGGCGGATACGGCGAATATGGACCAGGCGGTAAGGTGCGACCCAAGTGGTTGTCCCTGACCTGCACCCGGCCTGAGCTGCCCTGATGATCTACGCGTAGTGAAGTCGCGCGGTTGCGGAGGGTGGGAGGCGCCGCTCTAATGATCTTCGGCGGCCCCCGGGGTGGGGTCGGTGCCGCGTCTCGCCTGGGCACGCTTTCGCGCCATCGTTCATGTGATGCGAGGGCCTTCGGGAGGCGTGTCCCTCCTCACATCGGCAGGCGAAATTTCTGCACCCACCCGCCGGCACCAGGGGATACACCCCGAACCCGAAGGGACGGGCGGGTGCAGCGGACCTACGACCGACTCGTGTTCCACGGCCACCTGCCGCACGACTGGGGAACAGACGCTCCCGCCCCCGTCCGACTGACCACCTGGCTGGGTATGGCCACGCCCCAGCGTGCAGCCGGCAGCCGGCAGCCGGCACGAGCGATACTGGTCATTACTCGCACGACGACGCTTCCCGCGTCCGTATCCGTCCGACCCCGGCACGGCGGAGCGCCGCAATCAGCACGCCGCAAGGGCGTCGAAGTCGCGCTTGCTCCCCTCTCGCTACTCCGGCCCCCTCAGCGCCGTACGGCCGACCAGTCAGCGGCCCCTGCGCCGACCGGCGCAACGGCTGTTGATGCCAGGAGCGGAGGGATCCGGATGTGCCGCTGGATTGCCTACTCGGGTACGCCCGCCTTTCTCAGTCAGGTGCTGTTCGAGCCGACGCACTCGTTGATCGACCAGAGCCTGCACTCCCGTATGGGGGCGGAGACGACCAATGGCGACGGCTTCGGTGTCGGCTGGTACACCCAGAACGCGGCCGTCACTCCGGCGATCGTGCGGGACGTGGGGCCCGGCCTGGAACGACCGTAATCTGAGGGAGGTCGCCCACCACGTTCGCTCGGGGCTCTTCTTCGCTCATATCAGGGCGGCGACCGGGACAGCCGTGCAGCAGTCCAACAGTCATCCCTTCCGCAACGGTCGCTGGATGTGGATGCACAACGGAATGATCAACGGATTCCGCCTTCTGCGGCGTGACCTCACCGTGGCCGTCGATCCGGTGCTCTACCCCGACATCGAAGGTTCCACCGACTCCGAGCTCATGTTCTATCTCGCCCTCACCTTCGGGCTGACAGAGGACCCGCCCGGCGCCGTGGCGCGCATGGCGGGCCTGATCGAGCGAACAGGGCACGCGCACGGCATCCAGCACCCCCTCCAGATGACCGTCGCGGTGGCCGACGGCGAAAGCGTATGGGCGTTCCGCTACTCCAGCGAAGGACGCTCGCGGTCGTTGTACTTCAGCACCAAGGTCGACACCCTGTGCGCACTCCACCCGGACGCCGGGTTCCTCCAGGACGTCTCCGTAGAGACCCGCCTCGTCGTGTCCGAACCGCTGGGCGACCTCCCCGGCGCCTGGAACGAAGTACCGAGAGCAGTTACGGCGTCGTCCAGCCGGGCCATGACATGATCCACGCCTTCCGGCCCGACCTCCAGGACGACTCGGCCCGCGGCTGACCGGCTGCCCGTACCGCCGCGCCGACGCCTCGGTGCACGGGACGCGGCCGGGCACGCGCGGTGCGGGCGGTGTGCGCGGTTGGGGACGCGCAGACCGGTCCGGCCTGTTCGAGCACGCGCAGGTGCCGGGGCACCGCCAGGCACGAGGCCGGCAGTCCGTCGGCGCAAACACGCGGACGCTCAGGGGGTGCGCCGACAAGCCCCGGCGACCGGCAGATGCGCCGGATCCGCTCGCCAAGCGGGTTGACTGGCTTCATGACAGGCCGTTACAGCCCGCGCAGACATGTGCCTCGCAGGGGTTCCCTGGGTCGGCAGAGAGAGGTCGCCGCCCGGCGCTTCCAGGACAGCCTGGCGGGCACACTCTGGAGCCGGCTCTCCGCGCTCGACTTCCTCGCCCGTTGTTTCCAGCTCGCCGCGCTCTCCTTGCTGTGCTTCTTTCCCTTCCTCATCGTGGTCACGGCCGCGGCGGGCCGTGACGCCGCCGCGACGCTTGCCGGCTGGCTGGGACTGGATCAGCAGGCGGCTCAGGCGGTGGAGTCGCTCTTCGCGGACGGCCAGGACCCGGGCTCCCTCACGGTGGCGAGCGCGGGCATGCTGCTCTTCGGCGCCACGGCCATCGCCGCCACCCTGCAGAGCTGGTACCAGAGGCTTTTCGAAGTCCCGCGCCGTGGTTGGCGGGACGTTCCGGCGCAGTTGTGCTGGCTCGGGCTCCTGATGGTCTACGGCGCTGTGCAGGCTGTGGCGGGCAGGTCGCTCGGCGAGCCGGTACTTCAGGGCCTGTTCGGTATGGCCACAGCGACGGTTTTCTGGTGGGCGACCATGTACGTGCTCCTGGTCCCCGCCGTGCGGTGGCGCTCCCTGCTGCCCGCGGCTGTCGTCACGGCTGTGTGCTGGACGGGACTGGGACTCTTCTCCGCCCGGTTCTTCTCGCCGGCGATCGTGGAGAACAGCGAGACGTACGGCCCCATCGGCGTTGTCATGGTCATTATGTCCTGGCTGGTGGCGGTGGGAGTGATTATTCACCTCGGGGCTCTCGTCGGCCGCATGTACCTGGAACGCCGCTCGGCCGCTTACCCCTGAGACGGGACCACCGGGTCGCGGCCACCGGCAGGGGTGGGCCACAGGGCCCGGCACGCCGCGCGTGTCGGCGGGAAGGCTGGGATGCTGAGGGAGGGGAGCGCTGCTCCTTGACCTGGAGAGACGGTGGTGGGTGGTGAGCGCCGTAGCGGAAACCGAGGACAACGCCGAGGGGCCGGCCGATCCGACCGCCCCCTGCACCGATCCCCTGGGAGACCCGTTTCTGCGCACACGGATCGCGCTGCCGACGCGGCCCGCCACCTATCTGCGCCGAGAGCGGCTCGTCCAGCACCTCGACCAGGCTCTCCAGACGCCATTGACCCTGGTCAACGGAGCCGCCGGGGCGGGCAAGACCCTGCTGACCGCCGACTGGGCCGCCGGCTTGCGACAGCCGGTCGCCTGGCTCACCGCCGAAGAGGGGGACCAGCGCCCCGGCGTGTTCTGGTCCTACCTCCTCCAAGCCCTGCGCGCGGGCGGTGCGCCCACCTCCGCAGCGGTCGGGGCTCCGGCGCAGGCCGCCCGGGTGGACCGCAGACTCCTGGCGACGCTCGCCGCCGAGCTGAACGAACGTGACCGGCCGGTGGTCGTGGTGATCGACGAGTACGACCGCGTGACGGCTCCCGAGGTCGCGGAGCAGCTGGAATTCGTCCTGCACCACGCCGGGCGGGGCATGCGCCTGGTCCTGGTCACCCGCACCGAGCCACTGCTGCCGTTGCACCGCTACCGGGCGGCGGACGAGTTGACGGAGATCCGCGCGGCTGAGCTGGCCTTCACCCCCGAAGAGGCCGTCGCGCTGCTGGAACTGCACGGCCTGAGCCTGCCCGTCGACGCCGGGCGCGCCCTGGTGGACCGCACCCGGGGCTGGGCCGCCGGCCTGCGCCTGTGCGCCCTCGCGGCGCGCGAGAGCGCCGACCCGGCGGTCTATCTCAAGGAATTCGAGGCCGGCCGCAGCACTGTGGCGGACTTCCTGCTGGCAGAGGTCCTCAAACGGCAGACGCCCGAGACACAGGACCTCCTGCTGCGCGTCAGCGTCCTTCAGCGCTTTTGTCCCGCTCTGGCGAACGCACTGACCCACCGCGGCGATGCCGAACCCCTCCTCGTCGAGCTGCACCGCGAGAACGCGTTCGTCGAGGACCTCGGGCACGCCTGGTACCGGCTTCATCCATTGTTCGGGGAGATACTCCGGGCTCACCTTCGGGTCAGCCTCCCCGGGCTGGAGCCCGAACTCCACCGGCGGGCCGCGCAGTGGCTGCGCCGCTCGGGATCCCTCACGGAAACACTCGCTCACGGAGCGGCCGCGGGCGACTGGGGATTCACCGCCGGGGCCCTCGTCGAAGACCTGGCGATCGGACAGCTCTTCACCGGCCTGCGGTCGGGCGACCTCGACCAGTTGTTCGCCGGGATGGATCCGGAGGCCGCCGGCCCGGCGGCGGACCTCGTCCGCTCGGCCCGCGACCTGTCCAGGTGCGACGTGGAACGCGGTCTCACCCACCTGCACCACGCCGAGAGGCGGCTGGCCGCCGACGCGCCCGACGGGGCGGCCGCGCAGCTGAGCTGCGCGCTGCTGGAGGCCCTGGCCGCCCGGCTGACCGGTTCTCCCGAACGGGCCGAGAAGGCCGCGCAAGCGGCCGGTCAACTCCAGCGGGAGGTCCCCGGGCACCTCCTGGACAAGCATCCCGAACTCACCGCGCTCCTGCTGACTCATCTGGGCTCCACACGCCTGTGGGCCGGGCACTTCGAGGACGCACGTGCCGCCCTCACCACGGTGACCGGCACCCACGGCGGATCGTCCACCGCGCTCCCCCGTCAGGAGTCGATGGGGTACCTGGCACTGATCGACTACCTGAACGGCTGGATCGGCAGGGCCGAGCGCAAGGCTCTCGCGGGGGCCGCTGAGGCGGAGCGGTTCGGCCTGCCCCAGCCGTACGCTTCCGGCATCGGGCTGCTCGTGCTGGCCGCCGTTGCCGTGGACCGCGATGAACTGGGCCGCGCCCAGGCACTCCTCGATGAGACGGCCCACCTGCCCTCGGCGAGGCACGATCCGGTGATGGCGGCGGGACGGGCCATCGCCCGCGACCGTCTCCTGCTGGTCCGCGGCAACGCGCGGGCCGCCGCCGAGGTGGCGGACACGGGCGTCTCCACCGCCGTGGCCTCACCCTGGGCAGCAGGCCATGAGGCGCTGGTCGCCTCCGCAGCGCACCTGGCCGAGGGACGGCCGGAGAGGGCCGTCGAGGTGCTCCAGGGCGTGTCGGGCGACCAGCCGGCGTGTGCGGTGGAAGCCGCCCGGATGCTGCTCGCCGCGGGCCGTCCCGAAGCGGCGCTCGGCCTGCTCGACAGCATCCGCACCGGAGCCCGGACCGGCCCGGCGGTGACCGTGCGCGCAGCGTTGGCCAGGGCTCAGGCCGCGCAGGAGGCGGGGGACGCGACCACCGCCCGCAAGCTCGTCGCGCAGGCACTCCTCGACGCCCGGCGCGAGCGGCTGCGAAGACCGTTCCTCGACGCCCGGCCCTGGATCCGCCCGCTGTTGTCCACCGCGCCTCTCAATGAGCTGGCCGCGGACTGGCTCACGCCCGGCCCGTCGCGTCGCGCTGAACCGGCCGCGATCGACGCGCCGCCCGCCGCGCTCGTCGCGGAGGAGCTGAGCGGGCGTGAGCGTGATGTCCTTCAGCGGCTGGCCCGGATGATGTCGACCGAGGAGATCGCCGCCGACCTCTACGTGTCGGTGAACACGGTGAAGACCCACCTCAAGAGCGTCTACCGGAAGCTGGCGGTGAACCGCCGCAACGAAGCGGTACGTCGCGCCCGCGAGCTCGGACTGGTGTGACCCGCGTCGGCGGATGCGCGGGCGAGATCCCCTCGACCACAGGCGGCCGCTGAAGGCGGTGCCGCGCCGGAACAGCCGCGCTCTCCCCCCGTTGCGGGTGAGGCGCCGGAGGAGTTGCGGGGATGCGATGGGGGAGTGGCGGCAGTGCACGCGGCGGCTGCCGCTCACTCTCGTCACCGTCGGCCTGAGCGTATGCCGCGAGGAGTGGCCGATCGTCAAGGCGGCCGTCCCGCCCCCGCCGCTGCGGTGGCCGTGAGCCCGCTCCTGGGGCTGGACGTGTGGGGCGCCCTCTGGTTGGCGGTGTCCGTCGCCGTGGCGGGGCAGGTGGGCTGGTCGGTGGCGGCGGCACGCCGGGCCGGTGCTTCGCGGCGCCTCATGGCCGGCACCGCCTCGGTCGATCTGCTGCTCGGTCTGCTGATCATCAGCTTCAAGATCGTCCTGACGCACTGAACCAAGTCGTCGGTGTGGCGGGGCAGTTCACCTGTACCGGGTGAGGCCAGGCCGGGCGCCGACGGGGGACGATCAAAGGGAAGGGCGCCGTCCACCTCCCCCACGCAGCCCGCCGGGAGAACAGCCCATGCGCTATGAGATCCGCGTCGAGGGACACATGTCGGAAACGCTGGCCCAAGCCTTCCCGGAGCTGGGCCACGTCATGATGTCCGGCCAAACGGTCCTGTTCGGCCCTGTCGTGGACGAGGCGCACCTGTACGGGCTGCTGGCCCGCTTCCAGTCCCTCGGACTGCGCGTTGTGGAAATGCGGCAGTTGCCGGAGTGACCGACCCCCGGCGGTGACCAGGGCGGCGACGATGAACACGGCGCGGGCGACGGCCGCCCGCTGACCGAGTGGCAGTCGTCGACCCCGCCGGCGCGCGGCCGGCCCTGATCCGGTGCGCTCCCTGCGGGCTGCCTCGCCATCGATCATCGCGAGTCTCTTCGTGTCGTTGCGCCGCACGTCTCTGCGGGCCGGCGCACATTGGTTCGCCGCATTGCCGGCGAACACCTGCACCTCCCACCACACCGCTACCGCGACGCCGGCGGATCACCCGCCGTGGGTGACCCGGCGGCCGGCGGCGCGCGGGACGCTGAGGCCATCAGGCCGCCGCACAACCGCCACGCCGGCGGTCGAAAGCGGCCCCCTCGAACGCGCGAGGAGCACCCCATGACCGAATCGCGTGATGCGGCACCGCCCACCGGACCGCAGCACTTGCCCGACGCGGCGGACCCCCGTCCGATGGGCGACGCCGCGGACGTGCTGGCGCGCCTGGGCCGTTCCTGGACCTGGATCCTGGGCTCGGCCGTCGCGACGCTGGTGCCGGGCATCCTGGTCCTGGTGTGGCCGGACGTGACCCTGCACGTCCTGGCGGTCCTCATCGGCCTGTACCTGCTGGTGACCGGGGGGTTCCGGTTCGTGGCCGTCTTCGCCCGCACCGAGCACGGTGAACGGCTCCCCGGGTTGCTCGTAGCGGTGCTGTACGTCCTGGCCGGGGTGCTGTGCCTGCGGAACCCGCTGCAGACCATCGCCGCGCTCTCGCTGATCGTCGGCGTCGTCTGGCTCGTCTCCGGCGTCCTGACCCTCTACACGGCCCTCGCCACCAAGGATCTGCCGCACCGCGGCGTCATCCTGGCCCTCGCGATGCTTGCCATTGTGGCGGGAATCGTGGTTCTCGCCCTGCCCGCGGAGTCGGCCCGCGCCCTGACCCGGCTGCTCGGCCTGTGGCTCGTCCTGCTCGGCCTCGCCGAGGCGGCGCTCGCCCTCGCGTGGCGTGCCGCGCTCAGAAAGGCACGTACGACGGGCCCGCACGACCCCGCCACGACGGCATGAACCCGAACCGCCGAACCCTGATCCCGCCGCGGGGGCGCGTCCGCGCACCGGCCATCAGGCCGCCCACAGCTCACCCGCGTCGGGTGAGGCGCCCGAACCTGATCGTGTCCACGCTGAGAGCAGTACCCCACGGCAGCCGGGCGAGCGCCCGGGACGGAGGCCGGACATGAGCGCCCAGACGTACCTGGCGTACGACTATCCCCTGCTGAGCGTGTTCTGGAGCATGCTCGTCTTCTTCCTGTGGATCATGTGGTTCGTCCTGCTCTTCCGCATCATCACCGACATATTCCGTGACGACGCGCTGAGCGGATGGGCGAAGGCCGGCTGGCTGGTGTTCACCATCGTCCTGCCCTTCCTGGGCGTCTTCGTCTACGTGATCGCGCGCGGCAAGAACATGGGCCGCCGGGAAATGTCCCAGGCCCGGGCGCGACAGGACGCCTTCGACACGTACGTCAGGCAGTCCGCGGCCGGTGGCCGGCCCAGCAGCGTGGAAGAGCTGGCCAAGCTGTCCGAGATCCGCGCCCGCGGCGACATCACGGACGAGGAGTTCAACAGGGTCAAGAACCTGATCCTGAGCGGCCACGAATCGGTCGGAAGCTCAGGCGCGGCAACGACAGCCACCCCCTCCGGACGCTGAACACGTGCCGGACGACACGAAAGCAGGTTTCATCATGGCCACGACACACTCGCGGCAGGCGGACGCGACGAGGCAGGAATGGGCAAGCGGTCTGACGGTAGCCGGCGGCGTCCTGCTCATGATCGTCGGCGTGCTCGACATCTTCCGCGGCATCATGGCGATCGCCGAGGACGAGGTCTTCCTCAACACGCCCAATTACGTCTTCAAGTTCGACCTGACCAGCTGGGGCTGGATACATCTCGTCCTGGGGGCGATCGCCGTGATCGTGAGCCTCGGGCTGGTCCGGGCCGCGACGTGGGCACGCGTCGCCGGTGTGGCCATCGCCGGACTCGTCATCATCGCGAACTTCCTGTCCCTGCCGTACTACCCGGTCTGGTCAGTCGTGATGATTCTGATCTCGAGCTTCATCATCTGGGCGCTGTGCGTGGTCCGGCGCGACGACTCCTTCGGCTCGCACTAGCCCGCACGTACGGCACGTGAGCGAAGCGGGCCCGCCACAGGAAAGGTCACGGTGGCCCATGAACGACAGCCCACGATCCAGCAGGGCCCACGCGCCGGGGGAGCGCGGTGTCGGACGGGCCCGCCTGGCCGTCCTCGCCCTGCTGGCAAGCATCCTGGTGCCGCTCGTCACGGCCGGTCTGCGCAGCGTGCTGTGGGTACTGGTCGGCGTCGCCGGACTGGCGCTCGCCGCCATGGGGGTGTGGTGGGCCCTGGCGCACACCGGTGTCGTCCGCGCCCTGGGAGCGGTCGTGTCGGTGGCCGCCCCGGTGGCCGTGCTCGCCCTGTACGCGGCATCCGGCATGCTGTGGGCCGCGTGCCTGTCCCTGGTCCTGTGGGCGCTGGCCGTCGCGACGGCGCGCACCGCTCTGGCGCCCGGGCCCACCGTCGTTGAACAGGCGGTCGCCCAGGCGCCCCAGCACCCCTGGATCCTCATGAACCCGCGCTCCGGCGGCGGGAAAGTGGGCCGTTTCCACCTCGAGGAGAAGGCTCGGACGGCGGGATGCCGCGTCTGCCTGCTCGACGGATACCAGGACGTGGCCGAGCTGGCCCGACAGGCCGTCGCCGACGGAGCCGACCTCCTGGCCGTGGCGGGCGGCGACGGCACCCAGGCCCTGGTGGCCGAAGTCGCGGCACGCCACGACCTGCCGTTCGTGGTGGTTCCCGTCGGAACCCGCAACCACTTCGCCCTCGACCTCGGCCTCGACCGCGACAACCCGGCGCAGGCCCTGGACGCCCTGTCCGACGCCGTCGAACTCCGCGTCGACCTCGGCTATGCCGCAGACCGAGTCTTCGTCAACAACTCCTCCTTCGGAACGTACGCCTCCGTGGTGGCCGACCCCGCGTACCGCGATGCCAAGAAGCGCACAGCCCTCCAGGCCCTCCCGGGCCTCCTCACGGGCCCCGACGCACCCAGGCTGCGGATGCGGGCCGACCAGGCGTACACCGAAGGGCTCCAGGCGCTCCTCGTCAGCAACAACCCATACGGCCGTGCCGTCGACGCGGCCCGGCCCGGACGCAGGGCGCGACTGGACTCGGGGCGACTCGGCGTGGTGTGCGTACGGGTCGACAGCGCCGCCCAGGCGGCGCGCATGGTGCGCGGCCCACGTGCCGAGGGACTCATCCGGCTGACCGCCGAGAAAGTCGTCGTCGAATCCGACACGGCCACCCTCCCGGTCGGCATCGACGGCGAACACACCGTGCTGCCCGCACCCGTCGTATGCCGCAGCGCACCCGGGGCCCTGCGGGTCCGCGTGCCACGGCACCGCCCCGGCACGCCACGGGCGAGCGCGGCGGCGGCCGACTGGCCACGCGTGGCGCGACTGGCGCTGGGCCGCACCGAGCCCACCGTGCGCGTCCAGCAGGACTGATTCGCCACCTGCGCAACCATCGCCGCGACCCCCGCGAGCACACGGCGCTGTGACACCGCCTGCTCCACCTGCCCCGTACGCCTGTCGTGGCACCCGCCGTGCCACACCGCCCGCTCGACGCTCCCAAAGTGGTTGCCGGCGTGTACTGCCGCCGCGGTTGGTTCGCGCGCCGGCCGCCGCTCCGCCGCAGACCGAGCGGCGCGGCCCGGTCGCGGTGGTCATCGCCCCGGCCGGCATCGTCATCGCAGTCGCTGCCTGATCCAACGCGCCCGGACCCACTTCCGTTGGCTCCAGGACCCAGCGTCCCCCGGTCTGGACGGGGGCTTCGCACCAGACGTCGTCATGAGCCCGTTTGTCTCCGGTTCGCTCCTCGCCCCGCCCCTGATCTGTATCGACCCCGCCATCCAGTCCGTGGGATGCGTCATACCTCAGGGCTCTACCCATGAGTAACATGCGCGCACCACCCAGCACCACACACCGCCTCCCCGCGGCGGTAAGGAGCAAGCCGATGTCGTACCAACGTCCCTTCCCGGACCCACCCCCCTTCCGCAACGCCTGGGGGGACGGGGCCGCGCAAACCTGGGACGCGCCGCCGCAGCGTGAGGATCATCGCGAGCAGCCATACCCGCACAGTCCTCACCGGGACCTCGACGAGCTTCGCTCCGGATACCGCAGGCTGCGTCGGGTCTCGACGTTCACCGCACTCGCGTACTTCATCCTCTTTCTCATCTTCTCGGCGTTCGCGCCCGGTCTGATGACCAGCGAGATCACCGGCGGGCTCAACGTCGGCCTCGTACTCGGGCTGTGCCAACTACCAGTGGCGCTAGCGGCGATCGCCCTGTACGAGCGCATCGCGCGCGACCGCATCGACCCGCTTTCCGCGTCCATCCAAGAGCAGACTCTTCGAGCGGCACAACACTCCCGCAGCCCCCGGGCCCGCCGCGGCCCCCGCGCGGATGTTCCCGCGTACCCCGTCGGACAAGACCAATGGCAGTGGCCGGGCGGACCTGTGGGAGGTGCCCGGTCATGACTGAATTCAGCTCCGGGGCGCAGACAATGTCGCTGATCGCGTTCATTACGGTCATCACGGTCACACTGCTGGTCTGCGTGACGACCGGACCCGATCGCGACGACCTCGGCGAGTTCTACACCGGCTACCGCTCGTTGTCGCCCATACAAAGCGGCCTCGCCATCGCCGGTGACTACATCTCGGCCGGCACCGTACTCGGCACCATCGGCATCATCGCGCTCCTCGGCTTCGACGGCATCACGCTCACCCTCAGCACCGTGCTGTCGCTGGTCCTGATGATGTTCTTGCTCGCCGAACCTCTGAGCAACGCCAGCCGGTTCACGATGGGTGATGTCTTCACCCACCGTGCCCCCGGGTCCCTCGTACGGATCACCGCATCCCTGGTCACCCTTGCCGCGCTGCTGCCGCTGGTGATCTTCCAGCTCGCCGGCGCGGGTGACCTGCTCTCCGTCGTACTCGGCTTCCACTCCGACGGGTTCAAGACCGGAGCGATCGTGTTCCTCGGTCTGCTGATGATCACCTACGCGGCGATCGGAGGGATGAAGGGCACCGCGTTCATCCAGATCGTCAAGACCCTCGTCCTGCTCGGCGCGGCCACCGCCATCGCGGTGCTCGTCCTCAAGCGGTTCGATTTCAGTCTGCCCGCGCTGCTCGACGCCGCCAAGAAGGGAAGCGGGGCCGGGGACGCGTACCTCGCCTCCGGCCTGCAATTCGCGGGCGACGACTTCGACATGATCGGCACACAGCTCACGGTCGTGCTGGGCGCGGCGGTGCTGCCGCACATCACCATGCGCATGTTCAGCTCGCGCAGCGCGACCGCCGTGCGGCGCTCGCTGTCCTGGGCCGTTTCAACCGTCGTCGTCACCTGCCTGCTGCTCGCGGTGATCGGCTTCGGCGCGGCCGCGATCGTCGGGCATGACGGTCTGGTCGCCGGTGACCCGCAGGGCCAAACGGCGTTCCTGATGGTCAGCCAGGCGCTCAGTGGTACGGACCCGAGCACCGTCGAGACACTGCTGTTCACGGCGGTGGCCACGGCGGTCTTCCTCACCCTGCTCGCCTCGGTCGCCGGCATCACCCTCGCCTGCGCCAACACCCTGGCGCACGACCTCATCGCGCACGGCTTGCGGCGCAAGGCGGCTCTGAACGACTCCACGGAGATGGCCATCGCCCGTACGGCCGCAGCGGGAGTCGGACTCGCCGCGATCACGTTCGCGGCCGCCGCCCGGCACCTGAACCTGCAGGCGCTGCTGACCCTGTCCTTCTGTGTCGGCGCGTCCGCGATCGCTCCCGCGCTCGTCTACAGCCTCTTCTGGCGCCGCTACACCCGCGCCGGCCTGCTCGCCACCCTCATCGTGGGCACCGCAGCCAGCATCACCCTGACGATCGGCAGCAAACTGGTGTCGGGTTCACCGCAGTCCATCTTCCCGGACCACGACTTCAACTGGTTCCCGTTCACGACGAGCGGCATCGTCTCCGTCCCGCTCGGCTTCCTGGCCGGCTGGCTCGCCACGGTCGTCCGCGACCGCGGCGCAGCCGATCAGCACCGCCGTTACGAAGAGCTGGAACCGACGATCCTGGCCGGCACACCGGCGACGGCAGGCGCCAACAGGTCCTGAACCGGCTTACCCCGCCGGACACGGGCGCCCGGCAGATCGGCGGCCGGGCGCCCACCCTTCAGCGACGTGACCTCAGGGCTCACCCCGGATGTGCCCATCGCACTGTCGGCTTGCTCCAGATCCTGGCTGCCCGGGGGTCCGTGTATCGCGGGCGTATCGGAAAGCGCATACGCCATGGCAACGGCCCTCCCTCTCCAATGGGCCCTGATCCACAACATATCCCTGTCAACACCGTCCCACCGCACGCGCAGGATCGTGCTTCTCAGCCTGGCGATCCTCGGCATGGCGAGCGCTGTGTTCGTCGTGCGGCGGCCGCTCCTGATGGCCGCTCCGATGTGCGTCGCCGGGCGGTGGCACGGCTGCTTCGACTCGTCACGGTCCGGCTTCCCAGCGCGCCGATGTGGCCGGCACCCCCGGAGCCCGACGTCGTCCACCGTGCCGACGACGCCTTTGCCCGCACACACTATGACCCTGGCCGGCCCCCGGCGGAGCCCGTCCAACCGAGAGCGCGTTCGCCTCCGGGCTCCTGCTTTTCGTATCCGGCGGTCATCTCGGTGGTGTGGCCGGCTGGGTCGCGTAGCGGCGGCGTAGGTGGGGGGAAGGGAGCCGTCGACCGTACGGCCCGCATGCACGACACCGCTGTCGCCGATTTCATCGGCTACGCGCAACAAGCGTGCTTGGAGCATAGCCAGGACACCGTGAGCCGTTACGTCGACGGACTCGCACAGTTCGTCCGCGCCTGGCACGACTGGATCGTGAACTCTCCGCGCTACGGCTCTGGCATCCCCGCGGCCCGCCACTGAGATCGCCGCCGCCGCACCGGGAACCTGGTGCTTCACTGCCTGGCGGCGCGAGGCCGTCCTCACGCCGCTCGGGTGGCCACTGCCGTCCGTGGACAAGCGACCGTGCTGGTCGCAGCACCGTCAACGAGTTCGTCAGTTCTCGCCGGTAGTGGTCCGCTGGTAGATGTCGGGGATGCCGTCGTGGTCGTCGTCCCGGTTCTCTTCCTCGTACAGGCGGCGGTAGATCCCGTTGCGGCGCTTGATCAGCAGTGCGGCCAAGACCGCCGCGATCAGCGATCCGATGAGGACTGCGGCTTTGATGTGCTCGGCCGCGGTCGGGTCGGGGAAGGCGAGTTCGCCGATCAGCAGGGCGACGGTGAATCCGATCCCGGCCAGTACGGCGAGGGCGAAGACGTCGGCCCACGCCAGGTCCGGGTTCAGCCGGGCTCGGGTGTAGCGGGCGGCAAGGTAGGTGCCCGCGAAGATGCCCAGGGTCTTGCCGACGACCAGTCCGAGCACCACCCCCAGCGGCTCCGGCTGGGTGAAGACCTCCGAGAGCGACGCTGCGGAGACACCGACGCCCGCGGCGAAGAGAGCGAACAGCGGTACCGCGACACCAGCCGATACGGGGTGCAGCAGGTGGGAGGTGCGCTCGGCGGGCGTGGAGGTCTCGCCCTTGTCGCGGGTGGTGCGCAGGATCAGGCCCATGGCGACGCCGGCGACGGTCGCGTGGACGCCGCCGTTGTACATCAGGGCCCAGGTGGCGACGCCGAGCGGGACGTACCACCACCAGCCCCGGACGCGGTAGCGCTGCAGGAGGTAGAAGACGACCAGACCGGCCAGGGAGCCGCCCAGAGCCATGAAGTTCAGGTCGCTGGTGAAGAAGATCGCGATGATGAGGATCGCACCCAGGTCGTCGACGACGGCAAGGGTGAGCAGAAAGGCCCGCAGCGCGGAGGGCAGGTGGGTGCTGAGGACCGCCAGGACGGCGAGTGCGAAGGCGATGTCGGTGGCCATGGGCACCGCCCAGCCGTTGAGGCTGCCCCCGCCTGCCGCCACCGTGGCCGCGTACAGGGCGGCCGGCACCACCATGCCGCACAGCGCCGCGACGACGGGCAGGGCGGCTGTGGCGGGCGTGCGCAGTTCGCCGACCACGAATTCGCGTTTCAGCTCGATGCCGGCGACGAGGAAGAAGATGGTGAGCAGTCCGTCGGCGGTCCAGTGCTGCACGGAGAGGTCCAGGCCGAGGGCCGGTATGCCGAAGTGGAAGTCGCGTATCTGCTCGTACGCCTCGCTCCATGGGGTGTTCGCCCACACCAGCGCCACCACGGCGGCGGCCAGCAGCACCAGCCCGCCGACCGTTTCCGTCCTCAGAGCCTGGGTGACAGCCGTGCGCTCGGGCAGCGGCAGCAGACCGAGGAAGGGGGAGCGCTCGCGCGGGGCGGCAGCCATGAGAAAAACCTCCGGGGCGTCGACAAGTGGGCATACGGCCCCTAGGACGCCGACCAGACTTCCCGGCACACCGCGCGTCGGATGCGGCCGCCTGGAGCGGACCGTAGACGCGTTCCGTCCACCCTAGCTGCCCTCCGCCGATCACGCCAGATACCGTTTCACCTGCTGAAACGCACAACGAGCGGGTCCGTACACACCAAGGCGCGAGGAGGTGTGTACGGACCCGCTCAGGGGTCGGTGCCGCGTTGCGGTCAGACGGTGGTCTTCACCGACTCCTGGTCTTCGTCACCCTCGACCGTCTCGCCGGCGTTGCGGGCGCGCACGTACTCCAGGAAGGAGTTCAGTTCGCGCTTGACGACCGGGGCCAGGAGGTAGAGGCCGATGATGTTGATGACGGCGAGCATGAACAGCACGGCGTCGGCCATGTCGATGAGGGTCTGCAGCGTCAGCAGCGAACCGGCGATCGCGAACAGCGTGTAGAGGACCTTGTACGTCAGCTCGCTGGCCTTGCTGCGGCCGAAGAGGTGCGTCCATGCCTTGAGGCCGTAGTAGCCCCAGGTCAGCACCGTGGAGATGGCGAACAGCATCACCGCGAGGGTGAGGATGTACGGGAACCAGGGCATCACGGTACCGAAGGCGTCGGAAGTGATCGTGACGCCGACGGGATTCCCGTCCTTGCGCGCCTGGACGTAGCTGTCCGGGTTGGCGATGACGATGGTCAGCGCGGTCATCGTGCAGATGACGACAGTGTCGATGAACGGCTCGAGCAGGGCGACCAGGCCCTCGCTGGCGGGGTGCTTGGTCTTGACCGCGGAGTGGGCGATCGGCGCGGAGCCGAGACCCGCTTCGTTGGAGAAGGCGGCCCGCTTGAAGCCGACGATCAGCGCGCCGAGGACACCACCGACGACACCCTCGGGGTTGAAGGCCCTGTTGATGATCTCGCCGATCGCGTCCGGAACAGCGGTGACGTTGACCAGGATGACGACCAGGCAGGCGGCGATGTAGATGCCGGCCATGGCGGGCACGAGCTTGCTGGTGACGCTGGCGATCGAGCGGATGCCGCCGAGCAGCACGATGCCGACGAGGGCGGCGACGAGGATACCGAAGAACAGTGCGCCGGCGGAGGAGCCGATCAGGCCGCCCTCTCCGCCGGTGACGGAGACCAGCTGCGCGTACGACTGGTTGACCTGGAAGAGGTTGCCGCCGAAGAGGCCGAAGAACAGGATCATGAAGGAGGCGAGGACACCGAGGACCTTGCCGAGGGTCTTGCCCTTCTTGCCGAAGCGGTCGGCCAGACCCTTGGGCAGGTAGTGCATCGGGCCGCCGGAGACCGTGCCGTCGGCGTGCACCTCGCGGTACTTCACACCGAGGGTGACCTCGACGAACTTGGTGGCCATGCCGAGCAGGCCGCACAGGATCATCCAGAAGGTGGCGCCGGCGCCACCGATCGTGACAGCCACCGCGACACCGGCGATGTTGCCCAGGCCCACGGTGCCGGAGACGGCGGCGGTCAGCGCCTGGAAGTGGTTGACCTCGCCGGCCGACCCCTTCTCGTCGTACTTGCCGCGCACGACGTCGATGGCGAGGCGGAACTTGCGCACCTGTACGAACCCGAACCAGCCGGTGAAGACCAGACCGGCGACAACGAGCCAGGTGACGATGAGGGGCACCTCCGTCCCGCCGACGGGGACGGAGTAGAAGACGACTTCTCCGAGCCAGGTGGCTATGGGCTCGAAGAATCCGCTGACGGCTTCATCGACGGACTTGGTGATGGAGTCGAGTGACACGTTTGGCTACCTCGATGGCGCAGGGGCCGACGCGCGGGAGGCTGCGCCGGTTGATGTGCGGTCTTTGAGCGAACGCCGTTGTCCGATCGGCGACCCGGGAGCTGGGGTCCGCGGACTCGGACCTTGACACCCTGGTGGTGCTGCCGGTGCGTGCCGGCACTCCGCGGTCCAGGGGAGAACCACATGCGGAGTTGCGCAGTTCTACCACGCCTTTTACTTCATCTTTAGTGATGCAGATCACATAACGCACAGTTAATTTCAGATGGGCACTGAACGTAATCGCTCCGTTATTCGGTCAGTCGAGTGCGTTCGCAGGGCATCTATCTCCCGATAACTCCCTCATGCCGGGCGTAATCACCTAAACCGCCGAGCGGTTCAGGTAGTGCGACGCTACGTTGCGTGACCATTGAGTCAGAGGGAAAGTCCGGCGGTCGGCCTGCGCACGCGCGCCGCGGCGGGGACATGGCGGTGCCGTGCATCCGCAAGGCCACCGCGAGCGCGCGGACGTTCCAGCCCCCGAAGCGGGCGATCCGCCGACGCAGCCTGGGCAGTGCACCGCCGACCGCTGAGGCGGAGGGGGGTGGTGCGTGGGACGGCGCAGCGGCTTCGCCTGCGGTGCCCGGCCGGGCCGTCCCGCCGCCTTGCCCGCACGTTGCCTGCGGGGTCTGGTTCCCGCCTCCGGCTCGGGCCGGCGAACGCGGGGCCGGTCACCGGCATCAGGGAGTCGTCAAGATTGCCGGAGGACGGCAATGCGGGCGGACGGCCCGCCCTGCCAGCATGAGGCGGCCGAGGCAGCCGGCCGCGCATTACGCCGGGATCAGGAAAGCAAGCAATTCGCTCGGCGCGGGCCGGTCGACGTACCAGGGGGGGGCGAACCATGAGCGCGTTTGTGACTGCCGCGGTCACCTTCCCCACGGCGTTGTTCACCGCGGCTCTCGTGGTCGTCATAGCCTTCTGGCTGCTGGTGATGCTCGGCACCGTCGGCCACGACAGTTTCGACGCCGATGTGGACACCGACGCTCTGCGTCTCGGCGGGGTGCCGGTTTCCGTGTCCGTATCGCTGCTCGTCGCGCTTTCGTGGTCCTTGGCCCTTGCCGGTTCCGTCCTGCTGACACATACGGGCATGTCCGGCGCACTATTTCACCTGCCCAAGGCTGTCCTGCTCTTCGCCTCCGTCGTCGCCGCCGGGCGCCTGACCCAGGTACTCGTACGCCCGCTGGCGAAGCTCTTGCCCGACGAACCCGGGCCGTCCCGGCAGGACTCCGTCGGTCTGACCTGCACTATTCGCACGGGGCGGGTGGACGCGGACTTCGGCCGGGCGGAGGTCGCCGCTCGGGACGGCTCCACAGCCCTCGTTCAAGTCCGCCAGAACGACCCAGGCCGGCAGGTCCTCGACCCGCGCGGCTGACCGCGCCGCTCCACACCCTTTCTCCTTCTCTCACCACTCCTGGGGTTCCTCATGGATGCCGTCACCGTGGGCATCGGCGTACTTGTCGCCGTTGTCCTGCTCGTCACCGTCGCCATGCTGTTCGTGATCAGCCGGTTGTTCCGCAAGGTGGAGCAGGGCAAGGCGCTGATCGTGTCGAAGATGCGGAAGGTCGACGTCACCTTCACCGGACAGGTCGTCCTCCCGGTCCTGCACAAGGCCGAGGTCATGGACATCTCCGTGAAGACCATCGAGATCTCCCGCACCGGGCGGGACGGCCTGATCTGCCGAGACAACATCCGCGCCGACATCCGCATCTCGTTCTTCGTACGGGTCAACAAGACGGTCGAGGACGTCATCAAGGTCGCCCAGGCGATCGGCACGGCCCGGGCGAGCGACAAGGACACGCTCCAGGAACTGTTCAACGCCAAGTTCTCCGAGGCGCTCAAGACGGTCGGCAAGCAACTGGACTTCACCGATCTCTACACCAAGCGCGAGGAGCTGCGCTTCCGAGTCATCGAGATCATCGGCATCGACCTCAACGGCTACAGCCTGGAGGACGCGGCCATCGACTACCTGGAGCAGACCCCGCTCACCCAGCTCGACCCCGCCAACGTCCTGGACGCCCAGGGCATCCGGAAGATCACCGAACTGACCTCCATCGAGCACGTCCGCACGAACGAGTTCCAGCGCACGGAGGAGAAGGAGATCACCCGGCAGAACGTCGATGCCCGCGAGGCGATCCTGGAGCTGGAGCGCCGCCAGACCGACGCGGAGACCAAGCAGAGGCGGGAGATCGAGACCGTACGGGCCCGGGAGGAGGCGGAGACCGCCCGTGTCGTCGAGGAGGAGCGGCTGCGAGCGCAGAGCGCCTTCCTGAGAACCGAGGAGCAGCTCGGGATCCAGCGCGAGAACCAGGCCCGCGAGGTCGCCGTCGCGCAGAAGAACCGTGAGCGCGTCATCGCCATCGAGAACGAGCGCATCGAGAAGGACCGCCTGCTCGAAGTGATCGCCCGGGACCGGGAGACAGAACTCAGCCGGATCTCCGCCGAGAAGGAGGTCGAGGCCGAACGCCGCGAGATCGCCGAGGTCATTCGCGAGCGGGTCGCGGTGGACCGCACGGTCGCGGAACAGGAAGAGTCGATCAAGAAGCTCCGCGCCCTTGAGGAGGCGGAGCGCAAGCGCCAGACGGTTGTGATCGCAGCCGAGGCGGAGGCCCAGGAACTACTGGTCAAGGACATCAAGGCTGCCGAGGCCGCCGAGCAGGCCGCGGTCCACCGGGCCGCGGAGGAGCTGACGCTGGCCGAAGCCCGCAATAAGGCCGCCGACATGGACGCCCGCGCCAAGGTGCGCCTGGCCGAGGGCATCCAGGCCCAGGCCGCGGCCGAGGGTCTGGCGGCCGTCCAGGTACGGGAGAAGGAGGCGGACGCCATCGAGAAGGCGGGGCGCGCCGAGGCCGGGGCGACCGAGGCACGGCTGCGCGCCGAGGCGATCGGCACCCGCGAGAAGGCCATGGCCGAGGCGACCGCCATCGGCGAGAAGCTCAAGGCCGAGGCGGCCGGTCTCACCGAGAAGGCCGCCGCGATGGCCGCGCTGGACGAGGCCTCGCGCACGCACGAGGAGTTCCGGCTGCGCCTGGAGGCCGAGAAGGACATCCGGCTCGCGGGGATCGACGTACAGCGCCAGGTCGCCGAGGCGCAGGCCATGGTGCTCGCCGCCGGCCTGGAGAGTGCCGACATCAACATCGTCGGCGGCGAGTCCGCCTTCTTCGACCGGATCGTCGGCGCGATGTCGCTCGGCAAGAGCGTCGACGGCTTCTTCCAGCACTCCGAGACCGCTCAGACGCTGGCCGGTCCCTGGCTGGACGGCTCCGAGTCGTTCACCGAGGACCTGACGAAGGTGCTGGGCTCCGTCTCCACCGCCGACGTGCAGAACCTGACCGTGTCCGCCCTGCTGATGAAGCTCATGCCGGCCGGCTCAGGACAGCTGGACGAACTCATCGGCAAGGCACGCCAGCTGGGCCTGGCCGACATGCCGGTGGCCGAACTCGCCGGTCTGAAGGACCCCGCCGGGCTGAACGGCGCCGTCAAGGGCTGACCGCCCTCTTCCAAGGCTTCCGGAGCTGCCGCGCGGGGGGCGGCAGCTCCGGAATCGATCCACCGACACGAGGGGCAGGACAGTGACAGGGACCGGGACAGCAAGCGGCCTGGACGCCGGTACATACGAAGTGCTGCGCGACCGCCTCGGCGCTCACGCCGGCGAGCTGGCCCGGCGCGCCGACGCGCTCAACACCGCCCGCATCGCGGCGTTCGGCTCCACCGAGCTGTCTCTCCTCGGCAGCGAGCACATCCGTACGGAGCGCAACGTCGTCCCCCGCGACATCGTCGCCGTCGGCGACACCGTGCTCGTCGGGTACGAGGCCCCGCCCGCCGACGTCTTCGCCCTCTACGACCGAGACCTGAACCGTCTCCCGGCCGAGGCAGTGCCCGGCCTGCTCGACGACCCCGCCTTCGTGCGGGAATTCGAAGCCCTGCACCGCTACTTCCAGGGAGCACGCCTCCTGCGGCTGCGCCATGTCGAGGACAAACTGCTCGCGGTGTTCCGGACCGGCGAGCAGGCGGACGACATCCGCGTCCTGCGCTGGTCCCTCTCACCGTCGGGCGAGGTGCGGTTCCTGGACGCCCGTGGGGAGCGTGATGACGTCCTCCCCGCGTCCCACGACTTCCCCTGGGTCGGGACGAGTCGCGACGATCACGTCCTGGGGCGCCACCCGCACATCGCCATCGCCGACGGCGCCCTCTTCGTCGCGACAGCCGGCGGCACCCTCACCGTGAAAACCGAAGACGACACGGAGACCGGCGAGGGCATCCACAGCGAGCCCGTCGACGAACCCCTGCAGTCCCTCGCCGACGCCGAGGTGGCGTACGCGGTCGTCGGCGCCCTGGTCCTGCTGCGCGTCCGGCCCTACAAGGAAGAGACCTGGCGGCACCTGGTCTTCAACACGCTCACGAAGTCCGTGGTTCGGCTGGACGGCATCGGACAGTCCTGCCGCCGGCTGCCCGGCGACCAGGGCATCGTCTTCCCCGGCGGCTACTGCCTCGCGTCGGGGGCGGTGAAGACCTTCGACACGGCGGACACCTCCGGCCTCGCGTTCGAGCGCGCCGTGCGCTCGCCCAACGGCGAGGACGTGCTGTTCACCTTCCACGCCCGGGCGCGGGGCCGCACCCTCCTGCTCTCCTACAACCTCATCCGCAAGGAGGTCGCGGCCCCGCTGTCCTGTCACGGCTACGCCCTCTTCGACGACGGCGGCCTCACCGTGCTGCGCGCCGAATCCGGCGAGCCGGCGCGGACGCACCCCGTCCAGGTGTGGCGGACACCGTACGTGTCCGACACCCACCCGGCGCCGGTGGCCGAGGGACCCCTCGCACGCATCGGCAACGCCGACCTCGTCCATGGCGTCTCCGACTGCCTCGCCATCGCCCGGCAGGCCGCCGAGACCACCGCCACCAGCGAGCTGTACGAGGCACTGGTCGCCGCCTCCACGCGAGCCGCCGACCGGTTCCACTGGCTGGGCGACGCCGACGCCGGGGACCTGCGCACCCCGCTGGACGAGGTGCGGGCCACGGCCGAGCAGGTGCTGGAGGAGTTCGAGTCCGTACAGTCCCTGACCCGGCACGCGGCCGACGCACTCGCAGAGTCGGCGGAGCACCTTCAGCGAGTGATCCGTCGCAGCCGCGGCGAGGCCCCCGCCATTGCCGAGGAGTGGGTCGAGCGCATCACCGAACTGCGCCGGGCCCAGGGCCGCCTGGTCACCCTGAAGGAGATGCGGTACGCGGACGCGCAGGCCATCGAGGCGCTGGCCGGGGACGCCGAGGCCCACATCGTCTCCACCGCGCAGCGGGCGGTCGGCTTCCTCCACCGCGACGACGCCTTCGCCCACCACCACGCGGAAGTGGAGCGGCTCTGCGCCGACGCCCGGGCCGTCACCACAGCTGCCGGGGCCGCTCCCGTCACCGAACGGCTGGACGGGCAGGTCTTCGGTCTCCAGACCCTCACCGAGGTGGTCGCCGGGCTGGACATCGGTGACGCGACTGTACGCACCAGCATCCTGGAGCGGATCGCCGAGGTACTGGGCGGCCTGAACCGCGCCCGTGCCACCCTCACGGCCCGGCGCCGTGAACTCCTCGACCAGGAGGGGCGGGCGGCGTTCACGGCCGAGTTCGCCCTGCTCGCCCAGTCGGTCACCGGGGCACTGTCAGCGGCGGACACCCCCGAGACCTGCGAGACGCAACTCGCCCGGCTGCTGCTCCAACTGGACACCCTGGAGTCACGATTCGCCGACCACGACGGATTTCTCGCCGAGATCGCCGACAAGCGCGCCGAAGTCCACGACGTCTTCTCGGGCCGCAAGCAGACGCTCCAGGACGCCCGCGCCCGGCGCGGGGAGCGTCTCGCCGCGTCGGCGGGCCGCGTCCTGGAGACGATCGCCCGCCGGGCGTCGACCCTGGACGGCGTTGACGCGGTCAATACGTACTTCGCCTCGGACCCCATGGTGGTCAAGGTCCGCCGCACCGCCGACGAGCTGCGCGAGCTCGGAGACCAGGTGCGGGCGGAGGAGCTGGAGGGGCGGCTGAAGGCCGGCCGCCAGGAGGCCGGCCGCGCACTGCGCGACCGTACCGAGCTGTACGCGGACGGCGGCGACACCATCCGCCTGGGCGCGCACCGGTTCGCCGTCAACACCCAGCCCCCTGAGCTCACGCTCGTCCCGCACACGGACGGCGGCATGGCCTTCGCGCTGACCGGTACGGACTACCGGCGCCCGGTCACAGACCCCCGGTTCGCGGACACCCGCGCCTACTGGGACCAGCTCCTGCCGTCCGAGAACGCGGACGTGTACCGGGCGGAGTACCTGGCGGCGCGAGTGCTGGCCGAGCACGGCGCCGAGGACCTGGCCGCGGCCGGGCCGGCGGGGCCGGTCCGGGAAGCCGCCGAGGCGTCGTACGACGAGGGGTACGAGCGCGGCGTCCACGACCACGACGCGGCGGCGATCCTCTCCGTCCTGCTGGAGCTCCACGGGCAGGCCGGGCTCCTGCGCTACCCCGCAGCCGACCGCGCCGCGGCCCAGCTGTTCTGGGCCCACGGGGCGACGCCCCAGGCACGCACAGCATGGACGCGCCAGGCGGCGTCCCTTGTCCGCGCACGGGAGACCTTCGGCACGGTCCCTGCGCTCGACGCGCTGCGTACCGACCTCGCCGACGCGGGAGCACTCTCCCCCCTCGCGGCCGAGTACCTCGTCGAGGAGCTGGCGACCGGCGAGTCCTTCGCGACAAGCCCGCAGGCCCGCACACTGCTCGACAAGTTCCGCCGCGCGGTGGGCTCGTCGCCGTACGCCGAGGACGTGCGCGACCGGCTCGCCGAAGGGGACACGAGCGGTGCGCGGCGGCTGGTGGAGGGCTGGCTCGTCTCGTACGCCACCTCCTGCGGCGAGGACGCCGGCGCCGGCGACCTCGCCGAAGCCGTGGCCATCGAGGTCTGCCCGGACCTCGCGCGCCACGACGTGGAAGGTGCGCTGACCGCCACGGTGGAGGGCCTGCTGGGCGCGCATCCGAGAATCGACCGCCGCCGTGCCCTCTCCCTGCGCCTCGACGAATTCCTGTCCCGAACCAGTGACTTCGCCCGGAACGCGGTGCCCGGCTTCCGCGCGTACCAGCAGCGCAGAACCGCCCTCGTCGCCGCCGAACGGGCCCGGCTGCACCTGGACGAGTACCGGCCGCGCGTCATGTCCTCCTTCGTACGCAACCGCCTCGTCGACGAGGTGTACCTGCCCCTCGTCGGCGACAACCTCGCCAAGCAGCTCGGAGCCGCCGGCGACGGCAAGCGCACCGACAACAGCGGACTGCTGCTGCTCGTCTCGCCGCCCGGCTACGGCAAGACGACCCTCATGGAGTACGTCGCCGACCGCCTCGGACTGCTTCTGGTGAAGGTCGACGGGCCGGCCCTCGGCCACAGCGTCACCTCACTCGACCCGGCGGAGGCACCCGACGCCACCGCCCGTAAAGAGATCGAGAAGGTCAACTTCGCACTGGCAGCAGGCAACAACATCCTGCTGTACCTCGACGACATCCAGCACACCTCACCGGAACTGCTCCAGAAGTTCATCCCGCTGTGCGACGCGACCCGCACTCTGAACGGCCACGACCTGCGGGGCAAGCGCTTCGCGGTCTGCATGGCGGGCAACCCCTACACCGAGTCCGGGCAGCGCTTCCAGATCCCCGACATGCTCGCCAACCGCGCCGACGTGTGGAATCTCGGCGACGTACTGACCGGCAAGGAGGACGTCTTCGCGCTCAGCTTCGTCGAGAACGCCCTCACCTCCCACCCGACCCTCGCTCCACTCGCCGCTCGGGAGCGCGCCGACCTGGAGCTGCTGGTACGTCTCGCCGCCGGGGACCCGACCGCTCGCCGCGACCGGCTCACCCACCCGTACCCGCCGACCGAACTCGACCGCCTCCTCGCGGTACTGCGCCACCTGCTCACCGCGCGCGAGACGGTCCTGGCCGTCAATGAGGCGTACATCGCTTCCGCCGCCCAGTCCGACTCCACCCGCACCGAACCGCCCTTCCGGCTCCAGGGTTCATACCGCAACATGAACAAGATCACGGCACGCGTCTCCTCCGTCATGAACGACGAAGAGCTGGCGGCCGTGATCGACGACCACTACACCGGCGAGGCCCAGACCCTCACCACCGGGGCCGAGAGCAACCTGCTCAAGCTGGCGGACCTGCGGGGCACGCTCACCGGGGAACAGGCGGCTCGCTGGACCGACATCACATCGGCCTACGTCCGCGCCCAGGCCCTCGGCGGCTCGGGGGACGACTCCTTCGGCCGGGCGGTGGCAGCACTCGGCCTGCTCGCCGACCGCGTCGCAGCCGTCGAAACGGCCATCACACGAGCCGCGGACCCCCGCCACCTGCTGAGCCGCCCGCCCGGCCGAAACGCGGCCCGTCCGGACAGCCGCCCGGACCGATGACCCACTGGCGACGCCTGAGCGCCGACGAAGTGCACGGCACCACAGACTGATGACGTTCCGGGGGAGGAAGAAGTGGCAAAGCCGGTGAATGCCTCGGTGGGGGAGACGTGGATACGCTGTCTCATCTGCGAGAGCGAAGAGTTCCGGGTACGGCAGGTGAAACTCAACAGCTTCGCCCTCGAGTTCATGAAGATGGCCTGGGCGGACGAATCGGCAACCGGCCTGGTGTGTTGGTGGTGTGGCTACGTCCATCTGTTCGTGACCAGGGACATCCAACTGCACCGAGCCAAGAGGTGACGCCGAGCGGCTCCCCGCCCTCGCCCGTTCGTTCAGAATATCTGGATGTTCCGGTCGATCTCCGCGCGGGCGAGCCACGATGATGACGGGGGCCACTCGTCCCTGAGGGACGCGGACAGAACCTCTGGCGGTCCTCGTCCCGTTGGAGCATGGTCGGCCCGCCCGGGACGACGAGCACGGCATCCAACCGCCGCAGCAGGGCGCCCACGGGGTCCATCACCCGCACGCGGCAGCTATCCTCACCCTTGTAGTTGAACGTGTTCAACTACAGTGGTGCATCCGCGTCCGTGAAGGTGGCCATGGGTGAAGTAAACCCGCCCTACAAGGTCGTGAAGACACCGGTCAGCGGCGTCAGCGCATCCTTCCGGCTTGGGCTGTTCTCCGTTCTCGGCGTGGGCTGCTGTCTGACGTGGTCCGTCGCACCTTATGCCGGCGCTGTGGGTGTCGTGTTCGGCCTCAGGGACGTGTGGAAAACCCGGAGACACCACGTCGGCAGGAGCCGTGCCCTTCTCGGCCTGGGCTGCTCGGTCGCGGCCTGCCTGTTCTGGATCTGGCTACTCCAGTTCACTCATGGGAGCGAGTCGAGCTTCAACTGATCTCGTCTGGGCCGAACCCCGTCGAGCACCAGGAGCGCGACATCGTCGTCGGCTCGGCCGGCTTCTGCCCGGATGGATCCGCTCGGTGATCAGGCATGGCGCCGGGGAGAAGGCCGCTCTCGCGGGGGCAGCGTGGCGCGCACGCGGCGATCGAGATCGCTTACGGTCCGACCCGGTCCACCAGGACCTGGATGCCGTCCAGGACCCGGTCGAGGCCGAAGTGGAACTCGAAGTCCGGGTCGTCGGGTTCGTCCATCACCCCCGACGCCAGCATCCGCGCGACGGCCGGGTAGCGGGCGGGGTCCGCCAGTCGCTTCAGCGTACGGCCGTAGCGGGCCATGACCTCCTGGGGCGTGTCGCCGGTCGCGCGGATCGCCGCGTCGAGGTCGGCCATGAGTCCGGCCTCGCTGCGCACGTAGCCGCTGACCAGCAGGATCACCGAGATCTTCGCCCCCTCGTCGAGCCCGGTGTCCGCGAGGGCGACCATGCCCCACTCCCACCAGGCGACCGAGTTCGGCGTCACCGGCGGCCCCGCGATGGGGACCCGCACCGCCCACAGGTTCCGCTGGAGGGCCGCGCGTTGCTCCCGGGCCCAGGTCGCCAGCGCCTCGCGCCATCCGGTGCCGGGGGTGGGCGGCGCGGGCGGGGCGCCGATGGCCCGGTCCAGCATCAGGACGTACAGCTCGTCCTTGGCGCCGACGTACCGGTACAGCGACATCGTCGAGACGCCCAGTTCCTTGGCGATGCGTCCCATGGAGACGGCGGCTAGCCCCTCGGCCGCGGCGAGCTTCACTGCCGCGTCGACGATGCGCTCCAGGCTCAACCCCGGTTTCGGTCCCTTTCCTGGCCGTTCCCTCAGTCCCCAGGCCGCCTCGATGCTCGCCGGCAGCCCCCTGCCGTCACTGTCCTTCATCCGCCGCCTCTTTCTCCCGCTTGACGCCCATCCTAGTAATGCGTAACCCTTACGCAGTAGTGCGTATGCCATACGCAGAAGGGGGAGTGTCATGTCACGGCACCTGGCCATCGAGGCCATCGGCCTCCGCAAGGCCTACAACGACGTCCCAGTCCTGGACGGCATCGACCTGCGTGTCGAACGCGGCACCGTCCACGCCCTGCTCGGACCCAACGGCGCGGGGAAGACCACCACCGTCCGCATCCTCGCCACACTCACGCGGGCGGACGCCGGCCGGGCTCGGGTCGCCCGATACGACGTGATCGCAGACCGCCCCCGGGTGCGCCGCGCGATCAGCCTGACCGGGCAGTTCGCGGCGGTCGACGACATGCAGACCGCCGAGGAGAACCTGCGGATGATGGCCCGGCTGTCCGGGCTCTCCCGCCCCGCCGCCGCACGCCGCGCCGACGAAGTGCTCGAACGTTTCCGCCTCACCGACGCCCGACGCCGCCTCGCCGTCACCTACTCCGGCGGCATGCGCCGGCGCCTCGACCTCGCCGCCGGTCTGGTCGGCGCCCCCGAGGTCGTCTTCCTCGACGAGCCGACGACCGGCCTCGACCCGCGCAGCCGACGCGAACTGTGGCAGGTGGTCGCCGAGGTGGCGGCACGCGGCGCGACGGTCCTGCTCACCACCCAATACCTGGAGGAGGCGGACCGCCTGGCCGACCGCATCGGCGTGATCAACGCAGGTCGGATGGTCGCCGAAGGCACCGCCGACGAACTCAAGACCCGCGTCCGCGGCCACCGCCTCGACCTGGTCCTGGCCGGCGAGCCCGCCTACCGGCGCCTCGCCCCCCGCGCCGTGCACCACGCGCCGGACACCCTCACCCTCGGCATCCCGACGGACGGCACCGCCGCCCACGTGCGTGCGCTGCTCGACGAATGCGACCCGTCCCGCACCGACATCGCGCGATTCAGCCTGCACAGCGCCACCCTCGACGACGTCTTCCTCGCCCTCACCGGCCAGAAGGAGCAGGAGCCGACCCGTGCCTGACACCCTCACTCACGCCCTGACCCTGACCGGCCGCGGCATCCGCCTCAGCCGCCGCAACGTCGACGCCGTCATCACCGCACTGGCGCTGCCGGTCATGCTGATGCTGATCTTCGTCTACTTCTTCGGCGGCGCGATCGACACCGGTACCGACTACGTGACGTACGTCGTCCCCGGCGTTCTGCTGCTCTGCGCCGGCTTCGGCTCCTCAACCACCGCCGTACGCGTCAGCGAGGACATGAAGGAGGGCATCGTCGACCGCTTCCGCTCCCTGGACGTCGGCGCAGTCCCGATCCTCGGCGCTCACGTCGCCGCCAGCACCGCCCGCAACCTCCTGTCGACGGCCCTCGTCCTCGGCGTTGCGTTCCTGATCGGCTTCCGGCCCTCCGCCTCCGCGCCCGGCTGGCTCGCCGCCCTCGGCATCCTGCTCGCCTTCGTCCTCGCCGTCTCCTGGCTCTCCGCGGCGGTCGGCCTGCTGGCCCGCACCCCGGAGGCGGCGAGCGGCTTCACCTTCTTCATGATGTTCCTGCCGTACCCCAGCAGCGCCTTCGTCCCCATCGACACGATGCCGTCCTGGCTGCACGGCTTCGCCGACCACCAGCCGGTCACCCCGGTGATCGAGTCCCTCCGCGGCCTCCTCCTCGACCAGCCGGTCGGCACCGCCCCCGCACTCGCCCTCGCCTGGTGCGCCGGGCTCCTCGCTGTGGCGATGGGCCTGTCGGGTGCGCTGTTCCGTGTCCGTACGCGCTGAGCGGCAGCGCGTACTGCGGCGAGGGCCAACTCCATCGACGCTGCCGCGACTCGGTCCCCGTCCGGCGCAGGTCCCGGTACCTTCGCCACTCGCTGGTCGATCAACTGCCCCGATTCTGGTCGCCGCTGCGATGGATGAGGTGGTCAGCGGTAGTCGTCGGGGTGGTCCTGCATCCAGACGTTGATCCGGTCGCGGACGTCGATCAGCTGTGTGCGGTGCTTCTCCAGGTTCTCCGTGGAGGTGTCACCGTCGAGCGTCGTGCGGAGGTCGGCGATCCACGCGATGGGCTCGGGGAAGTGGCCCGGTCCCTTCAGGTCCGCCTTCATCGCCGCCTCGAGCCCCATCACCTCTTCGTGGACCCTGCCCAGGAAGTACGCACTGTCTCCCGAGCCCGGCGTGCAGGTGGCGTTGAGCGTGGCCTGGAGGCCGGCGAAGGAATCACGGACCAGTTCCGGCCCCGGGGACGTCGCGGGGGTCGGGTGGACGGCGGCGGTCTCCTGCCTCGCGGAATCCGCCGGTGCCGGGGCGGACGAGGAGCGGGAGCCGGCCGGCGCCCCGCCGCCCTCGGAGCCGTCATCCGCACCGGCGGAACAGGACAGGACACAGGCCGCGGCTACCGCGGTGACGATCGTCGTACGTCGGACACGCCGGATCTGCGCCCTGGCCAAGTCGTACCGGTGCCCGCACCTCCGGGCCGCGCAGAGGAATGACGGACGGCCCCACTGCCTGCGGAGTTCCTCCGTGTCGGTCGCAGCCAGTGGCCCGCACACCGGCCGCTGACCTACCGGACATGCAGCCCACGGTGCGTCAGCGGGCGGCGTCCATGGCGGCGAAAGTGCTGGTCATCAGCTCGTCGGTGGCTCCGGGTCGATCCTGGAAGAGGTCGTACAGGTCGGCGAGCAGCCACAGAGTGAAGCTCAGCGCGAGGCCTTCGGCGGGGGTGATGGGGCCGAACTGGTCGCGCCAGGCGGTGGTGTCGTAGCCGCAGGCGGCTGCGGTGAGGAGCCCGGCGACCATGGGGATCTGGGCTCTGTCGAGCAGCTCGAACTGCCGGAGGCGGTGGAGGACGGACGGGATGAGGGCTTTGAGCGGGTCGAAGTCTTCATCCCGGTCGGCCTCAGGGGCAGCGGCGGGCGGTTTGACGATGGAGATCGTGATGACGCCGATGAGGAAGGCGGCGCCGCGGCAGATCTCCTCGCGGCCGTGGGAGGCGATGGCCGCTTCGACTCGCTGGCGGGCCTCCTCGCGTTCAGGGCCGGCGAGGGTGCTCTCCAGAATGCGGTAGGAGTCCCAGGCCGCACGGACCGCCACGTCGACGACGACGCCCTCGTCACTGGTCATACGGGCGACGGTACCCGCGCCCCCCTTCCTGTGCTCCGGGTTTGCCGAATGGGCTTGCCGCAGGTGGGTCGGCGGTCGGTACCGCGCGCGAGGCGGCCGGCCCGCGCGCGGGCCGTATGGCGAGCGCCAGCGGCGCCGAGCCCTTACCAGGGATGGGCGCGTCCACCCTGTCCCTGGGGGAGCTTTGCCATCTCCGTCAACGACGTTTTCAGACCGGCCGCGACGCGCTCCGCTCCCCGGCTTGTGGCGGGACCCTCAGCAGGTGTCGCGGTAGGAGAGGTCCGGCAGGTACGCCCGCCAGTCCCGGCGCGACAGTCCGGCCCCGGCGCGACGGCACACCTCGGCGGCGACCCCGGCGGGGCCGACGTCGTACTTCTGGAGCAGTGTGTGCGCAGCCGCCGTGTAGAGCGTGCGGCCGTTCCGGCCGAAGGCGAGAGCGGCCACCATGTCGCCGGGCGTCGGGAGGTCCGAACCGAGGGGCCGGCCCGATGCGACGTCCCAGAGCCGTACGCCCCCGAAGTGGCCGGCGACAGCGAGCAGATCGCTGTCCCCGGAGAAGGCGAGGGCGCTCCCGCCGTTCAGTTCTTCCTCCCGGGCGCCCCCGGCGTGCGTGCCGGGGAGTACGGCGATCCGGTCGCGGAGCCCTGCGTCCCAGACGACGACGACCCGGCCCATGGTGTCGCCCACGGCCAGGAGCCGGCCGTCCGGACTGAAGGCCGGCGCGTTGGGTTCGCCGTCGCCCAGGGCGTGACGCCGTACGCGTCCCGAAGTCAGGTCGGCGACGGTGCCGCGCCAGGAGACGAGCTGCTGTGCGTCGGGACGCAGGGCGAGCTCCTCGCCGGCCATGCCCTGCAGGGTTCTGGTCCGCCGGCCCGGGCCCGGATCGCTCACGTCCCAGAACTCGACGGTCTCCTTCGTCGTCGTGCGCGCCACTCGCGGCGACCAGCGCATGAGTCTCCTGTACGGACTCACCTGCGCGCCCGGACCATCGCATGCGCAGCCTGCGGCTGCCGACGTCCCAGGCCTGGGTCACCGAGTCGTCGTCGCCGAGGTCGTCGACCACGAGGGTGCGGCCGCTGGGGCTGAACCCGGCGCCCACCGGCATGACTCCGGGCAGCGTGCCGGCCTGGTGTCCGGCCCGTACGTCTCACAGCAGGACGTGGTCCTCCCGCAGCAGGGCGAGTGTCCGGCCGTCCTCGCCGACGGTGATGTCGTCCTCGCCGAGCAGCGCGCCGGGCCCGGGGTAGGAGCGTCCCGGCCGGTGGGTGCGCACGTCCCAGGTTCGGATACGGTCCGTCCCGACGGCCAGCAGCGTGCCGCCGCCGTCCCCCCCCGTCATGTACCGCTCGACGCGGTCGGGGTCCGGGTCGGAGGCGCTGCCGGGGATGGTGAAGACGTCCTGTTGCTTCTGCGCCATGGCGCCCAGCAGCGCCGAACGTGTCTCCGTCGTGTCCGCCAGACGCCAGGCGGCCACGCTGAGCCGCATCACCCGGACCGGATCGGAGAAGCGCATGCCGTCGGCGACTGCCGCGATGCGGCGCGCCTGGGCATCGGTGTGCCGGCGGTCGCTGGTTCGGCTCTGCTGTACGGCGACCGTGCCGGCGACCAGCGCGAGGACGAGGAAGACCGCGAGCGCCGCGACGGCCGACCGCCTTCGTCGGCGGCCCCGGACCCGGGCCGTGGCGCAGTCCGCTGTCCGGGGAGCGGGCCGCGAGGAGCCGGTCGATGAACTCGGCGCGCTCGGCCGGGTCCCGGCAGAGGGTGAAGACCTCCTCGAACTGGTCGACCACCACGGTGTCACCACCGGCGCCGGTACGGTCGTCGGCGTCGGCGGTCTTCGGCCGCAGCGCCCGGGCGTGGGTGCGCCGGGGGTGAGCAGGCGGATCACGGCCGGCGCCGGGCCGTCGGTGCGCAGCGCCCGGATCAGACCGGCGCGCAGGAGCGAGGACTTGCCGCTGCCGGAGGGGCCGAACACGGCGGCGAACCGCCGGTCCTGCACCAGTTCGCGCAGGACGCCCACGAGCTCGCCGCGGCCGAAGAACCGCTCGTGGTCGCCCGGTTCGAAGCGGGCCAGGCCCTGGTACGGCGATGGGACGTCGTCGTCCTCACGGCCGCGCGCCGCCGTCTCCTTGGCCGCCGCGTGCCAGCGCCGTCCCCAGGCGGCATGGTCCCCGCCGCAGGCCCGGACGTAGGCCAGGGCCACCGCGAGGGACGGCAGTTGCTCCCCGGCGGCGGCCTGTGAGAGGGCGGCCACCGAGTAGTGGGCCGTACGCTCCATCTCCCGGTAGGTCAGCCCGCCGGCCTCCTGGCGCAGCTTGCGCAGCTCGTACGCGAACCGCTGCACCGGCCCCGCCGACGGATCCACCGGTGTCTCTCGACGTCCCATCGGTGCTGTTCCCCCTCGTCCGCGCCGACTCCCCGTGAGCCCCCCTGGCACCTGTGACCGCCACTGACGGCTGATCCGGCCGGCCTGTGCTTGACCTGAACCTTGGTTGATGTACGAGAGTCCTGTCATCACGAACGGCGAGACGAGGAGATGTCCGATGACACAGTCCAGGATCCTGGTGACCGGCGCGACTGGAAGGGTCGGCGGCGCGGTGGTGGCTCAACTGCACGCGGCGGGCGTGCCCGTGCGGGCGCTGGTGAGAGGGGAGGCGGACTTCCCGGAGGGTGTGCAGGCGGTACGCGGCGATCTCGGTGATCCCGCGTCATTGGACGCGGCTCTGGAGGGCGTCGATTCGGTCTTCCTGGTGTGGCCGTTCCTGAGCGCCGATGGCGCGTCGGACGTGATCGACGCGATCAGGAAGCGCGTCCGACGGGTGGTGTACCTGTCATCCGCCGGGGTCGGGAGCGAGAATGAGAAGCCGGGCGAGGCGATCACCATGTTCCATACGGAGCTGGAGCGGCTGATCGAGGCATCGGGCCTGGAGTGGACGGCGCTGCGGCCCACCGGGTTTGCGAGTAACACACTGGGCTGGGCGGAGGAGGTCCGCACCACCGGTGCGGTTCGGGCGCCGCTGGCAAGGCTGGCCCGCCCGCTGATCCACGAGGCGGACATGGCCGCGGTCGCCGTTCTGGCGCTGACGACCGACGCCCTGCTCGGCGCTCGCCCCCTGATCACCGGCCCCGAACTGATCACCCAGGAACGGCAGGTGGAGCTCATCAGCGAGGTGATCGGGCGGCCGGTGCGGTTCGAGGAGGTCGCGCTGGACGAGGCCATCGAGCAGATGAAGGCCGCGGGCTACCCGGCAGAGCTGGTGGAAGCTGTGCTGCCGGCCCAGGCGCAGATGCTCGACGATCCAGAGCCGGTCAACGATGTGGTGGAGCGCATCACGGGCACCCCGGCCCGATCGTTCCGGAAGTGGGCGGTGGACCATGCGGCGGACTTCCGCTGAGAGGACTCGACATAGACGATCGAAGGACCGGAGCCCTCAAGTGTCAGTCGTCGCTAGAGCGCGCCAGTCGCCAGCTCCTCAGCCATGCGCTGGAACTGTCCGAGATCGTAGTTGGCCAGCACCTTGTCCAAGTTGGTGAGGGCACCGAGGTGCTCGATGAATCCCTGGGGGTCGTACTCGACTTGGAGAGTTACTCGGCTTGTGGTGTCGCTCAACCGGTGAAAGGTGACGACACCCGCATGGTGCACCCCGGTGACTGTCTTCCAGGCGATACGGTCTTCTGTCACGACCTCGGTCAGTTCGGCAGCGAAGTACTTGTCCGCTCCGGGAAGCGACAGCCACCACGTAAACCGCTTGTCGTCGATCCGATCCACGCGTTCGACGTGGCTGAGGAAGATCGGCCACTTGGTCACGTCGCTCCACAGCTCCCAGCTCAGGGATACGGGGGCGTTGATGTCCACGGTTTCAACGAGGGATGACGACATCGGTTGAGACGTCCCTTCTGGCTCGGTCCTGTGCGGAAGGTGCAGTCGTTTGGGGGCAGTTGCCTCCACGCCGCATGCCTGTCCCATGGCGAGCGACCGGGGCGACGTGCACGCTTCTGCACTTGCGTTGGTGAGTACCCGTCTGCCCTCTGGTGCGACCGCTACACGGTCCACCACGCCACAAAACTGCGGGTTCTGCTACGTCGACCTTTGTGACGAACTCGGTGTGCAAAGGCTTCACAGCGACGCCGGGCGTGGTCACACGCAAGCGCCTCGAGCGGTGGCGCGGCATCACCTCACGCTGGGAGAAGACGGCCACGCGTTACCCCACCCGCCTCCGCGACGTTCTCCACCCTCCGATCCCGCCACAGGAGGAAGCCCTCTGCGAGATCCAGCCGGTCACCCACAGCCACGGACCACAGAACTCCAGCCAGAACCCGACGGCACCGCGCTCAAGGCCGGGCAGTCGACCGGGTTGGGGCTGAAGGCCGAGGCGTTCAATGTCTGGACTCGCCATGTCCGTGGACCAGGGATGTCAGATGTCAGGAGCTGCGTGGCGCTACCAGGCCGGATTCGTAGGCGAATACGACGAGTTGGGCGCGGTCCCGCGCTTGGAGCTTGGTCATGGCCCGGTTGATGTGAGTCTTCGCGGTCAGCGGGCTGATCACCAGACGGCTCGCGATCTCGTCGTTGGACAGGCCCTGCGCGACCAGCACGACGGCCTCGCGTTCCCGCGCGGTCAGCTCTTTCAGCCCAGTTCCTGTGCCGGTGGTGAGCGGCTGGGTGACGTACCTGTTGATGAGTCTGCGAGTGATCGACGGTGCCAGCAGGGCGTCGCCGCGCGCCGCGACGCGTACGGCGTGCAGGAAGTCGTCCGGCACGATGTCCTTGACGAGGAACCCGGCAGCGCCGGCACGCAGCGCGTTGAAGACGTATTCATCCATCCCGTAGTTGGTCAGGATGACGACGTGGACCTGCGACAAGGCCGGGTCGGCGGCGATGCGACGGGTCGCCTCGATGCCGTCGACGACCGGCATCTGGATGTCAACGAGAGCGACGTCCGGCAGGTGCTTCCTGGCGAGAAACAGGCCCTCGCTGCCGTCGCCAGCCTCAGCCACCACTTCGATGTCGTCTTCGAGGTCGAGGAGCGCGCGGAAGCCGCTGCGAATGAGCGGCTGGTCGTCGACCAGCAGGACACGGATCATGACGTCTGCTCCACAGGGAGTTCGGCCTGGACAGTGAAGCCGCCCTCGCGGCGCGGTTCGGCACGCAGCCTGCCCCCGAGGGCGGTAACGCGTTCTCGCATGCCCAGCAGCCCGAGGCCGGATGTCGAGGCGGTGTCCGGCGTCGCCCGGCCGTCGTCGTCGATGCGTACAGCGAGGGCGTCCGGACGGCAGTCGATCCGCACCGACGCCGTCGCGGCGTCCGAGTGACGGGCGATGTTGGTGAGCGACTCCTGAACGATCCGGTACACGGTCCGGCCCACCGCGGCCGGCACGTCGTGTCGTTGGCCCGCGATCGTCAGTGTTGTGTCGAGGCCGAACGTACGGGCCTGTTCGACGAGTTCGCGGACGTTGTGGAGGCCACGCGGCGGGGCCGTGTCGTCGTCGCGGAGCGCCTCCAGGGTCGCGCGCAGCTCCCGGCTCGCCTCACGTCCGGCCTCCTGGATCGCGAGCAGAGCCTGCGGAACCTCCTCGCCGCGCTTGCGGGCCACGTGCACGACCACTTCGGCCTGCACCTTGATGACCGAGATCTGGTGGGTGAGCGAATCGTGCAGCTCGCGCGCGATGTGCAGACGCTCCTCGTCGGCGCGGCGCCGCGCGGTCTCCTCCCGGGTGCGCTCGGCCTCGTCCGCCCGCCGCTCGGCCTGTCGCAGCGCCTCACCCGCGGCGCCGGCCGCGATCAGCCAGGCGATCTCCAAAGCGCCTCGGGACTGCGCGAACGCCTCGCCCAGGTCGCGGCGGCCCGAAGCCAGGGCGGCGAGCGGGAGCATGGCCAGCATGGCCACGCTCGCCGCCACCGTGACAGTGCGGTGTCCCGCCCGTACGGCCGCGTACACCGCGAACAGGTACGCGACGACCGGTACATCGAAACCGGCCGCCTGGTAGCCCACCGCGCACAGCCCGGTGATGGCCAGGACGGCAACCGGCGCCCGACGGCGTGCAACCAGGGCCAGCCCGCCGGCCGTCAGCAGCCCATACCCCAGCACGTCGGAGTGCGTGGCGGAACGCTGCCCGGACAGCCCGGTAACCAGCAGTGCCGCTGCTACGCCGACAGCGATCACCCAGTCCGCCACACGTGCCGGGGCGACCGACTCACCTGCACTCATGCGCGCACCCTAGCTGGCTGACGTCGGCAGAGAGTCACCCTCGTGGACGAGCGGCCGACTACCGCACACGCAGTACCTTCGCGGCTCCTGCAGCGCCCGTGGTAGCAGCATGAGACATCGGCGGCAGTGCGAAGTGTCTGCGTCCGCAGGACGACCGGGGGTGGGCCCGGCGGGGAAGCTCAACTCACCCCAGTAGCAAAGAGAAGAGCCCCTCACATGACTGTTCGTCGCTTGCTTGTCACCGCCGTGGCCGTTCCGCTCGTAGGCATCACGCTCGCCACACCGGCGGCCGCGCACGCCGCGGCTCAGTCGGTCGCCGCCAGTTTCTACGACTTCAGCCTCGGGCGGCTCGGGGCCACCACGGGGGCCTTGCTGGGGCTGGTCGGCGTGGTCACCGCCTTGCTGGCGCTGGCCCGCCGCGCCGGTCGTCTCGGCACTGTTACCGGATCACTCGGCGCCAAGGCGGCCATGGTGGCGGGGCTGACCAGCATGGCCCTCGGCGCGCTGGTCGCGACCACCGCCGACGGCGGCCTCGGTACCGGGAACGGGCTGGGCGGGGCCTACGTGGCCATGCTGGTAGGGCTGGTGGCGACAGGACTCGGCGGACTGGCTCTGGCCCGCTCCCGCCGCACCGGCTGACCGCAGCAAGCCGTGTGGTGTGTCTCCATGACGCGGTGCCCCGGCCGGCCGGGGGAACGGATGGGCCGGGGCCTGGTAGTGCCGTACCTTCGTAGCATCCCGCGAGGTCGGACCTACGGCCGCAAGTAGTGTGATGGCATCGTCTTCGCTCCCGCTGGACGAGGATGACCGGAAGGGACTGTGAACATGACTGGGCAACGCGACCGATGGGCTGAACTGACCGGCGGACAAGCTGGAGAGGAGTACGCGCAGCGCTTCGCGCAGCTCGCTGAATCAGGGCACGACATCCACGGTGAGGCCGCCTTTTGTGCCGCGTTGCTGGAGCCCGCCGCCCGGGTACTCGACGCCGGATGCGGCACCGGTCGGATCGCGATCCGGCTCGCGGAGCTGGGCCACAACTGCACTGGTGTGGACGTCGACCCCTCGATGCTCGCCGTGGCCCGCCGAGACGCCCCCACGCAGGACTGGCTCCTCGGCGACCTGGCCCGTCTGGACACCCTGGGCCTGGAACAGGGCTTCGACCTGGTGCTCGCCGCCGGAAACGTCATCCCCCTGCTGGCCCCCGGCACCGAATCGGTCGTTGTTCGGCAGCTGGCCGCTGCACTGCGCTCCGGCGGTCTGCTGGTCACGGGCATGGGACTGGATGCGGCACATCTGCCGTTGCCGGAACCGCCGGTGACCCTCACAGAGTTCGACCACTGGTGTACCGAGGCCGGACTGACTTTGAGGCAGCGCTACGCCACCTGGAGCGGCGATCCCTATTACCAAGGCTGCGGTTACGCCGTCAGCGTGCACTCCCGCCCCGCCGTGTGAGTCTGTGCCTTCTCCACGACGGTCCGGTCCGGGCACGCGGCCGAGTGATTCCACGCTGTGATCGTCTACATCACGACGTGGGCGCCAGGCGGTGTCGGCCGCGGCCACGTGCCCGTCCCGAATCCCCGGGGTGCACGCGCAGAGGCTTGTCGGTGCGGCGGCCCGTCCCTGTACTGGCAGGTTGGCGTACCGGAGATCCGGGCTGTGAGAACCCAGGCGCGGCGAGCCGGTCCGGCCCAGCCGCGCAGGTCGGCGCTGTCGTCCCCCTCGCCGACCCCTTCGGTCTGACTGTCGCGCAGGACAGCCCGCGCCGGGCTCGCCCCTGCTCAGGCCAGCAGGACGTCCTCGCCCGCCGTCACAGGGACGACCTGCCGGGACGACGGCGCCTCGGCCTTCACCGGCATCCCGAAGTCCGAGAGTGTCATCGTCGTCATGGCCTTCATACCGCCGAAGTAGGACAGCCTCGCTTGGGCGGCGCGCCCCTTCCCGTCGACCCACACGTCCGCGTAGACGGGCATGTCGTCGCCCAGCTTCTCGCGCAGGTCTGCCAGCCCCCGTTTCGTCTCCGTCGTCATCCGGAGCGTCGCGGTGGCGTGGTCGATGGTGCCCCGGTAGTGCACCGCAGGGGCGCCGTTCACCTGCTCCTTGCCCTCGTTCGACACCTGCCGCATCGCCTTCACCTGGCGGAGCAGGTGCTCGGGGTCGTTCAGCGGTGCCCGCAGGAAATAGCGAGTCAGGGCCTCGCTCCGGACGGCCGAGGCCCACTTGCCAGCGGCGACGGCTTGCGAGCCCCGCACATAGACGGTGTCGCCGACGAAGACTTCCTCGACCGGTTCCATGCCGCTGTCCTCGAGTTCCACCGTGAGCCGGCCCCTGTCACCCGCCAGGTCGAAGGCGCCGGCGATCGCGAACACGTACGTCCTGGGGCTGTCGGCGGACCGCAGCTCTATCTTCTTGTCCAGGCGGGCGCTGTCCGTGCTCGTCCTCTCGATCGCGGCGCGCACGACCGCCCCGTGATCCACGGCCTTCTTCGCACTCTTCTCGGAGTCACTGTCCGCACCGCCGGAACAGGCCGTGCAGAAGAGGAG
Source organism: Streptomyces sp. NPDC046122 (assembly GCF_056429965.1). Lineage (NCBI taxonomy): Bacteria > Bacillati > Actinomycetota > Actinomycetes > Kitasatosporales > Streptomycetaceae > Streptomyces > Streptomyces sp. NPDC046122. The sequence goes on along the minus strand of NZ_JBWKLQ010000009.1, from coordinate 53,409 downwards.
GACAGCGGCGGAGAGAAGGTGGGCGCGGCGAATGGGCTCTCCGTAGAATCGTTACTGCGGCAGGGGTGGAGCCCGAATGGGCCGGTAGATCTTCGCACGACCGGTGACGGCGTCGGCCCGGGATTTCGGCCTTGACGCCGTCCTTACGGCTCCTGACGCGACGCGCGTGCGAAGAACGCCCCGGATCGAGGCGGGCCGTCAGCCGCGCTCCGTCGGCCGGTATCGAGTTCGGACAGCTTCCCCGGCACGAGCGGGAACGCCTCACCCGCGGACAGGCTCGATGCGCCGTATCGGCTCTGGGCCTTCATGACCTGAGGCCGGCTACGGCTGCGTGGCCGCTGCCCGCGAGGCCACCGATACCTTCGAGCTCCTGGATACCCAGGTAAAAGGGGACGAGCCGAGGAGTAGGCCCAGGGCGTTCCCGCACACAAGCACAGTTAAGGACACCCTCGGCGTCACCGAACCCGACCAGCCGATTCCCGCATCGAGGTGCACGCGGTCGCCCGCGTGCCGGGCGATACGCCGCTGGACGGCGCCCTCACCGATCTGCGGGCCGCCGAGAGCCATCTCGCGGCGGTCACCGGCGACAAGGATCACGGTCCTCGGCTTCGTCACCATGGAAGACGTACGGGAAGAGCTGGTCGGGCCGGCCGCTTGACGGTCCGCGGCTCACCGCGGATCCACGGATACGGCTACTTGAGTCAGGGAACTTCGGTCCCAGCGCCCCTAAGGGCCTCAGCGTGCCCCCGTCCAGTTGTGTGCCACGTCGATCACGACCCGGTCGGTCGCCACCGACACCCGGAACGGGAGCCGTGCCCGGACGCCGAGCCCGATCTGCGTGTCCCCTTCGAAGCTGCCGGCGAACCGGGCGTCCCTGAAGGTGCGGTACCCCGAGAGGTCCACGCCCTTCAGGCGCTGACCGGCCCGCACGGGATAGGTGGGCATCCCGGTGTCGGGGTCGTAGGCGGGGGCCATGACCCGTACCTCGAGGACGGCGCCGCCGCCGACGGGGATGTAATTGCCCGAACCGTCCTGGTGGAGGCGGCTGACATACCTGACGGAATAGCCGAGGCCGCTGGTGCCCGCGCCGGGGACGTCGACGACCATGCGGTCGAAGCAGGCGTGCCGGCCGGTCCTGATGTTCGTCACCGACTCCGTCGTCGCGCCGGAGCGGGTTTTGGTCGTACTGCCCCAACCGGTGGGGCAGTCCGTGGTCTGGGTGGTGATGGTCGTTGCGGCCGCGGCCGGGGCCGCCGTCACTCCTGCCATGGCGGCCACAAGCGCGACCACCGTCGTCCATGCGGCCCTGTGTCGTCCCATTTCGTCCCCTAGAAAGGTGGTGTGTCGGTTATTGAGGGAGACACTCGGGTGGACCGAATGGTTGCACTGCTCCGGAGCCCGACGATCCGGAGACCCTCGCCTCATGGCAGCGGTGACGTACGGCGGCGCCATGCGGGCCATGGTGATCACCAGCCTTTGATGGACAGCGGCGTCCTCCCGCGAGTCGACCGGCAGCTCCTGCCGGACGAACCTGCCTACTCCGGGTCAGGGCCCTGGACACTGCGCTCATCACCCAAAGTTCACCCATCGCGGTGACCCGAGCCCTCCACTTCGGCCTCCGGCCCAACGTCCTCGGCAGCCCGTCGTAGGGCAGCGGTCAGAACACGGGCGGGAGGCGCATGGTTAGACGTCCCAGTTGAACCCCGGCGTCGTCGTGTCACGGGCCGGATCTGACTCTCCGGCTTCCGCCCTTTCGGCCTCGGCAAGGCGCTGGAGGAAGTGACGCCCGAAGCGCGTGGGTACCCACTTCCCCGCCCCGCCTGCGCCGGGGGGAATGTCGTCCGCGATGTTTGCGTCCCAGGCGCCGGGAATGCCGTGCAGGCGTGCGAGTCCGTGGAACTCCAGGGGCCTCAAGAGGGGCTGCAGGATGCCACGGCCGGCGAAGTAGTCTCCGATCTCCTCTGCCAGCTCCTTCTCCGTAGCACCGTCGAGCTCTCCCGGGCGCGCCACGGTGTGGCGCTCGATCGTCTTCAGCAGAAGCACGTGAGGGGCTTCCAACCTCCGTACGGCCTCGATGAAGAGCTGTTCTTCGTCGATCCGGGTTGGTTCGTCCTCCTGAGCTGCTGCTGCGAGGGCACGGCCCAGAAGCCGGATCTTGTCGTCGTACGCCGTGGCCTTCGCCCCCTCTACTGCGCTGACAAGGCAGAGGAGGCGGCGGGGGTCCGACGCGAGTTCGTCGACGAACTCGTCCGCGGGCAGGTGAGCAGCGGAGGCACCTTCGTCCAGCATTGTCTGCACGTTGCTGTCGCTCTGGCGGCGGAACTTCTCGTCAGCGAACTTCAGCGCTCGTGCGACTGGTGGGGTGAGGAACGCGGCGGCGACTCCACCCACATCACCGAGAGGCAGGGCAAGCGCAGCCACGCCAGCTCCAGCAGCCATCTCGTACTCGGCGTCGTCGCGAACCCGTCGTGGCGCAGGCGGCGCAGGCGTTCCCTGTGGTGTATCCCCATGGTCATTGGTCACTTGAGGACGGTAGCGATTGGTTGCTCAGTCGGTGGCCCTTCGACAAGAATCGGTGCTGCATCGGCTCACCGGGACCGCGGCCGAGGCTGCCCTGCGGCATGGCGTGCAGGGCGGCCCTGGCCTTCCGGTCGGTGGCCGCGCGGTACTTGCGCCGGGCCTGCAGAACCTCGTATGTCCTCAACGTGGACGACGCGAAGCTCGGTGCCGTCCCGGTGGCGCTTGGAACGTCCGAACGCCCTACAGCGATCTCCGACAGATCCTGAGGTTCATCAGGGGCGACATGGATAAGAACGTCGTTGTGATGCCCGGCCGACGGCTACGGCGAATACGCGGCTCCTGAACATGCGGGCCTACCAGTCCGAAGGCCGGCCCGCGAAGCTGCTCCTCGTGCCGCCGGCCCGGACGCCGAGGCGGCCGCCGTGTTCATGGACCGCTTGGAGGCGGCCTGCCGCCGGCTTGCGACCCTGCCCCGACGCCCGCTCCACCGCGACCACCGGCTGTGCCGCCCCTGGCGAGGCACCCGGCGCGCCCTGCGTTGAGCAGGGCGCCTTGGCGCCGAGCACCAGGTACAAGCCGAGCACCAGGTACAACTCGACGTCCCCAGCCGCTCTGGCCTGCTCGCCTCCGGGCACTCCGCGCGCGGGTTGGGTTGCCAAACGCGTGCGCGCCCTGGACCATGCGGCCCACGTCACCCTCAGGAGCCGGGCAAGTGTTCCTCGGCGCAGGCAGGCCCGATTCAGTGCCTCAGCAGTCACCGATCCGGGACGGCCCACGGCTGCGCTGGGCGGCGCTATCGGTTCCCGTCCAGCAGTGCCCGGCCCAGGGCAGTGGCCATGTGCAGCACGGAACCACCGCGCCGGCTGGTGGTGATGAGGCGCGCGTCGCGCAATGCCTTGGTGTGCTGGCTGATGGCTGCCGGGGAGACACCGAGTCGCGCGGCCAGTTCAGTGGTGCTGCAACCATCGGCGGCCACGCGCAGCGCGGCGGCCCGGGTGCGTCCGAGCAGGACACCCAGGGCATCGTCGGCCACGGAACCCCTGGGATGCCACAGCGCCGCGCCCGTGGCCGGATCGGTCACCGCGGGTACGGTTAGCCGCGGCACCGAGGTGTCGTCGTACGGGTCGTACAGCAGGCTGAACTCACGCCAGGAGAACAGACTCGGCACCAGGATCAGCCCTCTGCCGCCCAGGTGAACCTCGACCGAGCGGGGGTAGCGTACCTCCAGCACAGGCGGACGCCAGCGTGCCAGCGGAGGGCTCAGGGAGGTCAGCAGAGCGTCGACTCCCGCTTCCAGGAACGTGCGGGCGTACTGCGCCCGCACGACGTCCAGCTGTGACCGGGAAGCCGCCCAGTACGGTGCGACGGCTACCTGGTGACAAGCCACGAGGCCGGCCGCCAGGAACCGCCGGGCATCGGCATCCCCCTCGGCGACGGCCCGCGCCCACGGCATCTGGGCGGGGTTGACGGCAACGGCTTCCAGTTCACGGCGTACCCGGGTGCGCGGTGCCCGCAGCAGGGCCTCCACCGCGTGGTCGATGTCGGGCGAGTCGCCGGCCAGTGCCAGCAGGTCGAGGCCCGGGCCCCGGGTGGGCATCAGCGCAGTGAGTGGCTTGGCGTCCTCGCCCAGTCGGCCGGCCACCGTGGCGCGCCACCGTTGAAAGGGCAACGGGAGGGAACGCCGGCACAGCATCTCCAGGCTGTAATACGTCTCCGCGGCGGCCCCGATGGTACTGGCCACCCGGGTGCGGGCGAGATCCTCCGCGGTGAAATGGATGCGCAGCACCACAGACCTCCGTAACACGGCGGGGGACACCTTCAGGTCGGTGCCAGCCAGTCCCGGCCGCCGCCTCCGTGGCGACCGAAACATTGTCGGACGGGACGGGCGGGGCCCGGAACGCCCTTTCCGGACCTTTCATGCTGGTCGGCCCCTGGACGGACCAGGCTGGGCAGGTTGGGGACGCGTTCCCGTCAACGTCGCGCGTCGAGCAGGCGACGGTTGGTGCTGGACATGCGAAGTCGCCGTGCACACGCGCGCCATGGCCGGCGTGCTGGACTGGACCGCGGGCCCTGTGTGCCCAGCGAGGCCTCCAGCCCGAGGGAGCCGGGCGACGCCTGCCGGCGGGCGTCGCGATGTTGTTCGCCGAGGCCCGGCCCCGAGCTGCGGCGGCCGTGCGATCTGGGCATTCGGGGGTGGGAGCAGTACGACACACCGTTCGACAGAGGCCGTTGAAGAGCACGCTAGAGCCTGCTGAGTGCCTGCATCGCATCGCGTTCGATGCGCGAGAGTTCGTGGAGGAGGGAGCCGGCCTGGATGAGGTTGTTCGCGTCGCCGGATTCGCCTGCCGACGCGACGAGTGCGGCTACCTGTGTCCAGAGGGTGGCGGCCTCGCTGTACAGGCTGTGGCCGGTGCGCAGGTGGCTGTTGTCGATCAGCTGGGCACACTCGGCGAGGAAGTCCCGGTAGAGATTGCGAAACAAGGCGCCGCCGGTGCCCGCCCTCTCCATGAGGACGGCGGCCCGTGGCAGGTCTTCGCTCGGATCGGCGCTGCGCTGCAGCCACTTCGGCACTTGCTTGGCGGTCTTCTCGATTCCCCGGTGGCCCAGGTTCGCGATGGGCGGGTTGAGGAAGGCGTCGGCGCACGTTTTGATCGCGGGGATGATCCGATCCTGCGGCGACGTCAGGTTGCTGGGCGCGGTGATGGTGAAGGAGCGGTGCTTGGCGGTCATGGGGCCGCGCTCGGCCCGGGCCCTGGCCAGGCTGGCGAGACTGGTCGAGACGGCTCCGCCCTGCGGGCCGGTGTCCACCAGGTAGGCGTCCTGTTCGTCGTAACCGTACATGGCCACGACGTGCCCGCCGAAGTGCACCTTGGTGCTGAAGTAGTCCAGGTGGTAGCTGTCGAGCTGAAGGCCGACCGGCCGACCGGCGTCGATGGGTGCCGCCACGTTCTGCCATGCCTTTCGCGCCGAGGTGGTCTCCCCGACCATCAGCTCCAGCCCGAGTACGGCGGTCAGACTCCTGGTGAGTTCGAACGGCTTGACCCGGCCTCCCAGGAAGGGGAAGCTCATGCCCTTGCTGTCCCAGTAGATGAAGGACAGCCCGGAGCCGAGCCCGAACAGCATGGGCTCGGACAGGTCGAGTCCTTCATGCCGCAGCAGCACGCCCAGCGCCGTCGTCTCACAGTGCTGCATACCGCGGACATCGACGTCTTTCACCATGGTCACACCGCTCATTCTTCCTCCCTCACCGGACGACAACGCGCAGACGAGTGTGCACTGCCGGTCGAGTCCACCGACACGTCCGGGTCGATTCGGCCCGGGGCGTCTTCCGCAGCGTGGATGCGAGTCAGCAGCATCTCCATGTCCCGTCCGCTGACCAGCGGCGATGCTGGTTGTAGGGCGAATCCCAGGGTCCGGCCCGCTTCGGCAGGTCCCGCCACTGGACACCCGTCCGTCCGAGCCCGGTACAGCACGACGGCGCAGAGCTCTGACCGAGGCAGGGGCCGGTACGGGCGGTGTGGTTCAGGTGGTCAGGCCGGTCAGGGAGAGGAACTCGGCGCGGGAGCGGGCGTCTTGGGGTGACGGGGAAGGGGCGTGTCAGACCACCAGTGGCGTCGCTTACGGGGCGGTGGGCGGTGGGCGGTGGGGGAGCCGGTTCCAAACGGACGCAGCAGTGGCGGATGGGGGCCAGGCGCGCCTGGAGGCCGGTTTCGGCGAGCCCGTCCAGTACGCCCCGGAGCAGGCGGAGGTTCATGCCGCACACCGTCTGCGTGTGGTCGCGGGCGAGCGCGTGGAAAGGGCCGTTGCCCAGGACGATGGCGTCGTCACCGTCACGGCGCGGTTCGAAACCGTGGTTCTCCAGTAGCGCGAACACCTCCGTCTCATCCGGTCCGGTGAGCTGTGTGCCGAGACGGCCGGCTGCGCCTGGACGTCACCGCCCGCGGTCCCGTTTCGCAGGTCCCCGCCACGCCTCGCCCGTGCCGTGCTTCTCCCGCTTGAGCTGTGCAGGTGCTCGGCCGAAGTGAAGGCTGCGGCTGGGTCTCTTCGGTCCTGTCGCGGTGCAGTTAATGGTGCTATTGTCATTAGCATCATGTTGCTGAGACTGAACGCATCGGACGAGCGTGCCCTGCATGAGCAGGTAGCAGGTGCGATCCGGCGTGCCATCGCGGAAGGCGAATGCGGTCCGGGAGACCGGCTGCCTCCGGCGCGGGAGCTTTCCCAGGCGCTGGGCGTGAACGTGAACACCGTGCTGCGCGGCCTTCGGACGCTGCGCGACGAGGGCGTGCTGGAGTTCCGGCGCGGTCGGGGAGTGACGGTGGCGGACGGAGCGGACCAGCGCTCCGTGCTGCTGGATCGCGTACGTGATCTGGTGACGGACGCGGCGCGTGCGGGTTACAGCAGGGACGACCTCATCGAGTTGATCAGGGGGATGGCGTGAACGAGCAGACGGGCCGGCGGAGCGGAGCGGCGTGGGGTGCGGGCGGCTGGTCCGCCGGGGTGCTGGCATTACTGGTGGGCCTGCCGCTGGCTGCGAGCGGAAGGCTGCCGGACAGGCTGGCCACCCACTGGAGCGGGTCGGGGGCGCCTGACGGCTCGATGCCGCTGTGGGCTGCCGTGTTCTTCCCGGCATTGGTCTGGGTGGTGCTGGTGGTGGGTGTGGCGGTCGGGTGGCGGCGGACGGGCGGCGCACCAAGCGGCGCCGCGCGCAGCTGGGCGGGCGTCGTTCTGCTGTCGGGCGGACTCTTCCTGGCCGGCGCACAGGCATCCGTGGTGCGGGCGAACATGGACCGCAGTCACTGGCGCGACGCCGGCTCGGTGACGGGCGGGATCGTGACGGTGCTTGTGGTGGCGGGCACGGCAGGGCTGATCGCCTGGCTCGCGACCCGCGCCTCACCTGCCGAGGGAGGCCAGTCGCCCGCCGGCCCGAGCATGGACATCCCCGAAGGCCAGCGCCTCGTATGGCTTTCAAGCGCCTCCAACGCCTGGCTTCATGTCACGTCGGCACTGACCGGCGTTGTGGCCATGGCCGCCGTCCTGGCCGCCCTGGGAGGCCTGACCCCCATGCACTGGGCGCTGTTCGCACCGTTCGCACTCGCGTCGGTCCTGGTCCTGGGATGCGCCTCCGTACGGGCACGTGTCAGTGACAAAGGGCTGAAAGTCTCCTTCGGCCCCTTCGGCTGGCCGGCGCGGCGCTGGGCGGTCGAAGACATCGACTCCGCCCGCGCCGAACGCCGCACCCCGGCGCAAGTCGGCGGCTGGGGCTACCGGCTGAGCGGCATGGGGACCACGGTGATGCTGCGCGGCGGGGTGTGCCTCGTCATAAGCGCCAAGGGCAAGGACTTCGCCGTGAGCGTGGACGACGCCGAACGCGGCGCGGCACTCCTGAACTCCTTGAGCGCGCAGCGTTCGAGGTAGGAAGCCGGTCCTGGCCGACGTTTCCTCCCCCCGGCGTCGGCCGGGACCGGCCGCTGCGAGCGCCAATAAATGGCCCCCTTGAGTGCGTCAAGTGAAATTCGAATCACTGGAAAAATTTGAGCCATGCCAGATGCGGGACACGACACCAAAAAGCCGTGTGACGACGGTCACAAATAATCGACTTTCTCTGGATCTGCATGTGAGGATCTTCGACGAGATCACGCCCCGGGGGGAGCGTGTTGACCGCATGCCTTTTCCCCCTCGGGGCGCCTCGCCGAATAGAGGGGAAAAGAAGTGAATATCAAGCAGCGTGGAATCTTCGCTGTGGCCGGCGTTACCGCGGCGGCTCTGTGTGTGGCTGCGGCACCGACGGCAAGCGCGGACGTCAACGCGTCCGCCAGGACGGCAGCTGTCGCGCCTGCCGTCTCGGCCAAGACGGACGGCGAGAACGTCTTCCGGGGCCTGTTCTTCGGGCAGGGCAAGGTCGGCCGGAACCTGGCCCAGTTGGAGCTCTTCTCGGAAGCGCGCCAGCACGTCGACAACGACACGCCGGACGAGATCCGCGCGTCCAACGCGGTGATCGAGCTGATCAACAAGCGGTCGTCCAGCTTCTTCGCGGACTTCAGCCGCAAGGCCCGCAGTGGTGACCCGCGCCAGGTGGAGAAGGCTGTCACCGACGCCCAGAACATGCTTCTGGCCGTTGCCAAGAAGGACAAGTCGGCCACTCCCGTGGAGAACGGGCAGCTGTGCGGCGTCACCGTGGCCGTCGGCGCCGCGGTCGTGCACGTCGCGGCCGTGGTGACCGCCGCAGGTGCGGTCGTCACCGTCACCGTCGCGGTGGGTGCCAACTTCGTCAAGGGCAAGAACTGGTTCTGGAGCCCGGAGCCGACCAGCGCCGACCAGACACCGCTGTCGCGGGACGAGGCCGTCGCACAGGTCACGAAGGCGCTCCAGGCCGCCTAGTGCCCGACGGGCGGGGAGGCTGCAGACTCCCCGCCCCCGGGCCCGGCCTTTCGGCGCCCCACGGGGGCAAAGGACGACTCACGAACATGAAAACGAAGCTCCGCTATTTCTATGCCGCCTTCACGCAAGGCGGCGACAGTGCGATTCCTATTTCGCTGAAATCAGTGATCGCTGTCTGTGCTGTCTGGGCCGTGGTCATCGCCTACGTGGTCCAGGAGCAACTGCCCAAGAACGTCATTTCCCTGCCCGGCCAGAAAAAGGTCAGGCACACTGTGGTGAATCTCGCCCCGCAGGGATGGGCTTTCTTCACCAAGTCGCCCCGGGATCCCGAGGTGATTCCCTTCAAAAAATCTTTGGGTGACTGGAAGCCGCTTTCTCTTGCTCCCCACGCCTCACCCCGAAACGCCTTCGGGCTCGACCGCGAATCGCGCGCCCAGGGCGTCGAGATCGCGATGCTGCTCTCCGCCGCGAAGAAGGGCGACTGGCGCGAGTGCGCAGACAGCAGGCAGAAGTGCATGAAGGACTTCGGTGCACCGGCCCGGCGCGTGGACAACCGCTCGCCCGACCCCACGGTGTGCGGAACCGTCGGCATGACGCAGGAGCGCCCCACCCCCTGGGCATGGCGTGACCTGATGCCGGAGGCCCACAGCGCCGAACGCGTCATGGTGCTGGAGGTGAGCTGCTGATGCGCCAGTTGTCCATCCCCTTGCCGTGGGCAGCCGGTTACGGCCTGGCCCGCACGCTTCTGGCCCTCGGCACCCTCGGCACTCTGGTGTTCAGTGACGCGGCCACCCTCTTCCGCGAAGTAGCCACCGTCGGCCAGTACCCGCTGTGCCGGGGCGTCACCGCCGGCGGAGCCTTCTGCCTCGTGGAGCCCGCCCAGTACGACACCATGCGCTGGCTGTGCTGCCTCGTGCTCCTGATCGCGGCCAGCGGCTGGCGGCCCCGCTTCACCAGCATCCCGCACGCCTACGTGGCCTTCAGCGTCTTCACCGGCATCTCCATCCCCGACGGCGGCGATCAAATCACCTGGGTACTCGCCCTGCTGCTGGTTATCGTTGCCATCGGCGACAACCGCCGTTGGCACTGGCAGCCCAGCCAGTCCATCGGCCTGAAACCGCAACAGAGCGGCGCCCTGGCACTGCTCGGCATCAGCGCCGTCGTCGTGGCACGCATTCAAATGGCGGTCCTGTACTTCCAGTCGTGCGTTGCCAAACTGCCCCACGCCGAATGGGCCGACGGATCCGCCCTCTACTACTGGGTCAACAACCACGCCTTCGGGGCTCCGTACTGGCTGAGACCAGCCGTCAACGCCGTCGTCCACAACCCGATGGGCGTCGCCGCCATGACGTGGGGTCCGCTCGTACTGGAGATCGTCCTCGCCGCCGCGCTCCTGCTGCCCCAGAAGGTCCGCTGGATGCTGTTGCCCGCCGGCGTCCTCTTCCACCTCTCCATCGCGGTCGTCATGGGCCTGTGGAGCTTCTCCTTCGCCATGTCCGCCGGCCTCCTGCTGCTCCTGGCACCCCTGGGACACGACCCCGACCTGCGCGGCATGTTCCGCAAGGCGACCCGACGCGCGGCGACACCGCAACCAGCGCAGGACCAACCCGCCAAGGAACACGCCCTCGCCTGACGAAAGGAACACCCGATGCGTTCACGCACGCTGCAAGCCTGCGCCCTGACCCTGGCCTCCGGGGCCGCGGTCCTGCTCGCCGGCACACCCTCATCCGCCGCAGGCGTTTCCTGGGCCGCCGGTCACGGAACTGCTGTCGCCACGGGGACACGAGGCATCGAGAAGAACGCCGGCAGCGTCTTCGGCTCCACACTGGTGGTCAGCGGCGAGCTGAGGAACACCGGGTCGGACTGCTACTCGGTCTGGTTCCAATTCACCCATGACCTCGCACCTGGCCCTGCCGTCAAACACGTCACCCAGTGCGGCCCTGGCGCGGCGCCCATCGACTTCCGTATGACGTACAAGCCGACCACCACCGGGTCCGTCTCCATCTGCAAGGGCACCACCAGGCAGGACTGCGGCGAGCGCCAGAGCATCACGTCCTGGCCCATCCAGAAACCCTCCGATTCCCCCAGCTGAATGCCGCCGCACCCCGTCCGAGCCGCCCAGCACCATACGCGGCCGGACGGGGAAACCCGGAACATCCGGCCGTGCACGTGTGGGTGACTTCAATGAGGCTGACGTCTGTGCTGTGGCCCGCGACCGCCGCTTGTTTCGTCCATCGACGCTGGCGCGTTGCACAGGACAGCGACAGCCGACCGCAGGCATCGCCAGTCGGCGCGTGAGGGCGGGTGAACAGACCCATCAGCGCTGCCCCGGTTTCCATGGACCGAGCCTCCGAAGGAGACGTGAGTGACAAACCCGCCGGACACCGCGCGTGCGGCCGTCTACGAGGAGAAGGTGCTGTCGCAGTGCGTGGGCGTCATGCGGAGGTACGCGGCGCGGGCTTTGATGATGCGGTCCATCACTGTGCCGGCGGTGGTTGCGAGCAGCAGGCACACGAGTCGGCTGAGATCGTCGCCGGCGGCCCAGGTCAGCTCGCCCATCGGGGGTGTGCCGAAACCGTTCAGGAAGAGCCAGCAGATCACCGCGGTGCCCGGGCCTGCGGCGAGACGGGCTCGTACGCCGAGCAGGGTGGCTAGGACGCTCATGAGCACCAGGTCGATCAACTGCTCGCGGTGTCCGCCCACGAGATTCAGAGCGGCGACCAGCAGGGGTGCCAGGGTGAACGTCACCGCCCAGGTGACGGGGCTGGGAACGGGACCAGATACCGGCTTGATGCCCGTGCTGAGCGTCTGCCACTGAAGCATTTCCTACCCTCCTGTGTTACCTGGGTCTCTGTCGGTGCCGGCGGTACGGTCGTGTCAACCGCAGCGCAGTTGACGCCGGACGGAAGGGCGACTGCACAGCGGCTGTCACCGTCAGCCCAGGCAGCGTGCCCGGTTCGGCTCCATGAGCGCCACCCGGCCGAGCCTGTCCGCCCTGGAACAAGCCAGGGCGGACAGGCTCGGCGCGGCGGTGCCATCACCTGCAGGGGTGCGCGTCGCGTCAGGTGGCCGTGTGGACGGCGTCGGCGCGCTCCGCTTCCGGGGCCGAGACAGGCGCCGGGGTGGCCGGGCGGCGGGTGATGCGGCGGGCGAGCGGTTCGGTCCAACGGGCGGCCAGCGGCCCGATGATCACGAGAATCAGGACGTAGGCGGTCGCCAGGGGGCCGATGCGGGGCTCGACTCCGACGGCGAGGCCGGCGATGACAATGGAGAACTCGCCACGCGCGACCAGGGTGCCTCCGGCGCGCCAGCGGCCACGTGTGCCGATGCCGGCGCGGCGCGCCGCGTACCAGCCGGTGGCGATCTTCGTCAGGGCGGTGACGACGGCGAGGACCAGGGCGGGGACGAGCACGGGCGGGATGTCGGCGGGGTCGGTGGAGAGGCCGAAGAAGACGAAGAAGACCGCGGCGAACAGGTCCCGGAGCGGGGTGAGGAGGTTGCTGGCTCCTTCGGCCACCTCTCCCGACAGGGCGATGCCGACGAGGAACGCGCCGACGGCGGCGGAGACCTGGAGTTCCTGGGCGATGCCGGCGACCAGGAGGGTGAGACCCAGGACGACCAGGAGCAGCATCTCGGCGTTGTCGGACGAGACGGCCTTGCTGATCAGGCGGCCGTGGCGCAGGGCCAGGTAGAGGACGGCTCCGACAGTACCCAGCGAGATCAGAAGGGTGACGGTGCCGCCGGCCAGGCTCACGCCGGCGAGCAGAGCGGTGAGGATCGGCAGGTAGACGGCCATGGCCAGGTCCTCGATGACCAGGACGCCGAGGATGACGGGGGTTTCGCGGTTGCCGAGGCGGCCGAGGTCGCCGAGGACCTTGGCGATGACGCCGGAGGAGGAGATCCAGGTGACGCCGGCCAGGGCGACCGCGGCAACCGGTCCCCAGCCGAGGATCAGTGCCGCGGCTGCTCCCGGGGCGGCGTTGAGCACGAAGTCGACTGCGCCGGAGGGGTATTGGGTCTTGAGGTTGGTGACGAGTTCGGAGGCGCTGTACTCCAGGCCGAGGAGGAGCAGCAGGAGTATGACGCCGATTTCGGCGCCGGTGGCTATGAAGTCCTCGCTGGCTTGGAGCGGAAGTATGCCGCCGTGGCCGAAGGCAAGACCGGCGAGCAGGTAAAGGGGTATCGGCGAGAAGCCGACTCTGCCGGCGAGGCGCCCGAGCAGGCCCAGGGCGAGAATGATCGACCCGAGTTCGATGAGCATGGCTGTGGTGTTGTGCACGGGCGTCTATCCTCCGGTGATCAGTTCGGCGACGGCGTCTGCGCCTTCTCGGGTGCCGACGACAACGAGGGTGTCGCCGATCGCGAAGCGGAAGTCAGGAGTGGGGGAGGGGACCGCGGCCGTGCGGCGCAGGACGGCGACGATCGAGGCGCCGGTGCGCGTACGGGCCTGGGTCGAGCCGAGAGTGCGCCCGGCGTACGGCGAGCGTTTGGTGACCTCGATGTGCTCGGTGACCAGGTCGATCTCCATGTGCTGGTGCAGGTGCGCGACGGGGTCCGGGGCCAGCAGCTTGCCCAGGGCCGCCGACTCGTGCGGCGCGAGCGTGGCTGAGTCCCCGCAGCTGTCGTCGTCCTCGGGGTCGTGGAAGGCGAGAATCCGCCGTCCGTCCTGATGGACGACGACCGACAGATGACGGCCGGCTTCGGTTTCCAAGTCGTAGCGGCTGCCGACTCCGGGCAGGACGGTTTTACGGGTGTGAGCTGTGGGCTCCATGGCGTGCTCCAAGAAACGCGGGGTGCGGGCGTACGGGTTTCACGTCGGGCGCTCGAGTACGACTGCTCGGGTGTGCGCAAGCGCCCGTTCGACAGGCGATTGTGCATCACGTGTGGAGATCAGCCGGAGCCGCGCCGGGAAGCTGGGGCCGCCCGCGCTGCGTAGGCGCGTTCCTGGGCCTCGGCGTCAGATGCGGCAGGCGCCGCTGGTATCGGGCACGTTGTCGCGAGCGGTGTTGTCGACGCGCACCGACCAGGAAATGAGTGGCGCTTTCGGGCAGCAAGCCGCCGCCGTGAGGGCCATGTTCATGGCGCGGATACTGCCAGCCATGTCACGCCCCCATCAGTTCGGCCGTATGACAGCCGGTTCGCCAACTACGAAAAGGAGCACTGACCACCCAGTGGGGGGTAATGGCTCGGTAAAGAATTGTAGCGCAGGGCAAACGAGGAGAACCGCCTGTAACGTACTGAATGGCTGAATAAGGGGCGCCGAGGTGATCGCTGCCCTCAGGTGAATGCCGCTGCGCGGCGGCGCCGACGCTGGCCGATTTCCCTCAGGGCCAGGACGATGACGGCCAGATTCAGCGGAAACGCGATGGCGTTCGCTGCCTGGGGTACGTCGAAGGCTCGCATCAGGCTCGCGCCACTTGAGATCAGGAGAAGGGCGAGCGGAAGGAACCGGCGCCACTGCGGGATGTCGCGTATCCGCGCAACAGTGATACACAACCACAAAACGCTCATGAATAGGACGATTCCAAGCAGCGCTGCAGGAAGCGGCATTCCAACTCCTCTTGCAAAGTGTGGTGGTGTGGGGCGCTGATGCCCACGGAGAGGAAGCTACAGCCGCCCCGTCCGTCCGGGTGCTCGGGACTGAGGCCGAAAGACACCGCGCGACGAGCTGAACGCAGATGCGCCGCCGCTCCCTCTTCGTGAAGCGCATTGGCGAAGAAACGGCTGGGAGCCTCCGACGGCAACAGGGGGCCGTCGCGCAGGATCAGGGCGACTACCGTCGGTGGTGGTAGCCGCAGTTCGAAGACGGCCACACCGTGCGGCCGTGAGCCGTCGGGGACGGCGACGGTCAGAAGGTCGGCGTCAGGACCTCCAGGGGCGCGGTCTCGAACTGCACATCGCGCAGCGCGGGGTCGCGTCAGGCCGAGTCGGCGGGCGATGGCCGGCAGGCTCGGGCCTGGCGACGAGCCGAGAATGTGCACCGGGTCGGGCAGGTCGGCGACGGCGGCGCTGAAGACCAGCACCAGGATGATGGTCCGGGCGTCGTGGCATTCGGATTCGGCTTCCAGCAGGGCTGGTGACCTTCTGCGGCAGGGGGAGGGTGCGCAGGGCCGCGAAGACCGCTGCGGCGTCGATGGAGGAGACGATGGCACCGAGCGGCAGCGCCAGGTACCAGTCCCGGAAGTACGTGACCCTCTCCGGCGGTACGGAGGCTCCCGCCGCGTGACGGTGAGCCTCAGCCAGTCCGTACGCCCCTGGCCCCATGCGCCAGGGCCCGGCGGGAAGGATGATTTGCTGCATCGCGGCGTGCTGGGGCCGTCTGACCTGACCTGCCACGCCCAACGGCGGCGGAGGGAGGCAGTCTTCCGAGGCGGACAGTCCCGGCCGTGCCCGCCTCATCTCATGTCGCACGGCATCTGAGGCACGCACAGGAGGATCTGAGGCATCGACAGCGGGCCCACAAGCAGACTCGTCTTGCCTGGGTGTTCGACTGTGCGATTAAGATCAACGCAAGCGATCACAGGCAGGCGCGCAATGCGTGGCGCCGGAGCACGGGGGTGCATGAATGAGTACAGAGCCCGAATCGATAATCGCAATATCCGCGCCTGCGCCCGCCTCCGGCGCCGGCCTGCAGACGGCCGCCTTGGGCGAGTCCCGGGTGGACGATCCGGCCTCCCTCAACCGCGCGGGCAACGGCGCCCTGGAACTGGGCTCCGCGTTGCATTCCAGGGCTCGTATCAGCGATGACGACGTCATGATCGCCGCCTCGGTCGCCCTGGGCAGCGAATTCTGGTCGGGCCAACTGGGCGACGCCGTCAAGCAGACCATGCAGCTGTGGGACGAACAGGTCGAAGCCCTCAGCCGGACCTGCCGAGACATCCACACGAAATGCACCGCCACCGCCAATAACTACACCCGAACAGAGACGGCCAACGCCACCGCGATGGCGTCCACGCAGCGCTCCCTGTCCGACTTCAACTGACGGGAGCCCCCGTGGTCACCTTCACCGAGCTCTACCACCTCGACGTCGACAGCCTGAAGAACGCATCCGACCGGTGGACCGACCTCATCCGCATGCTCGACGCCATGGACGAGGCCTACACCCGCGAAGTTGCCGATCCCTTCGACGCTGCGGGCTGGACCAGTTTCGACGCCACCTCAACCGTGGCACGGATGCAAGTGATCAACGCGAACAAGGAGTTCACCGACGCGGTACAGGAGGCCAAGGGCATCCGCGCCGTTCTGGACGACGCGCACGCCGAGCTCAAGCAGTACCGGGCCGACTTGCGAACCCTTGCCGACGTGGATGCAAAGAAGGACGGCGTCGTCGTCAGCCCCACGGGCCAGGTGAGCCTGCGCGACCCGTCTCCGGAAGGTGACGAGCGCCGTGGTCCCGGCGGCCTGATGCCCTCTGAGAACGAGACGAAGATCCTTTTCTACGAAGCCAGGATCGGCCTGCTCCTGACCGGCGCCGACAACGCCGACCAGTCGGCCGCCGCCGCACTGCGCCGTAACGCGGGCAAGCTCTCCGAGGGCTTCAACGACAAGACGGTCAAGTCCATCGACGAGGACGAGGCCCAGCGCGCAACACGCCTGCTGGAAAAGTTCGAGAAGGACGAGAAACTCTCACCCGCCGAGCTCAAGGAGCTGGAGCGGCTGATGAAGCACAACGAGAAGGACCCTGAATTCAGCAGGATGGTGCTGGACAGCCTGGGGCCCGAGAAGACACTGCGCCTGGCGGAAGACCTCGAACAGCAGCGAAACGCCGACAACCCCGGCAAGGACCGCTACAACGCCATCCAGTCCGCACTCGCCAACAACATCGCGACGGCCAACAAGGACCAGGCGTACTCCGACAAATGGCGTGCCGACATGCAGAAACTCGGCATGGAGGAAGCCGGCGACTACCCGAGCACAGCCCTCGGCTACCAGAGCATCACCACACTCCTCAAGCACGGTGACGCCGCCGACTACCCACCGCACATGACCATGGGCCTGACCGACGACATCATCAAGGCCGAGCGCGAGCACCCGGGCCTGTGGGACGAGCACAAGTCGGTGAACGTGGGAGCCGATGTCGACCCTATCGCTGTCGCAGACCCCGTCGACAACATGCTCGGCATCATGAGCAAGGACCCCGACACCGCGACCCGCTACCTCGACCCGGCCCAGGACGGGAACAAGAACCGCCTGGAATACCTGCTCGACAAGCGCGACTGGCCCGACCTCGAAGTCCAGGAAACCACCCGGGGTATGGAACCGGTGGACACCGAGCACGTCGAGGCGACCAACTCCCGCGTCGGACTCGGCAGAGCCCTGCAGGCCGCCACCACGGGTGACGACAGTGGCCCCCCGCACACCGACGGTCAAGCCCGCATCATGCGCGACACGATCAACCTGCTCGACGGCGGACCGCACCACGAGGAGATCCCGGCGAACCTGCGCCAGCCCCTGGGCAACGCGTTGGCCGACTACACGAACGACACCCACGAGATCTTGGCCGGCGTCAACGGCGACTACCGCGAGGAAGTGCCCGGGGGAGAAGGCAGCAGAAGCGGCGCAGACGGCCTGCTCGGCACCCGCGACAACGCGCACATCGCTCCAGATCCCCAAGCGCTGATCCGCGTCATGCGGGGTGTCTCCGAAGACCCGGAGGCGTACGGCACGATGCACAAGGCCGAGACGGCACACATCGCACAGCAGATGGACGCCGCGGACGGCAACACAGCCGACGCCATCAAGCGCCCGGCCCGCGAGGGCGGATCGGTCCTGGGCACTTACGACGCCATCCGGGAAGACGTCATCTACGACAAGCGCGACAGCGCCAACGCCCAAGAGGACTGGAACGCCAAGGTCACCTACCACGTGGTTGGCGCTCCCATCACCGGCATACCCGTCGTCGGCGACACCGCACAGCGCATGGTCGACGCATGGACCTACGACATGTCCCTCAAGTACAAGGGCGAGAACGACGACGCTGCCGCCGCCCAGGTCGCTGAAGAGAGCCTGAAGTCGGAACGTGAGATGGACTACCTCGTGGAGGAGTGGGCGGACTTGGAAGGCCCCGGCCGCAACCACGACGACATCGACTCGCTGCAAGAGGACATCAAGAACAACCACAACACCCGCCAGGACCTCGCCAACGACGCACTGGGACGATGATGGACCGCTCCACGCAGGAACCAAGCCGGACAGCGCGGAAACGGACCATCATGGGGGCCGCCGCGGTACTGCTGCTGATAGGTGGCAGCGCCGTCGGTTACACCCTGGTCAGCCGCAGTGACGAGACCGGCTGCGACAGCCTGCTCGACGACAAAGCCATCCAGCGCGCTCTGGGAGCCCAGCACCGCAAGGAAGCGAGCTGCGCGGACCTCGGTGCCGCCCTGCGCGACGCGGCCACCGGGACACAGCCTGGGCAGCACACCCTTGCCGAGGCGCAGGCCATGCGCGACACGATCACGGCGATCAGCAGAGACATCGAACGGCGCCAAAGCCCCACGGTCGCCCGGGCACTGCGCAAGCCGATCGCCTCAGCACTCGAGGACTACGCCCGGGACACCTACGAGATCCTCACCAGCGTCAATCCGGAATACCAGGATCGGGAGCTTCGGGGACCGTGGCGTGACGGCTCGATCGTTCGTATGCCGGCGGACGTCAACGACGTGACCCGGGTGATGCGCGCGGTCTCCCAAGACGCCCCCAACTACGCTGCTCTGCGCTCGGCGCAGACCCGCGAGTGCGCCCTCCGCATGGTCGCTGTTCCCGTGAAGGCATCCGAGGACGCCTTCGGAAAACCGGCCCGCAACTGCGCAGCCGGACTCGGCCACCTGGACGCGATCGCGGACGACATTCCAGACGCCGAGCGTCACGCCTGGACAGCCGACGTCGTCACCCAACTCCGAGAAGCAGCTTCGCCACCGCCGTCTTACCGGGACGACCCGGTGGAACACCTCACCGCCACATGGCGACGCGGCCTGCCTAGGGACATTCCTACGACCTGGTCCTTCGAGCGGCAGATCCTTGGCCTCATCGAAACATGGGCTGTGGGCAGGGGCATGGACCGTGACGCAGATGCAGTGGACACACTGCAAGAAGACGCGCTGAACGACGCCCACATCAGCGCCGGTGAGACGAAAGAGACGATGAAATGCGCCAGGAAACCCAGCGAACGCGGCTGCCCGTGATCGCTCTGTGCGGCATTCGCTGAATCACTGAGTCAGGGTGCAGAGGGCGGACGCCAGTGACGCGGGCGCCAGCCTCAAGGCGCTGGAAATCGACCGCCGCATCGAGGACGTGGACGACCTGGTGCACAAGCTGCGCCGTTCAGGGAGTGGGGCCGACTGCCGGCGCCGGGGCAGCGGAGGCAAACGGGGAAGGTCAGCACCGGTTGGCGGCTGCTGCCCGAGGCCACGAACGCGGACGATCTATCTGGGCCATGGGGGACCGTCTCCGAACCGCTTGACTGTCTCCGGCCCTTCAGCTTGCGTCGGCGTCCCTGGCTCTGACGGTGATCCTCGCGTGGTCGTACCCACCAGGCTCAGGTGACGGGTTGTAGTTGATCGTGAACGTTCGCCGGACGTCGCCGAAGCGGTCGGAGCACCTCACCGTGGACGGGCTGGTGCGCTCCGCCTTGGCGGTGATGTCGTACGTACGAAGGAAGTCCTTGAC
This sequence comes from Streptomyces sp. NPDC046122, assembly GCF_056429965.1. Classification (NCBI taxonomy): domain Bacteria; kingdom Bacillati; phylum Actinomycetota; class Actinomycetes; order Kitasatosporales; family Streptomycetaceae; genus Streptomyces; species Streptomyces sp. NPDC046122. The sequence continues at coordinate 33,843 of NZ_JBWKLQ010000009.1, read as the reverse complement.
GCTCGAGTCCTGGCTGTTGCCCACCTCATACCGGAGCACCGCGGTGCCGTCCTTCTCCATCTCGGCGTACGTCGGTACGTAGTAGCGCCCCGCGGATTGATGCTGATCGTGATGCATCCCCGCCTTGCGCTCCACTGCCTCCTCCGGACTGTCACCGGCCGGTGTGAGCAGCGCGACGGCTGCCCAAGCGATCACACCGAGCGTGCACACCACGCACAGGGCCAGGAACCACACCAGCCACCTGCGTCGGCGGGGACTGGTGGGGCCCCTGCGCGTACTCACCCGTTCCATGTGCGTACTTCGCTCTGGCCGCCCATGTCGTACTCCTTGGCCTGACCCGACTGGTGGAGCCTGGCCATTTGGGCGTCCGACACATTGCCCATCGCGGGTACCGGAGTCGCCTTGTTCGCGCGTCCCAGTTGTAGCGGTCGTACACGTGGGTTTGGTAGCGAATTGTGGTTCTGGGCTCACCGTCCGGGCCCGGGACGACCTCGATCTGGGCGACCGTGTTGTAGTGGAAGGACCCGACCGCGTGATACCAGTCGGGGTCGTTCTCGGCGGTCCAGCCCTGCCAGCCGGTCTGCTGGACGTATTTCACGGGCTTTCCAGTGCGTTCGTATTCGGCGAGGGCCTGCGCCTCCCAGTTGGGGGCGTTCTCCGCGAGCTGGGCTTCTACGTTGCGATTCATGTCCGGGAGGTCGCTCATCAACGCGTCCACGTCGATGTCCAGCGGCTCCCCGGTGTTGGAGAGGTAGTGCAGCATGTGCTTGGCCGACTGAGGGCCGCCGAGCACTGCGGGGGAGCCCATGGCGAAGAAGCCCATCTTGTTCTTGATGGCACGGTCCTCGTCGGTGGGCTCGCGGGTGTTGTAATCGCCGGAACCCTTGTCGGGCGCGGGCGGCGGGAGCAGCGCTCCACCCGCACCGGAGAAGACGCGGTTCAGATTCTTGGCGCCCTCGGTGTCGGCCGTGACGGCGGCCTCGGTCTGGTCGTCCATTACGGTGTACGCCACCGCCTTTTTGATGCGTTCGAGCTCGTAGCCGGTGTGCTCGTTGACGTCGGCGGCGTAGCTGAGGGCGGCGGTCGCACGCGTGAGGAGGTTGTCCGCGTTCTCCTGTGACTGCCGGGCCGCCCCCGCTCTGTCCGGGTCGTTGGGCGGGTAGTTCCGCTCGGGAGTGGTGACGCCTCCGCTGTCGTGCAGGGTCAAGTCCTTCGACCGGGCCATCTCCTGGGCTTCGCTGAGCCAGGTGCGGGCGAGCTGGAACCCGTTGTTCGCCGCTTCGAGCGTGGCTGCAGCAGCCTTTGACTCGCGGTGTGCGATGGTCAATTCGTCGTGCAGTACGGACAGTTGGACGCGGGCCGTCATGGCAGCCGGGCCGGTCCAGACGAAGGGCAGTTTGAGCAGGACGTTCTGGACTTGGCCCCGGGCCTCGGTGGCCGCCGCGGCCAGGTCGACCCACTCGCCGGCCGCCCGCGACCAGGCATCCGGACGTACGTCTTCCAGTTCCCCGACCGTGCTGTTCTGGCGTTCCACCGCATCGGCATGCTCGTGGTTCTCGCCCTCCGGCCGGTCGGTGAGCGTTGCCACTACGCATCACCCTCGAGCGATGCGAGAATCGCCTGGAAATCCTGCGCCGTACGGTGTTCTTGAGTCGTGTAATTCGTGTGCGTCTGGCGCATCTTGTCGGCCAGTGAGCGGCACTGTTTGGCGAGACGGGTGATTTCGTCGTCCCAGTCGCTCGTTGTCGCTTTGAGCATGCGCCCGCTGGTGAGCATGCTGTGGACACGCGCTGTGGTGTCGGATTCCGCCAGGCCCTTGTCCGCCTTCTCGAGGATCTGTGCGGCAAGGTCCAACTCATCGGCCATCTGTCCCAGTTCGGCATTGCTCACGCCGTAACCGCTTTCGTCGGCGGCGCTGGCCTGGGGAGCGGGGGTGTTGCTCGGGCCGGTGGCGCCTTCCGGGCCGGTGCCGGCCGACATGGCTTGGATGCCGTTGGCGTTATAGCCAGGGTCAAGGTTCGTCCCGGGTGCAGGATTCCACTCGCGGACGTCGGTGGGGCCGTCCGTGGCGGGCATCTGGTGCATCTGGTCGGCCGTTGGGAGCGGCTGGAGTCAGGGCCGGTGCGGACGTCCTGGCCGGCCGCGGGTGCGGGCATGTCCAAGCGGTATCTGGTCCGGGGATCCGGGCCGGTGCTCGGCGCGGATATACGTGCCACGGAATCGGGCTCTGTACTCACAACTTCCCCCTGTGTCGACGCGGGCCCGCTGTGAGCACACGCTCCGACGACTCGATCACTCGTGGTCGGACCTAGCCGCCCGAGGTGTCGCCGACCAATGAGGCCCCGACACCCTGGTCCTGTTGGTCAGCGAGGCCGCGTGCCCTCTTGATGGGGTTCTTGTACTGGTCGGAGCGGAGATCGGCAGCGCCTGATCGTCCTCCCGGCGCTTCCTGACCAAGATCCTCTTGTATGCCCGGCACGCCACCACCCTCCGAACCCGAGGTCCGGATTTGGCGTCCTCGCGCTTACGAGCGCCCGCAGTCGCCAGAGATGCAGGCGTTGGTGAACAGGTGGTGGGCCGCGTGCACCATCTGTCCTGCAACCGCCCCGATGGCCTCGACCCGCAGCACGCGTAGGGCCGGCCGGGCGTTGCCCGTGCGCGGGCGAGGAGGGCCTGTAACTGTCCGCAGCTGGGCCGTAGATCCCCGTACAGGCAGCGCTGCCGAGCGGGGTCAGACTCTCGTCAGAACCGAAACACTCCGAGATCGTGCACCGTGGCAGCCAGAGCGCGGATGAGGTCGTTCTCGGCTTCGGTCCGCCAGACCAGGACGAAGTTCATGGTCGCCATGTCGGGGAGGGGAAGCCATCGGATGTGCGACAGGCCCCAGTATCTGGTGACATGACCGGGGAAGGTATGGATGATGTCGCCCATGCCGACGTGATTGATCAGCTCGTCGGAGGTGTCCGACGCCGCGGAGGTGAGGCGCTCGATCGTTCGGCCTCGTGGGGTCTGGAACGGCAGGTAGCTGTCCTCCCAGTAGTCCGGCAGGCCGAGGGCGGTGCCGTGCGGGAAGTCGGCGAGCAGTTCCAGCGGTACGGAGTCCCGTCCGGCCAGTCGGTGGTCGGCGGCCACCGCGAGGATCCGGGAATCGGTGCACAGGACCGGCCCGACGGTGAAGTCCGGCTCTTCCACGGGCAGCCAGGCGACCAGGACATCCATGGCACCGCTGCGGAGCTGGCCGAAGACATCGGTGAAAGTCGCCTGACGGATCTGGAGTCCCCAGTGCGGATACCGCGCACGGAACGCCTTCCAGTAGGGATGAAAAGCGGCGACATTGAAGGGCATCAGGCTGACCCGGAGCTGTGCGGTGATGCCGCGGGCCGCCAGCTGGGCCCGCTCCAAAGAATCGTGCAGACCCGCGTAGACCGGTTGGAGATCGTCGCGGAACTGTCGGCCGACCTCCGTCAGGCGCACCGTGCGGCTGGTCCGGGTGAAGAGCTCGGCGCCGATGCGCCGCTCCTGCTTCTTGATGGCCTGGCTGACGCGCGCCTGTGAGACGTGCAACCGCTGTGCGGTCCGGCCGAAATGCAGCTCCTCGGCCAGCACCAGAAAAATCTCGATGTCCCGCAGCTCCACCGGCCCCCCGACCCCCGTAGTCCTCCATCGATAACCCAGCGGTTATCGAACCGCGCGGAAATCCGCATTGATCATACGCGCACGCCGTAAGATCGTAGAAGGCATGCACGCACGCACGAGAACCTCACCTTCGTACGGTCCGGCGGGATGATCTGCCCCGGCAACGTCTTCTATTCGCGGTCGACGTGCTCCGCTTCCCACCATGTCAACGCCGTGGTCAGTGCGCCTGCCGACACATCCTGGAGCTGCCCGTGAGCGACTCCATCGACTTGACCGTGATGTACGCGATGCATGATGCCCTGCGCCGGGATCTGGCCCGTCTGGACCGGATCACCACGGCTGCGGACCGCGACCCCCGGCATGTTCTGGCCACCTCTGCCGGATGGAAGCTGTTCAAGAGGGCTCTTCACGCCCACCACACGGCCGAGGATGACGCGCTGTGGCCATCGCTGCGGCAGAGTTTGGCCGGCCGCCCGAAGGACCTGGCCCTTCTGGAGGTGATGGAGGCCGAACACGCCGCCATCGACCCAGTGATCCAAGCCATCGACGACGTGTTGACCGACCCCGGTGGCGACCCGCTGCGTCTGGGCCACCTGACCGACGCACTGACTCGCGGCCTGGCCGGGCACCTCGAACACGAGGAGGCCGTGGCCCTACCGCTGGTCCAACAGGTGTTGACCGCCCAGCAGTGGGGCCGGTTCGGCCAGGTCCATGCCCAGTGCATCGACCAGGACGCCCCACTGCTGCTGCCGTGGCTGCTGGACGGTGCCGACGAACTCACGACGGCGAGGCTCCTCGCTCTCCTGCCCGCATCCGCGCACGCCGCCTGCACCACCCGGTGGATCCCGGCGTACGCAGTTCTCGACCGCTGGAGTCCGGGCACCGCTTCCTGATACCACGTCACTGTCGATCGCTCGTCTGCCAGTACGTCGGTCGACAGAGAAACTCTCGAGGATCCCGAAGTACAACCGACTCGATCAGGAAGGCCCCCGCCTTGCCCATACCCATACACGTCGATCAGCTCCAGGCCATCTCGGTCGCCGAGGCCGCCGCGTGGCATCAGGTCGTCGCGGCCTCGATGGCCCACGACCTGCCCGGAGCGCCGACACCCGACCCCGGGCAGATCCACGCGCAGCTCACCAAGCCGGCCCTGGGCAGCCACCGGCTGACCTGGCTGGCCACCAGCGCGGACGGTGTCCCCGTCGGCGTCGCCGGCCTACGGGTGTTCACCTCCCCGGGCCAGGAGCACCTGGCCGAACTGGAACTCCACGTCGCCCCCGCACACCGGCGCCTGGGCTCCGGCTCCGTCCTGCTGTCGGAGGTTGTAGCGGCCTGCCGCAACGAGAACCGACGCAGCCTGATCGCCACAGCCGCGGCCGACGGCCCGGGTGAGGCCTTCGGCGCTCGATGGGGCTTCCGCCCTGCGCTGACCTTGGATCACCTCATGCTGCGCATCGATGAATCGAACGAGGCCGACATCCGCCAAGTCGGCGATGCCGGGCGTGCCGGTTACCGGCTGGTCGGTTGGACCGGAACGGTTCCCGACGATCTCGCCGACGCCTTCGCCGCGGCCAAGAACGCGATGAACGACATGCCCGTCGGAGACCTCGACTACGGCAGTGTGGCGTGGGATGCCGACCGCGTCCGCGCCATGGCCAAGGTGATCGACGACCGCGGGGACACGTTGCTGACCATCGCCGCCGTCCACGACGACGGCACCATGGCTGGCTACACAGAGATCCTGCTCCCCAGAGGAGCGCCGCTGCGGGCCCAGCAGTACGACACGGCGGTCGTGCCCGCCCACCGCGGCCGCGGGCTGGGGTTGTGGGTCAAGGCCGCCATGGTGCGCCGACTGCGCGCCGAACATCCGGGCGTCGTCGAGATCGAGACGGACTGCGCCGAGGACAACGTCCACATGCTGGCGGTCAATCACACACTCGGGTTCCGCTCCTACCGGCGCACGCGCGAGTTCCAGCTCGACGTGCCCGCGAGCTGACCTCCGTGCCCGCCTCCGTACCGAAGAGCCGGGCCCCCGATCCGGCGGTGCCCGTCGTCGGCGACCCGGTCGCGCTCGTGCGCGAGCTGAAGGAGCAGGACGGCATGGGCATCTGGCTGTGCGGAGGCGGCACACTGGCGGCCGCCCTGCTCGACGAGATCGATGAGTTGATCACCAAGCGGCACCCCCTCGTCATCGGCTCCGGGATCCCCCTGTTCGACGGTCCCTTCGCCCCGGCGAAGTTCGCCCCGGTCACCACGCGAACGTTCGACTCCGGCTTCACCATCACCACCTCCTCGAAGGTGCGGCCCTCATCGGACGAGCGGAGCTGACAAACCTGCCGACGCCTGCGACCCGAACGACCGTCCCGTGCAACCGCATACCTTCCCAGGAGCTGCTGTGAACGTCTCCACCTCCACCCTCTCGCTCACCGTCGGCGATGTGGACGCCTCCCGTGACTTCTTCTGCACCCACCTCGGCTACGAAGTCGCCATGGCCGACGACGGCTTCGCTTCCCTGGCCCGCCCGGACGCCGCCGTCGACATCGTCCTGCTCCGCAGGGGTACGGAGGTCCTCCCCGCCGAACAGCGGGACCGCGAGGCGAGCGGCCTGATCCTCGCGTTCACGGTCACCGACCTCGGCGCGGAGGAAGCCCGCCTGCGCGCAGCGGGTGCTCCCATCACAATGCCCCTGCGGGAAGAACCCTGGGGTGAACGGCTGTTCCAGATGACCGATCCCAACGGCGTCGTCGTACAGCTCGTGGAATGGGCCGCGTCCGACGACGTCCGGGCGCCGGACGAGACCGGGGCCGTACGCGTGATCACTCCGTCAGACGACACCGTCACCGTTTCCCCGAACGCCACCATGACCGGCCTGGCGGCCCCCAGCCGAGGCAGTTCCGAACTCAGCACCTGGACCGTCACGATGGACGCCGGAGCATCGGGGCCCGAGCACGTCATCAGCCGTGAACAGGTCTGGACGGTCACTTCGGGCGCCCTGGAAGTGACCTGCGACGGACGGACCGAGAAGGTCCTGGCCGGCCAGACGTTCGTCCTGCCTTCCGGGCTCCTGCGCCGGATCCACGCCCCGGAACAGGCCGAGGCCCACGTTGTGATGCGCTCCGACGGAGTCGCCTCCGTGCCCGGCACCGAGGGCACGCGCGAACTGCCCTGGGCCCGCTGACCCGTCGATCACCACCATCCTGAAAGTACCCGTCGCAAGAGGCCTGCGGCAGGCTGGGAAGACCCCGCTCCTGCCGCACCATGGCCGGCCGAGGCCGGCACCCACAGAAATGAGACATCACGACATGCGTGTGCTGTTGATGGCGTACGGATCGCGCGGCGACATCGCGCCGCTGGCCGGACTGGCACTGCAGTTGCGGGAATGCGGCGCGGAGGTACGCGTGTGCGCACCGCCGGACGAGGAGTTCGCGGAACTCCTGACCGGTGTCGGTGCGGAGCTTGTGCCCTTCGGGCGTGACGTGCGCGCCCTGCGGACGGGTGCGCCGCCGTCGGACGCGGCCGCGTTCGCGGCCGAGCTGGTCGCCGCGCACTTCGACACGGTCGGCAAGGCGGCCGAGGGCTGTGACGTGCTGGTGGCGAGCGGCCTGATGCCGGCCGGTGCCCGCTCGGTGGCCGAGAATCTGGGCATCCGCTACGTGTATGCGGGCTTCCACCCGTTCGAGATGCCCTCCCCGCACTACCGGCCGTCGTCGCGGCCCGGCCCGCCGGCTCCGCCCGACATGACCGACAACCAGGCCCTGTGGGACCTGGACGCCCAGAAGGTCAACGCCCTGTATCTCCGGCCCCTCAACGCCCACCGCGCGGCGCTGGGCCTCGCGCCGGTGGACAACGTCCGTGACCACGTCTTCACCGAGCGGCCGTGGCTGGCGGTGGACCCGGTCCTGGGCCCGTGGGAGCGGCTCACCAACCTCGACGTCGTGCAGACCGGCGCGTGGATCCTGCCCGACGAGCGCCCCCTGCCCGCTGATCTGGAAGCGTTCCTGGACGTCGGCACGCCACCTGTGTACGTCGGGTTCGGCAGCATGCCCATGAGCACGGCCACCGACATCGCCCGGACCACCGTCGAGGCGGTCCGCGCGCAGGGCCGCCGCGTGCTCGTCTCCCGCGGCTGGGCAGAGCTCGGCCTGGTGGACGACTCGGACGACTGCTTCGCCGTCGGCGACGTCAACCACCAGTTCCTGTTCCGCCGGGTCGCGGCCGTCGTCCACCACGGCGGCGCAGGCACGACGACCACCGCAGCCCGAGCCGGCGCGCCCCAGGTGGTGGTTCCCCAGTTCGTGGACCAGCCGCACTGGGCCGCCCGCGTGGCCGCCCTGGGCATCGGCGCAGCACACGAGGGCCCGACCCCGACCTTCGAGTCTCTGTCGGCCGCACTCAGGACGGCACTGACCCCCGAGACTGCAGCACGGGCGAAATCCGTCGCCGGCACGATCCGCACCGACGGGACGGCGGTGGCCGCGAAACTGCTCCTCGACACGGCACACGCCGCGCCGATGAGCCGCGAACAGATCTCCGGCATCGCCCATGCCGACCACCCGATAAAGTCTCCGCTCGACGACGACTCGGTCAGCCGCCTGCTCGAACGCGGCCTCCCGCGCGGCGACGAGCGAGTGCTCGACCTCGGATGCGGCACGGCGGAATGGCTGCTGCGCGCCCTGGCGGCGCGCCCGCACCTGTACGCCGAGGGTGTCGACGTCTCCGACGTCGCCCTGACGCAGGCTCGCCGGGCGGCGAACGAACTCGGCGTCGACGAGCGCCTGGTCCTCCACCACCAGGCGGCTGCGGATTTCGTCTCTCCACAGCAGTTCGATCTGGTGATCAGCGTCGGCGCCACGCATGCCTTCGGCGGCCTTCTCCCCACCCTCGCGGCGGCTCGCGAGCACCTGGCCCCCGGCGGCCGCGTTCTGATCGGTGAGTCGTTCTGGGACCGCAGCCCCTCACCGGCGGCCGTCGAGATGTTCGGTGATCTCGACGACCTGGCGACCACGGTCGACCGCGTCGTCGCCGACGGATGGACCCCCGTTCACGGCCACGTCAGCACCCGCAGTGAGCTGGACGCCTACGAGTGGGCCTGCTGGGGCTCGCTGGCCTCATGGGCTCTGGACCACCCTGCCGATCCGGCCGCCGCACAGGTGCTGGAGACCGCCACCGACCAGCGTTCGCAGTGGCTGCACGGGTACCGGGACAGTTTCGGCTTCCTCTGCCTGGTCCTGCGTCCGACACCCATGGAGACTGGAAAGTGAGTACACAGATGCAGCCGACGTTCGTACTGGTCCATGGAGCTTTCGCGAACTCCTTCTCCTTCGCGCCTCTCCAGGCGGAACTCGGGCTCCTCGGCTACCGTTCGGTTGCCGTCGACCTGCCCGGCCACGGGTTCCAGGCGACCTTCACCCGCGCCTACCAGTCGCCTCAGGACGCGGAAGGGCTCGCCACTGCGCCCGGCTCGATCAAGGGCGTCACGCTCGCCGACAACACCGCACACCTGATCGGGATCCTCGAACGGGCCAAGCGGAACGGCCCCGTGATCCTCGTCGGCCACAGCCGCGGCGGTGTCACGGTCACCGCAGCGGCCAACGCCCGCCCGGATCTCATCGACCGCATCGTCTACGTCTCGGCCTGGTGCCCGGTCGCCCTCGATGTCAATGACTACTACGCCGAACCGGAGATGGCTGAGGTCGACCCAGCTGCCTTCGCTTCGGCGCTGGCCGGAAACCCTGCCGAGCTCGGTCTGCTCCGCGTCAACTTCCGCACAGCGAACCCGGACTCGCTCGCGGCCTTCAAGGCGGCCTTCTTCGCCGACGGCACCGACGAGCAGTTCCTCACCTTTCTGAACACCTTCCAGCCCGACGAGAACCTGGACGTCGGCGGCTCCGCCGACCGGGCGCAGGCCGCGACCTGGGGGCGCATCCCGAAGACCTACATCCGCCTGGCCGACGACACGAGCATGCCTCTCGCCCTACAGGACCGGCTGATCCGCGAAGGCAACGAGCTGACGCCGGACAACCCGTACGACGTTCGCACGTTGGAGGGCAGCCACCTGAAGTGGCTGGTGGATCCGGCGCCGGCGGCCCGCATCATGGGCGAACTCGCCACGATCGGCGGCTGACGAATCGCTCAATGGCTGCTGTCCACTCCCAAGTTGTGCCCGCAAGTGATCGCAAGGAGTGGACGATCACGGCACACGAAAGGGCGAGCCAGGAGAGTGCCCGCGTACTCCGGATTACAGACGAGGTCTCGAGCCTGGCGATCGGGACGGGGGTGATGTGACCATGTCTGTCGACACCAATTGGCGCCGTTGCCTCTCCCTTGGGCGGGCACAATCCGACCGTGGGGTACACCGGGCGCTGTTCTCGGCGTCACGTACCCGTGGTGCGGACCGTGCACGTCTCGTACGCATCTGTCGGATGATTCTCGGACCGCCTGTACGGCCACGATTCGCACAGCAGACCCGCGAACGCAGCCGCCCCCCCCGTCAGGTCCACACGGGAGAAGACCTTGCGGACGACGTGGGACGCGCCGTGGCGACGCCGACGCCTCGATAGTCGCGTACTCGTGCAGGACCAGCGCCACGCCCGGGTGCGCGCGGCGCCAGCGGGCGAAGACGCCGGGCAGGATGCCCACGGCCACGGAGTGCGCGGTCGCGATGTGCAGCTCCCCGCCCTCCGCCCCGGCGGCTGCCCTGGCGGCCCGACGAGCCTGGAGGGCTCTGCGCACGGCGAGTTCGGCGTGAGGGAGGAAGGCGCGGCCCATCACGGTCAGCCGTACGCCGCGGGGCATGCGTTCCAGCAGCGTGCCACCGACGGACCTTTCCAGTGACTTGATCTGGTGCGAGAGGGCGGGCTGTGTCACATGCAGCAATTCGGCCACCCGGGTGAAGGACGCCTCCATCTGCCGCAGGCTCATCCCATTCCCCTGTAACCCTATAAACGCTGTGCAGCATCCGGCTCAGTGATCAGCCGGCTCCAGGTGATCGGTGCACGCGTTCGGTACCCCACCACGCAGACGGTGATTCAGGCCCAGCGTCTCGACGTGCCACCGCCAACCATGCGGAGCTAATGGACGCACTCGGGTGCTTCGGTTACCGCTGTGGCAGCTCCCAGCGGTAGTTGGGGGACGAGGGGCGGAGCTGGGCGTCGCGACGGCTTCGCCCGCCTCCGTCCGTCGGCCGAGTGCGTCAGCGCGCCGGGCCTAGCCAGGGCCTGGGCCCAGGGCCTGTCGGGTGTGTCCCCGTGACACCCATGACCAGTGAGTAGAGGCTGGTCTCCGCCGCGATGAACAGACGGTTGCGCTTGGCGCCGCCCCAGGAGATGTTGGCCACCGCCTCGGGGACGTTCAACCGTCCGATCAGTGTGCCGTCAGGGTTGTAGCAGTGCACTCCGTCCGTCATCGCGGCGGCCCAGAGCCGGCCGTCGTCATCGAAGCGGAGGTTGTCGAAGCGGGCTGACGCACGTGCTCCGGCGGCCGCGAAGACGCTGCCGTCCGACAGTGTGCCGTCGTCCCGTACGTCGAAGACCCGGATGAACCCCGCCTTGGTGTCGGAGACGTACAACTGCCGTTCGTCAGGCGAGAAAACGAGGCCGTTCGGTGCGCCGAAGCCGTCCGCGACCAGGTCGACCCGGCCGGTGGCCGGGTCGATTCGGTACACATTGTTGGAGCCGATCTCGCTCTCCGCCCGGTACCCCTCGTAGTCGCTGGTGATCCCGAAGTCCGGATCGGAGAACCAGATCGAACCGTCGGACTTCACCGTCGCGTCGTTCGGGCTGTTCAGACGCTTTCCCTGCCAGCGGTCGGCCAGCACGGTGATGGTGCCGTCGTGCTCGGTACGCGTGACCCGGCGGTTTCCCTGCTCGCAGGTGACGAGTCGCCCTTCGAGATCCAGGGTGTTGCCGTTCGTGTGGCCGGCGGAGCGGCGGAAGACGCTGACGGAGCCCGTCTCCTCGTCCCAGCGCAGCATCCGGTCGTTGGGAATGTCGCTCCAGATCAACTGCCGCCAGGCGGGCAGGTAGACCGGCCCTTCGGCCCAGCGGCAGCCGGTGTGCAGGACCTCGAGGCCCTCGTCACCGTTCATGCACCGTCCGGTACGGAACCGGTCGTCGAAGCTCTCGTACAGCACGGGGCGCTCACCGGGCATCGGATGTCCTTCCGTCTAGCAAATGACGAGTATGGGAATCTAGTTCGGCTCAGAGGCGAGATTGCAGGATGAAGTATGGTCATCACAAGGTTATGTCGAACGGAGAGTTGTGGATCACATCGATCGAATCCTGCTGACGCAGCTGCAGCAGGACGCCACTCAGTCCTACGCCGCGCTCGGCCGGGCCGCAGGCCTGTCCGCCGGTGCCGCCCACGAGCGGGTCAGGAAGCTGCGGGAACGGGGCGTCATCCGGCGCACGATGGCCGAGGTGGACCCGGCGGCGGTAGGGTGCGGCGTCCTGGCCTACGTGATGGTCGAGTCGACGTCGTGGATGGGAGACTCGGCGGAAAGCTTCGCCGCACTCTCCGAGATCGTGGAGGCGCACGTCATCGCGGGCAGCGCGTCGGTGCTGGTGAAGGTGAGGACCGCGACCACCGAGCAGCTCCAGGACGTACTGCGCAGGATCTACGCGATCGACGGCGTCAGCGGGACGCAGGCGACGGTCGTCCTGGAAACTTTCTTCGAACGCCCGGTTTCCGCACACCCCGCCGATCCGCAGGACGTCCCGCCGCAGAGCGCCGGCTAGAGCGTGCGTCTTCGATGAGGCGAGCAGTTGATCGAGTGGGTCTGTCCGGTAAGTGATCACTGATGTGATGTGATGTGGGACCGGATCGAGCCGCTGATGCCGGTGCCGACCCGGTCCGTGGACGACGGTGGGCCGACCGCCGCCGCACCCCTTGAAGCCATCGCCTGGAAGTACCGCACCAGCTCCGCCCGGCGAGACCTGACCGACGCTCTCAACCCATTCCAGACCGCTCACGAACGGCTGATCAGCTGGGCCGTCGACGGGACCTGGGAAACGGATCCTGGCCGCCGTCGTGACCTCGGCGGACGCCGGCGATGACACCGACTCGACCGTGTTGGTCGACTCCACCGTCGTCCGCTGCCCACCAGCACGCCGCCGGAGCATCCAAGAAAGGGCGGTCGGACGCGGCGAACCCGCCGAGCACGCCCCGGGGCGGTCCCGCAGCGGTCTGAGAACGGAGGCGCACCTGGCCGACGACGGCAGGGCCGGCTGCCGTCCTTCGCCTTCACTGCAGACCAGGCGGGTGACGCACCGGCTTTCGAGACGGTGATGGCCCGCATCCGTGCGCCCCGAACCGGCCTGGGGGGACTGCTGGAAAGACCGGTGCAGGCATTGAGATCGGTTACACCGCCCCTGGGTACTTTGGAGGTGCGGGAAGAGCCGGCGGCTGGCTCTTAGGGAGAGAAGTGGAAATCGCAGTTGTGGGAACAGGGTTTGAGGGCAGTGGCGCGGCGACGCTGGCTCTTGGCGGCATTGTTCTCGTAGCGGCGTTCCTCCTCGTCTACTGGCGATACAAGCGAGAGAAGAAGTGATCGGACGCTCCGTGACGTGAAGAAGGTGCCCGCCCCCGGCGAGGGGGTGGGCACCTTTCACGTACTTACAGCGGCCTGGCCGGCCCAGCGGAAGGTACACCTTTCTGATCGCACTATGGCGTCTCAGACGGGGCACGGAGTCGCGGCGGGACGCCGCCGCCCCGCGGTGAACGCGGCTGATGCCGTACCCGTCGGTCATCCCCGAGCGTTTGAGACCCTGTTTGCTCCGGTCAACCGACGGACATCGAGCCGCTTCTCCGCCTTCGGGGCCTTGGTGATCGACCCGTCGACGGCGACCTGGTCCAGAACGAGGCGACGATGCGGTCGAACGCCCCCAAGGCGATGTGCCGGAGCCGGGTGAAGACGCCGAACCGGATCCACTCGTCGCGGCGGTTGCGAATCGTGGGCCTCTCGCCGCGGGCGGCACCGGGAGTAGTCCGCCGTACCGGGCGGTTGCCGAGCAGGACCCGGTTCAGCCTCCGAGGCGGTGTGCAAGGTGGAGTAGATCTGTGAGTGGAGCACTCGTCCGTCGAATCCTGGGAGGGGGACATGAAGCGGATCGGTCCAGCGGGCGGGGATCGCGTCCAGCCCGTAGTAGGCCCCAGCGAGTCCTCCGGTCACCGCGGCGACGGTGTCCGTGTCACCGCCGAGGTCGATCGCCGCGCGTATCGCGTCTTCGAAGCCGGTAGTGGTCCGCAGGGCCCAGACGGCGGAGCCCAGGCAGGGCCAGACGGCTCCGTTGAACTCGGTCGCCTGATCGGGATGCCAGCCGGGTGCGAGGACTGTGGCGTAGCGCCCGCGGTGGTCGGGATCGACAAGCGGCAGGATGTCCCGGAGCGCGGCGAGGGGATCGGCGTCCTCGAGCGTGACGCGGATGAGTTCGTGGAAGATCGCGGTGCCTTCCCAGGCTGCGCGGTCGCCGTGGGTGAGGGCAGCGATGCGGCGGGCCGCGTCCATGGTGGCTTCTTGGCCGGCGGCCGCGAAGTGGACCGCGGACGTCGATGCTCGCATCAAGGAGCCGTTTCCCGCCGCTCGTTGGTTGACCTGGAAATGGATCGCGGCGGCGAGGTCCCAGGGCATGCCGTTGGTCAGGACGTCTTCGGTCTGCAAGCCGATGTCCTTGGGTTCTGATGCCGACCACCGCTGGAATCGAGCGAAGATGTCCGGCAGATCCAGTCCTCCCCGCTCCAGCAGCGACTCCGCGACCAGGACAGCCATCTGCGTGTCGTCAGTAGCCTCGCCGGGGTCCCAGCCACCGCCTCCGCACATCTCGCCACCGGCTAAACCGCGCGGAGAACACTCCCGGGGGGCCGAACTCGAAGGGGCCGCCCAGGGCGTCACCCACTGCCGCGCCGATGACCGCGCCGGCGGCCCGCTGAGTACGCATCATCCGCGCAGGTTATCGGCGTCGCATCGGCTACAGCGCGGCGATACTCCTCTTCTGTCCCACCGGCCACCGGCGGCCAACGTGTCCAGTTCGACGACTGTGCGGACATCCGTGGGCATTCACGCCGCAGCTTCAAGTGCCGTCCCGACCTGAGCGGGAACGAGCGTCGTTGCTCTCTGGTGATGTTGGGTTCCCCCGTGTAGCGTTCTGGCAGATGTCGTGGTTCGCAGTGCATGCCCGCGCTCCGGTGCGGGCACTTTGCTGTGCAGTACAGACCAAGGCACCTCTGGAACCGCGTGGTGCGGTCCGGATACGAAACGGAAGGCAGCAGTATGGCCAGCGGAACCGTCAAGTGGTTCAACGCCGAAAAGGGCTTCGGCTTCATCCAGCAGGACGGCGGCGGGCCGGACGTCTTCGCGCACTACTCCAACATCAACGCCTCCGGCTTCCGCGAGCTCCAGGAAGGCCAGGCCGTCACCTTCGACGTGACGCAGGGCCAGAAGGGCCCTCAGGCGGAGAACATCACGCCGGCCTGATCCTGTAGGTGAGATCACCCAGGCCCTCGGAGTGCGCTCCGAGGGCCTGTCGCGTAGCCGGAAGCGGCGCAGGCAGGCCCGTGTCTACAGGCTCAGAGCCTGAAGGTGCGACAGCCGCGCATGCTGCGGTGTGCGGCCCTGCGCAACGTTTGAGGAAGCGCAGGCTCACGGCGCCAGTCCTGTCAGAAAGGCGGCCTTCGCCCAGACCGTAAGACGACTGGGCAGGCCACAGCGCGCTGTATCCCGGGCGAACGGGACGCGCGGCCGCCCCTCCGACGAACAGGTGACGTGGCCAGGCGTGGGCAGGGGCTGCTGTCGCAACACCTTCAGCACCGCCAGGGCGAGCCGTTCCGCCGTGGGGCGGGGGTCCGCGCCGGGGAGGACGAGGTGGCTGATGGTCATCCGTACGGCGATGTCTGCGGCCACATCGACGGATTCCTCGTCTGTTTCGGGAAAGCGCTCCGTGAGCCAGGCTCGCAGCAGGCTCTGGGCCGCGTCGAAGATGGGGTCCGCGCGGGCGGTGAGGTAGGGCAGCAGGCCGTCGGAGCCTTCGCGGGCAGCCACCGCAGCCAATGCCGGCGCCTCGGGGTGTGCTTCTTGGTGTCCGGGCCGGCGGCGCCGACTGTCGCGCGACTGTTCGAGCTGGCAGACACTGGCCCCCCGCTTATGCGACGTGAGCAACCCAGGGGAAGCAGCCGTCCCCGAGCCTCCGGGCGCATAAGCACGGTGGATGCAACGCGTGCGGCGCCCGGTGCGCTGTAACAGGCCGGCCGTGCATCCCCTCCCCGCAAGGTTTCCGTCGCCCGTGCGGGTACTTGCCCGCGGGGCGGGCAAGTGCGATCCCCCGTCGCCTGCCCGCCCCCGCCTCGCCTTTCAAGTCAGCGACACGCCCCTTCGAAGGGAGCACCGGCCACGGCACCGGGCCCATTAGGCCGGGTCGGTGCCTTCGGTGCCTTCGCTGCGGATCCGATGCGCGATGTCGCGCACTTTGACGTTGTGCTGCTGGGAGAGGCGGCGCAGTACATTGAAGGCGTCGTCTTCGCTGAGCTGGTGGCGTTCCATGAGGATGCCCATGGCCTCGCCGATGGCGTGCCGGGTCTCCATGGCGTGCTCGAGCTGGTCGATGGTGCGGGCGCTGTCCAGGGCGACGGCGGCGTGCGAGGCCAGCAGCCATCCCGCGGTCTCGATGTCCTTGCTGAAGGCTCCGCGCCGGCGTGAGTACAGGTTGAGGGCGCCAAAGTCGTCGTTGTCGGTGTAGAGCAGCACGCCGGTCATGCTGCCGATGCCGAGCTTGCGGGCCGCTGCGGCGTAGCGCTCCCAGGTCGGCTGCGGCTCGGACAGGTCCGCGATCCGGTACACGCGCCCTCCGCCCTTACGCCTGGCGAGATCGAAGCACGGCCCCTCACGCAGCTCACCCTGTATGCGGTCGGACTCGCGGACCATGTCCCCGCAGGCCGCCAAAGTGACCGCCCGGCCCTTGCGCACGGCGAGGATCCCGGCCGCATCACAGCCCTCGACCAGTTTCACGGCCGACGCGGCGATCTCATCCAGCGTCGCCTGGACCGAGTCCTTCGCCAGCAGATCCCGTGCCAGCACAGCCATCTGCTCGGCGTATTCCCGCCACTCCACCGCCACCACCCAACTTGATCATCAGTTGGGCCACAGTACCGGTTGGCCGCGATGCGCACGCGGCGGTGAACGCTGGCGTGTGCGCGGGGTTGGGCAAGCGGACGTCGAGCTCGTCGTCGTATGGGATTCCCCTACAAGCCACGGGCACGTCCAGGATCACCACGGCCTGGACGATGTCGCCCGACCGGCGTTACGGCCACCGCCGGCCGCATGCAGGTTCGCACGTCGGCCGGGCGGCGATGGGCGACGTCGGGCGATTCGGTCGCCGGTGTCCCACCAGTCCTATTGCTCTCCCGCTTCCCGCCCGCCAGGTAAATGGCTGTTCGTGGGGGGCTGCCCTGGACCGATTCCAACGGACGGCTGCACGGTTGCAGGGTCTCGTTTCTGGTGGCTGAAGCCCCATCGGGGTGGCGGCGCGCTGGCGGACACGCCTCCGAAGCGGGATGCGAGATGGTGGCCCTCAGGTGTGCAGCGTGAAGGAGGCTTCCCCGTGGGATCGGCCGTTGACCTGGAGCTGCACCAGATGGACACCCGGGTGGTAGCGCCGTGTGCTGATCGGTTTGAAGGAGTGTCTGCGTGTGGCGCGCCACGTCTCGCCGGGAGCGAGGGACCGCGTGGTGAGTTTGAAGACCTTGGGGGTGCGGCTCCCATTGGCTTTCATGTGGAGGACGACGTAGTCGACGACGAGGTGGGTGGTCTGGTCGTGCGTGTTGGTGACCGCGTAGTCGAACAGCAGATGGTCGCCGACCCGGATCTCTGAGGCGTGGACGTGCGGGCCCTCGACGGTGACGGGACTGTCCGGGGAGTGGCCGAGCAGCGTGAGCGCCCCGGCGTGACCGGATTTGATCAAGGTCCGCAGGCCGTGCCGTACCAACCGGGTCGTCGTCGGCGCCGGGTCACTCAGCCAGCGCGCCGCGACACCAGTGGCGATGTCGGGGTGGTCGCGGCTGATGTCGTTGAGGTGGTTGGCCACTGATCTGCGGACGTACTGGGAGTCGTCCCTGTACAGCGCGTCGAGCAGGGGCAGTGCGGGGGTCGGATCCGCGATCAGACGCGGAAGCCGGGGCGCCCAGGGCAGTCGTGGCCGCGTACCCTCACTGACCAGCCGGCGAACGTGCGGGTCGGGATGCGCGGTCCACGGCGTCATGACCCGGAGCGCGCGTTCCAGGTCGGCCCTGAGGAAGGGGCGGACGGCGGTCTCCGCGGTCAGGCGCGGGGTGAGTTCCGCGAGCAGGGCGAGTGCCGGTTCGTAGACGTCCCGGCCTCGTACGGCGACGGCCTCGGTGACGGGGAAGATCATCCATCCGGTGAAATCACTGTCCCGCAGTGCGGCGCGCAACACGTGAGCGAAGGCCGGGTAGCCCGCCGGAAGGTCAGCCAGGACGGCATCTCTGATCACGACGACACGCTCGGTGAAGCTCAGCCCGTCCAGGGAGGCGCCGCAACCCCGAATCTCATGCGTCGCGATCCCGCCACCGGCTCGCGCAAGACATCGGGCGAGGCCGGCGACGGTGTCCGCGCTGAGTAGTTCGTCTGCCGAGGGCACAGCGTCATTCTCCTTGGTCGCGAGGGCTATGCGGTGTGCAGTACCTGCGCGTGCCGCATCTCGTGCACGGTGCCGATTCGGCTGAAGAAGCCCTGTGCCCGGGGGTCGGTCGGCATTTCCTTGGCCGCGCGTTCGGCGACGTCGGCGGACGACCAGATGATGAAGTCCAGGACGGTGCCGTCGTCGAACTGGGCGAGGTGGGCGCCCTGAAAGCCGTCGCCGTAGTGCTCCTTGAGCAGTTCGACGAGCTGCTCGCGGTGGGCCGTGAGGCCGGCGGGGTCGTCGGTGTCGAACCGGACGTACTCGATGGTTGCACTCATGGGCACTACCCTTCGTCGATCAACGCGACTCACGGATTTGGCTGGTCAAAGCCGTGAGGGAAAGCTATCACGGGTTCGCTGAGCCGAACCCGGTAGATTGAGGGACATGACCACCCGGGATCTGCAGGAAATGCCGTGGATCGGCGAGGACTCCGTCCTCGACCTGGCCAACACCGTCGTCGTCGGAGCAGGCCCGGGGCGCGGCGACATCGACTTCCTCGCCGATCGGGAACTCACCAGGCAATGGCGCGCCCGCGCCGCCGACCGCAGATTGGCCGCCCTTTCTCTGGAGGAACTGGAGCGGCTGCGTACGTTGGTGCGCGACGCGCTGGACGCGACAGCCCGACAGCGGCCGCTCACCGACAGCCTGCGAAGCCGCCTGAACGAACTCGCTTCGTCCGCCCCCGTCGTCTTCCGAATGACCAGCGACGGCCTGCTCGCACAGCAGGAGCAGGGGGGCGGCGCCGACGCCGTCGTCGCCCGCGAGACCCTCGTTATGGCCGCAGGTCCAGACCGTCAGCGGGTGCGACGCTGCCACGCCCCCAGTTGCGGCATGTTCTTCCTGGCCAGGCGCCGCGACCAGGCATGGTGTTCCCTCGGCTGCGGCAACCGAGCGAGGTCCACCCGGCGCCAGCCACGAGAAACGGGAACCCCCAGCTGATGGGACAAGGGAACCCCCAAGCAGGTTGTGTTGCCGCATCAGCCTCGGATTCCCTCGCGACTACGACCCGCTGAAGGGTTCTCCGCAGCTTGCTCCATGGCGGCCGACCGTGGAACCGCCCCGCAGCCCACGGACACCGAACTGAGCACGCTGGCCACGGTGCAGGCCACGCCCAGCCTCACCTCCGGTGCCCGATGGCTCCGCCTTGCCCACTGCCACCTGCGGCACCCCCCGTACCCAGCCGGGCCCCTTCTGTGATTGCTCCAGGCTGTGCGTTTGCTGACAACCCGCAGCCACAGTCGGCATCTTGTGCCAGGTCAGGCAACTTTCACCTTGGCGACGGCCTTGCTCAGAGGTTGATGAGCCTGCCGTGGTACGTTCTGCGTCGCTGTGCGTGCTGCGAACCGAGGAGGTGAGACCCATTAACGCTGTGACAGGTCGGGGCTCCCTCTCTCGCATGGCCTAGGGAGTGCCCGCAGAAGGCATCCCGAAAGGCTTGAATCGCTATGCGCTTCAGCTCTGAGACGTCGGCCGACGGCGTCTGCGAACAGCTCTTTACCCTCGGTGAGATTCCCGGGGTGCTCTGGACGCCGGCAGGTGCCGCCGGTACTCGGCCCCTCATCCTGATGGGACACGGCGGCGGCCAGCACAAGAAGGCTCCCGGCATCGTGACTCGTGCGCGCCGCTTCGTGGTCGAGTGCGGGTTCGCGGTGGCGGCGGTGGACGTGCCTGGTCATGGTGACCGACCTGTGGATGTGGAGTACAACCGGATCGCGACCGAGAATCAGGCTCGCGTGGCTGCCGGGGAGGAGCTGGCTCCGCTGGTCGCCGGTTTCCAGGCACTCGTGGCGCGCCAGACCGTTCCGGAATGGCAGGCGGTTCTGGACGGGGTCCAGGGTCTCGACCACGTCGGTGCTGGTCCGGTGGGCTATTGGGGAGTGTCGTTGGGGTGCGGACTCGGTGTTCCGTTCGTTGCCGATGAACCCCGCGTCCGGGCTGCGGTGTTGGGGTTGGGCGGGGCGTTGGGATCAGCGGAGGCCGCTGCGCGGATCACGGTCCCGGTGGAGTTCCTGGTGCAATGGGACGACGAGCGGGTGCCGCGGGCCCACAGCCTGGCGCTGTTCGACGCTTTGGCTTCAGCCGAGAAGACCCTGCACGCCAACCCCGGCAAGCATGGGGAGATCCCGGCACTCGAACTGGACAGCACGCTGAGGTTCTTTGCCCGGCACCTCGGCTGACAGCCACGCCTGCAGTCCGCGACGCGCCGATCGGGATCGTTCCTGATCGGCGCGTTCAGCGAACGCTGGCGGTGTGGCCGACAAAGTTCAGATTCGGGAGATCGATTGGGCGGCCAGTGCATGCTGGTCAGCCCGCCACCGCCTCGGCGTCGCTCTCACGGGGCGGCAGGCGGAGCTGGGAGCGTAGGTAGGCGAGCCCGGACGTGCCGGCCGTGCCGGGCTGGTTGCCGATCATGCGTTCGACGAGGAGGAGATGTCTCGTTCGCCAGCGGGTCACTGCCGCCCGCAGAGCCCACAACTCATCAGCCAGCTCTCGCCGTCCGTCCCTTTCTCTCGCGGATGACGTGCCAAGGCAGTCAAGCCCGGTGATCCGTTGAAACAGTTCGATGAACTGGCTGGACTGTGCTCCGCTGGCGTTGTCGAGAAGCGGGCGGAACGAGGCGAAGCTCTCGGGGGTCAGATGGTCGAACATTGCGAGGTGTGCCTCGAGTACGGTCATGAGCGCCGTGACCCGGCGCAGGGACGCGGCACCCGCAGGCTCGCGGCTGGAACGTGCCTGTCGGCGGGCCCTGTCGAGGTCTACCAGCGCCTGGCTCGCCAGCACCTCGGCCGACCGGTGCACGGTGATGAAGGGGCGCTCGTCAGCCCACTGCGCGGACTGCTCGTCGCCGGTCCGGCGCTGCTGGAGGCTGAGGAGATCGGGGAGTCGCAGGTAGCAGGCATAAGGCTTCTCCATGGGATCGATGATGACTGCCGGGAGTCCTTGCTTCTCCTCGCGCGCTCCGGCAGGTGCTCGGCTCACCCGTCCGGCCCCCTTCCCCGCTCCCGACCGAGGGGAGCCTGGCTGTGCGCCAGTGACCGGGATTCCGGGCGGAGCCAGCCTGAGGGAGCATGATGAGCGAGTTGAACGACGGACCGGGATGCGTCCTGACAACTGGGGTGGCGGTAGCCCGTTCGGGACGGCTGTCGACATTGGAGGACCCACCCCCAGCGCGGCTTCGCCCCCACAGCCCGCGCCCGGGGACACCGGATCCTGGAACCGGCGCCCTACCGGGAACCGGCCGCCGCGCTCGACGCACACGTCAAGGCATTCCGTGACGCACAGGCCGACATCGTCACCAGCGCCGCCACCGGCCAAGACCTTGCGCTGTTCCGGGCCCAAGCCGCCGAGGACGGCTGGCAGCCACGACTGATCACCTGCTCACGGTGGCTGGCCTACCCGCCGTCCGTCACACGCGGCGGCAAGCGCCCGGCCCAGGCCGACGTGGCCACACTGGCCTACTGGACCCCGGCTCACCCCTACGCCTCGTCACTCGACGGCACGACCACGGCCGAGCTGGCCGAGACGTACGAACAGGCGACAGGGCGTCAGTGGTTGCAGCCGCTGGGCCTTGCCTACGCCTTGTTCGAGGTCGCCGTGCACGCGCTGCGCACCGCTGCCGACCCCACTGACCGCAGCGCCGTCGCCGCCGCCCTGGGCAGCACCCGGCTGCAGACCATCGCCGACGTACTGGACTGGACCGAGGGCCCCGTGCGGAACATCGCCACCGTCCCCCTGGCCGGCGGTCAGTGGCAGCAAGGGACGCGCCACGACTACGAACTCGCCGTCGTCACCAGCGGGCAGATCGATGGGCTTGCCGTCAGCGGTGACCTGATCACCACCTGAACCGTGCCCCGAAGGACGAGCGGACGGGGACACGTCAATCTGACAGCCGTGGACCAGGTCATCCACGGGGCTCTCCAGCCCGAGTCAGCCCGGCGACGCCTGCCGGTGTGCGGCACGACGCCGATCGCCAAGGCCCGGGCCGAGCTGCGTCGGTCCGATCTGGGCGGCTGGGGGTGGAGCAGGACGACGTCGTCGCGCCCGACCACCTCGTGGCCGAGCTGTCTGAAACTTGCTGAGCTTGGGGTGTGTTCGAGATCGATTGGTAGCCCCCGTCACGGATCACTAAGGATCTTCAGCGTCGTTTCTCGAGGGTGAGGACGGCCTTGGTGATTGACGTGAGCCGGTTGGGGCTGATCCGTGCTTTGCGGAAGATCCGCCAGGCCTTGAGGCGGGCGAAGGCCCTCGACGGGGAAGCGGAGCCGGGCATGTGCTCGGTTGACGGCTGCCTGTCTGGTGGTGAGAGGTCTTCCGAGGTGGCGCTTGAACGGGACCTGGAACGTGCCGCCGGCGCCGGCGTAGGCCTTGTCGGCGAGGGCGGGGATCCGCAGCCGTTCACAGATGGTGATGATGCGGTGGGTGCGGGCGGCGGTGATGTCGACCGTGCGACCGGGCAGTGCGGGTGAGTACCAAATCAGCTCGCCCGTGGGATCGGTGACGGCCTGGATGTTCACGCCGTGCCGCCGGGCCTTGCCTGAGTAGTCCTTTTCATGGTCGCCGACCCGGTCGCACTCGGCGATGGTGCCGTCCACCAGGACGTACTCGGGGCGTGCTCGGCGCAGTGCCCGAGTCAGCGACGGTGCTCTCGCGGCGAGGAGTTTGATCACGCTCTGTACGTAGGCGTGGGCGGTGCCTTCGCTGATCCGGAAGCCCGCGGCGAGCTTCGCGTAGGTGGTGTGCTCGCGCAGGTAGACCAGGGCGATGATGGCGCGTTGCGAGGGCCGCAGCTTGCACCGGCGGTCACCCTCACGGGTGACGATCAGCCTCGTGACCCACTCCACGAGCGCATGCGGCAGGTCGAGTGCGGCAGGATAGATGACCAACGAGGCCTCCGGTCGCAGCGGTTGAGACGTCAGACATCTCGAACCACTGCCCGAAGGCCTCGCCTGCTATCCACCCCTGGCCGTCACCCGATCGGTGACCACTCTGAAGATCCTTACTGAAGTCGAGATGGCGGGTGTCGCCGAGAGTGACGACCTGGCGATTATGGAAGAAGTCGTCTTCTCGCAGCGTGGTGATGCTGCCGGCGGGCGCCCGGAAACTGGCATAGCCGACCGACTCGATCGGCATCTTGATCCAGGACGCCACCACGAACGTCAGGGAGCCGCCGTGCGTCACGATGATCTGGTGTTGACACGGGCTCTGCAGGATCTCGTCCATGGCCGCGTAGATGCGCTGCGCCCACTCTGCCTTGGTCTCGGCCCCTTCGACGCCCTCGTCGTGCGCCATCCGCTCCCCGGCAGCCGGCGGCGGGACGAACCGCCGGTCCAGCCATTCCTGCGGCCTCCCTCCGGCCTCCCCGTAGGACTTCTCCCGTAGCCTGCGATCCAGGATCGGTTTTACGCCGAATACCTCGGCCACTTCCTCGGCCGTCCGGCGGGTGCGTTGCAGATCCGAGGAAAACAGTTCCACCTCGGCACCTTCTGGGACCTGGACCCGCAAAGCTTGCGCAAGGGAGGCCGCTGCGCGGACGCCAGAGGGCGTCAGCTGCGAGTCATGCCATCCACCGACGACTCCCTCGACGTGGTGCGTCGCCTCCGGATGGGTAACGACGTAGAGAGCGCGCATGAGTCCGTACCTTCCCGTTGGATGGTTCGGCTGTCAGGAGTCCGCAACCAGGCAACCATGATCAGCTGAGCTGGTACTGCCCTGGCACGATGTGCGCAGCGGCTGGACGGCACCTTGAGAATGCTCAGGTGTCCTCAGTGCGAGTCAGCAGTCACGGGGTGACAGCGCCGCCCTCCTTCGGCGGTACACCCCTACCCCGCACACCGCGAGCAGGAGGAAGACCACGGCGGACACCCCTAGGGCCGTCCGCTCGGCGAAGAGCCTTCCCAGCACTTCGAGCACGCCGAGCCCCGCGGTCGCGTAGAGCAGCGCCCAGGCAGCTCCGCCGACGAACAGGGCGGGGAGGTAGCGCGGCAACGGCATGCGCATGCTGCCCGCGAGGAAGTTGACGGCGGTCTGGACACCGACAGTCAGGAAGGAGACGGCCACCACCGGCGCGCCCCACCGCTGGATCGCCCGCTCGGCGCGCCGGAACTTTGCCGAGGAGATCCGCTCGGCGAACCTGCTGCGCCGGGCACCCGCACCGGCGAGCCACCCGACGGCGAACGTCCCTCCGGCGCGGAGCAGGACAATGACATACAGGGCTCCAGCCGTGAGCGCGATCCTATCCACGAAGCCTCGTCCCGAGCTCCGGCCTAGAACCCGGGACGCCCGTCACCCGCATGGGCGTCCCGCCCCAGCGGGCGCACAGCGGCGCACTAGCCCGGTCACCGTCTCTCACCTGCGCCCTGCCTCCGCCCGTTCCGTCCTATGGGTTGCCGCCTATGGTTCCACCACCGGAACTCAAACCTGCCAGGCAAGGTAACCCTAACCGAACCCCCATGCGCGGGGATATGGGGTACCGCGCTGCGGGCTGCAGGAGGAACCACAGGGGGGCAGGGACCTGGTTGGCTGATAGGCCCCTGCCGGTCGGGACGCTGTTGGTCACTTCCGCGCCGATGGATCTCATCCAGCGGGGTGGAGTGTTGCGAAGGGGAGACGCGGGTCTTGGCGAGGCGTCTGCCGGTGAGCCAGGCGTCGAGGCGGGCGAGGTTGGCTGCGGCGCCGGCGAGCTGGTGCCGCAACTGGATCTTGGCGAGTCCCCGGTAGCGGGATCTGCGCGGGCCGAAAGCCCGGACAGCTGGGAAATGGCGCCCTCGACACCAGCGCGGGTGTCCGTAGTGGTGTTGCCACTGGTCGGTGTCTGTGAGACGGCCGGCGTCACGGAGACGCCGCCTGCCCCACAGGGGAGCAGGGAGGCAGGACTACTTCAGGGCGGCGGTGTTCTTGACGACCACGCCGTAGCGGTCGGCGATCGTGGCGAGGGCGCCGTTGTGCGTCTGCTGGGCGGGCACGTCACCCGCGGCGGTCTTGACCCCCGCGTGGCCGAAGCCTCCGCGACGACCGTGGTGTGGTAGCCCTAGTCCCGCAGGAGTTCGCGAGCCGCCTCGAGGATCCGGATGCGTCGCTGGACCTTCTGCTGCTCACGCAGCCCCCCTTGACCGTCTCCATACGCGCCACTCAGCTCAATGGGCCGGTTGTGCCCCGAAACTGTCGCAAACCGTCAGCCATCGCCGGATCGAAGCCGATGAGCCCGAGAGGGCCACTCCAGCCACGACATGAAGCCGACGCGCTGCCAGGGGGCCTGCGCAGGCTGTCCGCTCAGCGGTGCCCGCTGGCTTCGCTGGCAGGACTGGCCGTTGCTTTTCGGTTACCAGGGAAGGAAGGCGTGGACGGTCTTCCCGCTGGTGTCGGGAACGGTGATGGTCTCGTCTGCGAGGGCGTGGATGAGGTGCCAGCCCAAGCCCCCGCGGCCGTTGAGGTCGGCCGGTCGCGGGACGGGTGGGCTGGGGTTGGTGTCGGTCAGGGAGATGTGCAGAGTGTCGGCCATCATGGCCTGCAGGTTCAGGGTAAAAGGTCCCGGGGCGAAGGTGTGCGCGTTCGAGGCCAGCTCGGTGATCACCAGTAATACGTCGTCGTGAGCGTCCGGCGCAGCGGGAGGGTGCATGCGAGCAAGGCCGCACAGGAAGTCTTCCGCCCAGTGACGGGCCTCGGACACATCCAGCAGCGTGCCGTCGAAGTGCCAGGTCTGCTCGACGCTCATGACGGTCAGCAGGTCAGCGTCCGGATTTTTCCAGTCAGCAGTCACGTCGTACCCCTTGCCATAGAAGCTGGAACCTCGGCTACTTCCCGGAGGATCCGCACCTATGCCTGCCGTCGGCCCCGCACATGCTGTATCACCGAAATGAGCCGCGCCAAGGTCACCTTTCAGGCCGACGGCGGCCGGCTGGGCAAGGGCGCACCGGCTGGCGGGGAGCGAAGCGCCCGCGAGCGAGGCCCGATCGGTGCTGACCGCCCGGTGGTTGCGAGTCGCGGAGCGGATGCCGGCGATGGTGGCCGCGGCGCAGCGGTCAGCCCCGCTCGCACGCCGCAGGCGGAGACCGGATGGCTTGCACGCCCTCGCTCATCGTGCGGACGGTGAACCCGCGTGCCCGTCGATGCCGTGAAAAGGCAGTCCTCACGAGCCATCCGCGAACACCTGCGATGTGGCCGTCGATGTCCACGCTCACTCGTACCACCTCGTTCGGCCGGAACCGATGGACAGCCGCAGTGCCCAGCTGCGCGGGAAAGCCGTCCGCGTTCTGCGCTGCACATCACCGACCGGACGAGATCGAGACACAGGCGTCGCCCTGGGGACAGTGCGGGAGCGCCGACTGACTACACGGCACCGCCAGCACCTCGCCATGGACGGCGTCGCCGACCTACAGTGCCCAAACGAACGCTTTTTCACTCGGTTTCCTGCCCGAGGCGGTGGGCATGATCGGCGGTGCCGGCCGTGTGGGGCGTGTCGGCCCTGACGGGGAGGGTGTGTCATGGCTCAGGGAACGGTGAAGTGGTTCAACGGTGAGAAGGGGTTCGGGTTCATCTCACCGGACGAGGGCGGGGCGGATGTGTTCGTTCATTTCAGTGCGATCACCGGCTCCGGGTTCAGGAACCTGGAAGAGAACCAGCGGGTCGAGTTCGAGATCACGCAGGGCCAGCGGGGCCCGCAGGCAGGGAACGTCCGGGCCCTTTGACAGCACCACTGGCATTTCGCGGCCGGTGACGGACGGACGCGTGAGCGGTGGGGACGCCCTGCCCATCCGGTGGGGTTGATTACGCCTTCGCGAAGATCATCGGCGATCACCGCAAGACATGGGCAAGCAGCAGACGGTCCGTTACGCCGATTTGGTGCTTCGGAGCCGGTCGAGGCGGGCGATGACGGGCCCTGCTGTGACGCCGTGCAGGACGACTGATACCAGCACGGTGAAGGTCACCACTGCCCACAGCTCCCGCTCGGGAACAGCGAATCCTTGCTGGCCCAGGGCGTACGCGAGGTAGTACAACGAGCCGATGCCCCGGACGCCGTACGCCGCGACGACCCAGCGCTCCCGGCCGCGGAGGGGAGTGCGCAGCAGTCCGGACCACCCCGACAGCGGCCGGATCACCAGCAGGACCAGGCATACGGTGACAGCGCCCTGCCACGTCAGGGAGGACAGGCCGCCCAGCGCGATGAAGCCGCCCAGCAAGAACAGCACGGCCGCAGTCAGCAGCCGCTCGACCTGCTCCATGAAGTCGTGCAGGACGTTGTGGTAGCCGTGGGCTCGCTCGGCCGCCCGGATGGCGCAAGCGGTGACGAACACGGCCAGGAAGCCGTAACCCCCGGCAAGCTCGGTTATTCCGTAGGACAGGAAGGTGGCGCCCAGTGCGACGAAGCCCTCCCGGTGCTGCGACAGCCGCAGCACCCTTGAGCGCGTCCGGAAGAACAGCCACCCGAGCGACCGGCCCACCAGCAACCCGCCCAGCACGCCGACCGTGCACTTGTACGCGACGTCCTGCGCCGCCCATGAGCCGACCCACTCGACCGACCAGCCGCTGCCTGATGCGGCGGCCAAGCCCACAGCCGCGTACGTCAGCGGAAAGGCCAGCCCGTCGTTCAGGCCCGCTTCGCTGGTGAGAGCGAAGCGCACCTCGTCCTCATCGTGCTCGTCATCGGTGGGCTCGCCCACGCGTACTTCCGCAGCGAGCACCGGATCGGTCGGCGCGAGGACAGCGCCCAACAGTAGCGCGGCAGCCGGCGGCCAGTCCAGCAGCCACCATGCCACCAGCGCGGTTACCAGGAAGGTCAACGGCATGGTGACGCCCAGCAACCGCCAAGTCGTCCCCCATCGGCGCCACCCCAGAGGCCGGTTGAGCGCCAACCCCGCACCCATCAGTGAAATGATCACCACGACCTCGGTGACATGCTCCGTCAGCAGCCGGTCATCCACCGGATCGATCACAGGCAGCGGCAGGGGCAGGAGGTACACGCCGATGCCACACAGCAGGAAGACAAGCGGTAGCGACAGCGGTCGCCCGGCCAGTATCCGAGGGAGCAGGGCCGCGAGCAACGCTCCGACCCCCAGCCACCCGAAAACCGCATCCGCGCTCGTCACCTGTGTGGCCCGCCTTTCTCGTCACGTGACACATGTACCAGCGGACGTAGGCCGCTGGGCATCCCGACCGAATACCCCACATCAGCCAGGTCATGGACGACAACGGCGGCCAGGGGTGAAACCCGCTGGCTGATGCGGCACGGATCTTTCGCCGGTCAGTGAAGCCGTGACGATCGACATGGAGCTGTCGTCACCGACAAGATCACACATCTCGACCAAGTAGCAGGCACAGCGGCTGCGGATGCTCCGGAAATGCGCCATCCGGCCCTGCGCACCGCGAACGAGCATCCCCGATACACCCGGTGACCCTGGCCACCGCCCCTCTTCGGCCTGGCGGCCAGCGTCGTGGCCGGGCTCCATCCCGCCCGACGTGCGTCCCCCGTGCACCGGCCGAAGCCCTTCGCGGCGCACCCACCCCGCCCATTGGAGTCTCGCGATATCCGTAGAAGACACCACAGTCGATACGTCCCGGGGGGAACTGTCGGTGGTCTAGCGGCGTTCGATGAAGCGGTCCGTATCCAGTAGACCCGGGAAGCCGTCCGCCACCACATGGAGAGCACGCGCGTGCCCCGGAAGCGGGACCGGAAGGTCACCTCGTCGACGACGGCTCCACCGACGACACGGCCGACCTCGTGCGGGCGGTCGCCACGGCCGACCGCCGCATACGGTCGCTGACATGCGAGCGCGATCGCGGCAAACGCCGCGCCCGTGTGCCGGCGAGTTCTCCTCGAAGGACAGCCGCTTGCTGTTGTGCGACGCCGGTCAGGCGCCCTGATCGAGGAGTTGGCACGATTAGGGCTGCAACGGGGCGCCGCCGATGCGTTGGGCTGTCGGGACCTCGCGCTCTCCCGCGTCGCACAGCCGGCAAAGCCGGCTGCGGCTGGTCCGACTCGGAAAAGCCGCAGAGGTGTTCCTGTGGCCGCTGAGCGGTCGAAGTGACGCTGTGTGGACCTGGAATGAGGGCGCCAGACCGAGCGCAGATGAGTGAGTGCGACACGTTCCCGGTAGCAGGCTCCGCATCCGCGTGCACTGCGTGGCTGCTGCTCGGAAACGGGCCCGGCGGGAGTGCCCGTTGGCCGGCGCCCGGACAATGATCGCATGACGTCCCTTCACACCAATCCACTCTTCACCCGGCTCGCCGACGCCGACCGGATCCTGGTCGCGGGCGCGGGAGGCGGCTTCGACATCTACTCCGGCCTGCCGTTGGCCCTCTCTTTGGCCACTGATTGCGCGACGCGGCACCGAACATGCCTCCGGACTCGGAACTCAACGCTGGATTGTCGAGCGAGCCTTCGCCCACCTGCACTGATTCCGCCGCCTCCGGATCCGCTGGGTGATCCGCGCCGACATCCACGCAGCCTTCCTCACCCTGGGATGCGCACTCATCTGCTGGTGGCGGCTTGTCTCCCTGCGCTGACAGCATCGAAACCCAGTAACTCGTACTCTGTTGCAAACGCTGCCGGTGCTCGGCAATCCAGAGGTCCGGAAGAACGAGCGTCACCCGCACGGTGACCGTGGATCCCGACTCGTCCTTTACGACCACCTTGGGACAGTCGCGCACGCCAGCGAGCTGGATGAAGATGGACGGACCGATACGCATCTCCGCCCGCTCATGGCCTGTGCGGGCCGAGTCGGCCGGTCAGGGGGGCTTGAGCGGCATCCGAATGTGTTCGGGCTCCGTGCCGCTGGCCGGCCGGATTCAGGCCGTGTGGTCGGGTCTCGACTTCGTTCACAAGGATCCCCACAGTCTCGGCGGGGGCGACCATTGGCAGTACCGGGGCGAGTACATGTCTGATTGCGGCGGCCTGGGGCGGCGGGGCAGGTTCTAGGATCTGAGGCATGGCAACCAGACTCGTGCAGATCAATATGAAGGCCCAGGACGACTCCGCGCTCGGCCGGTTCTGGGCGGAGGCACTCGGTTGGGGTGTAGACAGCGAGGGACCCGGCGTTACCAACCTCGAACCCGTGGGTTTCACCTACCCCGACCCCGCGGCCGTCTGCATCGACATCATCGCCCGCCCGGAAGTCAAAACGGTGAAGAACCGGGTGCACCTTGATCTGGCCACCACTTCGATCGCCCATCAGGCGGAGTTGGTCGCGCGCTTGAAGGATCTCGGCGCGAGGCTCGCCGACGTGGGTCAGGGCGACGTCCCCTGGACGGTCATGGCCGACCCGGAGGGCAACGAGTTCTGCGTCCTGGAGCCCCGCCCGATCTACCAGGACACGGGGCCGATCGCCGCGGTGGTGGTCGACTGCACCGACCCACGAGGGATGGCCCGGTTCTGGGGCGAGGCGATGGACTGGACGCTGCACGAGGTCACCGACGACCACGCGACCATGCGATCCGCCAAAGGCGTCGGCCCCTACCTGGAGTTCCTCCGCACCCCCGACACCAAGAGTGTGTGGAACCGCGTCCACCTCGATGTTGGCCCCTACCCCGGTGACGACCTGGAAGCAGAAGAAGCCCGACTGCTTGCCCTGGGCGCCACCGACCCCGGTATCGACCAGTCCGCAATCTCCTGGACGGTTCTGGCCGACCCCGAAGGCAATGAGTTCTGCCTCCTCACTCCTCGCTGACCTCGAGCGGCTCCGGCCGGTTCCGGGTCAGCGGCGAAGACCGCGTGGCGTCAGCGCATGCCGCCGGAGACAGGGATAGTGCCCCTGGTGATCCAGCGCGCGTCATTGGCGCCAGGGATACCCTCGAGCGTGCCGTAGTCGTCGGCGGTGCCCGTACGCCTCGACGCCTACGGCGGCGCTACGCGCTGGCTTTCGGCCACCAGGGACAGTCCACCCCCCCCGCACTTGACCGGCCTCACGCCCTGGTCGAGTGGGTCACGATGCTCATCGTCACCCGCGAGGGTGACCGCCGTTGCAAGCTCCCGCCGCACCGGCGTGCGCTGGTCGGCCTGGTGTATCTGCACCGCCACGACACTCTCGCGCATCTCGCGGCCGGTTTCGGCATCTCCGTCGGCACCGCCCACGCCTACGCGTCGGCCGTCATCAATCTGCTCGCCGACCGAGCGCCCGGCCTGCTGCGTGCCCTGCGCGAGGCCGATCCCGACTACGTCCTGCTCGACGGCACCCTGGCCGAGTGCGACCGGGTCGGCGACAGCCGGGCCGACTACTCCCATAAGCACCGCCGTCACGGGGTGAACGTGCAGGTGGTGACCGACCCGGCCGGGAGGCTGCTGTGGATCTCGCCCGCACTGCCCGGCCGTGCTCACGACCTCACCGCGGCCCGCACCCACCGGATCATCCGGATCTGTGAACGCCAGGGCGTCCCCGTCCTCGCCGACCGCGCTTACATGGGCGCTGGCTCGTGGGTAACGACACCCCTCAGACGGCCACCGCGCCGCGAGCTCACACCGACTCAGCAAACCATCAACTGTGCGCTGTCCGCAGTACGGGCACCGGTCGAGCGTGGCGTCGCACGACTGAAGTCGTGGCGGATCTTCCGCAATCCCCGATGCAGCCCGAATCGAATGACGTCAATCGCCGCCGCCGTCCACACCCTGGAACGGCAACGCTGAAAGAACTGACTGTCCAGCGCGCCAGGATCGCTCACATGCGAGTACATCTCGTTTCCGCAGCGCGTCTGTGGTACGGGGCGAGACAATTGGGGGTCAGGGGAGACCGGTTCCGAGAGAGGTTGATATGTCAGAGGACTCAAGCACAGCAACACCCGCGCCTGACGGTGACGTCACGCAGCAGCGGGAACCGCGACCCGGCACGGGTCCAGTGTTACAGCCATGGGCAGCGTTACGGGATCGGACGCACTGGGCGACGCTCGTGTTTCTCCCGCTGCTGGGGGCCTTTGCCTTCTGGGCAGTTCAGGGTCTATGGGGATTTATCTGGGACAAAATCTCCGGGCCGCCTGGGTTGACGGCGTACACATCGGGTCTCACATCCTGCGAGCCAGTCACCCTTCCCCTCGTACTGCAAGCGAAGACCGGCGAGGCCATCGTGGTGACCGGCATCGAAGTCGACGTCTTGTCCGAGGACTCGAAGGGAGGATTTGCGTACGCAGGAAATTCTCCTGCTGACAAGTGTGCGGGTGCCGCACATGAGCCCCTGTTTGACGTGAAGCTCAGGCAAAACCCTGTCTCCGTTGTGCCAACTGTTAGAGATGCCGTGCCCGACCGCACCGACTTCCCCTTCACTGTTACCTCTGATCACCCGAAACAACTGACACTCAAGATCAATTCCGAGCAGAGTGATGTTCGATTCTCCCTGAAGGTCGAGTGGGTCGCCGGCGGAGAGTACGGCAGTGTGACTCTTCCCGACGACAGAGCAGTAAATTGACCGTCAGCCTCACGACCTACATCCCAAATCAGGGCATTGAGGCCCTGAGCTCGTCGGCAACGCCGGTACCGTGGATCCCTCACCCGCAAGGTGTCAACGATTGGATCTCAACCGAGAGCGGTAAGTGCCGTGCGATGTGCACGGTTTGGGTCTTCGGGCTCATCGCCCAGCCAGGCGCGGTGCGGTTGACTCCCGCTGTTCATCGGTCGGCCATGGCATTGAGGGGGGGGCGACGCGTGCACTTGTGTGACCCACGTCCAGGCCTTCCACGTGCTCCGCACACCGCGTGTGGCGCGGCGCTGTTCACAGTGCGGCGGCGAACGTCGCCTGCGACGTTTTGGGCGCATCTGCCCTGGGCAACGGCCTTCAATGGCAGTCATGATGCGTAGAAGAACGTCATCCGTCGCCGCCGTTGTTGTCGTTTCCGCATTCGCCGTTCTCACGTCGTGTTCCTCGGATTCTTCGGGTGGGTCCCGCGCCGAGGGCCAGCCCAGCAGGTCTGCCTCAAGGTCGGCGTCGGATCCGACACAGGCCGCCTCGCCTTCGTCCTCGCCAACGGGCCGTGTGCTGACGGGACGTGCGAGGTCAAGGTTTCCGTGGGAGACGCCGTGACAGTTCCGGAGACATATGGCTTCGGGCCGATCAAGGTAACGGCGATCGCCGGCGGAAAGGTGGACATGGTCGCCCAGCTGACAGGACGGGGTTACAGCATCTCGGGCTGTTCCGGTGGTGGCGGCTTGTCGTCGGAGCGGCAAGGCGGTGTCGGGTTCCGCTGCGGCGAGGGACCCCCGCGATCATCAACGACGCCATGACCCTGAAGGTTGTCGAGATCCTGGACGCGGCCGCCATCCTGCGCATCAAACCCGCCGGTTGATGTTCGGCCGAGCGTTTGCGTAAGAGCTGCTTGCGGGCGCTTCGTGGCGGCTGCGGCGGGCTCGGTAATGGAGGTCGGGCCGGTGGTCAAGCTTGGGTCCTTAGGCGTCGTTTCTTATGGCTTGATCGTTCGTTGAACGGTGCATGACGGATCTGGTTGAGCGTTTGGTGCCGGACGAGTTGTGGGTGTTGTTCCGGCGGGTGGTGCCGCCCACGGAGGTGAAGCGTCCGCAGGGCGGGGGCCGGCGGCGGGCGGGTGACCG
>NZ_JBWKLQ010000008.1:76450-314776 GCF_056429965.1 Streptomyces sp. NPDC046122 | reverse complement strand
GTCGCCATGATGTTCGGCTTCTACCTCGCCTCCACCGGAGCGTCCGAGCCGATGAACGACCTCACCACCGCCGTCGTCAACGCCCTCAGCGACCTCTAGAGGAGCCGTGATGAACGAACCGATCGTCGCCCGCCACTGGCTCACCCTCGCCGCCCCGAAAGTGGCCCCGGCGCTCGCCACCTCCACCGTGCTGATCCTCGGCAGGATCTGGAACGCCAACGGTGCCGAACACTCCTTGGGCAACGCGGCTCTCATGGTCGTGCTCGCTGCAGGGGCGGCCACGGCCGGCGCTTTCGCATCGGCAGGCCGCGCGGGTGATCCGGTCATCGCGGGTACCGCGTTCGCCGCCTCTGGCGGGCTGGCCCTGGCCGGGGTCGCCGGATACGCGGACGGGCTGCCGCTGCCGCTGCTGCTGTGGGCGCTGGCCACCACGGTCGCGTACGCCATCACGGGCCGGTACTGGCGTACCGACCGCCGCGAGACCCTCGCGCACGAACGGCACACCGCCGTGCGGCGCGAGGAGCACGGCCACGTTGAGCGCGTTGAAGCCCTGCGCGCCGGAGCACAGATCGAAGTCGCTCGCTCAGGTGCTGCCTACGCCGAGCAACTCGCCCAGGCCCTCATCCACCGCGAGGCGCTGCCCGGCTTCGACCCCGCCCAGCTCACCCGCGCCGGGCTGCCAGAACTCCCCGCCACCGAGAACCCCAAGGAGCACTGACCCATGTTCGAGATCCGCATCATCTGCACCGAACCCGAGGCAAGCCAGATCACCAATGCACTGTCCCAGACGTTCACCACCGGCAACACGCGACGGCACCCCACCCCGGCCGGCAGCAAAGTACGTCTCTACATCACCGCCGAGCAGCGGCCCGGTACCGCACCGTGGCCGACACCGGAACTCGCCTACAAGAGCGCGCCGAGCATCATCAGTGAGATCGGCTGGACCGCAGAGCGCGCCAGCGAAGCCTTCTCCCCCATCGGCCTGGCGGACGCCAGGGAGTTCTGGCTCCGTAAGGCCGCTGTCCTGGACCGCATCGCGCTCCGTGAGGCCGACGAGGTTGAACCGAATGACGCGGCTGAGGCCGCGACCGAGGCCGGGCGTCGGGTGCTGGTCATCGACAACGCCTTGATGCTGGGGCCCTCCGCGAGCAACAGCGACCCCCACGGCCCCGGGCACCCCGAGTCCATCACCAACCCGCGCGGCTACGTCCGCCAGGAATACGCCCGCTGGGCCAAACACCAGTAGATACGCCCGGGGCGGTCGCCTCTCGCCAAAGACCGCGACCGCCCCGGCTCTCTGTCCCTTCGCAGAAACAGGAGATACCCCAGCATGACATCAACCCTTGCCCCGGCGCTGCTGCGCGCCGCACTGGCCGCCGCTGAGCGTGGCTGGCCCGTCTTCCCCCTGCGGCCCGGTGACAAGCGGCCTGCCGGGCACCCCGAGCGTGACTGCCCCCGCTCCGGCCGGTGCACCGAGGGGCACCGCACTCCCGAGCAGCGCGCCACCCTCGACGCCGCGCACATCACCGCGTGCTGGCAGGCAGCCCCGTACAACGTCGGCATCGCCACCGGCCCCGCCCAGCTCGTAGTCGTAGACCTCGACATCCCCAAGGACGAGACGGACACCGCGCCGGCCGAGTGGGCGGGGCTGGCGGACGGCCTGGACGTGTTCGCCGCGCTGTGCGAGCGCGCGGGAGAGCGGCTGCCGACCGAGACGTACACGGTGCGTACCCGCCGTGGCGGACAGCACCTGTACTTCACCGCCCCTGAGGGAAAGACGCTACGCAGCACGGGCGGCAGCCTGGGGTGGAAGGTCGACACCCGCGCTTGGGGCGGGTACGTGGTTGCGGCCGGCAGCGTCGTGGGCGGCGCGCCGTACGAGATCATTCACGAGGCCCCTGCCGCCCCCCTCCCTGCGTGGCTCAGTGACCTGCTGACCCCCAAGCCCGCACCGGCCCCCATGCCGCTGTCGGAGCTGTCAGCCCGCATGCGCAACGCCACCGCCTACAGCACCACCGCCATGTGGGGGGAGCTGGAAAAGGTGCTGTCCGCCCGCGAGGGCGGTCGTAATCGTGCGGTGTACGGCGCGGCCTACGCCCTGGCCCGGCTGGTCCGCACCGGCGACCTCACGGAGGCCGCCGTCACCAGCGAGCTGATGAGCGCCGGGCAGTCGATCGGCCTGCCCGCCGCCGAGTGCCGCACCGCGATTCGCTCCGGCCTGATCCGGGGCGGCGCTGGGGAGGCGAGTGCGGCATGAGCACACAGCCTGTGGACAACGTGGAGCTGTGGGCCGGATTCGAGGCCCTGGACGCACAAGTGGCGGTCAACGCGCCGTGGGATGAGCCGATCCCGCTCACCGCCCGCCGAGAACTGCCGGCCTTTCCCACGGAGGTCTTCCCGGCCTGGCTGGGCGACTACGTACGAGCCGTCGCGGAGGATACGCAGACGCCCGTGGACATGGCCGCCTGTCTCGCGCTCGCGGTGCTGGGCACGGCTGCCGGGGGCCGCGCCGTGGTCCACGTCCGCAGCCGGTGGCGTGAGCCGGTGAACGTGTTCGTGGTCGTCGCGCTGCCGCCGGGCAACCGCAAGAGCGCGGTGTTCAACCTGATGGCCGACCCGCTCTACCGATGTGAGGCGCTGCTGGTCACCCAGTCGGCAGGGCGGATCGTGGAGGCGGAGATCACCGCCAGGCTCGCCAAGGAGGTCGCGGACAACGCGGCAGCCAAGGCGGCCCGCGCGGACGCCGACAAGCGGGACCAGCTCGTGGCGGAGGCCATCGGCCTTGCTCAGGCTGCCGAGGCGGTCACGGTGCCCGCCAAACCCCGCCTGCTGGCCGATGACGCCACCCCGGAAGTCATCGCCTCGCTGCTGGCCGAACAAGGCGGCAGGCTCTCCGTCATGTCGGCGGAAGGCGGAATCTTCGACATCATCGCCGGGCGCTACTCCGGCACCCCCAACCTGGACGTCTTCCTGCGCGGGCAGGCAGGCGACCGGCTGCGGGTGGACCGCCGGGGCCGTGAGGAGTTCATCGAATCCCCCGCCCTGACCATGGGCCTGACCGTGCAGCCGTCCGTCCTGGAAGACATCGGCCGCATTAAGGGAGCCGATGACCGGGGGCTTTTGGCCAGGTTCTTCTACTCGCTGCCCACATCCCTGGTTGGGCATCGCAAGATCCTGCCCGACCCGATCCCGGACGCGGTGGCCGCGACCTATGAGGAGAACGTCACCGCTCTGACGATGTCCCTGGCGGACTGGACGGACCCGGCGGTACTCCAGCTCTCCGGTGAGGCGGGGGATGTGCTCGTCGCGTTCGAGGAGCGGCAGGAACCGCGGCTGCGTCCGCGCGGCGGAGACCTCGCCCATGTCGGGAACTGGGCCAACAAGTTGGGTGGCTCAACCTGCCGCCTCGCAGGTCTCCTGCACCTGGCCGCGCATCCCACGAACGGGCACACCGAGCCGATCAGCGCGGACACGATGCGCGCGGCGGTGAAGCTGATCGACTACTTCACCGGCCACGCCCTGGTGGTCTTCGACCTCATGGGCGCAGACCACACCGCCAACCGCGCTCACGCCGTGCTGGAGCTGCTGCGCGCCCAGCAGTGGAGCGAGGTCAGCAAGCGCGACCTCATGGTCAAGCTCTCCCGCTCGGAGTTCCCCACCGTCGCTGACCTGGACCCCGCGTTGGACCTGCTGGAGGACCACGGATACGTCCGCTGCCAGCCCGTCCCGCGCACCGGAGGCCGGGGCCGGCCACCGTCCCCGCGCTACCTCATCCATCCCCAGCTGAGCGACCCCGCCGTCTGACCCCCGCCACAGAAACCACAGAATCACATAAATAACCCCGCCCCGCTCCTGACCTGCGTAAACAGCGTCACAGGCGGCAGGCAGGTCGCTGCCACAGAAACCCACGGAACTCCCACACAAATACCCGCCCGCGCCGGGCCCCTTATTTCTGTGGGACTTCCTGCGGTTTCTGTGGCAGCCCAGCCCCACCGGAGTCCCCGCAGGTCAGAGCACCTGCCCCGGCTTTCTGTGTATTTCGTGGTTTCTGTGGCGCACCCTTCACCTGCCTCGAAGGAGACCGCACCATGGCACGCCCCAAGAAGCTCAAGCTCTCAGAAGTTCTGGAAGAGATCGACATGAGCCGCGCCGCTTTCTACCGGATGCGGGCACGTGGCCAGGCACCCCGCATCAGCAAGCTGCCCAACGGACAGATCCGCGTCAGCCGCTCAGACCTTGACGCGTGGTGGGAGCGCTGCGAGCAGTCGGCCGCGTAACGCAAGAAATCGACGACAAGGGGCCCGCCATACCGGCGGGCCCCTCTCTCTTGGGAGCAAGATGCTGACATACGACGTAGACATTTGGTCCATCCGCAAGCGGGCCGGACGGCCGAAGCCCTTCGAGCTTCGGTGGCGCGTTGGGGCGCGCCCTCACTCCCGAAGCTTCAAGCTCAAGACGCAGGCTGACGGTCGTCGTTCGCAACTCATGACCGCCCTCCGCGAGCGTGAGCAGTTCGACGAGGACACGGGGCTTCCCGCCCACGAACTAGCTGCGCTGATCTCCCCCACCTGGTTCGAGCACGCAACCGCGTACGCCCTCATGAAGTGGCCGCGCGCCGCTGCGAAGCACCGCGCCGGGATCGCGGAAGCCCTCGCCGTGGTGACCCCGACCCTGGTCACGACGACGCGCGGTGCCCCGGACAACAAAGTGATGCGCGCCGCTCTCTACCAGTGGGCATTCCGTGCTCTGCCAGGACCGGACGGTCTGCTGGCCTCGCGCCATACGGTCGAGGAACCGCCATCGGACATCCAGGCCGCCCTCGACTGGATCGCTGGTCACTCGCTGAAGGTCAGCGCACTGGAGAAGCCTGGACTCCTGCGGCCGGCGCTCGAAGCCCTGTCACGCAAGATGGATGGCACACCGGCAGCGGAGAACACGGCCCGGCGCAAGCGAATGGTTCTAAGCAATCTCCTGCGCTACACGGTTGAGGAGAAAGGGCTGTTGGCCACGAACCCCCTGAACCGGATCGACTGGACGCCTCCGGAGACAGACGACGAGATCGACTTTCGCTATGTCCCCGGCCCTGACCTGGCACGGTCGTTCCTCCAGGCCGTGAGGGAGACAGGTCCCCGCGGCGAGCACCTTGAAGGGTTCTTCGGCTGCCTGTACTACGCGGCCATGCGACCTGCTGAGATCGCATCGCTCAAAGCGAGCGGGTGCACGCTCCCCCCAGACACCGCCGAGACGGCAGAGGAGTGGGGAGAGCTTCTGCTGGGGGAGAGCCGTCCGGAAGTAGGTGGCGGTTGGACCGACGACGGCGCGTCGTATGAGACTCGCGGGCTCAAGCGCCGGGCCCGAGGGGCGACGCGTTCAATCCCCATTCCGCCCGTGCTGGTTCGTATGCTGCGCGCGCACATGGACACGTACGGAGTGGCCCCGGACGGGCGGCTGTTCCGCGCGGCAGAGGGCGGCCGGGTGCGGTCCACGGAGTATTGCGAGGTCTGGGCGGCGGCACGCGCCGCCGTGCTGTCCAAGGAAGATGCCGCCACCCCCCTTGCCGAAGTGCCCTACTCGCTGCGGCATGCAGGAGTGTCGCTCTGGATCAAATCGGGGGTGGACCCCATGGAAGTAGCGCGCCGGGCCGGGCACAGCATCGCCGTACTGTTCCGGTTCTACGCCAAGATCTTGCGCGGTGAGCAGTCGCGCTCCAACCAGCTCATCTCAAGGGAACTCAACGGCGGCTGAGGCCGGTTCCTGGCCCACAGATGGCCCATACGCACTGGTCAAGGACGGGATACGGGCGAGACGCGGTGAGACAGGCTGAACGCAGAAGGGGTGCCTCTCATTGAGAGACACCCCTTCTGACCAGCATCTACGCTGACCTGGGCGGTGGGTGTGGGATTTGAACCCACGGTGACATCGCTGCCACGACGGTTTTCAAGACCGTTCCCTTAGGCCGCTCGGGCAACCCACCTCGCGCCACCGGCGCGCGGTGGTGCGAAGCACAGCCTACGTCAGCTGTCGTCGCCCTCGCGCTGGCCCAGGGTGACTTCGGCCGTCGACGTCTTGCCGTCGCGCTCGTACGTCAGCGTCACCTTGTCGCCCGGCTGGTGCGTCCAGATCTCGCTGATCAGGGTCGGACCGCTGTCGATCACCCGGTCGTCCAGCTTCGTGATGACGTCGCCCGCCTTCAGGCCCGCCTTGCCCGCCGGGCTGTCCGACGGGACCGCCGCCGTGCCGCCCGTACCGCTCTCCGCGATGACGGCGCCGCCGTCGCTCTTCGGGTCCATGGAGACCGTCGCGCCGATCACCGGGTAGACCGGCTCGCCGGTCTTGATGAGCTG
Organism: Streptomyces sp. NPDC046122; assembly: GCF_056429965.1. Lineage (NCBI taxonomy): Bacteria > Bacillati > Actinomycetota > Actinomycetes > Kitasatosporales > Streptomycetaceae > Streptomyces > Streptomyces sp. NPDC046122. The sequence continues at coordinate 308,432 of NZ_JBWKLQ010000008.1, read as the reverse complement.
CTTGGCGACCGTCGTCGCCTGGTTCACCGGGATCGCGAAACCGAGGCCGATCGAGCCCGCCTGGGACTGGCCGAAGCCGCCCGTACCGGCGGACTGGATCGCGGAGTTGATGCCGATGACGGCGCCGCTCGCGTCGAGCAGCGGGCCGCCGGAGTTGCCCGGGTTGATCGAGGCGTCGGTCTGCAGGGCGCTCATGTACGACGCCTTGCTGTTCTGGCCGTCACCGGAGGCCACCGGGCGGTTCTTGGCGCTGATGATGCCGGTGGTGACCGTGTTCGACAGGCCGAAGGGCGCGCCGATGGCGATCGTCGAGTCACCGACGGCGACCTTGTCGGAGTCGCCCAGGGGCAGCGGGGCGAGGCCCGCGGGGGCGCTTTTCAGCTTCAGTACGGCGACGTCGTAACCCTGCGCGCGCCCGACCACCTCGGCGTCGTACTTCTTGCCGTTGGAGAAGGTGACGGACAGCGCGCCGCCGTCGGCCGCGGACGCCACCACGTGGTTGTTGGTGACGATGTGGCCCTGCTCGTCGTAGACGAAGCCCGTGCCCGTGCCGCCCTCGCCGTCGCCGCCCTGCGCCTCGATGGTGACGACGCTCGGCAGCGCCTTGGCCGCGACGGCCGCGACGGTGCCCGCGTCGCGCTTGAAGTTCTTCGTGTTGCCGGACGCCGAGACGGTGGTGGAGTCGGCGGAGCCGTCGTTGCGCTCGGCGGCCCAGTACCCGATGCCGCCGCCGACGCCGCCCGCGACCAGCGCCGCCGCCAGCACCGCGGCGACCAGGCCGCCGGCGCGGTTCTTGCGGGGGCCGGGGGGCACGGGCGCCATGGGCGCGCCCCACCCGGGGCCGCCGCTGCCGCCGCCGTACGGGTGCGAGGGGGGAGGCGGCGGCCATCCGCCGCCGGCCACCCCGGCCGTCGGCCCGGGCCCGTGCTGCTGCGGCTGCGGCACCGGCATGTAGCCCGGCTGCGCCTCGGTCCCGGGACCCTGCGCACCGCCCTGCGTGGTGGGGGTGTGCGCAGGCTGGGCGGGGGCCGGGTCGGCGGCGGGGGGCGTCGGCTCCTGTCCCCGCGCCGCGGAGTGCGCGTCCGGGGCGTTCGTACCCGTGGAGTCGGAGGCGGGCCCGGGAGCGGCCACCGGCACGGGAGGTGCTGAAGGGGCGGCCGGAACCGCAGTGCCCTCGTTCTCGGTGCTCACAGCTCTCTTCTCCTCGGTCCCACGTCGTTTTCGGTCACGTCGTCACTCTGCAAGTGTCCGCTGTCAGCTTTTCCCACCGCACATCAGAGGACCGTAAGCGGTTCCTGTGCATCCACTGGACATCCTTTACTTCGGTCAAAACGGTCGCATCCCCGGAGCGGTCGGGCAATCGCCGTCCGGACTCGTTTTTCCGCCTGCCCCTCGGCGGTGACACCATGACGCCGTGACCCACGCACGACAGGACACCATTCAGGTCGTCGCTCACCGCGGCGCCTCCGAGGACGCCCCCGAGCACACCCTGGCGGCGTACGTGAAGGCGATCGAGGACGGCGCCGACGCCCTCGAATGCGACGTACGGCTCACCGCCGACGGGCACCTCGTCTGTGTCCACGACCGCCGGGTGAACCGCACGTCCAACGGCCGCGGCGCCGTCTCCGCCCTCGAACTGGCCGACCTCGCCGCCCTCGACTTCGGGTCCTGGCGCGACAGCGCCGAGGCCCCGGACTGGGACCCGGCCCGGGGGCAGGTCCCCGGCGAGTTCACCTCCGTGCTGACGCTGGAACGGCTCCTCGAGCTGGTGTCGGACGCCGGCCGCCGCGTCGAGCTCGCCATCGAGACCAAGCACCCCACCCGCTGGGCCGGTCAGGTCGAGGAACGGCTGCTCCACCTGCTGAAGCGCTTCGGACTGGACGCCCCGGTGGCCGGCGAGCCCTCGCCCGTGCGGGTCATGAGCTTCTCGGCCCGCTCGCTGCACCGGGTGGCAGCCGCCGCACCCACCCTCCCGACCGTCTACCTGATGCAGTTCGTCTCGCCGCGCCTGCGCGACGGGCGGCTCCCGGCCGGCTCGCACATCGCGGGCCCCGGCATCCGCATCGTCCGCAACCACCCCGGGTACATCGCGCGGCTGCACCGCGCGGGCCACCGGGTGCATGTGTGGACGGTGAACGAGCCGGAGGATGTCGATCTGTGCGTGCGCCTGGGGGTGGACGCCATCATCACGAACCGTCCGAAGCAGGTTTTGTCCCAGCTCGGCCGTCTTTGAAACCTGTCACAGGGAGTGCACCGGCGCGTTCGTTCCGTGTTCGACCGTTCCGAGTGCGTCACTGACCGGCGCTTGGCCGGTTTCCGGTCCAGGCCATTGGGGCATTCACTCCCTGGCGTGGGGCGAAGGAGGTCTCGGGGGTGGCGTTGGTGGTGGCACGGGAAGTGCCCACGTCGTCGAGCATGGCCGTACCCCATGGCCCTGCGGGCGTGGGCGAGGCAAGACGCCGTATGCGCGACGAACTGCGCGGAAACGGGGTGTCCGATTCGGTCATCGACGATGCCGTACTGATCCTGTCCGAACTGCTCAGCAATTCCTGTCGTCATGGCAGGCCGCTGGGCCAGGCGGAGGTCGGTGACGGTGACGTGCGCGCCGCATGGCGCGTCGACTCGACAGGCAGGCTGACCGTCGAAGTGACGGACGGAGGCGGTCCGACCCGACCGGTTCCAGCCACGCCCTCGGTCACCGCACGCGGCGGCCGCGGGCTCAACATCATCACGGCACTGGCTCAGGACTGGGGCGTACGGGACAACGCGGCCGGCGAGGTCACGGTGTGGGTCGACGTCACCGACGGACACCGGCGCGAGGACTTCGTTACGCGCGTCGCGGTCCCGGGGCTGGACTTCGCGGACCCCTTCGACGACCTCGGCTGACGGCACGCCCGAGAGCCCCGGGCCGACGGCTCAGGCCGACAGCTCGACCGACGGCCCGGGCCGGGGCCGCGTCGGCCGGCGACGGCGGTGCGCGGCGGCTGCGAGCCGCCCCGGGCCGGTGACGCCCACCGTTCCCCGTGTTCGCCGCCGGCCGTCGGCGTTCGCCGGTGGCCGTCGGGACCGGTCCAGCGACTAGGCTCGCGCCCGACACAGCACTGCCGTGAACGGGAGAAGCCACGCCATGGCCAAGAAGCGCCCCCAGCCCGCAAGGGGAACCAAGCCGCAGGCTCAGGTGACCGACGGGGAGGTGCCCGTCGTCGGGGCCCGCGAGCCCTGCCCGTGCGGTTCCGGCCGCCGCTACAAGGCGTGCCACGGCCGCGCTGCCGCGCACGCCGTCACCGAACTCGTCCAGCGCCCCTTCGAGGGCCTGGCCGGCGAGTGCGACTGGGTCGCGCTGCGCGAGCTGGTGCCCGCCGCGACGGTGCGGCTGACGCTGAAGGACGGGCTGCCCGAGGGCGTCCCCTCCGTCACGCTGGCGACCGTCCTCCCGATGGCCTGGCCGGCACTGCGCCGTGACGACGGGTCCGTGCTCCTCGGCCTGCAGAACGACACGCCTTCCGGCGACCTCAGCCGCGACCTCGCGGACACCCTGCTGCGCGCGCTGACCGCCGAGCCCGGCACGCCGGTCGCGGCCGAGCGCGCCCCGGCCGACGGTCCGCGCCTCCAGGACCTGCTCGACCCGGACGCGCCGTTCGAGCCGCAGGTGCACGCCGGGTTCGAGTTCTGGGTTCCCGACGCGGAGAACGCCACGCCCGAGGTGAGCGCCTCCCTCGAACGTGCCAACGCCGCAGCGATCCCGACCGTCCGGCTCTCCGGCGTCGACGCCGCGTACTGGTGCGAGACGCCCGAGAAGAACCACCTGCGCTGGGTCATGCCGCACGGGGAGGACCAGCTCCTCGACGCGCTCGCCCGCCTGCACGCCGCCGGCACGTCGTCGCTGGGCGAGGGCGCCGTTCCGCTGCGGGACGGGGGGACCCCCCTGGTCGGATCCTTCCGGGCGCACGGCGTGATGGTTCCGGTCTGGGACCTGCCGAGCGGAACGAAGGCGCAGGACATCGAGAAGCCCGCCGCGGAGTTCGCCGAGCGGCTCGCCGCGGCCCTCGCCTCCGACGCCCCGCTGACCCCGGAGGAGCGCCGCGCACGGGGCGGTCTCACCAATCGCCAGGTCACGCTCAGCTGAACGGACGCGGTTTCTGTCGGTCGATCGGTGACTCCCGTCACAACCCCCCTATCGACAGGTAAATCCCTGTCTGAATAAGGGAGATCGAATTTGCCAACCGCAGATCTCTTGTTACCGTTCTAAGTGCCCGGTCGCTGGTGCATCCCCCGTCGCCAGCGACCGGGTCTTTCTGTATCCCCGCCCCGCCGCGAGCCGTATCGGACGCTCAACGGGGCGCAGGCGTGGCCGAGTTGCTGCCGGAGCGCAGGAGCAGCGGGCCGTCTCCCGCCGCCGCGAACTCCGAGACCGCCGCGTATTCACCGGCTTTTCCCCGCGTACGCTCACGCGGTGTTTCGCACACCCCCGGTTCGTCCTCCGCGCCCACCGCGCAAAACATCTGGACGGTCCGGCCCGCGGGCCCCATGAGGGCGAGTACGACGGACCGGAGCTCCGCGCCCGTGGCATTGCGGTAGTACGTACGCGCCCATGTGCTGCGGCCCCCGGACAGCACACAGGTCTGGGCCTCGACGCCCTCCGGGGAGCTGAGCTCGGGGCCGCAGCGGGCGGACGTGTCCTGCGGGGAATGCGGCGAGGGGGGCGCTGCGGGACCCGGGGGAGCCGCCTTCGCGTCGGCCGGCACAGGGGCGGGTCCGGGCGCGGATTCCGGTTCCGGTTCCGGTTCGGGTCGTGCCGACGCGCCCGCCAGGGGCAGCAGGACGGTGAACACGACGGCGGCCGCGAGCCCGGTCATGCGGAGATTCAAGGCGGGTCCCACCTGTCAGTACATCGGCGTGCAGCCGGAAATTCTTGACGGTGGGCCGAAGATATCGACGGATGACGTGCGGGACGGGAGCCGCGCACCCGATTGCCCGGAACACGGCCCCGCTCACACCCGTACGAGTGAGATCCGGCGGGCGTCACCCGCACGGCGACCGGGGCGTCACCGGACCCAGTCGACCGGCGCGCCGCCCGGGCGAGACGGCGGGGGCGTCACCGCGTTCCGCCCCCGCCGGTCCTCGCGTGCACGCGCCCAGCTCAGTACGCGAGCCGGCTGCCCCCGTCGGGTGCGCCGTTGCTCGCCGCGACCAGCGCGTCGACGACCGCCTCGACGTCCGGCAGCCACGGCGCGGCCGATCCGGTGACGGCCTCCCGCCGGTTCGGGCGGCGCCGGGGACCCGCGGCGGGTGCCCGCTCCCACCGCACCTGGCCGGCCCCCGTACCGGACGGCGGCAGCACCAGGTAGCCGCCCTCCCCGTGGAACCGCAGCGAACTGGGCACCCGGTCCTTGGCGTACAGCAGCTCGCCGAGCCGCTCCAGGGAGTACGGGGCGACCAGGAGCGCCCAGCGCGTCGGCGTCGCGACGACGGGCCCCAGGCGCATGCCCATGCCGTCGAGCGCCTTCAGCGCCACCGCACCGGCGACCGCGGGGAGGCTGAGCGCGCACGGCGCCGAACCGCCGGTGGCCAGCAGGACCGGCGCCGCCGGGCGGTTGGCCCACCACCAGCGGATCATGCGGGCGTCGGTGGTGGCCGCCAGGATGCCGGGGTCGAAGGGGTGCGCGCCGGGTACCGCGCATTCGGGATCGGGACAGGCACAGGCCCGTCCGGGGCCGCCGTGGCTGCCCGGCGCCGCCAGGCCCACACCGGGCAGCACGGGCCACTGCCAGACGGTGGCGCAGGTCAGCGCCGCGCCGAGTGGGGCAGGCCCCTCATTCCGCCCGAACGGGAGCCTGCGTCGCCTTCCGGGGATCTCGCGCATGAGCGCTCGTTCCTTTCCGTTGAACGCCGAGGTCCATATCACACCTTGTGCGCATATCTTCACTGAGCGTGCACGTCACGTACTGGAACTGCGTACCGGTGGTGCGTCGCCGCGATATCAGCCTGCGGCACGGGCAGCCCGTAGGGGCCGGGCGGGAAACGTAGCGGAGGGTGGCGCACGCATGGCGCTGTACTGATCCGTCGGAGATCCGCAGGTGTGCTGTCCCGCTACTCGGGGATGGGGCGCGGCCCACGGCGGTTAAGACGCCCAGGTCCGCCGCCAGGTTCCGGGGCGGTCCCAACTGCCCCTGGCCATCACCGATTACGTACCCGTCACGGTCGATATGACGCGCTGTCGAACGCCCTCAGTCGACCGCAAATTATTGCCGTGTGTGGCATTTTTAGGCCAAGTTGGCTATCCCACAGACACCAACAGTCCCACGTTGACAATGCTGGACATCCCCTTACTTGTGCGTGTACATGTGGATGCATTGATAGCGGCGCAGAATGACATGGGGGTTTGCGATGCTATTGAGCAAAACGCACCAGCTGGAAAGCTCGCGATCATGAGCGCCCCGCACGTGCCGAAAGTGGCCGGAATCGATCCACTGGTTCCGACCCCCGCCCACACTGTCGCGCCCCACCCGACGACCCCTGCCCCACCCGCCGCCGCCGGAGCGGTCCTTCAGGACCGGTTGGCGGGCTGGGTCTCCGACCTCACCACCCTCCACGAGCTGACCGAGCGCCTGGTCCGCACCCGCGCGCTCGACACCGCTCTGGACGAACTGCTGCGCGCCGGCGCCGCCCTCGTGGGCGCCCGCCGCGGCCTCGTCGTGCTCGAACCGGCCGGCGGCCTCGGTCCGGCCACCACCGTCGGCCTCGGCCTCGCCCGCGCGGATCTCGGCCACATCGAGACCGTCCCGCGCGGCTCCACGTCGTACGGACGGCTCCTCGACGGCATCCCGGGCAGCCCCCGCCCCCGCGAGATCGCCCACCCCAACCTTTTCGGCGAGCCGGAACTCGACCCCCGCCACCGCGAAGTCGCCGCCCGCCTGGGATACGCCGCCAGCTACGCCCTGCCCCTGGCCACCGAAGCGGCCGGACGGCTCGGCGCCGCCGTCTGGCTGTACGACGAACCGGCCGAACCCGACGAACGCCGTCGCCACCTCGCCGGCCTCTACGCCCGCTACGCCGCAGAACACCTCGCCCGGCTGCTCGAACTGGAGCAGGCCCGCGCCCAAGTGGCCACCGTCGCCGAGGAACTGCTGCCCAGCAGGCTCCCCCGCGTCGCCGGAGTGCGGCTCGCCGCCCGCCACCGCACCGGACCGCGCGGCGGCGGCGACTGGTACGACGCCCTGCCGCTGCCCGAGGGCGCCCTGGGCCTGGCCGTCGGCTCCGTCTCCGGATCGGGGCCGAGCGCCGTCGCCGCCATGGGCCGGCTGCGGGCCAGCCTGCGGGCGTACGCCGTGATGGAGGGCGAGGACCCCGTCGCCGTCCTGTCCGACCTGGAGCTGCTGCTGCGGCTCACCGAACCGGCCAGGTCCGCCACCGCCCTCTTCGCCTACTGCGAACCGGCCCGGCGCAAGATCGTGCTGGCCGGCGCCGGACACAGCCCCCCGCTGATCGTGAGCGACCGGCGCACCGAGTACGTCGAGACCTCGCTCTCCGCGCCGCTCGGCATGCTGTCCTGCTGGGAGGCGCCGAGCGTGGAACTCGCGCCCGCACCAGGAGAAACGGTGCTCCTCTACACGGACGGGCTGCTCCAGCGCACCGGCGACCCCATGGACCGAGCCTTCGCGCGGCTGCACGCCGCCGCCGCGAGCGTGCCCAGGGCCGACCGCGACGACCCCGACGCCATCGCCGACCACGTCCTGCGCACGGTGCTGCCGGACGGCGCCGACACCGCGGACTCGGCCGACGACATCGTCCTGCTCGCCGCACGGTTCGACTGATTCCTCACAGTCCTCCACAGGGCCCCGGGCCGCCTTCCCGTCGCACATACGATGGAGGGCGGTCCAGTGTCGTATCGAGGAGACAGTCGTGTCCGAAGAGCTCATGCCGGAGACCCCGGAAGAGACCGAAGAGCCGATCAAGCAGCGGAAGAACGGCCTGTACCCGGGCGTTTCCGACGAGCTCGCCGAGAACATGAAGACCGGCTGGGCCGACACCGAACTGCACGGACTGGAGCCCATCGCGCAGGCGGCCCACACCGCCGACCGCCGCGCCGCGCTGTCCGCCCGCTTCCCCGGCGAGCGCCTGGTGATCCCCGCGGGCAACCTCAAGACCCGCTCCAACGACACCGAGTACGCCTTCCGCGCCTCCACCGAGTACGCCTACCTCACCGGCGACCAGACGCAGGACGGCGTCCTCGTGCTGGAACCCCGTCCGCAGGCCGACGGCGGCCACGACGCCACGGTCTACCTGCTGCCCCGCTCCGACCGCGAGAACGGCGAGTTCTGGCTCGACGGCCAGGGCGAGCTGTGGGTCGGCCGCCGCCACTCCCTCACCGAGGCCGAGCAGCTCCTCGGGATCCCCGCCAAGGACGTCCGCGAGCTGGCCGCCGCGCTCACCGAGGCCACCGGCCCGGTCCGCTGCGTGCGGGGCCACGACGCCGGGATCGAGGCGGCGCTCACCGACAAGGTCACCGCCGAGCGCGACGAGGAACTGCGCGTCTACCTCTCCGAGGCCCGCGCCGTGAAGGACGAGTTCGAGATCGGCGAGCTCCAGAAGGCCGTCGACTCGACCGTCCGCGGCTTCGAGGACGTCGTCAGGATCCTCGACAAGGCCGAGGCGACCAGCGAGCGCTACATCGAGGGCACCTTCTTCCTGCGCGCCCGCGTCGAGGGCAACGACATCGGCTACGGCTCCATCTGCGCCGCCGGACCCCACGCCACCACCCTGCACTGGGTGCGCAACGACGGCGACGTACGCTCCGGCGACCTGCTGCTGCTCGACGCCGGCGTGGAGACCCACACCCTCTACACCGCCGACGTCACCCGCACCCTCCCCATCAACGGCACGTTCACCGACCTCCAGCGCACGATCTACGACGCGGTGTACGAGGCCCAGGAGGCCGGTATCGCGGCCGTGAAGCCCGGCGCGAAGTACCGCGACTTCCACGACGCCTCGCAGCGCGTGCTCACCGAGAAGCTCGTCGAGTGGGGCCTCGTCGAAGGACCCGTGGAGAAGGTGCTGGAGCTCGGCCTCCAGCGCCGCTGGACCCTGCACGGCACCGGCCACATGCTCGGCATGGACGTCCACGACTGCGCCGCCGCCCGGCGCGAGGCGTACGCCGACGGAACGCTGGAGCCGGGCATGTGCCTGACCGTGGAGCCCGGCCTGTACTTCCAGGCGGACGACCTGACCGTGCCCGAGGAGTACCGCGGCATCGGCGTGCGCATCGAGGACGACATCCTCGTCACCGAGGACGGCAACCGGAACCTCTCGGCCGCGCTGCCGCGCCGCTCCGACGAGGTCGAGAGCTGGATGGCGCGGGTCAAGCAGGGCTGACGCGCCGCCACCGCGCCCCGCCACCACCACCGCAGCCCCGCACGGGGGCGCACCGCTCAGGGACCTCAGGACACCTTGAGCAGTGCGCCCTCGCGCCATTTCAGGATCTTGTCGAAACTGACCACGGCCCCTTGCCCCGGCCTGTTCCGGAAATGAACGTGATCGGCGAGCTGCTCGATCAGGCACAGCCCTCTGCCGCTTTCCGAGGTCTGCGCGGGGCGGAGTGCGGCGCGGTGCCCCCGGCGCGAAGGAGGAAAGCCCGGCCCGGAGTCGGCGACCTCAATACGGCATTTCTCGCCGTCCAGATAAGCGGTCACGCGATATTCCGCGGATGGCGTTCCCGAATGATCGTCCCCGCCGTGCTCGACCGCGTTCGCACAGGCTTCGCTGAGCGCGACCGACAGGTCGTAGGAGATGTCCGGATCCACCCCCGCCGTCTCCATCGCGCCGAGCAGAAGGCGGCGGGCGAGCGGGACGCTCGCGGCTTCGCGCCGCAAGTGCAGAGACCACCAGATGCTCATGCTCCAGCCTCCTGGCTGCGGCTCGACATACGGATACGTATTGCCGCACGCAACCGTTCATAAGCGTGGAGTCAACGTGATAGCCCTCATTCGGCCGACGCGCACACTCCTTGTGCCGGTGTATACGCCCCGGGACCTGCCGTAGGAATGCCGTGGACGCAATGCGATGATGTCGGGGCCATGTCTACGTCCGTCGCACGCGCCGGAGCCGGTTCGCGGCTGCTGAGGACCGCGGTGTTCACCGCGGTCTGTGTCGTGCTGTCCGCGATCGGACACGCCGTGGCGTCCTGCGACACCGTCCCCTGGTGGACGCTGGCACTCGGCGGCGCCGCCGTGTTCGGCCTGGTGGCGCCGTTCGCCGGACGCGCCCGCCCGATGCCCGCCATCGCCGCCGCGCTCGCCTGCGGACAGCTCGCCCTGCACACCCTCTTCGGCCTCGGCCAGCACAGCCCGGCCCTGGAACGCGCGGCCACCGACACCTCGCTGCGGGCCTTCGCCGCGAAACTCGTGTGCGGCGCCGGGGCACTTCCCCTCAGCACCGCCGAAGCGCGCCGCGTCATCACCGAGGCGGGCATCGACCCCGCCTCCGTACAGGCGGCGCAGCAGCACGTCGCGCACACCGCGCACCACGCGGGCGCCGTCGAACCGGCCGCCGGGCTGCTGCCCACCCTCCCGATGCTGCTGGGCCACCTGCTGGCCGCCGTCGCCACCGGGTGGCTCCTGCGGCGCGGCGAGACGGCGCTGTCCCGGCTGGTCGCCCTGTCGGCCCACGGTGTCGCGGAGGGCGCGCTCGTACGGTCGCTGCGCGCAGCCATGGCACTCGTACGGTCGCTCGGCGCCGGCCCGCTCCCGGGAACGCCCGTGCGCGGGCCGCGCACCCCGCGGACCCCGTTCGTCACGTCCCTGCGGCCCTCCGGGGACGCCCTTCAGCACACGGTGATCAGGCGCGGTCCGCCCGCCACGGAGCTCGTACTCGCAGCCTGACGCGGCGCACTCCCCGGCGTACCTCACGCACGGACCACGGGAGCGGCGCCGCGACTCCGGTGCGCACCCGTGCGCCGGGGCCTCATTCACCTCTGCTCCGTGGAGTGCTCCCAGCATGAACGTGATCCGTACGTCCGCCGTCTCCGTCGCCGCCGCCGCCGCTTCCGCCGTCCTGCTCTGCGCGGGAACGGCCTTCGCACACGTCGGCGTACAGCCGGTGGGGCCCGCCGCGAAGGGCGGCTACGCCACCGTCAACGTGAAGGTGCCCAACGAGCGCGACAACGCCTCGACCGTCAAGCTCGAAGTGTCCTTCCCGACCGACCACCCGCTGTCGTCCGTCATGCCGCAGCCCGTGCCCGGCTGGAAGACCGACGTCACGAAGACCAAGCTCGACAAGCCGCTCAAGGTCCACGGCAAGGAGATCGACGAGGCCGTCTCCAAGGTCACCTGGACCGGCGGGAAGATCGGCCCCGGCGAGTTCCAGCAGTTCCCGCTCTCCCTCGGCCAGCTGCCCGAGGACACCGACCGGCTCGTCCTCAAGGCCGTCCAGACGTACGACAACGACGAAGTCGTCCGCTGGATCGAGGAGCCCAAGGAGGGCGAGGAGGAGCCGCAGGCGCCCGCGCCCGTGCTCGAACTGTCCGAGCCCGCCGGTGACGACCACCACGGCGCCGCCGGCGACAAGAGCGACGGCGACAGCGACAAGGCCGACGACGCCGGCCACAAGAGCGAGACCGCCGCGGCGCACGACGACGCCTCCGGCAGCGACACGACCGCCCGCGTCCTCGCCGTCCTCGGCATCGTCGTCGGCGCCGCGGGGGTGGCCTTCGGCGTGCTCGCCGGCCGCCGCCGCACGTCCTGACGCCCCATCCCCCACCGAACCACCGGGACACCTCTCCATGCGCAAGAAGAACGCGCTGGCCGTGGCGGCGCTCGCCGCCACGGCCGCGCTCACCCTGACCGCCTGCGGCGGCGACAAGGCCGACAGCGGCTCCAGGCCCGTCACCGACGTCTCCACCCCCGCCGCCGACAAGGCGGCGACCGTACTCGACCGGCCCTTCGAGAAGCCGGACCTCGTCCTCACCGACACCGAGGGCGAGAAGTACGACCTGCGGGAGCGGACCAAGGGCAAGCCGACGCTCATCTACTTCGGCTACACCAACTGCCCCGACGTCTGCCCGCTGACGATGAGCAACATCGCCATCGCCTACAAGAAGCTCCCCGAGGCCGACCGCGAGAAGCTCCAGGTCGTCTTCGTCACCACCGACCCCGAACGGGACACCCCCCGGGCGCTCGGCACGTGGCTCAAGGGCGCGGGCGACCCCGCCTTCACCGGCCTCACCGGCGACTTCCCGACCATCCAGGCCGGGGCCCGCCAGATGGGCATCGGCATCGACCCGCCGAAGAAGGAGAAGGACGGCACGGTCGTCTCCATGCACGGCGCCCAGGTCGTCGCCTTCTCCCCGAAGACCGACGCCGGTTACGTCCTCTACAGCGAGGACACCAGCGCCGACGACTACATCAAGGACCTCCCCGCGCTCGTGCAGGGGAAGAACCCGTGAGCCGCCGCACCGCCCTCGCGACGGCCACCGCGCTCGCCGCGGCCCTCGCGCTCGCGGGCTGCTCCTCCGACGGCGGCGCGCCCGAGCTGAGCGTCAGCGGGGCCTTCATGCCCGAGCCCGTCATGGACGACATGGCCGCCGGCTTCCTCACCGTCCGCAACGACGGCGACACCGCGGACCGGCTCACCTCCGTCACCAGCGACATCGCGGGGGAGGTCCAGATCCACGAGACCAAGGACCAGAAGATGCGCCGGGTCGCGGCCTTCGACGTCCCGGCCAACGGGGAACTGGACCTGGAGCGCGGCGGGAACCACATGATGTTCCTCGAGCTGAAGAGGAAGCCCCGGCAGGGCGACACGGTGGCCGTGGAGCTGCACTTCGAGAAGGCCGGCACCGTCAAGGCCGAGCTTCCCGTGAAGGAGCCCACCCACAACCCCGAGAAGCAGTGAGGGACTGACCCATGCCGGCAACCGCCCCGCGCTTCGGAGCAGCCGTGGTGACCAGACTGCTGCTGGTCACCACGGCACTCCTCGCCACCCTGTTCGCAGGAGCCGCACCCGCGTCCGCGCACGCCGCGCTCACGGGAAGCAACCCGAAGGACGGGGCGGTCGTCGCCACCGCGCCCCGGCACGTCACCCTCACGTTCTCCGAGAAGATCGCTCTCGGGAACGACTCGATCCGCGTCCTGGAACCGAGCGGGAAACGCTCCGACAAGGGCGTGGTGAAGGACATGAGCAGCGGCGGCGTCGTCCAGTACGGCGTCGCCCTGCACACCGGTCTGCCCGACGGCACGTACACCGTCGCCTGGCAGGCCGTCTCCGCCGACAGCCACCCGATCTCGGGCGCCTTCACGTTCTCCGTCGGCGCCCCCTCCAAGACCACCGTCGCCCTGCCCGAGCAGACCGCCGGCGGCGGCCTCGTCGGCGCGCTGTACGGCATCGCCCGCTACACCGCGTACGCCGGTTTCATCCTGCTCGTCGGCGGCGGCGCGTTCGTCCTGTCCTGCTGGCACCGGGGCGCGGCCGAGCGGCCGCTGCAACGCCTCGTCGTACAGGGCTGGATCACGCTCACCGCGTCCACCCTGGCGATGCTGCTGCTGCGCGCCCCCTACACCGGGTCGGGCAGGCTCGCCGACGCCTTCGACCTGAGCGGCCTCAAAGCCGTCCTGGAGACCAAGACCGGCGCGTCGCTCGTCTCACGGCTGCTGCTGCTCGGCGCGGCGGCTCTCTTCGTCGCCGTGCTGTTCGGCGCGTACGCCAAGAGGGAGGACGCCGAGGAGAAGAAGGACCTCACCTTCGGGCTCACCCTCGGCGGTGGAGTCCTGGCCGCCGGCATCGCCGCCACCTGGGCACTCTCCGAACACGCGTCGACCGGGCTCCAGCCCGGCATCGCCATGCCCGTCGACGTACTGCACCTGCTGGCCGTCGCGACCTGGCTCGGCGGCCTCACCGCGCTGCTCGTCGCCCTCTACCGGGTGCCGGGCATCGAGCGCGACGCCGTACGGAACTTCTCCCGGGTGGCCTTCGCGAGCGTCGCCGTGGTGGCCGCGACCGGCGCCTACCAGTCCTGGCGGCAGGTCGGTTCCTGGTCGGCCCTGACCGGGACCGCCTACGGACGGCTCCTGCTCGTCAAGATCGGACTGGTGGCCGTCCTGGTCGGCCTCGCGTGGATGTCGCGCCGGTGGACGGGACGACTGGCCGGGCAGGCGGCCGCGGACACCTCCGCGGCGGACCCGGCCGGCGAGGAGAGTGCCGAGGAGCCCGAGCCCGTCACCGTGCCCGCGGACCCCGAACGGGCCGCCCAGCTCGCCCGCCAGAAGGCCGCCGTGGCCACCGCGCGCGTGAAGCGGGTGCGCGACGCCGACCCGCAGCGCCTGGGACTGCGCCGCTCCGTGCTCGCCGAGGCCGCGGTCGCCGTGGTGCTGCTCGCCGTCACGACCGTACTGACGAGCACCGAGCCCGGACGGACCCAGGAGAAGGAGGCCGGCCGCGACGGGACGGCGGCCGCCGCTCCCGCCGGTCCCGTCGAGGTGCGCATCCCCTTCGACACCGGGGGCGAGGACGGCAAGGGCACCGCGCGCGTCGAACTCGACCCCGCCCGCTCCGGCGCCAACGCCCTGCACGTGTGGCTGGAGCGGCCCAACGGGCGCGCCATGGACGCGCCGGAGGTGAAGGTCGCGTTCACCGAGACCGCCAAGGAGATCGGTCCGCTGCCCGCCGCCCCCGACCGGATCGCCACCGGACACTGGAGCGCGAGCGGCGTGCAGATCCCCATGCCCGGCACCTGGGAGATCCAGCTCACCGTGCGCACCTCCGACATCGACCAAGTGACCGTCAAGAAGAACGTGAAGATCGGCTGACCGGCGTGAGCGACAACCACGGGCGCGGCGTACACGACGACGTGCGCGACAGCGACATCTCCAGAAGGCGGCTGCTCGGCACCGCCGGCGCGGCCGGCGCCGCGGGCCTCGTACTCGGCGCCACCGGCGGAGCCACGGTGTACGCCGCCACCGCCTCCGAAGCGGTCCCCGGCGGCAGGGCCCTCACGTCCCTCGGGTCCACCGCCGTCCCCTTCCACGGCGAACACCAGGCCGGCATCACCACGCCCCTCCAGGCCCGCGGCCACCTCGTCGCCTTCGACCTGGCCCCCGGCGCCGGCCGCAAGGAGGCCGCGGCGCTGCTGCGGCGCTGGTCGGAAGCGGCCCGCAGGATGACGGCCGGCCGGCCCCTCGCCGGGGCGGCCGACCCCGACACCGGCGTCGCGCTCGACGCCGGCCCCTCCTCCCTGACCGTCACCTTCGGCTTCGGCCGCACCTTCTTCGGCCGTACGGGACTGAACGCCCGGCGCCCCGCCGCGCTCGACCCGCTGCCCGACTTCTCCTCCGACCGCCTCGACCCGCGGCGCAGCGACGGCGACCTGTGGGTGCAGATCGGCGCCGACGACGCGCTGGTCGCCTTCCACGCCCTGCGCGCCATCCAGAAGGAGGCCGGGGACGCCGCCCGGGTGCGGTGGCAGATGAACGGGTTCAACCGTTCCCCCGGCGCGACCGCGCGGCCGATGACGGCCCGCAACCTGATGGGACAGATCGACGGGACCGGCAACCCGAAGCCGTCCGACAGCGACTTCGACCGGCGGATCTTCGTACCGGCGGACGGCGGCGGCGACGGACCCGCGTGGATGGCCGGCGGCTCGTACGCCGTCGTACGCCGCATCCGCATGCTCCTCGACGACTGGGAGAAGCTGGCGCGCGACGACCAGGAGAAGGTCATCGGCCGGAAGAAGAGCGACGGGGCGCCGCTGACCGGCGGCACCGAGACCACCGCACTGGACCTGGAGAAGACCGGCCCCGACGGCAGGCCGGTCATCCCCGCCAACGCCCACGCCCGGATCTCCGCGCCCGAGCAGAACGGCGGCGCGGCGATGCTGCGGCGGCCGTTCTCGTACCACGACGGGATCCGCCCGGACGGCGCTCCGGACGCGGGGCTGCTCTTCGTCTGCTGGCAGGCGGACCCGCTGCGCGGCTTCGTGCCGGTGCAGCGCAAGCTGGACCGGGGGGACGCGCTCTCGCCGTTCGTCCGGCACGAGGCCAGCGGGCTGTTCGCCGTCCCCGGCGGGGCGCGCGAGGGGGAGTACGTGGGGCAGCGGCTCCTGGAGGGCTGAGGGTCCCGGGGCTGCCCGCTGTTCCGCACGGCCCTCCCGTACGGCGCATTAAGGTGACCGTATGTCGGCAACGCGCTATGCCTATCTCGGTCCCGAAGGCACCTTCACCGAGGTCGCCCTCCGCACGCTCCCCGAAGCCGCCACCCGGGAACTCGTCCCGATGGTGTCCGTACCGGCCGCCCTAGACGCCGTCCGCAACGGCGAGGCCGCCGCCGCGCTCGTACCGATCGAGAACTCCGTCGAGGGCGGCATCACCGCCACGCTCGACGAGCTGGCGTCCGGCGAGCCGCTGATGATCTACCGCGAGGTGCTGCTGTCGATCAGCTTCGCGCTGCTGGTGCGTCCCGGCACGAAGCTCTCGGACATCAAGACGGTCACCGCGCACCCGGCCGCCCAGCCGCAGGTGCGCAACTGGATGGGGACGCACCTGCCGGACGCGCTGTGGGAGTCGGCGGCGTCGAACGCCGACGGCGCGCGACTGGTTCAGGAGGGCCGGTACGACGCGGCGTTCGCGGGCGAGTTCGCGGCGGCCAGGTACGGCCTCGTCCCGCTCGTCACGGAGATCCACGACCAGGTGAACGCGCAGACGCGGTTCGTGCTGGTGGGGCGGCCGGCCAGGCCGGCGGCGCCGACCGGGGCGGACAAGACGTCGGTGGTCCTGTGGCTGGGCGACGACCACCCGGGCGCGCTGCTCGAACTGCTCCAGGAGTTCGCCGTGCGCGGCGTCAACCTGATGCTGATCCAGTCGCGGCCGACGGGTGCGGGCATCGGCAATTACTGCTTCGCCGTGGACGCCGAGGGACACATCGCGGACCGGCGGGTGGGCGAGGCGCTGATGGGCCTCAAGCGGATGTGTCCGAACGTGCGGTTCCTCGGCTCCTATCCGCGTGCCGGGGTGGCGGTCGAGGACGTGCGGGCGCTGCGGCCGGGCACCTCCGACGCGGAATTCGTGGCGGCGGCGGACTGGCTGGCGCGAAGCCAGGACGGCCGGGCCTGACGGTCGCGGGCGCGGGTTGTACGGGTCGGGTTGTACGGGTCGGGGTGTACCGGGCGGGGTGACGGGCGGGTCCGCGCGCCGGGGGTGGGTCGGCGCGCCGGAGGCGGGTCCCCGGGCGTCTCCGGCCGCCAGTCCTACCTGCAGATTTGCGTTGTCCACAGAAGTTGTCCACAGGCTTGCGTCTCGACCTGGGGACAAGTCGACAACGCAACCCGACATCGTCGACAAATCTGCTCAGAGGTAACCCTTCCGTCCACAGGACGGCAGGTCGGGCTCTGTCACCCCAATTCCATTGATCAACTCTTTAGAGCGAGTAATTCCCACCCGAATGAGTGTGTGAAGAGGGTTTGGGCCGGGAATCCTCGGCCCTTCACACACCTTTCGGAACGATCCCTTCCGGCATCCACAGATCTTTCGCACAGCCTGTGGATAAGTCTGCGGGGATGCGCATTCCTGTGGACAACAGGGTCGCCAACTCCCGCCCGGCGCAAGGGAAAAGCGTCAAGAGAGCGACCGGAATGTGCCCTGATTCGGGGAATAGCGCCCATTTTATTGACGCGTGCGGACGGCTGCCGGACGGACGTCCTCCACCCGCCTTCCACCATCGCCAATTTGCGCAATACGGGCAAAGCGCCACGCAATGCGATATCAGGTCGAGCGACGGAACCGGTCGCGGGTAGCCTGGTGGGGTGATTGACCTTCGCCTGCTCCGTGAGGACCCCGACCGTGTTCGCGCCTCCCAGCGCGCCCGTGGAGAGGACGTCGCCCTCGTCGACGCCCTGCTCTCCGCCGACGAGCGGCGCAGGTCGTCCGGCGTCCGCTTCGACGACCTCCGCTCCGAGCAGAAGTCGCTCGGAAAGCTGATCCCCAAGGCCACTCCGGAGGAGCGCGCCGAGCTGCTCAAGAAGGCCGAGCAGCTCAAGGCGGACGTCAAGGCCGCCGAGGCCGAGCAGAACGAGGCCGACGAGGCCGCGAAGGCTCTCCTTCTCCAGCTCGGCAACATCGTCCACGCGGACGTGCCGGTGGGCGGCGAGGAGGACTTCGTCGTCCTGGAGACGCACGGCACGATCCGCGACTTCGCCGCCGAGGGCTTCGAGCCCAGGGACCACCTGGAGCTCGGCGAGGCGCTCGGCGCCATCGACGTCGAGCGCGGCGCCAAGGTGTCGGGCTCGCGCTTCTACTACCTGACCGGGGTCGGCGCCCTCCTCGAACTCGCCCTCGTCAACGCGGCGATCGCGCAGGCCACCGAGGCCGGCTTCATCCCGATGCTCACGCCGGCGCTGGTCCGCCCGCGCGCCATGGAGGGCACGGGCTTCCTCGGCCAGGCCGCCGAGAACGTGTACCACCTGGAGAAGGACGACTACTACCTCGTCGGCACGTCCGAGGTGCCGCTCGCGGCGTACCACATGGACGAGATCATCGACGCGGACAAGCTGCCGCTGCGGTACGCGGGCTTCTCCCCCTGCTTCCGCCGCGAGGCCGGCACGTACGGCAAGGACACCCGGGGCATCTTCCGGGTGCACCAGTTCGACAAGGTCGAGATGTTCTCGTACGTCGACCCGTCCGACGCGGAGAACGAGCACAAGCGGCTCCTGGACTGGGAGAAGCAGTGGCTGACCGGCCTGGAGCTGCCCTTCCAGGTCATCGACGTGGCGACCGGCGACCTCGGCTCGTCCGCCTCGCGGAAGTTCGACTGCGAGGCGTGGATCCCGACGCAGGGCAAGTACCGCGAGCTGACCTCCGCCTCGAACTGCGACGGGTTCCAGGCGCGCCGCCTGTCCGTCCGGATGCGCGACACGCGCGACGGCAAGAAGGTCCTCCAGCCGCTGGCGACGCTGAACGGCACGCTGTGCGCCGTGCCGCGCACGATCGTGGCGATCCTGGAGAACCACCAGCAGGCGGACGGCTCCGTGCGGGTGCCCGAGATGCTGCGTCCGTACCTCGGTGGGCGCGAGACGCTGGAGCCGCTCTCCAAGTGAGTACCGCCACCGGCACCACGGGGCCGCGCTCCTTCCCGTACAAGCTCGTCGCGACCGATCTCGACGGGACGCTGCTGCGCTCCGACGACACGGTCTCGGCCCGTACGCGCGACGCGCTCGCCGCCGCCACGGCGGCGGGCGCGGCCCACATCGTCGTCACCGGGCGCTCGGTCCCCTGGACCCGGCACATTCTGGACGACCTCGGTTACGAGGGTCTCGCGGTCTGCGGTCAGGGCGCGCAGGTCTACCACGCCGGCGAGCACCGGCTGCTGACCTCCGTGACGCTGGACCGGCAGCTGGCCGGGCTGGCGCTGTCGAAGATCGAGGCGGAGACGGGCCCGCTGGCGCTGGCGGCGAGCCGCGACGGCCTGGACGGCGAGGTGCTGGTCGGTGCGGGCTACCGCGTGCAGGAAGGCCCGCTGCCGTACGTCGACCTCACGGACCCGTCCGATCTGTGGTCGGCGCCGCTGAACAAGGTCTACATCCAGCACCCGGTCCTGGGCGACGACGAGCTGGCGCGGGTCGCGCGCCAGACGGTCGGCAACCTGGTCGACGTGGTCATGGCGGGTGCGGGCGTGGTGGAGCTGCTTCCGCTGGGCCTGAGCAAGGCGACGGGCCTGTCGCTGGCGGCGCGGCGGCTGAAGCTGAAAGCCGCCGACACGATCGCCTTCGGCGACATGCCGAACGACATCCCCATGTTCGGCTGGGCGGCGCACGGCGTCGCGATGGCGAACGCGCACGACGAGCTGAAGGCCGTGGCCCACGAGATCACGGCGTCCAACGACCACGACGGCATCGCGGTCGTCCTGGAACAGCTGCTGAGCGGCTGAGGTCCTTCTTCCGCGCCTCGTCGGCGGCGGGTGTTGGCCAGGTCGGCAATGTCACCGGCCAACACCCCTCCCCCGTGAGTGGTGCGTCACCCAGTGTGCCGGGCTCCGCGGACGGCGTCATCTTATTTTCCGAGTTGTAGGATGACTGGGCAACCGGGTGATTTCTTCGGGGGCGCGAAGGGCCGGAATCGGGACACGGAGGCGGGCATGGCGCTGCGGGCAGCGGGACGGCAGTCCCTGGTGGACACCGTCGTGGAGCAGTTGCGGGCGCAGCTGTCCGAGGGCGAGTGGGCCGTCGGCGACCGCATCCCCACCGAGCACGACCTCGCCGAGCAGCTCGGCGTCGGCCGCAACACGGTGCGGGAGGCGGTGCGCGTGCTGGCGCACGCCGGGCTGCTCGAATCGCGCCAGGGCAACGGCACGTTCGTACGGTCGGCCGCCGATCCGGCGGCCGTGCTGCGCGGGATGCGGCACGCGAACGTACTGGACGTGCTGGAGCTGCGGGTCGCGCTGGAGGCCGAGGCGGCGAGGCTGGCGGCCGTACGGCGCGACGAGGCGGACCTGCGCACGCTGCGCCGCGTCCTCGGCGAGCTGCACGAGCAGGGCGACCGGGCGGCCGACGCGGACCTGGCCTTCCACCTCGGCGTCGTCGAGGCCACGCACAACGCCGCCTTCACCGAGGTGTACCGCTTCTTCTCCGCCCAGGTGCACGAAACGCTGGTCACCTCGCTCGGCGACCGCGAGATGCCGCCGATCGACCTGGCCGCGCACGGGGCGCTGATCGACGCCATCGAGGCAGGCGACCCGGCGGCGGCGGAACGGGCCGCGCGCGCTGTGCTCCAGGCGCCGATCGACGTGGTGACGTCCCTGATCACCCGCTGACCTTCTCCCCCTCTCCTTCCCACGACTCCCCTCCTTCGAAAGGCGCTCGTCTTGTCACGCCCGGATTCCGGTCAACTGCTCCTGGACGCCGAGGCCGGCGTACGGCCGTCGCCCCGGGGAGCCGCCGCGCGACGGGCGTTGCTCGCCCGTCCGGTGGTGCTGCTGATCGGGATCGTGCTGGCGTCCGTCAACATGCGGGCGGCGCTGGCGAGTGCGTCGCCGCTGGTGGGCGAGATCAGCGGGACGTTCGGGCTGTCGTCGACGGCCGGCAGCCTGGTCACGTCGGTGCCGGTGCTGTTCCTCGGTGTCGGCGCGGTGGTGGCGCCCTGGCTGGGGCGGCGGTTCGGGACCGAAGTGGTGCTGCTGTGCGCGCTGTTGCTGCTGGGTGCGGGGATCGTGGTGCGGGTGGTGCCGGCGGTGTCGGCGCTGTACGCCGGCAGCCTGCTGATCGGGCTGGCGATCGCCCTGCTCAACGTCCTGATGCCAGGTCTGATCAAGCGGGACTTCCCGGACAGGGCCGCCTCGATGACGTCGGTCTACACCGGGGCGATGATCGCGGGTGCGACGGTCGCGGCTGCCGCGTCGGTGCCGCTGGAGAAGGCGTTCGGCGGCAGCTGGGAGGCGTCGCTGGCGTTCTGGTCGCTGCTCGCCGTGGTCGCGGCCGTGGCGTGGCTGCCGCAGGTGCTGATCGCCCGGGGCCGTACGGGGCACACGGTGCGCGTCGCGCCGCCCCGGGGCGGCGTCGCCGGCGCGGGTGGCCGCAGCGTGTGGCGGTCGGGGCTGGCATGGCAGGTCACGCTCTTCATGGGGCTGCAGTCGCTGTGGTCGTACGTCCTGATCGCCTGGATGCCGACGATCTTCACCGATCACGGAATGAGCCGCTCCACGGCCGGTCTGGTCTTCGCCTTCAACAACCTCGTCCAGGTCGCGGGCGCGTTCGTCGTGCCGCTGCTGGCCGGGCGCATGCGCGGCCAGCGCCCATTGATCGTGCTGGTCACGACGATGGTCGCGGCCGGTTACGCCGGTCTGATGCTCGCCCCGGTCTCCGGCGCCTGGCTCTGGTCGGCGGTGCTCGGCGTCGGCCAGGGCGGTGCGGTCGGCCTGGCGCTGACGCTGATCGTGCTGCGCTCGGGCGACGCGGTGACGGCGGCCCGGCTGTCCGGGATGACGCAGACGGTGGGGTACCTGCTGGCGGCGGCCGGCCCGCTGGCCGCGGGCGCCGTGTACGAGGCGACGGGAAGCTGGACGGTGCCGATCGCCCTGATGCTGGGGGTGTGCGCGGCGGCCCTGGTGGTGGGCCTGTTCGCGGCGCGCGACCGCAAGGTGTAGCAGGCTGGTCCCCGTGACCGAACCCGATGTACGTGTGCGCAGGGTGTACGAGCAGCCGTCCGCCGACGACGGTACGCGCGTCCTGGTCGACCGGCTGTGGCCGCGCGGCCTGAGCAAGGAGACGGCGCGGGTGGACGAGTGGCCGAAGGCCCTCACTCCGTCGACGGAGCTGCGCCGCTGGTACCACGCCTCGTCCGGCGACTTCGAGGAGTTCGCCCGGCGGTACGAGTCCGAGCTCTGCGCCCCCGAGGCGGCGGCGGCCCTGGACGAGCTGCGCCGCACGCTCGCGAAGGCGGCCACCTGTGGATAACTTTCCGCCCCCGGTCTCCCCATAGCGACATCATGTCGCTATGGAAGGACCGCAGGTCAGCGCCCCGGAGGGTGCGCATGCCGTTTTCGGTGAACTCCTCGTGGTGCCGGTCTGTGAGCCTCCGCAGGGTGACTGTGGATACCTCGAAGTACCGGGCCACATCATCTGTGCGCATGTGAATACCGTCTGGGAGCATGACAAGCGCCTTGACCTTGTCGAGGATGTCGACGCGCCCCAGGTGCTCGTCGCGCATGGTTCGCGATTCGAGCAGGGCGACTTCTGATGGCATGGGCATGCCTTCCGTTCGTGGAGCCGACGATGGACAGCCCTGTCCCCGGGCTTTCTTGGGGGCGGAGGGCGCTCAAGGTGGCTGCTCACTCTGGTGACCGGCCCGGATCCGTTCCGGTACCGGCGATCCCCGACTTCACGAACGCTCGACGTATCAGATTCCAGTTGCCTCCACGCACAGGGAACAACGAGCCGACAACCGTACAGTCACGCGGAAGCGCGTCAACCCCCGCCCACCGGGCGGGGGTTGACGGATTCGGGTGTTCCGGTTACTCCTCGCCCGCCAGCTTGAGCGTGCGGAGCTTCTGGCCCGCGTACCAGGTCGCCGCCACCGTCACCGTCGCCAGCAGGGCCGTCGCCGTCGGCAGGGCGACGTCCGAGGCGATGGTGCCGTTCTCGCCGATGCGTTCGGCCAGGGACAGCGCCCACTGCTGGACGCTGAGCGTGCGCGCGCCGGGGACCAGGCTGCCGAAGAGCGTCTCCCAGACCAGCGCGTAGACGAGTCCGAAGACCACCGCGTGGCGGCTGACCGTACCGAGCAGCAGGAAGATCGCGCTGTACGCGATCGAGGCCACCAGCGCCGCGACCGTGTAGGCGATGGCGATCTGTCCGCCGTTGCCGTTCAGGATCCAGCCCGCGACGAAGGTGGGGATCGCGGAGAAGGCCATCGTCACCGCGATCGCGACGATCAGCTTGGTGAAGATGATCGTGGACCGCTTCACCGGCTTGGCGAGCAGGTAGACGATCGAGCCGTCGTCGATCTCCGGCCCGATCGCGCCGGTCCCCGCGATGACGCCGATCAGCGGGACCATCGTGGCGATCGCGAAACCGCCCAGGACGTCGGACGCGATCTGGTCGTCCGCGCCGGACAGCAGCCGCACCGCGACCGCGATGGCGATCAGCAGGGCCGGCAGGACGAAGAGGACGGCGGCCCTGCGGCGGCCGAGGAGGGCCCGGTAGGTGAGCCGGGCGACTGTGGGTTCGTAGATCATCGCTGCAAGCTCCTTTCAGGCCGCTACGAGGTAGGAGAAGACCGATTCGAGCGACTCGTCGGAGGGCGAGACCGTCAGCAGCCGGATGCCGTGCGCACGGGCGACCTGCGGGAGCAGGGCCGTGAACCGTCCGAAGTCGACGGCCTGGATGCGCAGCGCGCCGTCGGCCGCGTCCACCTCGATGCCCGCCGTCGACGGGTCCGCGATCAGGGCGGCGGCGAGCGCGCGGTCGTCGCTGGACCGTACGAGATAGCGGTGCGGGCGGTCCGTCATCAGGCGGCGGATCTTGCGGAAGTCCCCGGAGGCGGCGTGCCGTCCGGCCACGACGACCTCGATGTGCGAGGCGAGCTGTTCGACCTCCTCCAGGATGTGGGAGGAGAAGAGGACCGTACGGCCCTCCGCGCCCATCCGCCGCAGCAGCTCCATCAGCTGCATGCGCTGGCGCGGGTCCATGCCGTTGAACGGCTCGTCCAGGAGCAGCACGGACGGGTTGTGGACGAGCGCGGACGCCATCTTCACGCGCTGGCGCATGCCCTTGCTGTACGTCGCGATCTTGCGGTCCTGCGCGTACTCCATCTCGACGGTCGCGAGCGCCTGCTGCGCCGCCCCGGCGGTCAGGCCGTGCAGTTCGGCGTTGGCGACGACGAACTCGCGTCCGGTGAGGAAGTCGTACATCGCCTCCCTCTCGGGCACGATTCCGATCTCCTTGTAGACGGACTCGTTGCGCCAGATCGGCTTGCCGTCGAGGGTGACCGTGCCGTTCGAGGGGGCCAGGAAGCCGCCCATCATGTTGATCAGCGTGGACTTGCCGGCGCCGTTGGGGCCGAGCAGCCCGGTCACGCCGGGGCCGACGCGCATCGTGACGTCGTTGACCGCCACCACGTTGCCGAACCAGCGCGAGGTGTGGTCGATGTCGATGGTGGTCACAGCCCGACCTTTCGGTAGCGGCGCATCAGGACGGCGTACGAGCCGGCGATGAGCGCGAGGACGGCGAGCAGGTAGACCACGCCGCTGCCGGCCGAGGGGCCTTCCCCGCCGGGGAAGGCCGACGTGGCGCCGAGGTAGGCGGTCTGTACGCCGTCGATGAGCGTCAGGGGGGAGAAGAGGCCGAGCCACTGGACCGCCCCGGCGGAACCCTGTTCCCAGGCGATCACCTGGACCGTGGACACCGCGCCGTACGAGATGGTCAGTACGGCGATGACGGCGGCCACGCCGAACCCGCGGCGCGGGGTGAGCGCGGCCGTCACCAGGCCGAGGCCGGCGAAGAGGACGGAGAGCAGTGCCACGGAGACCAGCCCCTGTGCGAACGCCTTCGTCTGGTCCGCGAAGTCGAATTCGGCGAGCAGCGCACCGGCGTACAGGATCACCAGCGGGGCCGCCGTGAGGACGAAGAGAGCCGACGCCATCGCCGCGTACTTGGCGAGGACGTAGTCGACCCGCTCGATGGGGCGGGAGAAGTACAGCGGGACGGTCTTGAAGCGCAGGTCGCGCGAGACGGACTGCGGGGCCTGGGAGGCCAGGTAGAGGCCGATGACGGCCTGCATGACGATCGCGTACCGGGTGTACTTCACCGGCAGGTCGGTCATGCCGGGTCCGGCCACGGCGACCGCGACGATGATCGCCGCGACCAGGCACATCACCGCGAAGAGGATCATCGGCAGGACCTTGGACTTGGCGCTGCGGCCCAGTCCGTACGCGCCGCGCAGGGACTGCGAGAAGAGCGAGCGGCGGGCGTACGACCGGCCCAGGCGCGGTCCGTCGTAGGACCGGTAGCCGATGTTGTGGATACGGGTCGGGTCGGTGCCCTGCGGTGTCGTGAGCTCAGATGGCATCGCGGCCGTCTCCCTTCTCGTCCGTGCGGAAGACCTCCGCGATGTGGTGCCGCCGCTGTTCCATCCGCACGAGCCCGATCCCGAGGCCGGCGACGGTGTCGCGCACGAGGTCGTACGTCTCCTCGCCGGTCGCCTCGACGAGCAGGACGTGCCCGGCGCCGGGCAGACCGTCCTCCACGCGCGCGTGGAGCTTCACTCCGGCTGCGGTCAGCGCCTCCCGTACGGCGCGGGTGCCGTCGGGGTGCGTGTCGCTGTCCGTCACTTCGACGGCGAGGGTGGCGGTGGTCTGCGTGAAGTCGCTGGTGGAGCTGGAGCGGAGCAGCGAGCCGCCGTCGATGACGACGACGTGGTCGCAGGTGCGCTCCAGCTCGCCGAGGAGGTGCGAGGTGACCAGCACCGAGATGCCGAAGTCGGTGTGGACGCGGCGGATGAGGCCGAGCATCTCGTCGCGTCCGACCGGGTCGAGGCCGTTGGTCGGCTCGTCGAGAAGGACCAGCTTGGGATCATGGACCAGGGCCTGGGCCAGTTTCACGCGCTGCTTCATGCCGGTCGAGTAGCCGCCGATGGGCCGGTAGCGCTCCTCGTACAGGCCGACGTGCCGCAGGGTGTCGGCGGTGCGCTCGCGGGCGGCGGTCGGCGGGAGCCCCGACATGCGCGCCATGTGGACGACGAACTCGGTGGCCGAGACGTCGGGGGGCAGTGCGTCGTGCTCGGGCATGTAGCCGACCTGCTCGCGGATGGCGCCACCGCTGGTGGCGACGTCCAGGCCGAGCACGGCGGCCGTGCCCTCCGTGGCGGGGGACAGCCCCAGCAGGATCTTGATCAACGTGGACTTGCCGGCTCCGTTGGCGCCCACCAGGCCGGTCACACCGGGTCCGATGTCCAACGAGAGCCGGTCAAGAGCGGTCACCCTCGGGAACCGCTTGCTCAGGCTTTCGGTCGCGATCACAGTCACGCGTTCGAAGGTAGTGGCGCGGACCACAGCGGGCGTCAGACCAGGCGGCTGGATCCGTGTCAGCCTCAAGGCGTACGGGCCCGTAGGGGGCACCGGCCGGGCGTCAGGTTTCCACAGGTAACACCCGGGCCCTTGACGCAGCCGCCGGGCATTGTCACATTCATCAGTGTCAAGTTACGACCGCGTACCGCAACACGGGACGGACAGGTGGCATGGCCTCAGCAGCAGTCTCAGCAGGCTCCGCGTCGCACGGCGAACTCACCGCGCGGCTGCGGGGGTTCCGGGAGGTGCAGCGCCTCGCCTACGCCTGCGCGGAAGCCGTCGCGGCCCAGCTCAAGCCGGGGGTGACGGAGCGCGAGGCCGCGCGGATGCAGCGGGAGTGGCTGGGCGGGCGCGGGGTGAGGGACTGGTTCCACCTGCCCTTCGCCTGGTTCGGGGACCGTACGGCCTTCGCCGGCTTCCGCGTACCTCTGCAGTTCTTCCCCACGAACCGGCGGCTCGAGGCGGGGATGCCGTTCATCCTCGACATGGCCCCCTTGTACCGGGGCTTCACCGCCGACGTCGGCTACTCGGGATGCCTCGGCCTCAATCCCGTGCACGACAAGCTCCTCGCCGATCTGGAACCGCACCGCGAGCTGATCCTGCGCGAGGTGCGCGAGCGGCGGCCGCTGCGGGAGATCTACGAGGACGTCGAGCGGCTCATGACCCGCCAGGGGTACGCCAACCGGCACCGCGCGTATCCCTTCGGCGTCATCGCCCACAAGGTCGACCGGGTGAAGGAGCGGCGCTGGTCGCCGCGGCTCTTCGGGTTCGGCACGCAGGCGCTGAAAGGGCTGGCGAGCGACGCGCTGCACGGGCACCGCGAGGGCTGGTCGCCGCTGTGGAGCCCCTACACCTTCTCCGACCATCCGCCGCGGCCGGGCCTCTGGGCGGTCGAACCGCACCTCGGGTTCCGGGGCACGGGGGCGAAGTTCGAGGAGATCCTGGTGGTGACGGACTCCAGGGACCCGGAGCAGAGCGCGTTCTGGCTCGACGACGATCTGCCGCACGTGCGGCGCTGGGCGGAGGAGAAGTCGGCATGAGTATCGAGCAGGCCACCGAGCGGTGGGTGCGTACGGGCGGGATCGAGCTGTGCGTCGCCGAGCTGGGCGACCCGACGCGGCCGACCGTGGTCCTGGTGCACGGCTACCCGGACAGCAAGGAGGTGTGGACCGAGGTCGCGTCCCGGCTCGCCTCGGACGGCGGCTTCCACGTCGTGCTGTACGACGTGCGCGGGCACGGCAGGTCCAGCGCGCCCAAGCCGCTGCGCGGCGGCTTCACCCTGGAGAAGCTGACGGACGACTTCCTCGCGGTCGCGGACGCGGTCAGCCCGGACAAGCCGGTGCACCTGGTCGGGCACGACTGGGGATCCGTACAGGCGTGGGAGTTCGTGACGGTCAGGCGCACCGAGGGCAGGATCGCCTCCTTCACCTCGATGTCCGGGCCCTCCCTCGACCACTTCGGCCACTGGATCAAGAAGCGGATGTCCCGGCCGACCCCGCGCCGGGCGGCCCAGTTGCTCGGACAGGGCGCCAAGTCCTGGTACGTGTACCTGCTGCACACGCCGGTGCTCCCCGAACTGGCCTGGCGCGGTCCGCTCGGCAGGCAGTGGCCGAAGATCCTCCAGCGGGTGGAGAAGGTGCCGGCCGGCGACTATCCGACCGCCTCGCTGCCGCGGGACGCGGCCCACGGCGCCTGGCTCTACCGCGACAACGTGCGCGCCCGGCTGCGCAGGCCGCGCGCCGACGCGTACGCCCACGCGCCCGTGCAGCTCATCACGCCCACCGGTGACGCCTTCCTCTCGGAGCGGCTGTACGACGACCTGGAGTCGTGGGCGCCGCAGCTGGTGCGACGTTCGCTGCCCGCCAAGCACTGGGTGCCGCGCACCAGGCCCGACCAGCTGGCCTCGTGGATCGGCGACTTCGTCACGGCGAACGAGGACACCGCCGCCGGAGTCGCGCCCCGCGACCCGGTCGCGAGCGGCCCGTACGCCGACCGGTTCGGCGGGCAGCTCGTCCTGGTGACGGGCGCCGCCGGCGGCATCGGGCGGGCCACCGCCTACGCGTTCGCCGAGGCGGGCGCGCGGATCGTGGCCGTGGACCGGGACGGGGAGGGCGCGGCCCGTACGGCGGAGATGGCGCGGCTGATCGGGGCCCCGAAAGCCTGGGCCGAGACGGTCGACGTGAGCGACGAGCAGGCGATGGAGAAGCTCGCCGAGAAGGTCGCCGCCGAGTACGGAATCGTCGACGTACTGGTCAACAACGCCGGGATCGGCCTCTCGGGGGCCTTCCTCGACACCACGTCCGAGGACTGGAAGAAGGTCCTGGACGTGAACCTGTGGGGCGTCATCCACGGCTGCCGTCTCTTCGGCCGGCAGATGGCGGACCGGGGACAGGGCGGCCACATCGTCAACACCGCGTCGGCGGCGGCGTACCAGCCGTCGAGGGCACTGCCCGCCTACAGCACGTCCAAGGCGGCGGTGCTGATGCTGAGCGAGTGCCTGCGGGCGGAGTTCGCCGGCCGGGGCATCGGCGTCAGCGCGATCTGCCCCGGGCTCGTCAACACCGGCATCACGTCGGCCGCACGGTTCGCCGGGGTGTCGCCGGACGAGGAGAAGCGCAGGCAGCGCGCGTCCTCACGCCTGTACGGGCTGCGCAACTACCCGCCGGAGAAGGTCGCCGACGCGGTCCTGAAGGCCGTCGTGCGCAACCAGGCGGTCGTGCCGGTGACGCCCGAGGCACACGGCGCCCACCTCCTGTCGCGCTTCGCGCCCAGGGCCCTGCGCGCGCTCGCCCGGGTGGAGCCCCCGCTGTGAGCGCCGGCGGTACGCCGCAGGCTCCGCCGATACCGCGCCGCCTGCGGCGGTCGTACCATCCCTACCGGAAAGGCTCGCCGCGCAGGGCCGTCGAGTACCCCGCGACCTCTCCCGCGGCCCGCGCCGCGGCGGGAGCGGGGGACGGGCGGCACGGCCAGGGGCGGGACGGGTGAGGGAGTGAAGGCGTGAGCGGTTCCGGGCAGCCGGCGGCCGAGTACCGCATCGAGGACCTCGCGCACCTGAGCGGCGCGACGGTCCGTACGATCCGCGCGTACCAGGACCGGGGCCTGCTGCCCCGGCCCGAGCGGCGCGGGCGGTCCAACGTGTACGGCGACACTCACCTGGTCCGCCTCGACCAGATCGCCGGTCTCCTCGACCGCGGCTACACCCTGGCCAGCATCAAGGAACTACTGGAGGCGTGGGACTCGGGGAAAGGGCTCGGCGGGGTGCTCGGGCTCGTCACCGAGGTCAGCGGCCCGTGGACGGACGAGGAGGCCGACCGGATCTCGCGCGCCGAGCTGGACGCGCGGTTCGGCGGCAGGCCCGACGACGACGCGGTCGAGGAGGCGGTGGAGCTCGGAGTGCTGGAGCGCGTGCCGGGCCGGGACGACGAGTTCCTGGTCCCGTCGCCGCAAGAGCTCGCCGTGGCCGTCGAGTTGCACGCGGCGGGCGTCCCGCTGCCCGCGATCTCCGGGCACCTGAGGGAACTTCGCGTACACGTGGAGCACATCGCCGCGCGTTTCCTGGAGTTCACGACCGAGCACGTCTTCGCCCGCTACCTCGGCCACACCCCGCCCACCGACGCGGACGCGGCGGAGGCGGCGACCCTGGTACGGAGGCTGCGGCCCCTCGCCCAGCAGACCGTCGACGCCGAACTCGCCCGCGCCATGCGCCTGTTCGCCACCCGCCATCTCCAGCAGCACCTCGGAGCCGGCGAGCCGGCCCCGGCCGAACCGGAGCGCGCGACGGTGACCCTGCCCGAGGCGACCATGAGCGCCGTGCGCCGACTGGTTGGGCCGGCCGACGCGGAAGCATTCGTCGCGGCGGCGGCCGAACGGGAGGTGCAGGCCAGGACGTTGGACGCACTGACGGCAAAACACGCGGCGCAGCGCCGAGTTGGGCAAATAGACTGAAAAGCCGCTGGAGTTGTCCACAGAACTCCCAATTCCCTTGTGGAAAAGTCGAGTTGGTTGTGGATCAAACATGCGGGGCCAAATGAGTGGCGTGACGCTCGTCTCGCCGGGCAGTCTGACGCGATGGACGAAAGACGCACCACCAAGGTGTCGAAGTACCTCTCGAAGCACCTGCGGCACCAGCCCGACCGCATCGGCATCACGCTGGACGAGAACGGCTGGGTGGATATCGACGCCCTGCTGGGGGCCGCTGCCGCCCACGGCTTCCCGATCTCCCGCGCCGAACTCGACCACGTCGTCGCCGCCAACGACAAGCAGCGCTTCGCGATCGACGGCCCCCTGATCCGCGCCAGCCAGGGACACACCGTGGACGTCGACCTCGGGCTCCCGGAGGCCGAGCCTCCGGCGTACCTCTACCACGGCACGGTCGCCGGCAGCCTCGACGCCATCCGCGCCGAGGGGCTGCGGCCCATGGCCCGGCACGACGTCCATCTCTCACCCGACCGCGAGACGGCCGCCCGCGTCGGCGCCCGGCGCGGCCGCCCCGTCGTCATCAGCGTGGACGCCGCAGCGATGCACCGCGCCGGCCACGTGTTCCGGGTCAGCGCGAACGGCGTCTGGCTCACCGCGTCCGTACCGCCGCGGTTCCTGCGCCTCCCCGAGTGAGGCGGGCCTCCCCTGGTGAGGCGGCCTGCCCGGCCTCAGCCCAGAGTCAGCCCGCGCAGCCCGTGCCGCTCGGCCGCCGCGCGCTCGGCCTCGGTCATCGGCCGGCGCCCGGTCGCCTTGAGGAGGAACGTCGTACGGTCCCAGCCCGCCCCGGCCACCGTGACCGGCCGGTCGTACGGCTCCCCGTCCAGCAGCAGCCGCGCTACCACGTCCGCCGCCTCGCCGGTCGGCCACGGCGGGCAGCCGAGCCCCATGGCCACGTCGAAGCCGTGCACGCACACCTCGACGACGCGGGTGACGAGGAAGTCCGACAGCAGCATGAGGTCGCCGTGCCGGGTACGGACCAGCCTCTCCGGCGGCTCCTTGGCACAGGAGGCGGCGACGGCCCGCCAGACGGCGTCGAAGCCCTCGGCCAGGGCCCGGCCGTCGTCGTACCCGGCCGAGGCGGCGGCGGCCCGGGCCGCGCCGACCCGTGCGTCGTTGGCGCCCGGCGAGAAGCGCTCGTCCGGGGCGTAGTAGCCGGCGGCCGTCACCAGAACGCCCGAGTGCTGCGGCTCGGGCTCCGCCAGCATGTCCCCGACCCGGCCCACGGCGGTCGTCAGGTGGGCGAACACCTCGCGCACGGTCCACGGGCGGCACGCGCTGGGCCGGTCCCACTCCGCTTCCGGGATGCCGCAGACCCTCTCGTACAGGCGCTGCGACTCGGCCCCGAAGGCCGCCAAAACCGTTTCCCCGTCCATGCGGGCCAGCCTAGGCAGCGCGAGATGATCTACGGCGCGAAACGCACGCACACGTCGGCCGGAAACACCGGCGAGCCCGGCAGGGCGGCCCGCCCCCACGCCCGGCCGGACGGCACCACCTGCCCGCCGCCTCCTCAGGACCGGAGCTGCGCGAGCCCTTCGGTCGCGATCCGCTCGAAGACCTTCTCGTCCGCCGCGAAGTCCGAGTCGGGTATCGGGGCGTGCAGCACGATCTCGGTGAATCCGAGGGCGAAGTGCCGGCCCGCGAAGTCGACGAAGGCGTCGAGGGACCCCAGCGGGCCGCTCCGCTCCGGGGTGAAGCCGGTGAGCAGGATCTTGTCGAGATCGCCGATGTCCCGGCCCGTCTCGGCGCAGGCGGCGCCCAGCTTGGTGATCTGGCCGCGGATGGCCTCCAGCGACTCGGCCGGCGTACCGGACTCGAAGAGCTTGGGGTCGCCCGTGGTCACCCACGCCTGCCCGTACCGGGCGGCGAGCTTCAGCCCGCGCGGGCCGGTCGCGGCGACGGCGAACGGCAGCCGGGGCCCCTGGACGCAACCGGGGATGTTGCGGGCCTCGCCGGCGGAGTAGTGGATGCCCGCGTGCGTGACGGCGGGCTCGGTGAGCAGCCGGTCCAGGAGCGGCAGGAACTCGCCGAACCGGTCGGCGCGCTCGCGCGGCGTCCAGGGCTCCTGGCCGAGCGCGGTCGCGTCGAACCCGTTGCCGCCGGCGCCGATGCCCAGCGTGAGGCGGCCGCCGGACACGTCGTCCAGGGTGATGAGGTCCTTGGCGAGGGTCACGGGGTGCCGGAAGTTCGGCGACGTGACGAGGGTGCCGAGCCGCATGCGCGAGGTGGCGCCGGCGGCGGCCGTGAGCGTCGGCACGGCGCCGAACCACGGGCCGTCGCGGAAGCTGCGCCAGGACAGGTGGTCGTACGTGTAAGCGGTGTGGAAGCCGAGCTGCTCCGCCCGCTGCCAGGCGTCACGACCGCCCTGCGACCAGCGGCGGACGGGAAGTATCACGGTACTCAGGCGCATGCCCCGACCCTACGCGGGACTCACCCGGCGCCGGGGAGCCCGCGGGGCCGGGGGCACGCGCCCGCCTCACCGCAGGTTCTTGAGGTTGCCCTCCACGATGCGCGGCAGCCGGCGGGCCTCGTCCGTTTCCACGGCGGCCAGTACGGCGGCCAGTTCGACGGCGAGGGCGCGCACCCGGCGGACGGCGTCGTCCGCGCGGCCGAGGGCCTTCTCGTTCCAGGCGAGACGAAGCACACAGTCGACCCGCTCGCCCAGGACCTCGCGCGCGGGCGCGGGGCCGGTCGATCGCGGGGCCCCTCACGAATCGCGACGGACGCCCGGCTCTCGATGAGTGGCACGCACACGCACGGAGACGAGGTGTGCACGCAAGCTCAGGGCTCGGAGTTGATCACCATCGCAGAGGCGGGCACTGACGATGCCCACCGAGGTCGCGCGGGGACGATCACGCGGGTCTCAGATGTGCGGACCGGCGCACGCCCGTGCACTCCATGCGGGAAGATGGACGAGTGACCTCAGCGACCGACCCCCAGCAGGCCCGGCCGGCAGCGGCCGGCACCCCCACCCCGCGGCTTATCGCGACCGACCTGGACGGAACGCTGCTGCGTGACGACAAGTCCGTGTCGGAGCGTACGGTCGCCGCGCTCGCCGCCGCCGAACGGGCCGGCATCGAGGTCTTCTTCGTCACCGGCCGCCCGGCCCGCTGGATGGACGTCGTCAGCGACCACGTGCACGGCCACGGCCTGGCGATCTGCGCCAACGGCGCCGCCGTCGTCGACCTGCACGCGGGCGGCAAGCTGATCCAGGTCCGCCCGCTGGCCCGCGAGGACGCCCTCGCGGTCGTGGTCGCGCTGCGCGCGGCGGCCCCCGGCACCTCGTTCGCCGTCGAGCTCTCCACCGGCATCCACTACGAGCCCGAGTACCCGCCCTTCTTCCTCGACCCGGGCGCGACCGTGGCCACCGCCGAGAAGCTCCTCGCGGAGGCCACCCCCGGCTCCGGCGCGCCGGTCGTCAAGCTGCTCGCCCACCACACCGAGCTGTCGCCGGACGACTTCCTCGCCCTGGCCCGCGCGACCACGGACCACCGCGCGTCCGTCACTCGGTCCAGCCCGTCCGCGCTGCTGGAGATCAGCGGTTACGGCGTGTCCAAGGCCAGCACGCTGGCGCAGTGCTGCGCCGAGCGCGGCATCTCGCCCGCCGAGGTCGTGGCCTTCGGGGACATGCCGAACGACGTGGAGATGCTGGCCTGGGCCGGCACCTCGTACGCGATGGGCAACGCGCACCCGGACGTGGTGGCCGCGGCTTCCGGCCGTACGGTCGCGAACAACGACGACGGCGTCGCGGTGGTCATCGAGCGGATCCTGGCCGCCCTGTAGCGCGCCGCGAGGCCACAGCGCACATCAGTGCCCGGCGCACTCAGAACTCCGCGCCGCGCTCGCGCATCCAGGGCTCCGGGTCGATCCCCGACCCCAGATGGGGCGTGAGCCGTACCTCGAAGTGCAGGTGCGGCCCCGAGGAGTTGCCGGTCGTGCCGGCCTGCCCGATCCACTGGCCGGTACGCACCCGTTCCCCCTGGTCGACCATGACCCCGGCCAGGTGCGCGTACTGCGAGTAGTAGCCGTCCGGGTGCGCGATCACCACCTCGATGCCGAATCCGCCGCCGCAGGACACCGACACGACGCGGCCCCCGCCGACGGCCCGTACCG
The DNA here is from genome assembly GCF_056429965.1 of Streptomyces sp. NPDC046122. NCBI lineage: Bacteria > Bacillati > Actinomycetota > Actinomycetes > Kitasatosporales > Streptomycetaceae > Streptomyces > Streptomyces sp. NPDC046122. The sequence continues at coordinate 273,809 of NZ_JBWKLQ010000008.1, read as the reverse complement.
GTGTCCCGATGTCCACGGCGAAGTCCTGCCCGGTGTGCCGGCTCTTCCAGCGCGCGCCCTCACCGCCGAAACCGGCGGACAGCTCGTACTCCTCGACGGGCGTCACCCAGGGCCGCGTGGCCGGCGGTGCCTGCTCGTCCAGGCGTACGGCGCCGGCGCAGCGCCCCGCCGAGACGCTGCGGTCGGCCTGGCCCTGGAGCTTCCACCGGGCGTCCTCCAGCTTCGCCGTGACGGACCGCTTGACCGACGCGAGCTGCTCCGTCCGCGCGTCGAGGTCCAGCCAGGCGGCGCTCGCCCGCCGCTCGTCCTCGACGAGCAGGCGCTCGGCGCGCTCGGCGCGGGCGAGCATCCGGGACACCGCGAGTTCGGCCTGCCAGGCGAGGCGATGGCCCTCCATCAGCTCCTCGGGGTCGTCGGCGAGCAGCAGTTTCGCGGTGTACGCGATCCCGCCGCCGCCGGCCCGGTACTGGGCCCGCGCGACGCGGCCCACGTCCCCGCGCAGGACCTCGATCTCGTTGCGCGCCCGGATCAGCAGCCGCTCCAGGCGCAGGGCCCTGGCCCGCTGTTCCTTCGCCTCGCGCACGCCCTCCTCGTACGTCCGCGACGCCTCGGCGGCCTGTTCGTACAGCCGCGCCACCTCGGCGCCGACGGCGGGCCCGTCGGCGGTGTCGTCACCGGCGGGCGTGGCGGCAGAAGCGGGGGGCGCGGCGAGCGCGGCGGCGGTGGTGAAAGCCGCCGCGGCGGGCGCGGGAAGGCACAGCAGCACGCACAGCACCGGCACGAGCAGCCGTAGGCGGGGTGTGAGGTGCATCCACGGATCGTGGCCCGCTCACCCCCCGATCCCGTGCACCGAGGTCGCGCCACCGGGGTGTCGTCCCGCCATCCGGCCTACCGGACGCCCGCGCGGCAGCCCGCGGCGGTGACGGCGGGCGGGGCCCGGCGGGCCCTACAGCGGCGCCTCCCACACCACCGTCGTGCCGCCGCCGTCCTTCCCCAGCCCCGGCCCGCACCGGCTCGTTCCGCCGAGCGACTCGGCCCGCCGCTTGAGGTTGCGCAGGCCGCTGCGCCGCCCGCCCGCGGGGATGCCCACCCCGTCGTCCGCGACCGAGAGCCGCACCCCGCGGTTCCCGTCCTCCAGTGCGGCCGTGGCGTCGACGACGACCTCGATGCGGGAGGCGTGCGCGTGCCGGAAGGCGTTGGACAGCGCCTCGCGCAGCGCCGCGACGAGGTTCTTTCCTGTGAGCTCGCCGACCAGCGAGTCGACGGGGCCGACGAACCGGTGACCGGGTGTGAAGCCGAGGGGCACCGCCGCCATGTTGATCTCCCGAAGTACGCGCGTACGCAGCCCGGACGGTGCTTCGGCCGGGCCCTGCTGGAGCGCGAAGATGGCCGTACGGATCTCCTGGATCGTCACGTCCAGTTCGTCCACCGCCCGGCCGACGCCCGTGCGCACCTCGGGCACGAAGGTCCGGCGCTGCGCGCTCTCCAGCATCAGCCCGGTGGCGAACAGCCGCTGGATCACGAGATCGTGCAGGTCACGGGCGATGCGGTCGCGGTCCTCGTACACCGCGAGCCGTTCCCGGTCCCGCTGCGTCTCCGCCATCATCAGCGCCAGCGCGGCCTGCGAGGCGAACTGCGCGGCCAGCGTCCGCTCCGCCTCGGTGAACGGCTTCGCGCCCCGCGCACGGGGAGTGGCGAGGGCGCCCAGCACCCGCCCGCCGCTGTGCAGCGGCAGCAGCATGCTCGGCCCGTACCGGCGTGCGAGCCGCGTGACCATGCGCGGGTCGTTCGCCGAGTCGCCGATGAACACCGCCTTGCCCGCGAGGAGCCGCTCGGCGATCGGGCTTCCCGGCGGGACGACCACGCCGAGCGACTCCGACGGGTCGTCGGCCGCGACCGCGACGATCTCCAGACCGCCGCCCTCGGCGGGCAGCAGCACCATTCCGGCGGCCGAGGCGGCGAGCCGGCGGGCCTGCTCCGCGACGACGGTGAGCGCCTCTTCGGCGTCGCCGCCGGACAGCAGCGCGGTGGTGACGGCGACGGACCCGTCGATCCAGCGCTCCCGCTGCCGCGCCGCCTCGTACAGCCGGGCGTTGCCGATGGCGATCCCGGCCTCGGTGGCGAGCACGCGGACCATGTGCAGGTCGTAGTCGCTGAACCCGGCCCCGCCGCGCTTCTCCGCGAGGTAGAGGTTGCCGAAGATCTCGTTCTGCACGCGGATGGGTACGCCGAGGAACGACCGCATCGTGGGGTGCCGCGCCGGAAACCCGGCGAAGCGCGGATCTCCGGTGAGATCACCGAGCAGCACCGGTCCGGGGTCGGTGACGAGCGCGCCGAGAAGCCCGTGGTGGCCGTCGGGCAGCCGTCCGATCCGGGCGACCTGCTCCTCGCTCATGCCGTGCGTCACGAAGTCGGCGAGGCCGTCGCGCTCCTCGTCGACGACGCCGATCGCCGCGTACCGGGCGTCCGCGAGCTCGGCGGCCGTCTCGCAGATCCGGTCGAGGGTGGAGTGCAGTTCGAGGCCCGTGCCGACGGACCGCATCGCCTCCAGCAGTTGCGGCACGCGCGCGGTCAGCTCGGTGGACAGGCCCTGGAGGCTGCGGGCGGCCCGCGTCGCGGCCTCCAGGGGGTCACTCGGGTCCGGCACGTCCTCCACTGGCATGCCACGAGCCTAATAAGTCCTATTTCAGGGCGAAAGTCGGGCGTCGACGGCTCGGCCCACCCTGAGCGGTTCGGCCGCCTCCTCCCGCTCCAGCATCCGCCGCAGCGGCCCCTCGGACGCCACCAGCTCCGCGTACGGGCCGCGCTGCACCGCGCGCCCGCCGTCCAGCACGATCACCTCGTCCACCGCGTCCAGGCCCCGGAGCCGGTGCGTGACGATCAGCGTCGTACGGCCCTCGGTGGCCTGCAGCAGGTCGGCCGTCAGGGCGTCCGCCGTCGCCAGGTCGAGGTGTTCCGCGGGCTCGTCGAGTACGAGCACGGGGAAATCGGCCAGCAGGGCGCGGGCCAGCGCGAGGCGCTGGCGCTGTCCGCCGGAGAGGCGGGCGCCGTGTTCGCCGACCATCGTGTCGAGCCCGTCGGGCAGTCCGTCGACCCAGTCCAGGAGCCGGGCGGCGGCGAGGGCGTCGCGCAGCCGGGCGTCGGTGGCGTCGGTCCTGGCCAGCCTGAGGTTCTCGCGTACGGAGCTGTCGAAGAGGTGCGCGTCCTGTGCGCACAGGCCGACGAGGCGGCGCACGTCGTCGCCGTCCAGCTCGGTGGCCTCCGTTCCGCCGAGCGTGTACGTGCCCGTCCGGGCGTCCAGGAAGCGCAGCAGCACCTGCGCGAGCGTCGTCTTGCCCGCGCCGGAGGAGCCGACTACGGCGACGCGCCGGCCGGCCTCCAGCGTCAGGTCGAAGCCGGCCAGGGCGTCGCGTTCCTGCCCGGCGTACCGGGCCCCGATCCCACGCAGCTCCAGGGGGAACGGCGACGCGGGCCGGACCACCGGCGTCCGCGGTTCGCGCACCGGCGCCGGCGCGTCCAGCACCTCGTACACGCGCTCCGCGCTGCGCACGACCCGCTGGCGGTAGCGGACGGCGAGCGGCAGCCCCGCGAAGGCCTCGAAGGCGGCCAGCGGGGTCAGTACGACCACGGCCAGGGTCACCCCGGACAGCCGTCCGTCGTGCACCGCCTGGACCCCGGCGAGTGCGGCGGCCACGACGGTCAGGCCGCAGGCCAGCGCGGAGAGCCCGCCACCGAGGGCTGCGCCGGTCGCGCCCCGCGAGGCGATCCGCGTCAGCACGCCGTCGGCCTCCCGGACCCCCTCCGTACGCCGCCGGAGCGCACCGGCGACGGTCAGCTCGGCGGTCCCGCCGAGCAGGTCCGCGATCCGCGACGCCAGCGCTCCGCGCGCGGGAGCCAGCTGCCGTTCGGCCCGCCGGGCACACACCCCGCTCAGCCACGGCGCGCCGACCCCGGCGACGAGCAGCCCCACGGCCAGCGCCGCCCCGGCCTCGGGCAGCAGCCACGCCGTGAAGCCGACGGAGCCCACGCCCACCACGACGGCGCCGCCGACGGGCAGCAGCCACCGCAGCCAGTAGTCCTGCAGCGCGTCGACGTCGGCGACGAGCCGGGACAGCAGATCACCGCGCCGGGTCTCGCGCAGCCCGGCGGGCGCGATGCGCTCCAGCCGCCGGTACACGGCGACGCGCATCTCGGCGAGCATGCGCAGCACGGCGTCGTGCGCGACGAGCCGCTCGGCGTACCGGAAGACGGCGCGCCCGATGCCGAAGGCGCGGGTCGCGGTGACGGCGACCATCAGATACAGCACCGGCGGCTGCTCGGAGGCACGGGAGATGAGCCATCCGGACACGGCCATGAGCCCCACGGCCGACCCGAGAGCGAGGCTCCCGAGGGCCAGGGCGAGCGCCAGCCGCCCCCGCGACTGCCGGGCCTCGTCCCGCACCCGCCGCAGCACCCCGCGCCCGCCGTACGCCGCCCGCTCGCCGGTCCCGGTCCGCACGCCGCCGGCAGCGGTGACCGCGGCCGGCGCAGAGGGGTTGCCCGCGTCCTGAACGGCGATGCCTTCCCCGCCGGGCGGGCGGCCGGAAGAGACCCCGGCGCCCGAGGTGCGCACGGCGGACGCACCGGCAGCATCAGCACCGGCGACGGCGCCCGCGCCGCACGGCCGCGCGAGTTCCACCACCCGGTCCGCCACGGCCAGCAGCGCCGGCCGGTGCACGACCAGTAGCACCGTGCGCCCCGCCGCCAGTCTCCGTACCGCCTCGACGATCCCCGCTTCCGTCTCGCCGTCCAGGCCGGCCGTCGGTTCGTCCAGCAGCAGCACCGGCCGGTCCGCTAGGAACGCCCGGGCGAGGGCGAGCCGTTGCCGCTGCCCCGCCGACAGGCCCGCGCCGTCCTCCCCGAGCCGCGTCTCGGCGCCTCGGGGGAGCGCCGCCACGAAGTCGTACGCCCCGGCGTCCCGCAGCGCGGCCGCCACCGCGGCCGCGTCCGCGTCAGGACGCGCCAGCCGCACGTTGTCGGCGACCGTCCCCGCGAACAGGTGGGGCCGCTGCGGGACCCAGGCGATCCGCTCCCGCCACCGCTCCATCGACACGGCGGCCAGGTCCACCGCCCCCGGCCCGTCGCCGACCACGACCCGCCCCTCGGCCGCCGGGACGAACCCGAGCAGTACGTTCAGCAGCGTGCTCTTGCCGACGCCGCTCGGCCCGACGACGGCGACCGTCTCGCCCTCGCGCACCACCAGCGACGCCGAGTCCAGCGACGCCTCGGTCCGCCCGGCGTGCCGGACCGTCACCCCCTCGACCCGCAGCGTCCCCACGGGCGCGTCCGCGTCCCCCACCGGCCTCGCCGGTTCCGTCTCCAGTACGTCGAAGATCTCCTGCGCGGCGGCCAGTCCCTCCGCCGCCGCGTGGTACTGCGCGCCCACCTGACGCAGCGGCAGATACGCCTCGGGGGCCAGCACCAGGATCACCAGCCCCGTGTAGAGGTCCAGGTCCCCGTGCACGAGCCGCATTCCGATGCCCACGGCGACGAGGGCGACCGACAGCGTCGCCAGCAGCTCCAGCGCGAACGACGACAGGAAGGCGATGCGCAGCGTCCGCAGGGTGGCCTGCCGGTACTCGGCCGTGATCGTCCGGATCGACTCGGCCTGCGCCTTCGCCCGGCCGAACACCTTGAGTGTCGGCAGTCCGGCGACGACGTCGAGGAAGTGTCCGGACAGCCGCGACAGCAGCCGCCACTGACGGTCCATCCGGGCCTGCGTGGCCCACCCGATGAGGATCATGAAGAGCGGAATGAGCGGCAGCGTTCCCACGATCACCGCCGCCGAGACCCAGTCCTCGGTCACGATCCGGGCGATCACCGCGACCGGCACGACGACCGCGAGACCGAGCTGCGGCAGGTACCGCGAGAAGTAGTCGTCCAGCGCGTCGACGCCCCGCGTCGCCAGCGCCACCAGTGAACCGGCTCGCTGTCCGCTCAGCCATCCGGGACCCAGGGACGCCGCCCGGTCGAGCAGCCTTCCCCGCAGCTCCGACTTGACCGCCGCGGCGGCCCGGTGCGCGGCCAGTTCCGTGAGCCAGGCCACCAGGGCCCGGCCCAGGGCGACCGCCGCCAGCAGCATCAGCGGCGTACGCAGGTCGGCTCCGTCCAGCCCCCGCTGGAAGGCGCCCACCACCACGTCGGCGATGAGCATGGCCTGAGCGACGACCAGGCCCGCCCCGGCCAGCCCGAGGAACACCACCGCCCCCAGGAAGAAGCGGGTGGCACGGGCGTACCGGAGCAGACGCGGGTCGATCGGTTTCACGTGAAACACCCCCTACTGGTGTGCGTCGGCGAGGTGCTGCGTGCCGATCCGCTTGCGGAACACCCAGTACGTCCAGCCCTGGTACAGCAGCACCACCGGCATGGCGATGCCCGCACACCAGGTCATGATCTTCAGGGTGTACGCCGTGGAGGAGGCGTTGGTGACCGTCAGGCTCCACGCGTCGTTCAGCGACGAGGGCATGACGTTCGGGAACAGCGTCAGGAAGAGCATCGCGACCGCGGCCACGATGGTCACGCCCGACAGTGCGAACGCCCACCCCTCACGCCCGCCGGCCGTGAAGGCGATCGCCGCGACCAGCGCCAGCACCGCCACGGCCATCGCGACGAGGCTCGCCGTGCCGCCGTTGTCCGCCTGCGTCCAGCCCAGGAAGGCGACCGCCAGGACCCCGGTGACGGCCCCGAGCCGAAGCGCCAGCTTCCGTGCCCGCTCCCGGATCTCGCCCAGCGTCTTGAGCCCCGCGAAGACCGCACCGTGGAAGGTGAAGAGCGTCAGCGTGACGAGTCCGCCCAGCAGCGCGTACGGGTTGAGCAGGTCGGCCAGGCTGCCGACGTACTCCATCTCGGCGTCGATCTTCACGCCGCGCACGATGTTGCCGAAGGCCACACCCCACAGGAAGGCGGGCAGCAGCGAGGTCCAGAAGATCGCGTGCTCCCAGTTGGTCTGCCAGCGCTCCCCGGTCCGCTTGACCCGGTACTCGAACGCGACACCGCGCACGATCAGGCAGACCAGAATCAGCAGCAGCGGCAGGTAGAACCCGGAGAAGAGCGTGGCGTACCAGTCGGGGAACGCGGCGAACGTGGCGCCGCCGGCACTCAGCAGCCAGACCTCGTTGCCGTCCCAGACGGGACCGATGGTGTTGATGAGGACCCGCTTCTCCTTGCGGTCACGGGCGAGCACCTTCGTCAGCACGCCGATTCCGAAGTCGAAGCCCTCCAGGAAGAAGTAGCCGGTCCACAGAACGGCTATGAGCACGAACCAGACGTCGTGGAGTTCCATACCTCAGCTCCTCAGTCCTCAGTACGAGAAGGCCATCGGCCGGTCGGCGTCCGCGTGGTCGCCGCCGATCTTGGTGGGCGGGTTGAGGTCGGCCTCCGTGAGCTCCGGCGGACCGGCCTTGACGTACTTCACGAGGAGCTTGACCTCGATCACGGCGAGGATCGCGTACAGGAGCGTGAAGACGGTCATGGAGGCGATCACCTCACCCTGCGAGACGCCGGGGGAGACCGCGTCGCTGGTGCGCAGCACGCCGTACACGACCCAGGGCTGTCGGCCCATCTCCGTGAAGATCCAGCCCCACGAGCTGGCGATCAGCGGGAAGCCCATGGTCCACAGTGCGACGATCCAGTACCACTGGGTGAACTTGGGGCTGAGCACCTTGTTCTTGAAGAGCACCAGGTTCGGCACTTCGTCGTCGCCGGTCCGCAGCGCCGGGGGCAGCATGAACTTCTTGCGCGTCAGCCACAGCCCGAGCATGCCGAGCGAGAAGGACGCCATACCGAAGCCGATCATCCAGCGGAAGCCCCAGTACGCGACGGGGATGTTCGGCCGGTAGTCGCCGGGCCCGAACTTCTCCTGCTCGGACTTGTTGACGTCGTTGATGCCGGGGACGTACGAGGAGAAGTCGTCGTTGGCGAGGAAGGACAGCAGGCCGGGGATCTCGACGGCGACCTTGTTGTGACCGGCGTCGACGTCCCCGTACGCGAAGATCGAGAAGGGCGCGGGCGCCTCGCCGTCCCACAGCGCCTCGGCCGCGGCCATCTTCATCGGCTGCTGCTTGAACATGACCTTGCCGAGCAGGTCACCGCTGACGGCGGTGAGCATTCCGGCGATCACGACGGTGATCAGCCCGAGCCGCAGCGACGTCCGCATCACCGGGACGTGCTTCTTGCGCGCCAGGTGGAAGGCGGCGATGCCGACCATGAACGCGCCGCCGACGAGGAACGCGGCCGTGATGGTGTGGAAGAACTGGGTGAGCGCCGTGTCCTGGGTCAGGACCCGCCAGAAGTCGGTGAGCTCCGCCCGCCCGCGCTCCTCGTTGATGCGGTAGCCGACCGGGTGCTGCATCCAGGAGTTGGCCGCCAGGATGAAGTACGCGGACAGGACCGTGCCGATCGACACCATCCATATGCAGGCCAGGTGGATCTTCTTCGGCAGCTTGTCCCAGCCGAAGATCCACAGCCCGATGAAGGTGGACTCGAAGAAGAAGGCGATCAGCGCCTCGAAGGCCAGCGGCGCTCCGAAGACGTCCCCGACGAAGCGCGAGTAGTCGGACCAGTTCATCCCGAACTGGAACTCCTGGACGATGCCGGTGACGACACCCATGGCGATGTTGATCAGGAAGAGCTTGCCCCAGAACTTCGTCGCCCTGAGGTATCTCTCCTTCTCGGTGCGCACCCACGCCGTCTGCAGCCCCGCGGTGAGCGCGGCGAGCGAGATCGTCAGGGGGACGAAGAGGAAGTGATAGACGGTGGTGATGCCGAATTGCCATCGAGCGAGAGTCTCCGGCGCGAGAGCCAGGTCCACGTCGTCATCTCCTTCGTTTCGCCAGGAACGCATGGGACCTTGTGAACGCGTTCACATTCACAAGCATCAGTATGGCGCACACGCGTTTTTCGTCCGACGGCCGGGGGGTACAACTGTGCCCCCGAACACCGCCGAAACGGCACACGAGGGCACAGGAAACAAGGGATATAGGGGCCAGCGCCCTCGGAAGCAAGGAAGAGCCCTCCGAGGCGGGACCCGGATGTGACTTACAGCTCCTTGCGGAACGCCTCGGCGGTGTGCAGGAAGATGTCGTTCGCCTCGTCCTCGCCGATCGTGACCCGCAGACCCTCACCGGGGAACGGCCGGACCACGACGCCGGCCTTCTCGCATGCCGCGGCGAAATCGGCCGTACGCTCGCCCAGGCGCATCCAGACGAAGTTCGCCTGCGTGTCCGGAACGGTCCAGCCCTGCTCGACCAGCGCCTCGTACACCCGCTTGCGCTCGCACACCAGGGACCCGACCCGGCCGAGCAGCTCGTCCTCGGCCCGCAGCGAGGCGACCGCCGCGTCCTGCGCCAGCTGGCTCACGCCGAAGGGCACCGCCGTCTTGCGCAGCGCGGCCGCCACCGGCTCGTGCGCCACGGCGAAGCCGACCCGCAGCCCGGCCAGGCCGTACGCCTTGGAGAAGGTGCGCAGCACCGCCACGTTCGGGCGGCTGCGGTAGAGCTCGATCCCGTCCGGCACGTCCGCATCCCGTACGAACTCCCGGTAGGCCTCGTCCAGCACCACCAGCACGTCCGAGGGCACCCGGTCCAGGAAGCGCTCCAGCTCGGCCCGGCGCACCGCCGTGCCGGTCGGGTTGTTCGGGTTGCAGACGAAGATCAACCGGGTCCGCTCGGTGATCGCGTCGGCCATCGCGTCCAGATCGTGCACATCGCCGGAGGTCAGGGGCACCTCCACGGCGGTGGCGCCGCTGATGCGCGTGATGATGGGGTACGCCTCGAAGGACCGCCACGCGTAGATCACCTCGTCGCCGGGGCCCGAGGTCGACTGGAGCAGCGACTGCGCCACCCCGACGGACCCGGTGCCGGTGGCGATGTGCGAAACCGGGACGCCGAACCGGTTCGCCAGCTCGTTCATCAGACCGGTACACGCCATGTCCGGGTACCGGTTGAAGTTCCCGGCCGCCGCGATCACGTCCTCCAGGACGCCGGGCAGCGGCGGGTACGGGTTCTCGTTGGAGGACAGCTTGTACGCCACCGGTCCCCCGGCGGCGGCAGGCTTCCCCGGCTTGTAGGTGGGAATGCCGTCCAGCACCGCGCGCAGCTTGGGGCTCGTCTCGCTCACTTCGGGTCCTCCTCGACCGTACCTACCACCAATGCTGCTCACCTTATGAGGATTGCGCTCCGCTGCGAATGGCAGGCGCACGGAAAGGGGGGGAGCGCTCCCCGGCGCACCGCGCGCCGGTGGCTCACGCCGTGGCGCGCATCCCCCGTGAAGGTGAGTTGAGACCTCTTCGCAACATAGGGCACTTGGCAGGACCGTGCCGGTCGACAAGCCTGACCGACCGGCCCTTACTCTCAACTACCTTGCATTCAAAGGCTGTTGAGGGGATATGGCCTTGCAGAAACGTGCCTGTCAACAACTGCATATGCATCCGCCCTAACCGCCTGCCCGAGCCCTACTATCGGCTCGCCATGACAGCAGCAGGGAAGCATCAGGTGAGCCGGACGGAAACCCCCCGGCGGAGCACCCGGCCAGGGCGAGCGGGCATTCGGGACGTCGCCGCCGCAGCCGGTGTCTCCATCACGACGGTCTCCGACGCGCTCAACGGCAAGGGCCGGCTCCCGGACGCCACCCGCAGCCACGTTCGCGAGGTCGCCGAGAGACTGGGCTACCGCCCGTCCGCGGCGGCCAGGACCCTTCGTACCGGAAAATCGGGCCTCATCGGCCTGACCGTGACCACGTACGGGGATGAACCTTTCACCTTCACGGAATTCGCCTACTTCGCCGAGATGGCGAGGGCAGCGACCTCCGCGGCGCTCGCCCGCGGGTACGCGCTGGTCATCCTGCCCGCCACCTCCCGCCACGACGTCTGGTCGAACGTCGCCCTCGACGGCACCGTCGTCATCGACCCGTCCGACCAGGACGCGGTCGTCACCGAGCTCGTGCGCCAGGGCCTTCCCGTCGTCTCCGACGGCCGGCCCGCGGGCACCCTGCCCGTCACCGCCTGGGTGGACAACGACCACGAGGCGGCGGTCCTCGACCTCCTCGACCATCTCGCCGACGCCGGGGCCCGCCGCATCGGGCTGCTCACCGGCAACACCACCGACACGTACACCCGGCTGTCCACCGACGCGTACCTGCGCTGGTGCGAGCGCGTGGGCCAGGACCCGGTCTACGAGTCCTACCCGGCGCACGACCCCTGCGCGGGTGCCGTCGCGGCCGACCGGCTGCTCGCCCGCCCGGACCGGCCCGACGCCGTGTACGGGCTCTTCGACCCCAACGGCACCGACCTGCTCGCCGCCGCGCGCCGCTACGGGTTACGCGTACCCGAGGACCTGCTGCTCGTCTGCTGCAGCGAGTCCACCGTGTACGCCGCCACCGAACCGCCGATCACGACGCTCTCCTTGAAGCCGCGCCGCATCGGCACTGCCGTGGTCCAGCTCCTCATCGACGCCATCGAAGGCGTCAATACCGACAGTCCCGTCGAACAGGTGATACCGACCGAACTCATCGTCCGGACGTCGTCACAGCGCCGGCCTCCGCGCACCACGGTGAGCCCACCACGCTCGCCTTCCGGGGACTGACCTGCCCAATTGGGACGAAACAACCGACGAACCAGGTACGCATCCGGATTCACCACCCCTGGTGCGTCACAGAGCACGAGCCTCATTCCTATGATGGGCGCACGACACCGCGGGCCAACCACGACCAGGTGGGACCCAAAGGTGTACGGCGGCGCGCGACGGTGGTGGAGGGGTCGATGACTCAGGGGGCCGGTCAGGGACCCGCAGTGCGAACGGCGACATTGCGGGACTTCCGCGTACCCCCGTACGCCCAGGCCCCTGATCCCGAGCACACGAACGCCGCCGGGAACGCGTACGGCGGCGAGTACGGCAACGCGTACGGAAGCACGTACCGGAGCGCCTACGCCGTCGACGAGGAGCCGGAGGGGTACACCCCCACCCAGCGCGACCTCCCGGTGATCAGCCGCGGCGGTCCCGGCGACACGCTCCAGGTCACGGCGCAGCCGGGACCCGAGCCGCGCCCCGCCGCCGGCGAGGGCCTCGGCCCGCTCTTCGTCGTCGGGGACGTGCACGGCTACCTCGACGAGCTGTACGCCGCCCTCGCCGAGCAGGGCCTCATCGACGCCGAGGGCCACTGGGCCGCGGGCAACGCCCGGCTCTGGTTCCTCGGCGACTTCACCGACCGGGGGCCCGACGGGATCGGCGTCATCGACCTCGTGATGCGGCTGTCCGCCGAGGCCGCGGCCGCCGGCGGCTACTGCAAGGCACTCATGGGCAACCACGAGCTGCTGCTCATCGGCGCGAAGCGGTTCGGCGACACGCCGGTCAACTCCGGTGCAGGCACGGCCACTTTCCAGGCCGCCTGGCTGCTCAACGGCGGCCAGAAGGCCGACATGGACCGGCTCCAGGACGTCCATCTGCAGTGGATGTCCCGTCTCGACGCGGTCGCGCTCGAGGACGCGCATCTGCTGACGCACTCCGACACGACGGCCTACCTCGACTACGGCAGCACCATCGAGGACGTCAACGACACAGTCCACGCCATTCTCACGCGCAACGACGCCGACGAGTGCTGGGACGTCTTCCGCAAGCTCACCAAGCGCTTCGCCTTCCGCGACGAGGGCGGCGCGCATGCGGTGCGCGAGCTCCTCGACGCGTACGGCGGCGAGCGCATCGTCCACGGTCACAGCCCGATCCCGTATCTGCTGGGCGAAGTGGGCAACGAGAGCGCGGACGGTGACGACGAGAACGCCGGGCCGGTCGTGGACGGCCCGCACGTGTACGCCGACGGGCTCGCCATCGCCATGGACGGCGGCGTGACCATGGCCGGAAAGCTGCTGGTGGTCCGACTCCCCCTGCATGGCTGAACGCGGCGTGGGAAGGCGCGGCCATATACACGCCGCACTTACCACTGGGCCTATTTCCGGAAACCCCCTGTCACCCCCTGCCGTAGGCGCTCTACCATCGGCTTATCCGTAGCAGGCTCTCCTCCGTTTCCGCCCAATTACCCGCCAGTGGCGGGTATTCCGGCCCTACGGAGCATCGGGGGATGCACATGAACAGCAGCGCTCCGCACCTGCTGGCCGAGGACCGACCGGAATTCGAACGGGTCCTCGACGAGGCATTGCGCACCGCTCATGACCGACCGGAACTGACCGCTGTCGGGCAACGGCTCAACACCACGCAGCTGCGCACCATGGCAATGAACGCCACCGCGCTCATCGCGGCGGCCGCCGCCGCCGAGTACGACGAATACGTCAAAGCCCGGGAAGACGCGCGTACCCCGCCCGCGGCGGCCGCCCGCACCGGTTCGGTCCTCGCCATGGGCGACGCCGCCGAGACGGCGGGCGCGGGCGTCGCCGCCGTCGTCGCAGTGCTGACGCCCCTGCTCGCCGGCACGGCCGCCGCGATCTTCCTGATCGTCGGATACCTGCTCACCATGCTCACCCCGGAGCCCGAGTTCGCCCGGACGCTGCTCACGGCGGGCTGGGTCTTCGCCGCGCTCACGGCGGCGGGCATCCTGGTGGCCGCCGTCGGCCTGCTGCTGACTGCCCTGCGCAACGGGTCGACGGCGTTCACGAGCGGCCGGAACGGCGAGCTGTCCGAAGACGTCGAACGGGCCCGGGACGCCTGGCGGCACGCCCTGCTGGAGCGGGGCGTCGTCCCGTTCCTGCGGGACGCCCTGGCCGAACCGGGCCCGGCCCCGGCCGCCCCGGCGCCCCGCCGTCCCGCCGGCCGCATCCCCGACCTGGGCTACTCGCGCCCGGACTACAGCAGCCCGGGCCCGGACGGCGGCACCACACCGGGCCCGCGCCCCAGCTACTCCAGCCCCGACTTCTCCAGCCCCGACTTCGGCGGCCCGGACCACAAGCCCGAGTAGCGGTTGATGCCGTCCGTCATCGGGGCGGGCCGGTGGCGCGTCGTGCGGTCCGTGCACCGTGAGGCCGGGCAGGTAGTCCAGCACCACGTCCACACAGACGACCTCCCCGGCCTCCGACCGGCCCACCCAGACGGGATACGGGCGGAAGGGACGGGTCAGTCGGCGATCGGGAGGTACACCCGGTTGCCGGCGGCGGCGAACTCCTTGGACTTCTCCGCCATGCCCGCCTCGATCTCGTCCTGCGTACCGCCGTGCTCGCGCCGGATGTCCTGACTGATCTTCATCGAACAGAACTTCGGGCCGCACATCGAGCAGAAGTGCGCCGTCTTCGCCGGCTCGGCGGGCAGCGTCTCGTCGTGGAACGAGCGCGCCGTGTCCGGGTCGAGGGCCAGGTTGAACTGGTCCTCCCAGCGGAACTCGAAGCGGGCGTCCGACAGCGCGTCGTCCCACTCCTGCGCCCCCGGGTGCCCCTTCGCCAGGTCGGCCGCGTGCGCCGCGATCTTGTACGTGATGACGCCGGTCTTCACGTCGTCGCGGTTGGGCAGGCCCAGGTGCTCCTTGGGCGTGACGTAGCAGAGCATCGCCGTTCCCCACCACGCGATCATCGCCGCCCCGATGCCGGACGTGATGTGGTCGTACGCCGGAGCCACGTCGGTGGTCAGCGGGCCGAGCGTGTAGAACGGCGCCTCCTCGCAGATCTCCTGCTGGAGGTCGATGTTCTCCTTGATCTTGTGCATCGGGACGTGGCCCGGGCCCTCGATCATGGTCTGCACGTTGTACCGCTTGGCGATCGTGTTGAGCTCCCCGAGCGTCTTCAACTCGGCGAACTGCGCCTCGTCGTTGGCGTCCGCGATCGAACCGGGCCGCAGGCCGTCGCCGAGCGAGTACGTCACGTCGTACGCCGCCAGGATCTCGCAGAGCTCCTCGAAGTTCTCGTACAGGAAGCTCTCCTTGTGGTGCGCGAGGCACCACGCCGCCATGATCGAGCCGCCGCGCGAGACGATGCCGGTCTTGCGGCGGGCGGTCAGCGGGACGTACGGCAGGCGCACGCCGGCGTGGACGGTCATGTAGTCCACGCCCTGCTCGGCCTGCTCGATGACCGTGTCCTTGTAGATCTCCCAGGTCAGCTCCTCCGCGCGGCCGTCGACCTTCTCGAGGGCCTGGTAGAGCGGGACGGTGCCGATCGGGACGGGGGAGTTGCGCAGCACCCACTCACGAGTGGTGTGGATGTTGCGCCCGGTGGACAGGTCCATGACCGTGTCGGCGCCCCACTTGGTCGCCCAGGTCATCTTGTCCACCTCCTCCTCGATGGAGGAAGTGACCGCCGAGTTGCCGATGTTGGCGTTGACCTTCACCAGGAACCGCTTGCCGATGATCATCGGCTCGATCTCCGGGTGGTTGACGTTCGCGGGCAGGACCGCGCGGCCCGCCGCGATCTCCTCCCGCACGACCTCGGGGGCGACGTTCTCCCGGATCGCCACGAACTCCATCTCGGGCGTGATGTCCCCGCGGCGGGCGTACGCGAGCTGCGTGACCGCCTGGCCGTCGCGGCCCCGGCGGGGCTGGCGCGGACGGCCCGGGAAGACCGCGTCGAGGTTGCGCAGTCCCCCGCGCGGCGAGGTGTGCTTGATCCCGTCGTCCTCGGGACGGACCGGGCGGCCCGCGTACTCCTCGGTGTCGCCGCGGCCGATGATCCAGTTCTCGCGCAGGGGCGCGAGCCCGCGGCGCACGTCCGTCTCGACGGTGGGATCGGTGTACGGGCCGGACGTGTCGTACAGCGTCACGTCCTTCCCGTTGGTGAGGTGCACCTGACGGACCGGCACGCGGAGATCCGTGCGCGAGCCCTCGGGGCCCGTGACGTATCCCTTGTGCCAGCCCGGCTTGCGGCCGTCCTGGCTGGTGGCAGGCGTGTGTGCATCCGCTGTGGTCATGAGACCTACTCCCTACGCCGGCATTACCCGGTAACAGGTTCGGCGGTCGACGCAGCGGCTTTCGTACGGTTTCACGTACGAAGGTCAGCGCCCTCTCAGCCCGGTGCTCCGAGCTCCCGCGTGTGCAAAGGTGCCCCCACGCTAGCGCCCTCTCTGGCGCGCTGAACAGAGGGCCCCCACCGTTCTTGCGATGATCGGTCGGTGACGTCCCCACAGCCAACGCCCGAAATCCACGGCCACACCCACAGTCACGGGCCCGCCGCGCCCGTCTCCAAGCACCTCCGCAAGGTCATCGCGGCGGTGCTGATCCCCTTCGCCACGGCCGTTCTCGTCGGCCTCGTCGTGCTCTGGCCGGGCGGCGCGCCCGAGCACGAGCGGACGGGCGTCGGCTTCGACCGGCAGACCGTGTCGGGGAAGGTGACGGAGGTCCAGCAGGTCGACTGCAAGGACGTGAACGCCGCCCAGGTGCCGCCGACCGGCGACACGAGCACGCCGTCCGGCCGCGAGGCCCAGCAGGCCCAGCAGGGCACCTGCGCGAAGGCGACGGTCGAGGTCACGTCCGGCAAGGACAAGGGCCGCACCTTCACCGAGATCGTCCAGCCCGACGCGCCGAGACAGCTGGAGGAGGACCAGGGCGTGGTGGTGGCGTACGCGCCCGACGCGCCCCGCGACCTCCAGTACTCGGTGACGGACGTGGACCGGGGCGTTCCGATGGCGCTGCTCGCCGGGATCTTCGCGCTCGCGGTGATCGGCGTCGGACGGATGAAGGGGGTTATGGCGCTGATCGCGCTCGCCGTGTCCTTCGCGATCCTGACGCTGTTCATCCTCCCCGCGATCCTCCAGGGCTCGAACCCGCTGCTCGTCGCGGTCGTCGGCGCGAGCGCCATCATGCTCATCGCGCTCTACGCCTGCCACGGCCTGACCGCCCGGACGTCGGTCGCCGTCGTCGGCACGCTCATCTCGCTGCTGCTGATCGGACTGCTGGGCTCGCTCTTCATCGACTGGGCGTACCTGAGCGGCAACACGGACGACAACACCGGGCTCATCCACGGCCTGTATCCGGACATCGACATGAGCGGCCTGCTGCTCGCGGGCATCATCATCGGCTCGCTCGGTGTGCTCGACGACGTGACGGTCACCCAGACGTCGGCGGTCTGGGAACTCCGCCAGGCGGACCCCTCGATGGGCCCGCGCGCCCTGTACCGGGCCGCTATCCGCATCGGCCGCGACCACATCGCGTCCGTCGTCAACACGCTCGTGCTGGCGTACGCGGGCGCCGCGCTGCCCCTGCTGCTGCTCTTCTCGATCGCGCAGAGCAGCGTCGGCACGGTCGCCAACAGCGAGCTGGTCGCGGAGGAGATCGTACGGACTCTGGTCGGCTCGATCGGACTGGTCGCCTCGGTGCCGTTGACGACCGCGCTCGCGGCCGTGGTCGTCTCGGCCGACCGTCCGGCGGTCGCCGGGGCCGCCGGGGCCGCCGCCCGGGCGCGCGGAGGCGGCTTCGGGGGCGGCGGCGGGGGCCGGCGCCGCAAGCGCTGACCCGCCATCCCGGGCTCAGCCTGCGTTCTGCTCCTCGGCGAGGATCCGGCCGAGGGCTTCGTCGAGGTTCTCCTCGAAGTCCCCGAGGTCGCACTCCCGGCCCAGCGGAACGAGCCGGTCCGTACGGTCGAGGAACGCCACCAGCGGAGCGGCGCTCGCCCGGAACAGGGCGCGGTCCCCGGCGACCTGAAGCCGGATCCTCACGTCCAGATGGTCGTCGGGACCGGTCATCGGCTCGATGCGGACGTCGCCGTCGCCGCACGGCTCGACGAGACCGTCGAGCAGCAGCTCGCGCCCGAACGCCCAGGTGACGGGGGTGTCTCCGGGGAGGTGGAACGTCATCCGGACGGCGTACGGATCACCGGCCGCGTACCGGAGTTCCACCGGGATCCGGAACGAGAGCTCCTCCGAGACAAGGAAGCTCATCATGACCTCTGCCTGAACCGACTCGCGCATCGCTGTGAACCCCGCACCTGGTGACCGGCCCCGTGACTGGCCGTAACTGTGAAATGCCGAAATGGCCAGGAATGGTCGCTCCTGGCCTCGTGCGCCATCGTGCTCCACCCACTCCAGGATCACAAGGAGTGATTTTTCAGATACTGATAGAGAACGCGAACGAGCTGACCAAGCCACCCACCGCCCGCCGCAGTTGCTCGACCGCCGGGAGCAGCCGGTGCTGTTGTTCGACGGGCAGGGAGATCGCCATCGTCGCGGCGGTCGATCCGACGGTGATCGGGATGGCCGCGCAGACGGATCCGACGGCGTACTCCTGGCGCTCGACGACCGGGTGCATCCGCTCAGCCGCCGCCAGGCGGTCCAGCAGCGCCCCCTGGTCGCGGACGGAGTACGGCGTGAGCGGCTCGACCGGGTGGCGGCTCAGGTGGTCCAGGCGGGACTTCTCGTCGAGCTGGCTCAGCAGGCACTGACCCAGCGCGTGCGCGTGGCCGGTCGCGCGGAAATCGGCCCACTCCGCGACGGCGGGGGACGAGGGCCGCTCGGCGACCGCGACGAGTTCGATCTCGCCCTCGCGGTAGACGGCGAAGTAGACGGGCACGCCGATCGCGTCCCGCCATTGCGCCAGGGCGTCGGTGATCAGGCCCCGGCGGTTCTGGCGCGCGCCCGTGCCGGCGAGCCGCCACGCCGCCTCGCCGAGGACGAACACGCCGTGCTCGCGCCGCAGATAGCCCTCGTGGGCCAGCGTGCGCAGCAGGTGGTACGCGGTGGGGAGGGGGAGGCCGGCCTCCCGCGCGAGCTGCTTGGCCGGGGCTCCGTCGGCATGGGCGCCGACGGCCTCCAGGAGGCGAAGGGCGCGCTGCACCGACCCGATCAGGGTCGGAGCCGGACGTGGAGCGGCGGCCGTGTCTGCCGAGGCCACGGGATGCACCCCCAGGCGTTCCGGCGGGCCGCGTGCCCGCCCGAGGCTTCAGAGAATCGTCACTCTAACCGCCCAATGCGGTCGCGCTGAGTGCTTCCCGTGCCCGTCCCCCGGGTGGGCTAACGGCCGTACGGACTACCAGTCGCCGCGCGACGACGAGGACGAGGACGACGCCATGAACTTCCGTACGACGTAGATCAGTCCGCCGACCAGGGCCACGAAGACCAGCAGTTTGAACAGCAGACCGATCAGCACGCCCACGGCGCTCAGGATCGCGCCCCCGAACACGACCAGCGCGATGACGGGCACCGCGACCCACTTCACCCACCACGGCATCCCGGCGAATATCTCCCGCACGGCCATCGCTTGCCTCTTCTCGTTGGTAGCGCTTCTTCCTGCCCTCGATGCTAGGGGCGGGGAGGGCGCCGACGGGGACCCCGGAGCCCTTGAAGACCCCTGATCGGACCCTTAGGGAACCCGGAGCCGCCGGTCGTCAGCTCTCGGGCGGCGAGAAGACCACCATCACCCGCAGGTCCTCGCTGATGTGGTGGAACTTGTGCGGCACCCCGGCCGGTACGTACACCACGCTGCCCCGCCCGACCTGCGTCGTCTCCATGCCGACGGTGATCGACGCGCGCCCGCTGACGACGAAGTACACCTCGTCCTCGCGGTGCGGCTGCTGCGGGTCGGTCTCACCCGCGTCCAGTGCGTACAGGCCGACCGACATGTTCCTTTCCCGCAGGAACTGCAGATACGCGCCGTCGGCGGCGGCACGCTCCGCCTCCAGCTCGTCCAGTCGGAATGCCTTCATCGTCCGTCCGCCCCTCGGCCAGTCACGCGCCGGTGTTCGGCGCGGATCATGTCTGCCACGATCAGACACATGATGAATTTCCTAGTCAAGACGATCGCCAACGCGGGGGCCCTTGCGGTAGCCATCTGGCTGCTTCAGGACATCACGCTCACCGGCGAGAACACCGGCAAGAAGACGCTGACGCTGATCATCGTCGCTCTGCTCTTCGGACTGGTGAACTTCTTCGTCAAGCCCGTCGTGAAGCTGCTGGCGCTGCCGCTCTTCATCCTCACGCTCGGCCTGATCACCCTGGTGATCAACGCGCTGATGCTGCTGCTGACCTCCTGGCTGGCCGAGCAGTTCAACCAGAACTTCCACGTGGAGGGCTTCTGGACGGCCGTGCTCGGCGGCCTGATCATCAGCGTCGTCTCGTGGGCCCTCAACGTCGTCCTGCCGGAGAAGGACTGACCATGGGATCCGACACCCAGGCGGTGGGAGACGGCACCCGGGCCGTACGCGCCGGTCTTCCCGAACCCGTCGCCTACGAACCCACGCTCCCGGGGCCCGTCTTCGCCGCGCACTACCACCTGCCCGGCGAGCCGACCGGGCCGTACACCTACGGGCGCGACGAGAACCCCACCTGGACGCACCTGGAGCGGGCCATCGGCGAGCTGGAGGCGCCGGGGGAGGAGGGCGTCGAGACGGTCGTCTTCGCCTCCGGCATGGCCGCCGTGTCCGCCGTGCTCCTGTCGCAGACGCGGGCCGGCGACACCGTCGTCCTGCCCGACGACGGCTACCAGGCCCTCGCGCTCGTACGCGAACAGCTGGCGGCGTACGACGTGAAGGTGCGCACCGCGCCGACCGGCGGCGACGCCCAGCTCGGCCAACTGGACGGCGCGCGGCTGCTGTGGATCGAGACGCCGTCCAACCCGGGGCTCGACGTGTGCGACGTCCGCCGCCTCGCGGACGCCGCGCACGCCGCCGGAGCGCTGGTCGCGGTCGACAACACCCTCGCCACCCCGCTCGGGCAGCGCCCCCTGGAACTCGGCGCGGACTTCTCGGTGGCCAGCGGCACCAAGGGCCTCACCGGTCACGGCGACGTCCTGCTCGGCTACGTGGCCTGCCGCGACGCCCGGCTGGCCGCGCGGGTACGGCGCTGGCGCAAGGTCGTCGGCGCGATCCCCGGCCCCATGGAGGCCTGGCTGGCGCACCGTTCACTGGCCACCCTCCAGCTGCGCGCCGACAAGCAGGGCGCCAACGCGCTGGCCCTCGCCGAGGCACTGCGGGCGCATCCCGCGGTGAGCGGGCTGCGCCATCCCGGGCTGCCCGGCGATCCGTCGCACGAGGTCGCGTCGCGCCAGATGCGCCGCTTCGGCTGCGTCGTCTCGTTCACGCTGCCCGACCGCGCGTACGCCGAGCGGTTCCTGGAGGGGCTGCGGCTGGCCGACGACGCGACCAGCTTCGGCGGCGTGCGGTCCACCGCCGAGCGGCGGGGACGCTGGGGCGGCGACGACGTACCGGAGGGGTTCGTCCGCTTCTCCGTCGGGGCCGAGGATCCGGAGGATCTGGTGGCCGACGTGCTGCGCGCGCTCGACGAGGCGGCGCCCGCGGCGTAACGACGCCGGCGCTCCGCGACGGACGGTCCGAGCCTCCCCCCTCATGGCTCGGACCGTCCCGGTTCCACGCGCGAAGAACCGCGCAACAAAGGCTAGTTGACTCTGTGTCAGTGTCCAATCACGGTAGCGACAGAGACCTATCGACATATTTATAGTTGTCACCGTCGGCGACCGCGCCGGGACGGGAGACCGCGCCATGGACCTGGCTCTGCTCCGCACGTTCGTCACGGTGCACCGGGCCGGTTCGTTCACCCGCGCCGCCGCCCTCCTGGGCCTGTCGCAGCCCGCCGTGACCAGCCAGATACGCACGCTGGAGCGGCAGCTTGGCCGCCCGCTCTTCCTGCGCCAGGCGCGCGGCGTGACCCCCACGACCGTCGGCGACGAACTGGCGCACCGGGCAGCGCCGCACCTCGACGCGCTCGTCGAGATCACCGAGACCGGGCTCGACGAGGACTCCGGCGTACGGACCCTGCACCTCGCCGGGCCCCCGGAGTTCACCTCCGTACGCGTCCTGCCCGCGCTCTCGCCGCTCATCGCGCAGGGCCTGACGCTGCGCACCTCGTTCGGCAACGCCCAGGAGACCCTGGACGGCCTCGCCGCCGGACATCACGATCTGGCGATCTCCACGGACCGCCCGCGCGGGGCCGTGCTCACCGGGACCGCCCTCTGCGACGAGGAGCACGTACTGGTCGCGGCGCCGCGCTGGGCCGGCCGGATCGGTCCCGGGGTGCTGCGCCGCAAGGGGCCGCAGGTGCTGGAGCACCTGCCGGTGGTGGAGGTGCACGAGTCGCTGCCACTGGTCAGCCGGTACTGGACGGCCGTCTTCGACACCGGGCCGGCCGCCTCGGGCACCGTCGTCGCACCCGACCTGCGGGCGGTACTGCACGCCACCGCCGCGGGCGCGGGCATCGCCGTACTGCCCCGGTACCTGTGCGAGGACGCTCTGGAGCGGGGCGAGGTCGTGGCGCTCCTCGACCCGCCGGTCCCGCCGCTGCGCACCTACTTCCTGGCGGTGCGCACCGGCACGCTCACCCTTCCGCACATCGCGCGGGCGCACGAGTGGCTGCTGCGGGCCGCGACCGACTGGTCGTGAGCGGCGAACCACGCGGGTGCGGGGAGTTTCAGATGCGGTGGGGTGGGCCACTGTATTGCCATGACCGGCACGTCTTTCCCCGAGGGGACGACCCCCGCACCTCCGAGGCCCGTGGTCAAGCGCACCGCACGCGCCATCCTGCTCGACGGTGACGACCTCATCCTCATCAAGCGCACCAAGCCGGGCGTCGATCCGTACTGGCTCACCCCGGGCGGCGGCGTCGAGCCGACGGACGCCACCGTCGTCGACGCCCTGCACCGCGAGGTCGACGAGGAACTCGGCGCGAAGATCACCGATGTGGTGCCCTGTTTCGTCGACACCGTCGAGCACATCGCGGGCGGCGGGGTGACAGGCGTCAAGGTGCAGCACTTCTTCGTCTGCCGGCTGGAGTCCATGGACCCCTCCCTGCGGCACGGCCCGGAGATCGAAGAGCCCTGCGGGGAGTACGAGATCGTACGGGTGCCCTTCAGCCGGGTCGGGATCGCGGCGGTTCACCTCGTGCCGCTGTCCCTGCGGCACTACCTGGACGGCAACATCGAGGGCGTACGGGCGATGCACGCCCACGACCTGGGGTGACGGCCCCGGCACGGGATGCCGGGCGAGGGGCCCCGGCGCGGGTGCCGGGTGCTGCCGCTAGTCGCCGGCGGCCACCAGCTCTTCGAGGGAGTCGTGGCGGATGCGCTCGCCGGGGATGCCGAGGCTCCTCAGGGCGTCGACGCCGCTGCGGATCATGCCGGGCGGGCCGGAGAGGTAGGCGTCGTGGTAATTCCACGGGCCGTGCTCCAGCACGGCGTCGGGGAACTGCGTCCTGCCGTCGACCATCGGATGCACCGAGAGCCACGAGTGGGACTGCTGGAGGCGCAGCATGGTGTCGATGTCGTACAGGTCGTAGTCGGTGCGCGCGCCGTAGAAGACGTCGACGGGGCGGCGCTCGCCGTGCTCGGCCACGTCCTCGACGAGTGCCTTGATGGGCGCGATGCCGGTGCCGCCGCCGAGGCAGAGCAGGCCGCTGTCGGTGGTGTGGTCGACGGTCATCGAGCCGGCCGGCGGGCCGAGGCGCACGGTGTCGCCGGGGCGGGCGCGGTGGACCAGGGCGTTGGAGACCCAGCCGGCCGGCACCGCCTTGACGTGGAAGGACAGCAGGCCGTCGGGGCGGGGGGCCGCGGCGAAGGAGTAGTGCCGCCAGATCCGCGGCCACCAGGGCGTTTCCAGGCTCGTGTACTGGCCGGCCAGGAACGGGTAGGGCTGGTCGGGGCGCACGGTGATGACCGCTATGTCGGGGGTCCGCAGGTCGTGCGAGACCACTTCGGCCTGCCACCAGGCGGGGGCCCGCAGCTCGTTCTCGGCCGCCGCGTCGATCATGATCTGTGAGATCGCGGTGTACGTCCGGATCCACGCGGC
Organism: Streptomyces sp. NPDC046122; assembly: GCF_056429965.1. Lineage (NCBI taxonomy): Bacteria > Bacillati > Actinomycetota > Actinomycetes > Kitasatosporales > Streptomycetaceae > Streptomyces > Streptomyces sp. NPDC046122. The sequence continues at coordinate 250,126 of NZ_JBWKLQ010000008.1, read as the reverse complement.
CTCGGCCTCGTCGTCCCAGGTGGACGTGGCGTACCGGGCCAGCGCCCCGAGGAGCGCCTCGCCGACGGCCGGGTAGTGGGACGCCTGGGTTCCGTACTTGCGGTGGCCGCGGCCCAGGTTCCGGAGGTACTCGGTGAGCACCGGCTTGTCGTCGATGTGCTCGGCGGCGGTCAGCAGCGCCTTGAGGAGGCGGTCGCGCTGGGTGTCCATGGCCGCGGGGAAGAGCGCGCGCAGCTCCGGGTGGCGGGTGAAGAGCAGCGCGTAGAAGTACGAGGTGACCTTGCCGGCGTCGTCACCGATGTCCGCGAGCGTGCGGCGGACGAGCGCCGCGTCGGGCGACTCGGGGGCGGCGGGCGCCGCGGGGGCCGCCGGAGCCTCGGCGGCCTGCCGCTGCCGGGGGGCTTGCGGGGGGCCGGCGGGCTGGGGCCGGGCCGCCTCGGGCCGTGCTTGCCCGGGGTGGGGCTGCGCGTACTCGGGCTGCGCAGGGTGGGACTGCGGGGGCTGGGCGGGTGCAGGCTGCGCGGGCTGGGGCTGGGCGGGCTGCGGGCGCGAGGCGCCGGTGCCCACCGGGCGTATCGCGGACACCTGACGGCTGGGACGGTCCGCGCCCGGCTCCGGTATCCGGTCCTGGTTCGGGTCCACGCCCTGGCCCGGCGGCTGCTGAGCTCCCGCAGCTGGCATTCTGCGCGGCTTGAACCAGCCGCCGCCGCTGTCTTCGGAAATGCCGTTGTCGGCCGACGTGGTGGTCGGAGCGTCCATTGATGTGCCTCGCCTCGAACAGCTTTCGGTCGGTTCTGCACTTCCGGGACCGGAACGTGCTCGCGTTTCCCCGCTCTGTTTGGATCTGTGCTCTCTGTGCCCTCGGTCCTTCAGGTCTGCCGGCAGCCCACACTAAGCACGCCACTACCCCCAATTGGGGTGAGCCGGACGCAAGTGTGACTTTGCCCGCAGTCGCCGTCGTCGCAGCATGCCAGGCACCACCTCCGCATCGGACAAAGACCCGGAAGTCAGGGCATCCGAACCCCCTTTCCGGTTAGGCTGTTTTCGCTCCGTGCCCTGCGCGCCAAGGGCGGCGGCACCAAACCGGAGTCGACCCTACCGGCGGTAGCGCGGCACACAAGCCCCTTCATGTGACCTCCCCCACTCGGCGGTCACACCCGTTCTGCGACTCATCCGGAATTTACCGGCGGGACTGGTGGGACTGCACCAGTTCGTACGGCTCGCGCAGATCACCACCCCCATAAGCAAGCACGGCAAGGTCCGACACGTGGTGATCTGCGTTGACCGCCACGGAAAGCGGCACCGCCGCGAAGATCTCCGCGTCCGACATCGAATCCCCGTAAGCCACGCAGTCACTCCTGAGCAGCCCGAATTCTTCACACAGCCGGTCCGCGATCTTCACTTTCGCGCGCGCGTTCAGGATTCCGGCCCGCTCGACCGGCTCCAGAAAGGGCACGGCGGGCCAGCGCGAACCGTGTGCGGCATGCGCGCCCCACGCCAGCAGCCGGTTCACGAAGAAGTCCGGGGACAGGGAAATGACGGCGCAGTACTCACCACGCGCTCGGACGTCGGCCCACACCTCCTTGATGCCCGACAGCCACGGAGCCCCCGCGAAAGCCGCCGCCACCTGGTCCTCGGTGAGTTCCGCCCACAGCTCCCGAGCCCGTACGGCGAACTCGTCGGGCGCCATGCCGCGCAGCAGGAAGTCCCGCTCCAACTCGGCGATCTCCTCGCTCACGCCCAACTGACGGGAGATCTCCACCGCCGCCGCCGAGCCTCGCATCAGCGTTCCGTCGAGATCGAAGAGGTGCAGTCGCGTCATGTACGCCGAGGCTAGTACGCGGGGCTGCTCCCCCTCCTGGATGCCGGGCTGCCCGTAACCAGGCAGCGTGTTTCACGTGAAACCACTCCGCCGCCCCGCACACCGGGCGCTCCTCGTCTCATGCGTGGCCGCATCAGTGGGCCGACTGGGCTGACGGTCGGTGCGCTCGCTCCGGGCCTGGGGCCCCACGCGTCGTGGCAGGCGTGTGCGAGCTGTCGCCTCCTCTTCACCTAAACCGGTGGACGGGCGATCAGTACGTCGGCCAGCCTGATCCAATGCCGATTCCGTACGCCGATCTGCCCGTCCGCCGCCTCACCCCGGCCGACCTCACTTCCTGCGCCGACCTCTCGGAAGACCGGGGCTGGCCACGGGAAGAGCACAAATGGGGGTTGCTCCTCACGGCTGGCACCGGCTACGGCATCGACGCGCCGGAGGGGAAGGGCCTCGCCGCCGCGAGCGTCGTCACCTCGTACGGCCCCAGGAACGCGTACGGCTCCGGCAACGCGGGCGGCCCCGCACTCGCCGCGATCGGCATGGTGCTCGTCGCCGAACGCCACGCACGGCAGGGCATCGGCCGCCGCCTGATGCGACACCTCATCGCCGAGGCCGGGGACACCCCGCTCACTCTGCACGCCACGCCCAACGGCCGGCCGCTCTACGAGGAGCTCGGCTTCACCGTGACCGGCAGCGCCGAAATGGTCCGCGGCCACTTCCGGTCGTCCGGCTCCCCCACCGAGGTGCCGACGCGCCCCGCAACCGCCGACGACCTTCCCGCGATCCTGCGGCTGGACGCCGACGTCTTCGGCCAGGACCGCACCCACGTCCTCACCCGGCTGCCCGCCTTCGCCGACCAGATCCGGGTGGCCGAGGACCGCAGCGGCCTCACGGGGTACGCCGCCGCCTGGCCCAACATGCAGACCCAGGTCGTGGGCCCGCTGGTCGCCAGGGACACCGAGACCGCAAAGGCGCTGATCGCCTCCCTGGCCGCCGGCACGGACCGTCCCCTGCGCACCGACATCGACGTACGCCACGAGGACCTGCTGGAGTGGGTGAAGGCGCGCGGCCTGGAGCCGGTGGCGTTCAACACCGTGATGACGTACGGCATCCCCGGTCTGCCCGGGGACTGGACCCGCCGCTTCGCGCCGCTGACGGTCGCGGCGGGCTGACGACGACAGGGCCCGCCCCCCGCCCCGGGGGGCGGGCCCTGTCGTCCTGCCGGCCGCGCGTCCCGGCCGGTGCCGGCTACCGGCCGAGGGCCTGGACCGCGGCGGTCGCGAATCCGTGGTCCTGGTCGGGCGCTCCACCGCCGACGCCGATCGCCCCGATCAGACGGCCGTCACGGTGAACCGGTACGCCGCCCGCGATGAACAGCAGCGGGCGGTCGAGCGCCGTCGGCAGCGTGTGGAAGAGCCCGCCCGGCTGTACCGCGTCGACCAGGTCGGACGTGGCGGCGTTCAGCTGCAGCGCGGTGTACGCCTTGCGGGTGCTGGTCTCGCCCGCGATCAGCACGGCCCGGTCGTCGCGCCGGAACGCGAGCAGGTGACCGCCCGCGTCGAGAACGGTGACGGCGGCGCTGACCCCGGCCTCCCCGGCCGCGCGGCGGGCGGCTTCCACGAGGGCTTCGGCGTCCTGGATGGTCAGCGGTGCTACGGCGGTCGCGGTCGTGCTCATGGGGGTGACTCCTTGATCTTCGTGAGGATCGTGGTGGGGATCTTCGTGGGTTGTTTCAGCGACGTACGGCGGCAGCGGTGACGGAGACCGGTACGCGAACCGACCCGGTGACGACCCGGCTGCGGGCGTCCGTACGACGCTCCAGGGCGCTGGACAGGAACGCCAGGCCGAGAGCGGAGGCGGCGAGCACGGCGCCGACCCAGTTGGGCGCTGTGTAGCCGAGGCCGGCCGCGATGACCAGGCCGCCGAGCCAGGCGGCGAGCGCGTTGCCGAGGTTGAACGCGCCGATGTTGACGGCGGAGGCCAGGGTGGGGGCGCCCGCTGCCTGGTCCAGGACGCGCTTCTGGAGCGGCGGGACGGTGGCGAAACCCAGCCCGCCGATCAGCACGATCGTCACAGCGGCCGCGACCTGGTGGTGCGCGGTGACGGTGAACAGCGCCAGGACGACGGCGAGGGCGCCCAGGGACACGTACAGCAGCGGCATCAGCGCACGGTCCGCGAACCTGCCGCCGATGAGGTTGCCGCCGACCATGCCGAGACCGAAGAGGACCAGCAGCCAGGTGACGGATCCGGCGGAGTAGCCGGCGACGCCGGTCATCATCGGCGCGAGGTAGGTGATGGCGGCGAAGACGCCGCCGAAGCCGAGGACGGTCATCGCCATGGCGAGCAGCACCTGCACGTTGCGGAACGCGTCGAGCTCGTGGCGCAGCCGTACGCCCTCGGGCTTGGGCGTCTCCGGCACGAGCCGGGCGACGCCCGCCAGACCGAGTACGCCGAGGACCGCCACCGCGGCGAACGTGATCCGCCAGCCGTAACTCTGTCCGACGAACGTGCCGAGCGGGACTCCGACGACGTTGGCGACGGTGAGGCCGGTGAACATCATCGCGATGGCTTCGGCCCGCTTCTCGGGGGCGACCAGGTCGGCGGCGACGATCGAGCCGATACCGAAGAACGCGCCGTGGGCGAGAGAGGCGACCACGCGGCCCCCGAGCATCACGCCGAAGGACGGAGCGAGCGCGGAGAGCAGATTGCCCGCGATGAACAGCCCCATCAGCAGCATGAGCATGCGCTTGCGGGAGATCCGGGTGCCGAGGACCGACATGAGCGGAGCGCCCAGGACGACTCCGAGGGCGTAACCGCTGACCAGGTAGCCGGCGGTGGGAATCGATACACCGAAGTCGGTGGCGACCTCGGGCAGCAGGCCCATGATCACGAACTCTGTGGTGCCGATCCCGAACGCCCCGATGGCGAGGGCGAGGAGTGCGAGTGGCATGGCCAGACCTTCCGGATAGATTGCACATGCGCCTAACAAGCGTCAACATTAATTGCAGGCGCGGGTTATTTGCAAGCGCGGGCTATTGCGGAAGTCGTCTATCCTGGTGTCCCGGTCGTAGCCGCTCCGGACAAGGAGAGATCCATGACAGCGACAGATCCGGCCCTGACCGCCCTCTCGCAGGGCTGGTGCGCCCTGTCGCTGCTGCACGGCAGGATCGACTCCCACATCGAGAAGGCGCTGCAGAGCCGGCACGGCCTGAGCGTGCGGGAGTACTCGCTCCTCGACGTCCTGAGCCGTCAGCACAGCGGCCCCGGCGGGCACCTGCGGATGCAGCAGGTGGCCGACGCCGTCGTACTGAGCCAGAGCGCCACCACACGGCTGGTCACCCGCCTCGAAGACCGCGGGCTGCTGACCCGCTACCTCTGCGAGACCGACCGGCGCGGCATCTACACCGACGTGACCGAGGCCGGTCAGGCCCTGCTGGCCGAAGCCCGTCCCACCAACGACGCTGCCCTGCGCGAGGCACTGGACGAGGCCGCCAAGAACGCCGAACTCGCGCCTCTGGTCAGAGCGGTGGAGGAGCTGCGGGTGCCCGCCTAACCGCGAGAATGCCACGGCCTGCGTACTCTGCGCCCATGAATGATCTGGAGATACGCCCCGCGACCGCCGGTGACCTTCCGGCGATCGTCGCCATGCTCGCCGACGACCCCTTGGGCGCACAGCGCGAGTCCCCCGACGACCTCGCCCCGTACACGGCCGCCCTCGCCCGGCTGGCCGGCGACCCGAACCAGCATCTGGTCGTCGCCGTACGCGAGAACAGGATCGTCGGCACGCTCCAGCTCACGATCATCCCCGGCCTGTCCCGCCGCGGCTCCACCCGCTCGATCATCGAAGGCGTACGCGTTCACGCCGACGAACGCGGCAGCGGCCTCGGCAGCCTGCTGATCGAGTGGGCGATCGACGCATCCCGTCGCGAGAACTGCCAGCTGGTCCAGCTCACCTCCGACGCCACCCGCACCGACGCCCACCGCTTCTACGAGCGGCTCGGCTTCGAGGCCTCCCACCTCGGATTCAAGCTCAACCTCTGAGCACCTCTTCACCGGGCGGCCGGGCAGTTTCACGTGAAACATCAGAGACCGCGCCAGCCGCCTTCGTCCACACCCCCAGGAATCGCGTCTGCGGGCTCGTACGGCTCGCGGGTGAAGACGAACGACCCCAGGTCCAGATGGCTCACCGAGCCGTCCTCCCGCCGCACCACCCGAAGCGTCTCCCCCAGGTGGTAGCCGTCGAGGCCGGTCCAGGCGCCGTCCGGCCGGGCCGCGAAGCGCGAGCTCCGGCCGTTACCCCGCAGCGGCTGAAGCTCCAGGCCCCGGTCGGCGACGAGCGTGACGGCGTACGGCGCCGTACCCCAGAACCACGGGCCCGTCAGCGCCAGCAGGTCGTGGTCGACCTCGGGCAGCGGGCGCCAGGGCTCCGGGATACGCGGCTCCGCCTCGGCGACGATGCGGATCAGGTCGGCCGCCACCGTCGGAGCGGACAGCCCCGATGTGGCGTTGGTGAGCGCGACCGCGGCCAGCCCGTCCTCCACGCTGATCCACAGACCGGCGACGAAGCCCGGCAGCGACCCCGAGTGGCCGACCAGCGCCCGTCCGCCGCCCTGGACGATCTGCAGCCCGAGCCCGTAGCCCCCGGCTGCCTCCCCCGGGGCCGGGGGCGCGGCGGGTGTGCGCATCTCCCGTACGGACGCGGCGCTCAGCACCTTCTCGTCACCGGCGGCGAGGAAGGCGGCGAACCGGCAGAGGTCGGCGGCGGTCGACCAGAGCTGACCGGCGGGAGCCATCAGCCCGAGGTCCGCGGCCGGTTCCGGCAGGATCGCATCGGCCCACGGGTGCACCGCCCAGCCACCGGCGTGCGGAGCTTCGGGGTCCGGACTCGTACGGCGCATGCCCAGCGGCTCGAGGATCTCGCCCCGCAGGACCTCGGCCCACGGCCGCCCCCGTACCGCTTCGACGAGCCGGCCCAGCAGCGTGTAGCCGGGGTTGGAGTAGTGGTGGGTTCGGCCGGCCGGATGCAGTCGCGCTTCCTCGCCCAGCACATCGGCGAGGCCGGGGCGCAGGGACCCCGGGGTCCGCTCCCACCAGGGCGCGGGCGTCTCCGCCGCCAACCCGGCGGTGTGGCACAGCAGTTGTGCGACCGTCACCTCACCCGCCCCGGTACCCGGCAGGTGCTTCTCCAGCGGATCGCCGAGGTCGATCAGCCCCTCGTCGCGCAACCGCAGCACCAGCACGGCAGTGAAAGTCTTGGTGATAGAACCGATCCGGTACTGCGTGTGCGCGTCCGGACCGTGCCCCTCGACGCACGTACGGGAGCCCGTCCAGACGACCCGTCCGTCGCGCTGCACCGCAGCGACGAGCGAGGGCGCCCTGCCCTCCGCCTGTGCGGTGGCGATGCGGTGCAGAAGGGCACGGCGCGTGCCGGGAAGGAGCTCTTCGAGCGGTGACGTCATGGTCAACACCTACCGGCACCGCCCCGCCCAGTCGAGCCCATTTCGGAATAAGCCACGGCCACAAGCCAGTTGGTAGCGAGGGACCGCCCCTCTCGCCCTGGAGCAGACATGACCATCGACACGACCAGTGGCCCGGACCGCTCGTTCCTCTTCGTCCTCGGCAGCGCCCGCCCCGACGGGAACACCGAGATGCTCGCGCGGGCCGCCGCGGAGCAGTTGCCCGCCGGTACGCCGCAACGCTGGCTGGACCTGGCCGGGCTCCCGCTGCCCGACTTCCAGGACGGACGGCACGAGAGCGGCGAATGGCCCGTAGGGGAGACCGAAGAGGCGCTGCGCGAGGCCACTGTGGCGGCCACCGACATCGTCATCGCCTCGCCGCTGTACTGGTACAGCCTCTCCGCGCAGACCAAGCGCTACCTCGACTACTGGTCGGGCTGGCTTGCGGTGCCCGGCTTCGACTTCATGGAGCGGATGGCGGGACGGACTCTGTGGGGAGTGACGGTCATGGCCGACCGCGACGAAATCGTCGCCGACGGGCTGGCGACCACCCTCACCAACACGGCGGCGTACATGGGGATGCGCTTCGGCGGCCTGCTGCTCGGCAACGGCTCCCGCCCCGGCCAGGTACGCGACGACGAACGAGCGATGATCCGCGCCAAGACGTTCTTCCAGCAAGAGGCCCCGCTCGCCCGCTTCCCCTACGAGGAGGAAGCCGGCACGCGTTAGCCGGCCGTCCCCGCCCGGCCCGCCCGAGGGCGGACGACTGCGCTCTGGCAAGATCTACAGCGGATTCAGGGTCCGGCTGTGCGGGTGATGCGCCCCGGCCGGGCACGGGGACAGTCAACGGGGAAATGAGAATCAGATGCGTACGTCGACTCGTGCCGTACCGGCCGTGGTGGGTGCTCTGGCGCTGGCCTTGGCACTGACGGGCTGCGGCGACCTGGGCTCGGGCAAGAAGCGCGGAAGCTCCGACTCCCAGTCCTCCGGCTCCGGTTCGGACGCCTCCGACGAGAAGCAGGTCTTCCGTCTCGGTGAGCCCAGCCCCGAGCAGGAGAGCGACATGAAGGAGTCGTCGGGCGCCAAGTACACGGTCACACCGACCAAGGTGGAGACCGGCACCACGGCCGACATGGACAACTCGGGCCTCAAGAAGGACGAGAAGGACGGCCCGCAGGTGCCCGTCTACGTGTGGTCGACGCTCACGCACAAGAGCGGCAAGCCCATGGGCATGAGCGACATGGACGACGACCTGGTCGTCAGGACGGACGGGGGCGTGCGCACCCGCGCCCTCCTCGTCCTGATGGGCGAGGCGAAGTGGCCGAACTGCCCCGCCACGGACTACGACAAGAAGCTCAGCGAGGGCCAGTCGGAGAAGATCTGCACCGCCTTCCTCGTCCCGGAAGGCCAGAAGGCCGCAGCGGTGGAGCTGACCCGGGGCTTCTACAAGGAACCTCTGGAGTGGCCGGTCAAGGACTGACCGGCCGACCGCGCGCCGGCGAGGTTGCGGGGTCCGCCGCTCGTGACATGTCGATCTCGCATGACCTGCGTGTTCTTGGCTGTCTCACGGCCTTGTCACCCATGAGCAGCCGCAATTCCATGGCATTTCCTCGCGAAGGCGAAGGCGAAGGCGAGGTCGAGATCAGGCGGCTTGCCCGTGTCGGGCCGAATACACCACGCTGAGCGCCGAGCACGAGGACTACCGCGAGCCCAGATCGCGCACCGATGTGTTTCCCGCGCCACGCTGGTCTGTACGTCGGACACCCACGGACGGAAGGCTGGTCATGCGGAAACTGATCTACGGCATGAATGTGACCCTGGACGGCTACATCACCGCGGCCGGCGACGACATCGGCTGGAGCGGACCGCCGAGCAACGAGCTGTTCCAGTGGTGGCTCGACCACGAGCAGGCGAGTGGCCTGTCGCTGTACGGGCGCAAGCTCTGGGAGGCGATGAGCTCCTACTGGCCGACCGCCGACCAGCAGCCCGACGCCACGCCGGCGGAAATCGAGTTCGCGCGGAACTGGCGGGACACACCGAAGGTGGTGTTCTCCTCGACGATCGACAAGGTCGACTGGAACACCCGCCTGGTCACCGGCGACGCGATCGCCGAGATCACCCGGCTCAAGGCCGAGGACGGCGGCCCCATGGACATCGGCGGCGCAACGCTCGCCGGTGCGGCCATGCACGCCGGGCTGATCGACGAGTACGTGATCGCCGCCCATCCGGTCCTGGTGGGCGGCGGCACGCCGCTCTTCACCGCGCTGGACAGCTGGGTGAGGCTGAACCTGGTGGAGACGCGGACGTTTCCGGGCGGCGTGGTCCTGACCAGGTACGAGACGAGGCGCTGAGCAGCTTCCCGCTGTCTCACGACTTGGATGGGCGTTCCCTCTCACCGTCGTGGCATTTCCTCAGCCGGGATCGTCTGTGCGGCTGCGGCGACGCGTTTACAGCATCGGGGCAGCTTCACGGCCCTGCCCCGCTCTGCCCGCTCGCAGGTACGGATCAGATCTGCGCCATGTCCACGAAGCGTGAGTAGTGGCCCTGGAACGCCACCGTGATCGTCGCCGTCGGACCGTTACGGTGCTTGGCCACCATCAGGTCCGCCTCGCCCGCACGCGGTGACTCCTTCTCGTACGCGTCCTCGCGGTGCAGCAGGATGACCATGTCGGCGTCCTGCTCGATGGAGCCCGATTCACGCAGGTCGGAGACCATCGGCTTCTTGTCTGTACGCTGCTCGGGGCCACGGTTCAGCTGCGAGAGCGCGATCACCGGGAGTTCGAGTTCCTTCGCCAGCAGCTTGAGGTTTCGCGACATGTCCGAGACCTCCTGCTGGCGGCTCTCCGCCCGCTTCGACCCACCGGACTGCATCAGCTGCAGATAGTCGATGATGACCAGCTTGAGGTCGTTGCGCTGTTTCAGCCGACGGCACTTCGCCCTGATCTCCATCATCGACAGGTTCGGGGAATCGTCGATGTACAGCGGGGCCTGCGAGACGTCCGGCATCCGGCGCGCGAGCCGCGTCCAGTCCTCGTCCGTCAGCGTGCCCGAACGCATGTGGTGCAGCGCCACCCGCGCCTCCGCCGACAGCAGACGCATCGCGATCTCGTTGCGCCCCATTTCGAGGGAGAAGATCACGCTCGGCAGATTGTTCTTGATCGAGCAGGCCCGCGCGAAGTCCAGCGCGAGCGTCGACTTTCCCATGGCGGGACGGGCCGCGATGACGATCATCTGGCCGGGGTGCAGACCATTGGTGAGCGAGTCGAAGTCCGTGAAGCCGGTGGGCACACCGGTCATCTCGCCCGTACGGGAGCCGATCGCCTCGATCTCGTCGAGCGCCCCCTCCATGATGTCGCCGAGCGGGAGGTAGTCCTCGCTGGTCCGCTGCTCGGTGACGGCGTAGATCTCGGCCTGGGCGGCGTTCACGATGTCGTCGACGTCGCCGTCGGCCGCGTATCCCATCTGCGTGATCTTCGTGCCCGCCTCGACCAGTCGGCGCAGCACGGCCCGCTCGTGGACGATCTCGGCGTAGTACTCCGCGTTCGCCGCGGTCGGCACCGTCTGCACCAGGGTGTGCAGGTACGAGGCGCCGCCGACCTTCGTGATCTCACCGCGCTTGGTCAGCTCGGCGCCCACGGTGATCGGGTCGGCCGGCTCGCCCTTGGCGTAGAGGTCCAGGATCGCCGTGTAGACGGTCTCGTGGGCCGGGCGGTAGAAGTCGTGGCCCTTGAGGATCTCCACCACGTCCGCGATGGCGTCCTTCGAGAGCAGCATGCCGCCCAGAACGGACTGCTCGGCGTCGAGGTCCTGCGGGGGCACCCGCTCGAACGCCGGGGAGCCGCCCTCCCAGCCGCCGCCCTCGCCACCGCGGTCGTGCTGTTCGTCGCGGCCCCTGCCTTCGCCGCGGCGACGGCGGGAGGGCAGACGGTCACCGGGACCGCTGTCGGCCCAGGGGTCGTCCAATGGCTCGGAAATGCTCACCGGGCCACCTCCTCCCGTCCGCTGCGCGGACCTCGCTGTGCCACTCTTTCTTACGGCACGGCTCTGACAAATAAGACGCCCGACTCCGGTTCCGGCGCATCAAGTTCGACGAGCTTCCGAGGCCGGAACGGAAGGCGGGCGCCGCACCACGGTAGGCCCGTAGGCACCGTCAGCCAATCTGGTTATCCACAGGCCGTGTGGACGAACGACCCGTTGCTGTGGAGAAGTCCCCAGAACCTGTGCACGGACCGGGGGACAGCACTGTGGACAAACTCATAGCACCTCCGCCCGCACCCTTCTGACCTGCATTTTCTCCATCCACCGGCTGTGGGGAAGAAAAACTTCGGCCCCCGGTTCAAGATCAGAACAAACGGCGCACAGCCCGACCTGGAAAGCACCTGTCCGTAAGGGCTGATACATCATTGCATCCCTTACCTGTGGAAGATTAGATTAGGCCCATGACTCAGGCACCCACGGCAGCGAAGACCCGTCGACGCCGGCACGACCGCGAGATCGTATCGCTGGCTCTGCCGGCCTTCGGCGCCCTGGTCGCCGAGCCCCTCTTCGTGATGGTCGACAGCGCCGTCATAGGTCATCTCGGCACCCCGCAGCTCGCGGGCCTCGGCATCGCCGCCGCGCTCCTGATGACCGCCGTGAGCGTCTTCGTCTTCCTCGCATACGCCACCACCGCCGCGGTCGCCCGCCGCGTCGGCGCGGGCGACCTGCAGGCCGCGATCCGGCAGGGCATGGACGGCATCTGGCTGGCTCTGCTCCTCGGCGTCGCCGTGATCGCGGTCGTCCTGCCCTCCGCCCCCTGGCTGATCGACCTCTTCGGCGCCTCCGGCACAGCCGCCCCATACGCCGTCACGTATCTGCGGATCTCCAGTCTCGGCATCCCCGCGATGCTCGTGGTACTCGCGGCCACCGGTGTCCTGCGCGGCCTCCAGGACACGAGGACCCCGCTCTACGTCGCCGTCGGAGGCTTCACCGCCAACGCGGCCCTCAACGTGGGCCTCGTGTACGGCGCGGAACTCGGCATCGCCGGTTCCGCCTGGGGCACCGTGATCGCCCAGTGCGGGATGGCCGCCGTATATCTCGTGGTGGTGATCCGCGGCGCCAGGAAGCACGGCGCGTCCCTGCGCCCTGACGCCGCCGGCATCCGGGCCTGCGCCCAGGCCGGCGCACCCTTGCTGATCCGCACGCTGTCGCTGCGCGCCGTTCTGATGATCGCCACCGCGGTGGCCGCCCGGCTCGGGGACGCGGATGTCGCGGCCCACCAGATCCTCCTGTCCCTGTGGAGTCTGCTGGCCTTCGCCCTCGACGCGATCGCCATCGCGGGCCAGGCGATCATCGGCCGGTATCTGGGGGCCGACGACCCCAAGGGCGCCCAGGAGGCATGCCGGCGGATGGTGCAGTGGGGCATCGTCTCCGGGGTGGTGCTCGGCGTACTGGTCGCGGTGTCACGACCGCTGTTCATCCCGCTCTTCACGAGCGACGACGTCGTACGGGACGCGCTGCTCCCGGCCCTGCTGGTGGTGGCCGTGTCCCAGCCGATCGCAGGCATCGTGTTCGTGCTGGACGGCGTGCTGATGGGCGCCGGAGACGGGCCGTACCTGGCCTGGGCCATGCTGGCGACGCTCGCCGTGTTCACGCCGGCGGCGCTGCTGGTACCGGTACTCGGCGGCGGACTGACCGCCCTGTGGTGGGCGATGACGCTCATGATGGTGGTACGGATGCTGACGCTCTGGTTGCGTGCGCGCTCGGGCCGCTGGATCGTCACGGGCGCCTCCCGCTGAGCCAGGCGTCAGGCGTTGGGCAGGCGCAGGAGCGATGCGCTGACCGACCGCGGCGCGCCCTGAGCACCTACGTGTTTCACGTGAAACGACGAAGGGCCGCACCCCGTGGGGTGCGGCCCTTCTGACTGCTCTGCGATGCGCAGCGCTTAGGCGGCGACGACCTCGACGCCCAGGTTCGCGGCGACCTCGGCGTGCAGACGCACGGAGACCTGGTGCGAGCCAAGGGTCTTGATCGGGGCGCCCAGCTCAACGCGGCGCTTGTCGACCTCGGGGCCACCGGCGGCCTTGATCGCCGAAGCGACGTCGGCCGGCGTGACGGAACCGAAGAGACGGCCGGCGTCGCCGGAGCGAACGGCCAGACGCACGTTCACGCCTTCGAGCTTGGCCTTGATCTCGTTGGCCTGCTCGATGGTCGCGATCTCGTGGATCTTGCGGGCGCGGCGGATCTGCGCCACGTCCTTCTCGCCACCCTTGGTCCAGCGGATCGCGAAACCACGCGGAACCAGGTAGTTGCGAGCGTAGCCGTCCTTGACGTCAACGACGTCGCCGGCAGTGCCGAGGCCAGAGACCTCGTGGGTGAGGATGATCTTCATTTTTCGGTCACCCTTCCCTTATCGCGCGGTGGACGTGTAGGGCAGCAGCGCCATCTCACGGCTGTTCTTGACTGCCGTGGCGACGTCACGCTGGTGCTGCGTGCAGTTGCCGGTCACGCGGCGGGCACGGATCTTGCCGCGATCGGAAATGAACTTCCGCAGCATGTTCGTGTCCTTGTAGTCCACGTACGTGACCTTGTCCTTGCAGAATGCGCAGACCTTCTTCTTAGGCTTGCGCACAGGCGGCTTCGCCATGGTGTTTCTCCTGTGTGATCAAGAAGTGGTGTACGGGCCCGCCCTAGAAGGGGGGCTCGTCCGAGTAGCCGCCGCCGGCGCCGCCGGAGCTTCCGCCCCAGCCGCCGCCACCCTGCTGCTGCCCGCCGCCGGCCGGTGCACTGCTGGCCCAGGGGTCGTCGGCGGGAGCGCCGCCACCCTGCTGGCCGCCGCCGCCGGGGGCTCCGCCCCAGTTGCCGCCGCCCTGACCGCCCTGCTGGCCGCCGCCGTACCCACCCTGACCGCCTCGGCCGGTGGTCTTGGTGACCTTGGCCGTGGCCGTCTTGAGGCTGGGGCCGACTTCCTCGACGTCCAGCTCGTAGACCGTGCGCTTGACGCCCTCGCGGTCTTCGTAGGACCGCTGCTTGAGCCGGCCCTGAACGACGACGCGCATGCCTCGCGTAAGCGACTCCGCGACGTTCTCCGCCGCCTGACGCCAGACCGAGCAGGTGAGGAACAGGCCTTCGCCGTCCTTCCACTCATTGGTCTGCTTGTCGAAGATGCGGGGAGTGGACGCGACACGGAACTTCGCGACCGCCGCACCGGACGGGGTGAAGCGCAGCTCGGGGTCGTCGACGAGATTGCCGACGACCGTGATGACGGTCTCGCCTGCCATGGGTGAACCTCTCGGCGGGGATTGCTGCTGGCTGCTTGTTGCTACTCGGACCCGATTACCGCTGAGCTACTGAGCTCAGTGGGTTTCGGGGCGGAGGACCTTGGTCCGGAGGACCGACTCGTTCAGGTTCATCTGTCGGTCGAGCTCCTTGACGACCGCAGGCTCGGCCTGCAGGTCGATGACCGAGTAGATGCCCTCGGGCTTCTTCTTGATCTCGTAGGACAGACGACGACGGCCCCAGGTGTCGACCTTCTCGACCTTTCCGTTGCCCTCACGGACGACGGAGAGGAAGTTCTCGATCAACGGGGAGACAGCGCGCTCCTCGAGATCGGGGTCGAGGATGACCATCACTTCGTAGTGACGCATGTGGAACCCACCTCCTTTGGACTCAGCGGCCACGGTCGTTCCGTGGCAGGAGGGTCGTGATGCGTACGCAACGGTATCGGCCGCCACTGACAAGCCGCCTTCCGCGAGGGGAGAGGCTCGTTTTCTGGCAGGGCAGACACCGGTGCAGACCGTACAGACTACCTGCTCAACGCCTTCCGGTTGAAATCCGGCCCTGAGGGGCCACAATCTGTACACATCGGGTGTGTGCGGCATCACGTTCGCCGCCTTCCAGCAGGAGGTGCCCCATGGCGCAGGCAATGCGACGACACTCCACGAGCTCGCTCTTCGAGACCGACGGCAAGCCACATCCGCTCCAGGACACCCTGCTCGTGGTGACGCTCGTACTGGGCGCGATCGCCTTCGTCTCGGCGATGTTCCACAACCTGCACCTGCTCAGCTCGTGGACGGGTCTGGTCGGCATCCTCACGGGTGCGTACGGCCAGTTCATCTCGGCCACGACCCGCGAGCGGTTCCCGATGATCGTCGGCCTGGGCGCGTCCGCGGTGGGCTTCTTCCTCGGCATGGCCCACGGCGGTCTGTTCGGCGGGGTGCTCGGATAGGCCCGGCTGGGTCAGCGGCCAGTCGGGGCGCTCCTTGGGCGCAGTAGGCTTCGGCGCGAGAGCCGGAGCCCCTGATCCCATGGGGACAGACCTGCCGAGGAGCGCCCCGTCATGAGCCTGACCCTGAGGACCATCAGCCGAGAGCAGCATCTGGCATACATCCAGAGCCTGCCCGCGGCGAGCCACTGCCAGGTCCCGGCATGGGCCGATGTCAAGACGGAGTGGCGCTCGGAGAGCCTGGGCTGGTTCGACCAGGGCGGTCAGCTGGTCGGCGCCGGCCTCGTGCTCTACCGGCAGCTGCCGAAGATCAAGCGCTATCTCGCGTACCTCCCCGAGGGCCCGGTGATCAACTGGTACGCGCCGAACCTGGACGACTGGCTGCAGCCGATGCTGGCGCACCTCAAGCAGCAGGGCGCCTTCTCCGTGAAGATGGGCCCGCCGGTGGTCATCCGCCGCTGGGACGCGCCCGCCATCAAGGCCGGCATCCAGGACCCGGACGTGAAGCGCCTGCGCGACATCGAGGCGACGCACATCGAGCCGCGTGCGTTCGAAGTGGCCGACCGGCTGCGGAAGATGGGCTGGCAGCAGGGCGAGGACGGCGGAGCCGGCTTCGGCGACGTGCAGCCCCGTTACGTGTACCAGGTGCCGCTGGCGAACCGTTCGCTCGACGACGTCCTCAAGGGCTTCAACCAGCTGTGGCGGCGCAACATCAAGAAGGCCGAGAAGGCCGGCGTCGAGGTCGTCCAGGGCGGCTACGAGGACCTCGCCGAGTGGCAGCGGCTGTACGAGATCACCGCGGTGCGTGACCGCTTCCGGCCGCGCCCGCTCTCGTACTTCCAGCGCATGTGGTCCGTCCTGAACGCCGAGGACCCCAACCGCATGCGGCTGTACTTCGCTCGTCACAACGGCGTGAACCTGTCCGCGGCGACGATGCTCGTCGTCGGCGGCCACGTCTGGTACTCGTACGGCGCCTCCGACAACATCGGCCGCGAGGTCCGGCCCTCGAACGCGATGCAGTGGCGGATGCTGCGCGACGCGTACGCGATGGGCGCGACCGTCTACGACCTCCGGGGCATCTCGGACTCGCTCGACGAGACCGACCACTTGTTCGGCCTGATCCAGTTCAAGGTGGGCACGGGCGGGGAGGCTGTGGAGTACGTCGGCGAGTGGGACTTCCCGCTCAACAAGATGCTGCACAAGGCTCTCGACATGTACATGTCGCGCCGCTGATACTCGCTCGTCCCCGCACTCGCACGTCCCCGCACTCGCACCGTTCGCCCCCATACCTCGATACACCGCAGCCACCAGAAAGGTTCCGGACCGGCCATGGCGCTCACCCTCTACGTCGACACCGCGCGCTGGCGGGCGCACCAGAAGTCCGTGCTCGACCAGTTCCCCGGAATCGTGCCGGTCTGCAAGGGCAACGGCTACGGCTTCGGTCACGAGCGGCTCGCGGACGAGGCGACCCGCTTCGGCTCGGACATCCTCGCCGTCGGCACCACCTACGAAGCCGCCCGCATCAAGGACTGGTTCGGCGGTGACCTGCTCGTCCTGACACCGTTCCGGCGCGGTGAGGAGCCGGTGCCGCTGCCGGACCGGGTGGTGCGTTCGGTGTCGTCCGTCGACGGTGTGCACGCGCTGGTCGGCGCCCGCGTCGTCATCGAGTGCATGAGCTCGATGAAGCGGCACGGTGTGAAGGAGGAGGAACTCGGCCTGCTCCACGCGGCCATCGAGGACGTGCGCCTGGAGGGCTTCGCCCTGCACCTGCCGCTGGACCGCACCGACGGCTCGGACGCGGTCGAGGAGGTCATCGGGTGGATGGACCGGCTGCGCGCGGCGCGTCTCCCGCTGCACACGATGTTCGTCAGCCACCTGAAGGCCGACGAACTGGCGCGGCTGCAGCAGCAGTTCCCGCAGACGCGCTTCCGCGCGCGGATCGGCACCCGGCTGTGGCTGGGCGACCACGAGGCGACGGAGTACCGCGGCTCGGTCCTGGACGTGACCCCGGTGTCGAAGGGCGACCGGTTCGGCTACCGCCAGCAGAAGGCGGCCTCGGACGGCTGGCTCGTGGTCGTGGCCGGCGGTACGTCGCACGGTGTCGGCCTGGAGGCGCCCAAGGCGCTGCACGGTGTGATGCCGCGCGCCAAGGGCGTGGCGCGGGCCGGCCTCGCCACGGTGAACCGCAACCTCGCCCCGTTCGTGTGGGCCGGCAAGCAGCGCTGGTTCGCCGAGCCACCGCACATGCAGGTCTCGATCCTGTTCGTCCCCTCGGACGCACAGGAGCCGAAGGTGGGCGAGGAACTGGTGGCCCATCTGCGCCACACGACGACGCAGTTCGACCGCATCGTCGACCGCTGACCCTCCGCAGCACCGCGTATTCGGGCGGCTGACCCCAGCGGGGCGTCAGCCGCCCGACGCCGTGGCGCCCCATTCCACCCGCGGCCCCTCGACGTCGTGCGCGGCGTGCCGCGGCGGATGCGCGGCCCTGCCCAGGACGAAGCGGTCCTCCGCTCCGTCGAGGACCCCGCCCGAGGGGTCGTCCGAGCCGTCGCACCGTACGACGTCCCGCTCCGGCAGCAGGATGTCGCGTACGACGACGGCGCACAGGTAGAGCGTGGCCAGCAGGTGCAGCGCGATGGCGAGCTGGTAGCCCTCGGGGGGCAGGCCGCGCTGCTTGTCGCCGCTGGTGGTGTACGCCAGGTACATCCAGATCCCGAGGTAGTACATGACCTCGCCGGCCTGCCAAATGAGGAAGTCGCGCCAGCGCGGCCGGGCCAGGGCGGCGAGGGGGATGAGCCACAGGACGTACTGCGGCGAGTAGACCTTGTTGGTGAGGATGAACGCCGCGACGACCAGGAAGGCCAGTTGGGCGAAGCGCGGCCGGCGGGGCGAGGTCAGGGCCAGCGCGGCGATCCCGGCGCACAGCGCGACCATGAGCAGCGTCGCGTACGTGTTGACGGCCTCGACGTCGAGCGGCTTCCCGGTGCGCTGCGTGATGATCAGCCAGAACGAGCCGAAGTCGACGGACCGCTCCTGGCTGAAGGTGTAGAACTTCTTCCACCCTTCGGGCGCGAAGATCATGACGGGCAGGTTCACCAGCAGCCAGGCGCCCGCCGCACCGAGCAGCGCGGCGCCGTACTCGCGGTATCTGCCCGCCCTCCAGCACAGCACGAGGAGCGGTCCCAGGAGCAGGACGGGATAGAGCTTCGCGGCGGTGGCCAGCCCGACGAGGATGCCGAAGGCCAGCGAACGGCCCCGGGACCACATGAGCATCGCCGCGGCCGTCAGGGCGACGGCCAGCAGGTCCCAGTTGATGGTTGCGGTGAGGGCGAGGGCCGGCGCGAGCGCGACGAGAAGGGCGTCCCAGGGGCGTCGTCGGTGCGTACGGGCGACGCAGACGGCGATGACGGCGGCGCAGATCATCAGCATGCCCGCGTTGACCATCCAGTACGCCTGTTCGCGCTCCTGGACGGACCCGTCGAAGGGCAGGGTCAGCCACGCGGCGACCTGCATGAAGAGGCCGGTCAGGACGGGGTATTCGAGGAACTCCATGTCGCCGGACAGGCGGTCGAAGTACGGCACGAGGCCGTCCGCGAAGCCCCGTCCCAGGTACAGGTGCGGGATGTCGGAGTAGCAGGCGTGCGTGTACTGCGAACTGGTGCCGCGGAACCAGGCCCACTCGTAGCACGGGATCTTCTGCACCATGCCGAGCGCGAACATGCCGACCGCCACCAGGGCGACGACGCGTACGGGTGAGAGCCGTGACGCGCCCAGCGCGGCCCACCGGCCGACGGGTCCGCCGATCAGCTCGCTGCCCGCCGCCGCGACCTTGTCCTGATGCGTGGGCCGTACTACGGGCCGGTCCTCATGCACGCTCGTCATGGGGTCATCCTGCCGTACGGCACTGTGCGCACGTCCGGGGCTGTGGACAACACTGTGCGCACACGTCCGTGGCTGTGGACAACGGCGAGGGCCGCCGCACCTGGGTGCGACGGCCCTCGTCAGGGGTGGGGTGGTGCCCGGCGTCAGCCGCCGCCTCCGAAGAGGCCGCCGTTACTGCTGCCGTTGCCCGGTTTTCCGTCGGTCTCGCCTTCGGTGGTGGTGCCGTCGGTGGTACCGCCGTCGGCTGTGCTGCCGTCGGTGGCCCCCCCGGTGTCGGTGCCCCCGGTGTCCGTGCCACCCGCGTCGGTACCGCCGGCGTCCGTACCGCCTTCGCTGGTGCCACCGGCGTCCTCGCCGTCGTCACAGGCCCAGTCGA
Organism: Streptomyces sp. NPDC046122; assembly: GCF_056429965.1. Taxonomy (NCBI): domain Bacteria; kingdom Bacillati; phylum Actinomycetota; class Actinomycetes; order Kitasatosporales; family Streptomycetaceae; genus Streptomyces; species Streptomyces sp. NPDC046122. The sequence continues at coordinate 230,390 of NZ_JBWKLQ010000008.1, read as the reverse complement.
ACGGCTTGCAGGACTTGGTCTGGCTCGGGGTAACGGACGGCGACGGGGTCACCGAAGGAGTCTCGGACGGGGTGGCGGACGGCGTCTCGGACGGCTCCTCGGACGGCGACGGAGTCGGCGTCGGGGACGGGGCGCCGGTTCCGTCGGCCTTCTCGCCGATGGGGACGGCCGGCGGGAAGTCCTCGACCTTATCGTCCTTGAGAGCGTCCTTCATGTAGTTCGTCCAGACCTCGGCGGGGATGTCACCACCGTGGATGGACGGGACGCCGCCGGTGCCGTTCATCGACAGGAGCTTGCGGGACTCGGGGTCCGTACGGAAGAGGGTCACCGCGGTCGACAGCTGCGGGGTGTAGCCGACGAACCAGGCCGACTTGTTCTTGTCGGTGGTACCGGTCTTGCCGGCGGCCGGACGGCCCAGCTTCTGCGCCTTCTGGCCGGTGCCCTCGGGGCTCTCGATGACGTTCTTGAGGACGTCGGTGACGTTGTCCGCGACCTCCGGGTCCATCGCCCGCTTGGCCCTCGGCCTGTCGAAGCCGGGCTCCTTCTGCCCCTTGTGAAGCACCTTCTTCACGGAGTACGGCTCGCGGTGCTTGCCGGAAGCGGCGAAGGTCGCGTACGAATCCGCCATGCGGATGGCACTTGGGGTGGATGTGCCCAGGTAGAAGGACGCGTTGTTCTTGTCCATCGACTGGCTGAGGATTCCGGTGTCCTCCGCCATCTGGGCCACATGTTCGTGACCGACGTCGATTCCGAGCTGCACGAAGGGGGTGTTGATGGACTTCTCCATCGCCTCCCTGAGGGTGACGTAACCGTAGGCCTTGTCACTCTCGTTCTTCTGCCGGAACGGCTGACCGTTCTTGCCCGGAATCGGGTTGCCGTTCTGGTCCCTGATGACGATCAGGTCATTGGCGTTGTACTTGCTCAGCGGCGAAAGGCCCGTAGGGGCGGTCTTGTACGTGCCGTGCTGCATCGCCGCGGCGAGGACGTAGGGCTTCCAGGTCGAGCCGACGGGGACGCCGGACGTGTCGGCGTTGTTGGTGAAGTGCTTCTTGTCCCAGCCGTCGCCGCCGTACAGCGCGACGATCGCGCCGGTGTCCACGTCCACGGAAGCGGAACCGAACTGGACGAACTTGTCCGTCTCGGGGCGCGCCTTGGCGTCGAGGAATTCCTTCTTGGTCTTGTTGACCGCCTTCTCCATCGCCCTGACCTTCCCCTTGTCGAAGGTCGTGTAGATGCGATAGCCGCCGAGCGCGAGCTGCTCGGGCGTGATGTCGGTCTGCTTCAGCACGTACTTCTTGGCGGTCTCGACCAGGTAGCCCTTCTGACCACCGAGGCCAGTGGCCTGCTCGGATTCCTTGCGCTCGGGGAACCCCTTCTTCTTCCACTTGTCCGCGTCAGCCTGCGTCATCCGGCCGACCTCGACCTCGCGGTCGAGAATCCACGACCAGCGCCCTTGGGCACGCTTCGTGTTCTCCTGCTGGGAGGCGTTGTCGCCGAGGCCACCGTCAGGGTTGTAGAGGTTCGGCCCCTTGAGAAGCGCCGCGAGGAAAGCGCATTCGGACGCGTCCAGCTTTCGGCTGTCCTTGCCGAAGTAGGCCTGGGACGCGGCCTGGATACCATACGCGTCGCGACCGTAGTACGCGGTGTTCAAGTATCCCTCCATGACCTCGCGCTTGTCGTCAGTAATGCCGACCTTGAGCGAGATGATGAGCTCGGTGAACTTCCGCTTTATCGTCTGCTCCTGGCCGAGGTACAGGTTCTTCACGTACTGCTGGGTGATGGTCGAGCCGCCCTGCGTCTCCTGCCCCATGGCCATGTTGACGATGGCCCGGCCCATACCCATGGGGTCGACTCCCCAGTCGTCCTCGAACGACTCGTTCTCGGCCGCGATCACCGCGTCCTGCATCTCCTGCGGGATGTCCTTGAGGGTGACCGTCTGGCGATTGCGCTGGCCGCCGGTCGCGGCGAGCTGCGTGTTGTCGCTCCAGTAGAAGACGTTGTTCTGCGCCTCTGCCATCAGTTGCGGGTTGGGCTTGTCCACCCAAGCGAACGCGACGCCCATCCCCGCGACCAGGAGCGCGAAGAAGCCCAGGCACGTACCGCCGACCAGCTTCCAGGACGGCAGGAACCGGCGCCAGCCATACCGGTCCGAGCGCGGGTAGTTGATGAACCGGTCGTTCGCCGGCGGAGCTCCGCGCCCCCGGCCCGAACCCCTGCCCGCAGGCTCGGCGCCGCGTCGGCGTGAGCCGGCCGACGCGCTCCGCTGGGCGGCGCGGCGGGCCTCCGCTCTGCCGCCGGCAGGACGTTCCTCCCCGTACGAACCGGAGAGCATCTCAGTGGTGCTGTGCGTGTCCCGCGTGGGGGCCGCGCGGCGGCCTGATGGCTGCTGGGCGGCTCGCCGGGCCGCGGCACGTCCTCCGTCCTGCGGCTGCGACGGTTTGCGACGGTGCTCGCTCATCGAACGACTACTCCTCGGGCAGGCGAGATCGCCTGGAAGCGGCAGGTGAGTTCCGGTCCCCCCGAAGTACGGACCAGCCCGGGGCCGGGCTCGTCCGTACGGCCTCATGTGCATCCAGGACGAGGACGCTCCCTGGCGTCACTTGGTTCCCGGTGGGTTGCATGCCGCACAGACTACGCACCGCCAAAACCCCCCCAGCGCCGAGATTCACCCCAAATCAGGCAAGTCACGTGCACCGGATCAGTGATGTGACGCCGTTCACGATGGCCCCTCTTGTCCCATCGGCACTCCCGTTCTATCGTCTGGATGTATCGAGTCGATACATCAGCTCGGCATAGGGACCACGGCGACCGGGGAGGCGAAGAGTGAGCAGGCGCTCAGGCATCCTCGAATTCGCCGTGCTCGGCCTGCTGCGCGAGTCCCCGATGCACGGTTACGAGCTGCGCAAGCGGCTCAACACCTCGCTAGGGGTGTTCCGCGCCTTCAGCTACGGGACGCTCTACCCCTGCCTCAAGACGCTCGTCGCAAACGGCTGGTTGATCGAAGAACCCGGCAGCGCTCCCGAGGACGCGCTCGCCGCTTCGCTCGCGGGACGCCGGGCGAAGATCGTCTACCGGCTGACGGCCGAAGGTAAGGAGCACTTCGAGGAGCTGCTCTCCCACACCGGCCCCGACGCGTGGGAGGACGAGCACTTCGCTGCCCGTTTCGCCTTCTTCGGACAGACGGAGCGCGAGGTGCGGATGCGGGTGCTCGAGGGCCGCAGGAGCCGGCTGGAGGAGCGTCTGGAGAAGATGCGCGCCTCCCTGGCCCGCACCCGCGAGCGCCTGGACGACTACACGCTTGAGCTGCAGCGACACGGCATGGAGTCCGTGGAGCGCGAAGTGCGCTGGCTGAACGAGCTCATCGAGAGCGAGCGGGCGGGGCGGGATCAGCGACGATCCGACCCCGGGAATCCGGCTCGTGACGACATCACCACTGGAGAGACGGACGGCCTGCCCCGGCACCGGGACGACACCGGTCCGGATCCGTCCGACGACACCGTCAAGTGAGGCCCTGCACTTCCGCAGGCCTCGTCGAGAACACAGGGAGCAACCGCCAATGGGTTCGGTTCGCGTAGCCATCGTCGGCGTGGGCAACTGCGCCGCCTCGCTGGTGCAGGGCGTCGAGTACTACAAGGACGCCGACCCGGCGGGCAAGGTGCCGGGTCTGATGCACGTCCAGTTCGGCGACTACCACGTCAGCGACGTCGAGTTCGTCGCCGCGTTCGACGTCGATGCGAAGAAGGTCGGCCTCGACCTCGCCGACGCCATCGGCGCCAGCGAGAACAACACCATCAAGATCTGCGACGTGCCGAACACCGGCGTGACCGTCCAGCGCGGCCACACCTACGACGGTCTGGGCAAGTACTACCGCCAGACGATCGAGGAGTCCGCCGAGGCGCCGGTCGACATCGTCCAGACGCTCAAGGACCGCCAGGTCGACGTTCTCGTCTGCTACCTGCCCGTCGGTTCCGAGGACGCCGCGAAGTTCTACGCGCAGTGCGCCATCGACGCCAAGGTCGCCTTCGTCAACGCCCTCCCGGTCTTCATCGCCGGCACCAAGGAGTGGGCCGACAAGTTCACCGAGGCCGGTGTCCCGATCGTCGGCGACGACATCAAGTCGCAGGTCGGCGCGACCATCACGCACCGCGTCATGGCGAAGCTCTTCGAGGACCGGGGCGTCGTCCTGGACCGCACGATGCAGCTGAACGTCGGCGGCAACATGGACTTCAAGAACATGCTCGAGCGGGAGCGCCTGGAGTCCAAGAAGATCTCGAAGACGCAGGCCGTCACCTCGCAGATCCCCGACCGCGACCTCGGTGCGGACAACGTCCACATCGGCCCGTCCGACTACGTGGCCTGGCTCGACGACCGCAAGTGGGCGTACGTCCGCCTCGAGGGCCGCGCCTTCGGTGACGTCCCGCTGAACCTCGAGTACAAGCTCGAGGTGTGGGACTCCCCGAACTCCGCGGGTGTCATCATCGACGCCGTGCGTGCCGCGAAGATCGCCAAGGACCGCGGCATCGGCGGCCCGATCCTCTCCGCGTCGTCCTACTTCATGAAGTCCCCGCCGGTGCAGTACTTCGACGACGAGGCCCACCGCGCCGTCGAGGCGTTCATCAAGGGCGAGGTCGAGCGCTAGAGCTCCGCCTGTCCCGCCTGAAGCCTCAGGCAGGCCGATCGTCGAGGGTCCCCGGGTCATGCGCCCGGGGACCCTCGACGTGTGTGACGCTTACACGCATGCCTGTCGTACGTGATCTGCGCGTACTCCTGCGCCTGACCGCCTTCCGCCGCCTGCTGACGGTCCGGCTGCTGTCCCAGTGCGCGGACGGTGTGTATCAGGTCGCTCTCGCCACGTACGTCGTCTTCTCCCCCGAGAAACAGACCTCGCCCGCCGCGATCGCCTCGGCGATGGCCGTCCTGCTGCTCCCCTACTCGGTGGTCGGGCCCTTCGCGGGCGTCCTGCTCGACCGCTGGCAGCGCCGCCAGGTCTTCCTGTACGGCAATCTGCTGCGGGCTGTGCTCGCCTGCGGGACGGCACTGCTGATCCTCGCCGCTGTGCCCGACTGGCTCTTCTACGCCTCGGCCCTGTCCGTCACCGCCGTGAACCGTTTCGTACTGTCCGGCCTCTCGGCCGCGCTGCCGCGTGTCGTCGACGCCGACCGGCTCGTCATGGCCAACTCCCTTTCCCCCACGGCGGGTACGCTCGCCGCCACCGCGGGCGGCGGCCTCGCCTTCGCCGTGCGGCTGGTGGCGTCCGACTCCGACGCGGTGGTCGTACTGCTGGGAGCCGTCCTCTATCTCTGCGCCGCCCTGTCGTCGCTGCGCATGGCCCGGGAACTGCTGGGCCCCGACCCCGAACAGGTGCAACCGCAGCTGGGCGCCGCCCTCACCTCCACTGCGCGGGGCCTCGCCCAGGGCGTGCGCCACCTGTCCCAGCGCCCGGCCGCCGCGCGCGCGCTGGCGGCGATGACGCTGATGCGCTTCTGCTACGGCGCGTTGACGGTCATGGTGCTGATGCTGGTCCGGTACGCGTGGTCCGAAGGCGGGGGCTCCGGGTCCGAAGGGCTCGCGCTGCTCGGTATCGCCGCCGGTTTCTCGGGAGCGGGTTTCTTCGCGGCCGCAGTGCTGACCCCGTGGGCGGTGGCCCGGCTGGGAGCGTACGGATGGATGATCGCTTGCGCGGGAGCGGCCGCCGTGCTCGAACCGGCGCTCGGGCTGCCGTTCCGGCCTGTGCCGATGATGATCGCCGCCTTCGTGCTCGGGCTCACGACGCAGGCCGCGAAGATCACGACGGACACGGTGGTGCAGGCATCGGTCGACGACGCCTATCGCGGGCGCATCTTCTCCCTCTACGACGTGCTGTTCAATGTCGCCTTCGTAGGCGCTGCGGGAGCAGCGGCCCTGATGCTGCCCGACGACGGCCGCTCGGCCCCCCTGGTGGTGATGGTCGCCGTCATGTACGCGGCGGTCGCCGCGACCCTGCTCCGCTGGCACCGGGCAGAACCTTTGCGCTGAAGGCGGCGCCCAAGTCCCCAAGACGCGAGGGGCGGTGTTTCACGTGAAACACCGCCCCTCACCGCATCGGCCTTGCGTCATGTTTCACGTGAAACATGACCTCAGCCCTGCGACGCCCACCACTCCTTGAGGGCCGCGACTGCGGCGTCACGCTCCATCGGCCCGTTCTCCAGGCGCAGTTCCAGCAGGAACTTGTACGCCTTGCCGATCTCGGGGCCCGGCCCGACGCCCAGGATCTCCATGATCTGGTTGCCGTCCAGGTCCGGCCGGATCGAGTCCAGCTCCTCCTGCTCCTTGAGCTGCGCGATGCGCACCTCAAGCCCGTCGTACGCCCGCGACAGCGCACCCGCCTTGCGCTTGTTGCGCGTGGTGCAGTCCGAACGGGTCAGCTTGTGCAGGCGCTCCAGCTGCGGGCCGGCGTCGCGCACGTACCGCCGCACCGCGGAATCGGTCCACTCGCCCGTCCCGTAGCCGTGGAAGCGCAGGTGCAGTTCCACCAGCAGCGAGACGTCCTTGATCATGTCGTTCGAGTACTTCAGGGCGGTCATGCGCTTCTTCGTCATCTTCGCGCCGACCACCTCGTGGTGGTGGAAGGAGACCCGGCCGTCCTCTTCGAAGCGCCGCGTCCTCGGCTTCCCGATGTCGTGCAGCAGCGCCGCGAGACGCAGCACCAGATCCGGCCCGTTCTCCTCCAGGTCGATGGCCTGCTCCAGGACCGTCAGCGAGTGCTCGTAGACGTCCTTGTGTTTGTGATGCTCATCACTTTCCAGGCGGAGCGCGGGCAGCTCAGGAAGCACATGTCCGGCGATGCCGCTGTCGACAAGCAGCCTCAGGCCCTTGCGCGGGTTGGCGGAGATAAGCAGCTTGTTGAACTCGTCACGCACTCGCTCGGCCGAGACGATTCCGATCCGTTCCGCCATGGCCGTCATCGCCCCGACCACCTCGGGCGCCACCTCGAAGTCGAGCTGAGCGGCGAAGCGCGCCGCACGCATCATGCGCAGCGGATCGTCGGAGAACGACTCCTCAGGCGTGCCGGGCGTACGCAGGACACGGGCCGCGAGGTCTTCGAGACCGCCGTGCGGATCGACGAACTCCTTCTCCGGGAGCGCGACGGCCATCGCGTTCACAGTGAAGTCGCGGCGCACGAGGTCTTGCTCGATGGAGTCGCCGTACGAGACCTCGGGCTTCCGGGACGTCCTGTCGTACGCCTCCGAGCGGTACGTCGTGACCTCGATCTGGTAGCCCGCCTTCTGGCACCCCACTGTGCCGAAGGCGATCCCGACCTCCCACACCGAGTCCGCCCACGGCCGGACGATCTTCAGTACGTCGTCGGGGCGGGCGTCGGTGGTGAAGTCCAGGTCGTTGCCGAGGCGGCCGAGCAGCGCGTCCCTGACCGATCCGCCGACGAGCGCCAGACTGAAGCCCGCCTCCTGGAAACGGCGCGCGAGATCATCGGCGACAGGGGAGACCCGCAGCAGTTCGCTGACCGCGCGGCGCTGCACCTGATTCAGGGCACTGGGATTGTCTTCGTTGGCGTTCGGCACAACAGAAAAGGGTACGTGCCCCGGCCGGTCGAAGCGTCCCCGTTTATTGCCGCCCGACAGGACTCTTCCGATCATGTGGAGCAGTGGGCAGCACTTCGCCACAGCGCACCTCGTTACCATGCGTGGACGCAAGAACCGACAACCAACACCACCAGCAGACGAAGACTAGGGACGGGCGTGGGCGTGGCCGAGGCGGCAGACTTTCAGGGGATGGTTCCCTCACCTGCCCGCCGGTGGCTGCGGCGCACGGCGGGGCTGCTCGCGGGCATCCCCCTGGTGGCGGGCCTGGTGAGTCTCCCGGCGCCCGCGCAGGCCGCCGATGACGCCACCGGATCGCGCACGGTCGATGTGTCCCTGGACTCACTGACGCCCGGCGCCCCGGTGGAGGGCGACAAGGTCACCGTCTCCGGCACGGTCACCAACAAGGGCAAGGAACCCGTCACCGACGCGCACGTCGGTCTCAGCGTGGGACCCCGCCTGTCCAGCAGGAGCGCGATCGACGATGCCGCCGAGCGCAGCCGGCAGGCGGACGCGAGCGGCCCGGCGGAGCTCGGCGGGAAGTTCACGAAGAAGTTCGCCGAGCTCCCGGCCGGCATCAGCCAGGACTTCAGCATCACGGTGCCGGTCGACAAGCTGAAGCTCGACGACCAGGGCGTGTACCAGCTCGGCGTGTCCCTGTCGGGGCAGACGCAGACCCGTCCGTACAAGCAGACGCTCGGTGTCCAGAAGACCTTCCTCCCCTGGCAGCCCGACGCCACGGAGAAGAAGACCCAGCTCACGTACCTCTGGCCGCTCATCTCCTCGACGCACCTCACCGCCGAGACGGGTTCGGACGAGCAGCAGACCCCGGTCTTCGACAACGACGACCTCGGCGCGGAGCTCGCCCCCGGCGGGCGGCTGAACCAGCTGGTCTCCCTCGGCAACGAGCTGCCGGTGACCTGGGTCGTCGACCCGGACCTGCTGGCCACCGTCAACGCCATGACGGAGAGCTACCGGGTCAAGTCCGAGGACGGTGAGTCGACCGTCGCGGGCAGGTACCAGGACGTGGCCAACACATGGCTGAACGATCTCCAGAAGGCGGTGGACGGCCGGAAGGTCGTCGCGCTGCCGTTCGCCGACCCCGACCTGGCCTCGCTGGCGCACCGCGGCAAGGACGTGCCCGGTTCGCTCAGCCACCTGAGGCGGGCGACCGACGTCGCCGCGACCGCCGTGCAGTCGATCCTGCACACGGAGCCCACCACCGACTTCTCCTGGCCGGTGAACGGCGCCGTCGACCCGTCGATCGTCGATGTCGCCACCTCGGCCGGCGCCGACAACGTGATCGTCCGCAGCGACAGCCTCTACGAGACCGGCGGTCTGCCGTACACGCCCACCGCGGCCCGGCCCATCGGTGGCGGCACCACCGCGGTGGTCGCCGACGCCCGGCTTTCCCAGGCCTTCGAGGGCGACATGTCGAACGCCGGGGACTCCACCCTGGCCGTGCAGAAGTTCCTCGCCCAGACCCTGGCGGTGACGCTGCAGGACGAGGAGAAGCAACGCAGCGTCGTGGTCGCCCCGCAGCGCCTGCCGTCCGCGAGTCAGGCGCAGTCGATGGCGAGCGCCCTGCACAGCCTCGACGCCCAGCGCTGGTCGCAGCCCCTGGACCTGGTGGCCGCCTCGAAGGCGAAGCCGGACGCCCGCGCCACGACCGTCGTGCCGGGCACGGCCGCGTATCCCGGCTCGCTCAGCAAGCAGGAGCTGCCCGCCAGGGCGTTCCAGGACATCAAGTCCACCCAGGGCAAGCTCGACAACTTCAAGGTGATCCTCACCTCCCCCGACCGGGTGGTCACCCCCTTCGGCAACGCCCTGAACCGTGCGATGTCCACCTCCTGGCGCGGAAGCGAGCGCAAGGCCAAGGACTACCGCGACGGGGTGCAGAGCTACCTGGTGAACCTCACCGACGAGGTGCAGCTCATCCAGAAGTCGGACGCGACCCTCTCGGGACGCAGTGCGATGGTGCCCGTGACCGTCCAGAACCAGCTGGTGCAGGGCGTCGAGCACCTGGTGCTGCGGCTCAGGTCGACCAAGCCCACGCGCCTCAAGCTGGACGGGGACCAGAGCATCGCCGAGCTTCCGGTGAAGGTCGCCGGCGGCCACAGCCAGTCGGTGAAGTTCACGGCCACCGCCAACGCCAACGGCCCCGTTCCGGTGATCGCCCAGCTCTACACGGAGGACGGCACGCCGTACGGCCGCCAGATGGAGTTCACGGTCGACGTGAACGAATTCACGCCGACGGTGATGCTCGTCATCGCCGGCGGTGTGCTGCTGCTCGTGCTCGCCGGGGTCAGGATGTACACCCAGCGCAAGCGTGCGGCGGCCCGTGAGACCGCCGCCGGGGACGGCGACGGGGACGGCGAGGAGAGCGCCGACTCCGAGCAGCCGAGTGACCCGACACCGGACACCGGTCCCGAAAGCGGCAACCCGTCGGGCGCGGGTGAGAAAGTGGACCGTTGAGCTACGCCGTGGTCGGTGGGCCGGGGACGATGAGGTGGAGTTGCAATGCAGCGTCCTCCTGGGGGAGAGTCCCCGGATCCCCGGCCGGACACCCAGCGGGGCACAGCTCGCCGGAACAGAAAGCTCGAGGGGAGCACCAGTGAACGCGCCGTACGACGGTGACCGTGGACAGGGCGCGAGTGGCACCGCGCCCTTGCCGGGCGTGCCCCCGGAGCCCCCGGCGGCGGGCCATGTGCCGGCGCCGCAGCACGCCGAGCCGGAGCCCGGCCAGGATCCTTACGCCGTCCCGGACCCGTACGTCCAGGACGCCTACAGCCACGACCCGTACCGCACGCAGGACCCCTCCGCGCAGGATCCGGTCACCGAGGCGCTCTACGACCGCGCCGCGCACCCCCCGCCGCCGCCCGGCACGTACCAGGAGCCGCAGCCGCTCTACCAGCAGCCGGCCGCGCCCCAGTACGCACCGGACCCGAACGTGTGGGCGCAGACCCCGCCGCCCGAACCGGACGGTCCTTCGCGCCACCTGCCGTACGGGGACAATCCCGCGACCACCGAGTACGTGGGCGTCGACGACCTCGTCACCCGGGCCGGCGACGAGATCCCCGAGCAGCCGGACGCGTTCGCTCACCTCTACCGCGACCAGCAGGCACCCGGGCAGCCCGCTCCCACCGCCGTGGCGGAGCCGGCCCCGGCCCCCGCGCCGCCCAAGAAGCCCGCCGGGAGGGCCGCCAGTGTGCTGAAGTCGAGCGCGCTGATGGCCGCGGGGACGCTGGTCTCCCGTCTCACGGGCTTCGTACGCAGCCTCGTGATCACGGCGGCGCTCGGCGCAGCCCTTCTCGGTGACACCTTCACCGTGGCGTACACGCTGCCCACGATGATCTACATCCTCACCGTCGGCGGCGGCCTGAACTCCGTCTTCGTGCCACAGCTGGTGCGGGCGATGAAGAACGACGAGGACGGCGGCGAGGCCTTCGCCAACCGCCTGCTCACCCTCGTCATGGTGGCGCTCGCCGTGATCGTGGGTGTCGCGGTGTTCGCGGCCCCGCTGCTGGTGAACGCGATGTCGTCCACCATCGCCGACGACCCGGCGGCCAACAGCGTGGCGGTCACCTTCGCCCGTTACTGCCTGCCCACGATCTTCTTCATGGGCGTGCACGTCGTCATGGGGCAGATCCTCAACGCCCGCGGCAAGTTCGGCGCGATGATGTGGACGCCGGTCCTCAACAACATCGTCATGATCGTCACCTTCGGGCTGTTCATCTGGGTCTACGGCACCTCCGCCGACACCCAGATGGGTGTGCAGACCATCCCGGACGAAGGCGTCAGGCTCCTCGGGATCGGCACCCTCCTCGGACTGACCGTCCAGGCGCTGGCGATGATCCCGTACCTGCGCGAGACGGGCTTCCGCTTCCGGCCCCGCTTCGACTGGAAGGGCCACGGCCTGGGCAAGACGGTCAGGCTCGCCAAGTGGACCGTCCTGTTCGTCCTCGCCAACCAGGCGGGTGTCCTGGTCGTCACCCAGCTCGCCACGGCGGCGGGTGCGGCGTCCGGCAAGGACGGCGCCGGCATCCTCGCCTACTCGAACGCCCAGCTGATCTGGGGCATGCCGCAGGCCATCATCACGGTCTCCGTCATGGCCGCCCTGCTGCCCCGCATCTCCCGGGCAGCGCACGACAACGACCCGGGCGCCGTCCGGGACGACATCTCGCAAGGGCTGCGCAACTCGGCGGTGGCCATCGTCCCGGTCGCCTTCGCGTTCCTGGCGCTCGGCGTCCCCATGTGCACCCTGCTGTTCGCGTCCACCGGCCACGAGGGCGCCCAGTCCATGGGCTTCGTCCTGATGGCCTTCGGTCTCGGGCTCATCCCGTACTCGGTGCAGTACGTCGTCCTGCGCGGCTTCTACGCGTACGAGGACACCCGCACGCCGTTCTACAACACCGTGATCGTCGCCGCCGTGAACGCCGCCGCCTCGGCCGTCTGCTACGTCGTCCTGCCCGCCCAGTGGGCCGTGGTCGGCATGGCCGGCTCGTACGGCCTGGCCTACGCGATCGGCGTCGGCGTGGCCTGGCGACGGCTGCGCAACCGGCTGGGAGGCGACCTGGACGGCACCCACGTCCTGCGTACGTACGCCAGGCTCTCCGGTGCCTCGGTGCCGGCGGCCGTCCTGGGCGGCGCCGCCGCCTTCGGCATCATGCGGGTCCTGGGAAGCGGCGCCCTCGGGTCGCTCGCGGCACTGGTCGGGGGAGGCATCGTGCTGCTGGGAGTCTTCTTCCTCGCCGCGAAGCGCATGCGGATCGTGGAACTCAACGCCATGGTGGGCATGGTGCGCGGACGTCTCGGACGCTGAGCGGCCCGGCGGCCGAGCACAACCATCACTGGCCGCCGCGTGTCGTGCATAGCACCGGACTGTGGGCACAATTGGCATGGCTGTTCAACAGCGCGCAACGGATGGGGAGGCAGGAACGACGGTGGCGGAACGTAGCACGGCTGCCGTCGACGTGGCAGACAACAGCGGTGACGAACCGCTGGCCGCCAAGGCGGACGAGGCCACGGCCGACGGGGTGGCACCAGCCAAGGAGCCAGCGGACGAGAGCAAGAGCGACGCGGACGGCGAGCACCCATGCGCCGAACCCCCCGTCGCCACGCCTGAGCTGCACAGCGGTCACAAGCTGGCCAAGCGTTACCGGCTCGAAGAATGCGTCACCCGTCTGGACGGGTTCAGCAGTTGGCGCGCGGTCGACGAGAAACTGCGCCGTGCCGTGGGCGTGCACCTGCTGCCCGCGGACCACCCGCGGGCCAGGTCCGTGCTCGCCGCGGCCCGCTCGTCGGCGCTGCTCGGCGACCCCCGGTTCGTGCAGGTCCTCGACGCCGTCGAGGAGAACGAACTCGTCTACGTCGTCCACGAATGGCTCCCCGACGCGACGGAACTGACGGCGCTTCTCGCCGCCGGACCGCTGGAGGCCCACGAGGCGTACCAGCTCGTCAGCCAGATCTCCCAGGCCATGGCCGCCGCACACCGCGAGGGTCTCGCCCACCTCAGGCTCACCCCCGGCGCCATTCTGCGGACCTCCTCGGGCCAGTACCGGATCCGCGGACTCGCCGTGAACGCCGCCCTGCGCGGCATCACCTCCGACCGCCCACAGCGCACCGACACCGAAGCGATCGGCGCTCTGCTGTACGCCGCCCTGACGCAGCGGTGGCCGTACGAGAGAGACGCCTACGGCCTCTCCGGGCTGCCCAAGGGCGTCGGGCTGATCCCGCCCGACCAGGTACGGGCCGGCATCCACCGGGGCCTGTCCGAGCTCGCCATGCGGGCCCTGGTGAACGACGGCGCCACCGCCTCGCGCCAGGAACCGCCCTGCACCACCCCCGACGAGCTGGCCAAGGCTGTTGCGGCGATGCCCCGCATCCGCCCCCCGGAGCCCACCTTCACGGCGCTGCCGGAGTACCAGCGCACCACCTACCAGCAGGGCACCTACAGCAGGCCGGGCCCGCATCCCGGCGTGCCCCCGACCCAGGCCGTCGCTGCCGTACCGCCTCATCCTCTCCAGAGCCGCACGGGGAAGGTGCTCAAGTGGGGCGTGGCCGCGCTGCTGATCGCCGCACTGGGACTCGGCAGCTGGCAGCTCGCGGACACGCTCCTGGACCGCGGCCAGGACGCCGGTGAGACGAAGTCCTCCGAGCCGAGCGACGACGAGGCGCCCAAGAAGCCGGATCCCAAGCCGATCGCCATCTCGGACGCCGCGGTGTTCGCCCCGAACGGCGACGGAATAGCGCCGGAGAAGGTACCGAACAGCATCGACGCGGACACCGGCACCGCGTGGATCACCGGGGAGTACCACGGTTTCGCCAACTTCGGCAATCTCCCGCAGCGCAAGGACGGCAGCGGGATCATCGTCGATCTCGGCAGCGTCAAGGACGTCTCCGGCCTCGACATCGACATGTACCGCAGCGGACAGACCGTTGAAGTGCTGGCCGCCGGTGAGGACGCCTCGAATCCGGCCGCGCTCTCCGATTTCCCGCACGAGGTGTCCCAGAGCGAAGTGGCGCAGAGCAAGCTGGAAGCCACGCTCGACAAACCGGTCCGTACCCGGTACATCCTGGTCCACATCACGTCGCTGCCGCCCGACGGATCGCCCGACCGCTTCCGTGGCGGCATCGCGGAGATCAAGGTTCTGGGCTGACCGGTACACCAGGGGGAGGGGGCTCACCGTTGGACGACGCCGCGCTCAGCGCCACCGGCGACCAGGATCTGCTGGCCGCCCACGTCAAAGGCGACCCCGACGCCTTCGGTGAGCTCGTACGACGCCACCGGGACCGCCTGTGGGCCGTGGCCCTGCGCACACTGGGCGACCGCGAGGAGGCCGCGGACGCGGTCCAGGACGCTCTGGTGTCCGCCTACCGTGCCGCACACACCTTCCGTGGCCAGTCGGCCGTCACCACCTGGCTGCACCGCATCACCGTCAACGCCTGCCTCGACAGGGCGCGCAAGGCCGCGTCCCGCAGGACCGCACCCGTAGACGACGCGGAGCGCCTGGACCAGCTTCTGGAGCCCCACGAGTCCGCCGAGGCCCCCGCGGAGCGCCAGGACCTCCATCGGGAGCTGATCGCGGCCCTGTCGACCCTGCCCCCCGAGCAGCGGGCCGCACTGGTGCTCGTGGACATGCAGGGTTACCCGGTTGCCGAAGCCGCCCGTGTCCTCGACGTGCCGACCGGTACGGTGAAAAGCCGCTGTGCGCGGGGCCGGGCCCGACTGCTGCCGCTCCTCACCCATCTGCGCACGGATGCGGGGGGTAGCGAGGACCTCGGCGGGGGAAGGAACCGGACGCCCGGGGCATCCGTCCCACCGGCATCAGGACCGAAGGATGCAGGACCAACGGATGCGGGACCAAGTGATCCCGCTGCTGTGAAGGGCGGAGGTGGGCGCGCATGACATCGACGGCCGGCACGGCTCAGCACCCGGACGTCTCGGAGATCTCCGACCTGGCCGAGGGCCTGCTTCCGCCCGCCCGCACGGCGGACGTGCGCCGCCACATCGACGCGTGCCCCCTGTGCACCGACGTACAGAGCTCCCTCGACGAGATCCGCGGGCTGCTCGGCACCCTGCCGGGACCGCACCGGATGCCCGCCGACATCGCGGGCCGCATCGACGCGGCCTTGGCCGCTGAGGCCCTTCTGGACTCCACGACGCCCGAAGAAGCCGTCCACGTTTCACGTGAAACAACGCCCGTTCCGCACCGCGCCGAACCCACCGCCGCGGCCCGGCCGGCCGGACACCCCCGGGCAGCCACCGGACCGGGACGCGGCGGCAAGGAGAAGCGACGGCGCCGCGGCGCCGTCATCGGGGCCGTGTTCGGTACGGCCGCCCTGGGCCTCGGGGTACTCCTGATGCAGTCCTTCGAGTCACCGGACAACAAGGAAGCTTCCGCCGACAGGGGCATCAGCGCCGCGAAGAAGGCAGGCCCCACGTTCTCCGCCACCGCCCTGGAGGAGCGGGTGCGGGGCCTCGTCACCGAGCAGCCGATGACCCGGGAAGACACGACGGAGAACGCCCCGTCCATGGGCATCGAGTCCCACACACCACTGCGGGGAACCGATGTGCCGGTACCCCCCTGCGTCCAGGAAGGCACCGGACGCGCCACCGTGCCGCTCGCCGCGGAAGAGGGCACGTACGACGGCAAGAGGGCCTTCCTGCTCGTCCTCCCGCACGCCACCGATGTCACCCGCGTGCAGGCGTACGTCGTCGACGCCGCGTGTGACGGGGCCACTGCGCCCACCAAGGGTGAGATTCTGCTGACACGGGCCTACCCCCGCCGTTGACCTGAAGCCCGAATGGGGCCGGACACCTCGGGAATGCATGCCCCGTAGGATCCGTTGGGTGGGGTGAGAGTCGTAGACAGGCCCCCAATAGGCAGCACGCAGTCCGCAGAGACGAGGAAACAACCCGTGAGCGACGTCCGAAACGTGATCATCATCGGCTCCGGGCCCGCCGGCTACACCGCCGCGCTGTACACCGCGCGCGCGTCGCTGAAGCCGCTGGTGTTCGAGGGCGCGGTGACCGCAGGCGGTGCTCTGATGAACACCACCGACGTGGAGAACTTCCCGGGATTCCGCGACGGCATCATGGGCCCCGACCTGATGGACAACATGCGCGCCCAGGCCGAGCGCTTCGGCGCCGAGCTCGTTCCGGACGACATCGTGTCCGTCGACCTCGCCGGTGACATCAAGACGGTCACCGACACCTCCGGCACGGTCCACCGCGCCAAGGCGGTCATCGTCTCGACGGGCTCTCAGCACCGCAAGCTGGGCCTGCCCAAGGAGGACGCGCTCTCCGGGCGTGGCGTCTCCTGGTGTGCCACGTGCGACGGATTCTTCTTCAAGGACCAGGACATCGCCGTGGTCGGCGGCGGCGACACCGCGATGGAGGAGGCCACCTTCCTCTCCCGGTTCGCCAAGTCCGTCACGATCGTCCACCGCCGCGACACCCTGCGCGCTTCCAAGGCCATGCAGGAGCGCGCCTTCGCCGACCCGAAGATCAAGTTCGCCTGGAACAGCTCGGTCGCCGAGCTGGAGGGCGACCAGAAGCTCTCGGGCGTGACGCTGCGCGACACCAAGAGCGGCGAGGTCACCCCGCTGGCCGTCACCGGACTGTTCATCGCCGTGGGCCACGACCCGCGTACGGAACTGTTCAAGGGCCAGCTGGAACTGGACGACGAGGGCTACGTGAAGGTCGACGCCCCGTCGACCCGTACGAACCTCAAGGGTGTCTTCGCTGCCGGTGACGTGGTCGACCACACCTACCGTCAGGCCATCACGGCGGCCGGTACCGGCTGCTCGGCCGCGCTCGACGCCGAGCGCTTCCTGGCCGCCCTGGCCGACACCGACAAGGTGGCCGAGCCCGAGAAGACCGCCGCGGCCTGACACCCCTCCCCACCCCGCTCCACCCCACACCCCACCCGAAGTTAAGGAGGCTGCCGTGGCCGGCACCTTGAAGAACGTGACCGACGCATCCTTTGAGCAGGACGTCCTCAAGAACGACAAGCCCGTGCTGGTGGACTTCTGGGCTGCCTGGTGCGGCCCGTGCCGCCAGATCGCCCCGTCCCTCGAGGCGATCGCGGCAGAGCACGGCGACGAGATCGAGATCGTCAAGCTCAACATCGACGAGAACCCGGCCACCGCAGCCAAGTACGGCGTCATGTCCATCCCGACGCTGAACGTCTACCAGAACGGCGAGGTCGCCAAGACCATCGTCGGCGCCAAGCCGAAGGCCGCGCTGCTGCGCGACCTGGGCGACTTCATCGGCGAAGAGGCCACCAAGGCCTGACCGCCGCCTCTGTTGCACGTGAAACGACTGTGGGCTCATTCCTGACGGGGATGAGCCCACAGTCGTTTCCCGCACTCACAAAGGCCGGAGCACCGGCTCCTTCTGCACCGCTCCCAGCAGCCTGTCCAGAGCGAGCTCCACGTCTTCCTTCCAGGAAAGCGTCGTGCGCAGCTCCAGCCTCAGCCGGGGATGCAGCGGATGCGGGCGTACGGTCTTGAAGCCCACCGACAGCAGGTGCTCCGCCGGCAGCAGGCAGGCGGGCTCGGTCCAGCGGGCGTTACCGAACGCCTCGATGGCCTTGAACCCCCGCCGCAGCAGGTCCTTGGCGACGGTCTGCACCATCACGCGTCCCAGCCCCTGCCCCTGATAGCTGGGCATGATCCAGGCGGTCATCAACTGCACAGCGTCCGGCGACACCGGACTGGTCGGGAAAGCCGTCGAGCGCGGCACATAGGCCGGCGGCGCGTAGAGCACGAACCCCACCGGAACCTCGTCGACGTAGACCACCCGCCCGCACGACCCCCACTCCAGCAGGACGGCCGAGATCCACGCTTCCTTCTCCAGCTCCGGAGTGCCCGCCTTTACCGCTGCTTCTCCACTGACGGGATCAAGCTCCCAAAAGACGCAGGACCGGCAGCGCTTGGGGAGGTCCGGAAGATTGTCCAGCGTGAGCGGTACGAGCCGACGTCCCATGAAGGATGTTCCTCGCTTCCTTCCCCTGCCGCGTCACGGGCGGCCGCAAGCGCGCCCCGTTCCCGGAGCAGACTGCCGACGAACCCGCCGACCGCTCCGACACTCAGCCCGGCTGTGACCAGTTGGCTGCGACTCACCGATCGCATGGCCCCCGCCCTTCCTCTCAAAGTGAACCAAGGTGGATGCGCCATACCAGAACGCATCGTATCCACCGCGCGATCGGACGCATACCGAGAGAAAGCAAAGGGCGGGTCGTAATCCGGATTGCTCCGGACACGACCCGCCCTGCAACGACTCTGCGGAGATCAGCTCTCGCCGTCCTCGGCATCACCCTCCTCGGTGAGCCCCTTCTCCAGGACCCGCCCCTCACCGGGGGCGAGCGTCCCGAGGATCCGCTCCAGATCATCCATCGACGCGAACTCGACGACGATCTTTCCCTTCTTCTGCCCCAGGTCGACCTTCACCCGGGTCTCGAACCGGTCGGAGAGCCGGGAGGCAAGGCTGGACAACGCGGGCGACACCCGGGCACCCGCACGCGGGCCCTTCGCCTTCGGAGTGCTCTGCGGTCGAGAGCCCATCAGTGTCACGATCTCCTCGACCGCACGCACCGACAGCCCCTCGGCCACAATGCGATGCGCCAGGCTGTCCTGCTCCTCCGAGTCCTCCACGCCCAGCAGCGCACGCGCGTGCCCGGCGGACAGCACGCCCGCCGCGACCCTGCGCTGCACCGACGGCGACAGGCGCAGCAGACGCAGCGTGTTGGAGACCTGTGGGCGCGAGCGTCCGATCCGGTCCGCCAGCTGGTCATGCGTGCAGTTGAAATCCTTCAGCAACTGGTCGTAGGCCGCCGCCTCTTCCAGCGGGTTCAGCTGCGCCCGGTGCAGGTTCTCCAGCAGGGCATCCAGGAGGAGCTTCTCGTCCTCGGTGGCCCGCACGATCGCGGGGATCCGCTCCAGGCCGGCCTCCCGGCAGGCACGCCACCGGCGCTCGCCCATGATGAGCTCATAGCGCTCGGGGCTCAGCTGCCGGACGACGACGGGCTGCAGCAGCCCCACCTCCTTGATGGAGGTGACCAGCTCCGCGAGCGCGTCCTCGTCGAACACTTCACGCGGCTGTCGCGAATTCGGCTTGATGGAGTCCAGCGGAATCTCGGCGAAATGAACCCCGGCCACCTCTGCGGGCCCTGCCGTTCCCGGCTGCGACGCCTGCGCGGCAGCGTCCGTTTCACGTGAAACGGCGCTCGAGGGAAGCGACGTCACCTTCGCGGCCGCCACCCCCCGTTCCGCGGTCAGCACCGGCACGGCCCCGGGGGACGCCGAGGCTGCTCCCACGGGCGGAGTCGGCTTCTCCTGCGAAGCGGCAGGAATCAGCGCACCGAGCCCGCGCCCCAACCCTCTACGTCGCTCACTCACTGGATCCCCTCCGACATGTTCTGCTGGCTGTTCTGGTTGCCCACGTGGGCATGCTGCGGGTCGTAGTGCACCCCGACACCCCGCAGCGCGATCTCACGGGCCGCTTCCAGGTACGAAAGCGATCCACTGGACCCGGGGTCATAGGTGAGCACGGTCTGCCCGTAGCTCGGCGCTTCCGAGATACGCACGGACCGCGGGATGCTGGTCCGGAGCACCTCCTTGCCGAAGTGAGTACGCACCTCGTCGGCCACCTGGGAGGCGAGCCGGGTCCTGCCGTCGTACATGGTCAGAAGGATCGTCGACACATGCAGGTCGGGGTTGAGGTGCCCGCGCACCAGATCGACGTTCCGCAGGAGCTGCCCCAACCCTTCGAGCGCGTAGTACTCGCACTGAATGGGGATCAGCACCTCCGCGCCGGCCACCATCGCGTTGACGGTGAGCAGACCCAGCGAAGGCGGACAGTCGATGAGGATGTAGTCCAGCGGCTGCTCGTACGCCTGGATCGCCCGCTGCAAGCGGCTCTCCCGCGCCACCAGCGACACCAGCTCGATCTCCGCACCGGCAAGATCGATGGTGGCCGGGGCGCAGAAGAGACCTTCGACGTCAGGGACCGGCTGGACCACTTCGGAGAGCGGCCTGCTGTCCACCAGGACGTCATAGATCGAGGGAACCTCGGCGTGGTGGTCGATCCCCAGCGCCGTAGAAGCGTTGCCCTGCGGGTCGAGGTCGACCACCAGCACACGCGCGCCGTGCAGGGCGAGCGAAGCTGCAAGGTTGACCGTCGTCGTGGTCTTCCCGACGCCACCCTTCTGGTTGGCCACCACCATGACACGCGTCTGCTCAGGACGGGGCAGGCCCTCGCCGGCACGGCCGAGAGCTTCTACCGCCAGCTGGGCGGCACGACCAATGGGGGTGTCGTCCATCGGGGGCGGTGTTTCACGTGAAACATCCTCCCCCACCGATTCGGATCGGGGACCGGGGACCGGGTCGGTCATCGGTCCCGCGATGTTGGCGTCGGACCGCAAGGATTCACTCTCCTCGACTTCAGGCTCGCAATGCACAGAGCCTGCCATGCTTTCGGGGTCATGAACCAGCGAGGCCCGTTCTTCTGTGGAGGAATCCACCGATGTGGACAACTCCGTCCCTCTTACGGGCTTGCGGTCGCGCGGTGCGGCAGCCGCGCGACCGCGGCTGATGATTCCATGCAGCAGAGAGCGACGTTTCACGTGAAACACGATGCACCGGCGGTGCACCTACGCCTTCACGACACTCCGCAACGCGTACGTATGGCAGCTTGTATGGAGCATCGCTGATAAACAGGGCAGATCAACGCCGCCGACGCGTGCGCGACGGCCGTGCGGCCTTGGCCCGCTTGGCGGCGAACCGTACGCCGCCAGGGCTCTCACCGACCTCCACACGCACCACCGTGGACAGCGGGTTCACCACACCCTCGCCCACCTGAAGCACTTCGGTCTTCACCACACCGAGCTTGCTCAGCGCCGAACGCGTGCTCTTGAGCTCCTCCTCGGCAGTGTCCCCCTTGAGGGCGAGCATCTCGCCGTACGGGCGCAGCAGAGGCACGCCCCAGCCCGCCAGCCGATCCAGCGGGGCCACGGCCCGCGCCGTGACCACATGCACCGGCGGCAGCTTTCCGAGCACTTCCTCCGCGCGGCCGCGCACCACCGTCACGTGATCCAGCCCCAGCAGCTCGACGACCTCCTGGAGGAAGTTCGTACGTCGCAACAGCGGCTCCAGCAGCGTGATCTTCAGATCCGGGCGCACCAGCGCCAACGGAATGCCGGGGAGCCCGGCCCCCGAACCCACGTCGCAGACCGTGACACCTTCCGGGACCACCTCGGAGAGCACGGCGCAATTCAGCAAGTGCCGCTCCCACAGCCTCGGCACCTCACGAGGACCGATCAGTCCTCGCTCGACACCGGCGTCCGCGAGCAGCTCCGCGTACCGGACGGCCGCTGGAAAGAACTCACCGAAAACCGTCCGTGCCTCTTCAGGCGCCTGGGGAAGCTCTGCTTCCTCCGTCACGGGGACCGTCCTTCCGTACCGCGCTACCGAACTGATGGGTGACTAACAGGCTGACAAAGATCGGCCCCGCCTGCGAACAGACGGGGCCGACAGACAACGGGGCCGGTCAGGCCGGGAGGACGACGACGAAGCGCTCCGGCTCCTCGCCCTCGGACTCGCTGCGCAGACCAGCGGCCGCGATCGCGTCGTGCACGACCTTGCGCTCGAACGGCGTCATCGGGTCCAGCTTCACCGGCTCACCGGTGCTCTTCACCTCGCCCGCGGCCTTGGCGCCGAGCTCAGCGAGCTCCTCGCGCCGCTTGGCCCGGAAACCGGCGATGTCCAGCATCAGCCGGCTGCGGTCCCCGGTCTCCCGGTGCACGGCGAGACGCGTCAGCTCCTGGAGCGCCTCCAGCACCTCACCGTCACGGCCCACGAGCTTCTGCAGATCACGGCTGCCCGTGTCACTGATGATCGAGACCGCGGCCCGGTCGGCCTCGACATCCATGTCGATGTCGCCGTCGAGGTCGGTGATGTCGAGCAGACCCTCGAGGTAGTCGGCCGCGATCTCCCCTTCCTGCTCGAGGCGAGACAGGGTGTCGCTACCCTCAGCGGCCACGGCGGTGGTGCCTTCCGTCACGGGATGGACTCCTTATTACTTCTTGGACGGGTGCTTGGGCCGCTGCTGGCCCTTGCGCTGCCCGGACTTGGCTTGGCGTGCGGAACCGGAAGAAGGCTTGCCGGCCGTCTTGGGCTCGTCCTTCTCCAACGAAGGCTTCGCTGCCGCGGACTCGGCGGCGGCGGCCTGGCGCTGCGCCTTGGTCAGGCGCTTGGGCTGCTGGCGCTTCGGGCCGGAGTCCGGCGTCGTGCCGCTCTCGGACTCGACCTCGGGCTCACCCTTCGCCACCGTGCCGTCGGCCTGGACGGTCAGCCGCGCCAGACCGAGGCCCTTGACGAACTTGCGCTCGGCCTCGTTGCGCTCACGGCCCTTGGCGGCGATCTGCTTGATCACGTTGCGCTCGCGCCGGCTGCGGACCTTGCCGTGCTTGACGATCGACTTCTGCATCCGCTCCAGCAGCTGCGCCTGCGCCTTGCTGCCCGGAGTCGGGTTCCCGTGGATCACGTACATCTGCTGGCCCATGGTCCACACGTTGGTGGTCAGCCAGTAGACGAGGACACCGACGGGGAAGTTGATGCCCATGACGGCGAACATGACCGGGAAGATGTACATCAGCATCTTCTGCTGCTGCATGAACGGCGTCTTGACCGACAGGTCGACGTTCTTCGTCATCAGCTGGCGCTGCGTGTAGAACTGCGACGCCGACATCAGCACGATCATGACCGCGGTGACGATGCGCACATCAAGCAGCGAAGCGTCGAGAGCGGCGACCTTCTCCGTGCTGTCCATGAACTTCGCCGCGATCGGGGCGCCGAAGATGTGGGCCTCACGGGCGCTGTTGACCAGGTTCTGGTTGAGCACACCGATCTCGTCACCCGAGGAGATCTTGCTCAGCACGTGGTACAGGGCGAAGAAGAACGGCGACTGCGCCAGGATGGGAAGGCACGAGGACAGCGGGTTGGTACCCGTCTCCTTGTACAGCTTCATCATCTCTTCGGACTGACGCTGCTTGTCGTTCTTGTAGCGCTCCTGGATCTTCTTCATCTCAGGCTGGAGCGCCTGCATGCCGCGCGTCGACTTGATCTGCTTGACGAACAGCGGGATCAGACAGATCCGGATCAGCACCACCAGGGACACGATGGACAGACCCCAGGCCCAGCCCGTGTCAGGTCCGAAGACCGCCCCGTACAGCGTGTGGAACTGGACGAT
Organism: Streptomyces sp. NPDC046122; assembly: GCF_056429965.1. Lineage (NCBI taxonomy): Bacteria > Bacillati > Actinomycetota > Actinomycetes > Kitasatosporales > Streptomycetaceae > Streptomyces > Streptomyces sp. NPDC046122. Next base: position 207,059 of record NZ_JBWKLQ010000008.1, on the reverse strand, counting down.
GATCCAGGAAACTGGGGTGGTGATAAAGCTGAACAGACTGGCAATCGTGTCCACTAATCAGGCTCCTTGAGCATTGGGCGAGGTCTCTGCGGCCGGGTTGATCTCAGCGGCGGAGTGCTGCCCGCCCTTGCTGCCGCGGTCACCGCTCCACGCGTTGCGCAGCGCTTCGTGCCATCGCGGACGTGTGCGCGGCGGGACATGGTCCACACCGCCCGGCGACCACGGATTGCACCGCAGGATGCGCCAGGCGGTCAGGGCCGTGCCCTTGACCGCACCGTGCCGGTCGATGGCCGTGAACCCGTAGTGGGAGCACGACGGGTAGTACCGGCAGACAGGCCCGAGCATCGGACTGATCGTCCACTGGTACAGCTTGATCAGAGCCAGCAGCGGGTACTTCATCGAGCGCCCCCTCCCAGCAGCCGCTCAAGCGCGGCATCCAGGTCTCGGGCCAGCTGTGCATGATCGGCATCGCCTGAACCGGGCAATGCCCGTACGACAACCAGGCTACCGGGGGGCAGCTCGGACAGACGGTCCCGGACCAGGTGGCGAAGCCTGCGCTTCACCAGGTTCCGTACGACAGCGTTGCCGACGGCTTTGCTGACGACGAAACCCGCACGCGGCTGGGGAACGCTCTCCCCAGGCGCGTGCGGGTCCGTTGCACCGCTACTTCGCAGGTGGACGACGAGGAGCGGGCGCCCGGCCCGGCGTCCTCGGCGTACCGCGGTCGCGAAGTCCTCGCGCCGCCTCAGCCGATTCTCGGTAGGCAGCACGTCATGACCTGTAGGTGATCAGGCGGAAAGGCGCGTGCGGCCCTTGGCACGGCGAGTCGCCAGGATGGCGCGACCGGCACGCGTCCGCATGCGAAGACGGAAACCGTGGGTCTTGGCACGACGACGGTTGTTCGGCTGGAAGGTGCGCTTGCTCACTCGGGGGCTCCAGAAGTGGGTGTGGTGGCGGGGCATCGCCTGGCTGTCACCGTGCGCCCACGAGGAAGCTCGCAACGCCCGTGTGCACCGCTTCACGATCACAGACCGTGATCTTTGCCCATCGGAGGCAGGCGGCAGCAGCCATCGACAACTCGACCTGGTCACGGTACGCGCGGCTACGCCATCCGGTCAAACCGACCCGTCACCAGGGTCGACTGTGCACAGGCTGTGGACAACAACTTGATGCACGCGACGACCCCCGACTACCGTGCATGAACTTGGATTCTTATCCGTTGTGTCCTTGCCTGTCCTTCCCATCCCGTCCCAAGAACCACACCTTCGTGGGACCTGTGAGAGAGCGTGCCCTGTGGCTGACGTACCTGCCGATCTTGCCGCAGTGTGGCCACGAGTGCTGGAGCATCTCCTCGGAGAGGGCCAGCAGGGCATCGAGCCCAAGGACAAACAGTGGATCGAGCGCTGCCAGCCGCTCGCACTGGTCGCCGACACGGCGCTGCTCGCCGTCCCCAACGAGTGGGGCAAGCGCGTCCTCGAGGGCCGGCTCGCGCCGCTCATCAGCGAGACGCTGAGCCGTGAGTGCGGCCGCCCGATCCGGATCGCGATCACGGTCGACGACTCGGCCGCGGAGCCCGCTCCCCAGCAGCAGCCCCAGCACGAGTCGTACGACACGTACGGGCACCGCCCCCCGGCCGACGACCTGCCGACCGCCAGGCCCGCGTACCCCGACTACCGCCGGCCCCGCCACGACCAGGGCTCCTGGCCCCGGTCGCAGGACGACCACGGCTGGCAGCAGCCCCGGCTCGGCGGATTCCAGGAACGCGACCCGTACGCCACACGCCCCCCGGAGCACGACTACCGGCAGCAGGCCCCCGAGCGTCAGCAGTACGACCAGCCGCACTACGACCAGCCCCCGCGCCACGAGCGCCCCGAGCGCCGCGAGCACCAGGACCAGCCGGCCCCGCACCGCGGCGGCCCCGGCTCCTCGATGCAGTCCGGCGGCGCTCCCGGTCCGCTGGCCGCGCAGGCCTCCACTCCGGGCCCCGGCGAGCCGCACGCCCGCCTCAACCCGAAGTACCTCTTCGACACCTTCGTCATCGGCTCGTCGAACCGCTTCGCGCACGCGGCCGCGGTCGCCGTGGCCGAGGCGCCGGCGAAGGCGTACAACCCGCTCTTCATCTACGGGGAGTCCGGGCTCGGCAAGACGCACCTGCTGCACGCGATCGGGCACTACGCGCGGAGCCTCTACCCCGGCACCCGTGTGCGGTACGTGAGTTCCGAGGAGTTCACGAACGAGTTCATCAACTCCATCCGCGACGGCAAGGGCGACGCCTTCCGCAAGCGCTACCGCGACGTGGACATCCTGCTCGTCGACGACATCCAGTTCCTGGCGAGCAAGGAGTCGACGCAGGAGGAGTTCTTCCACACCTTCAACACGCTCCACAACGCCAACAAGCAGATCGTGCTCTCCTCGGACCGGCCGCCCAAGCAGCTGGTGACCCTGGAGGACCGGTTGCGCAACCGGTTCGAGTGGGGCCTGACCACCGACGTGCAGCCGCCGGAGCTGGAGACGCGCATCGCGATCCTCCGCAAGAAGGCGGTGCAGGAGCAGCTGAACGCCCCGCCGGAGGTACTGGAGTTCATCGCGTCCCGGATCTCGCGCAACATCCGCGAGCTGGAGGGCGCGCTGATCCGGGTGACGGCGTTCGCGTCGCTCAACCGGCAGCCGGTGGACCTCGGCCTGACCGAGATCGTCCTGAAGGATCTGATTCCGGGGGGCGAGGACGCGTCTCCGGAGATCACGGCGAGCGCCATCATGGCGGCCACCGCGGACTACTTCGGGCTGACGGTGGAAGACCTCTGCGGGTCCTCCCGCAGCCGGGTGCTCGTCACGGCGCGGCAGATCGCGATGTACCTGTGCCGTGAGCTGACGGATCTGTCGCTGCCCAAGATCGGTGCGCAGTTCGGCGGCCGGGACCACACGACCGTGATGCACGCCGACCGCAAGATCCGCGCGCTGATGGCGGAGCGGCGCTCCATCTACAACCAGGTCACCGAGCTCACGAACCGCATCAAGAACGGCTGACGCGGCGCCCGAACGACTCCGCGCCGCGCTCGCACCACGCTGTGGGGGCGCCCAGGGACGAACTCCCCGGGCGCCCTTCGTCGTTCCGTGCCTTCGCGGTGTTCGAATACCTGCCTTCGGGACTCCGTTCTCCACAGAACAGGGCAGGATGTTCCGTCCACACCCTGGGGACTTCCGAGTTGTCCCGACTGGGTCCACAGGCGTGGTTCCTGAGACTAGATCACCCCAGGTCAGATGGTTGTGGATTTGTGGTCAACCTTCATCCACAGGCTGTGGACAGGAAAACTGTCCACAGGGTGCTCTCTCGGTTGTCCACCGGCGGCCCACAGGCTGGGCGGTCTTGTGCACAGCTAATCCACACCTCTGTCCACTGTTCGGCAACGAAACACGCGCCCTCACTGCCACGAGTGAAAGCGGTCACACCAAGGAGGACGGTTGGGCTGTGGGGAACGTGGGTAAAGCTGGGGACAGCGCTGGGGAGAAGTGACCCCCGCCTGTGCACCGCGTGTGTGTAACTTTCGGGCGTCCACAGAAACACCGAGTTGTCCACCGGCTCCGCCCACAGGCGCGGTGGACAAAAAAGTGGACTTGACCTGCGCAAACGGGGTTATCCACCGTTTCCACAGGCCCTACTACTACTCCCACTTAGAGTTAGCTCGGAATTCGCTTGGAAGAGGGGCCTGTGCACAACTCGGTCCCGGACCCGGCGACGCCTCTCGCCACGACTTGACCCCGAGCCGCACCGAGTGTCGGTGCCGTGCGTCAGACTGGTCCCCGGCAACACAGCCAGACGAACCCAGACGACGGCCAGCAGGGCGAGCCAGCAACAAGCAGGAGGCGGTTCCGGTGAAGATCCGGGTTGAGCGCGATGTACTCGCGGAGGCGGTGGCCTGGACGGCTCGCAGCCTTCCGGCCCGTCCGCCGGTGCCCGTCCTCGCGGGCCTTCTTCTGAAGGCGGAGGACGGCGCGCTGAGCCTCTCCGGCTTCGACTACGAGGTGTCGGCGCGGGTCTCGGTCGAGGCGGACGTGGAGGAGGACGGCACCGTCCTCGTCTCCGGCCGGCTTCTCGCCGACATCTGCCGCGCCCTTCCGAACCGTCCGGTGGAGATTTCCACAGACGGTGTACGGGCCACCGTGGTCTGCGGCTCCTCGCGGTTCACACTCCACACGCTTCCTGTGGAGGAGTACCCGGCGCTGCCGCAGATGCCGACCGCGACCGGCACGGTCCCGGGTGAGGTCTTCGCCTCCGCCGCCGCGCAGGTCGCCATCGCGGCGGGCCGCGACGACACGCTGCCGGTGCTGACGGGTGTCCGCATCGAGATCGAGGGCGACACCGTCACCCTGGCCTCCACCGACCGCTACCGCTTCGCGGTGCGCGAGTTCATGTGGAAGCCGGAGGACCCGGAGGCGTCGGCCGTGGCGCTGGTGCCCGCGAAGACGCTGCTGGACACCGCCAAGTCGCTGACCAGCGGTGACACGGTCACGCTGGCGCTGTCGAGCTCCGGTGCGGGCGAGGGTCTGATCGGTTTCGAGGGCGCGGGCCGGCGTACGACGACCCGTCTGCTCGAGGGCGACCTGCCGAAGTACCGGACGCTCTTCCCGACCGAGTTCAACTCGATCGCCGTCATCGAGACCGCGCCGTTCGTCGAGGCCGTCAAGCGTGTGGCGCTGGTGGCCGAGCGGAACACCCCGGTACGCCTCAGCTTCGAGCAGGGCGTGCTGATCCTGGAGGCGGGTTCCAGCGACGACGCACAGGCTGTGGAGCGGGTCGACGCGAACCTGGAGGGCGACGACATCTCGATCGCCTTCAACCCGACCTTCCTGCTCGACGGTCTGAGCGCGATCGACTCGCCGGTGGCCCAGCTGTCGTTCACGACGTCGACGAAGCCGGCGCTGCTGAGCGGCAGGCCCGCGGTGGATGCCGAGGCGGACGAGGCGTACAAGTACCTGATCATGCCGGTGCGGCTCTCGGGCTGATGCCTGTGCCGGCCGGGCGTAGGCTCGGTCGCGGGTACGAATCGCCACGACGCTTAAGGAATCTCTGATGGAGCTCGGTCTCGTCGGCCTCGGCAAAATGGGCGGCAACATGCGTGAGCGCATCCGCCGCGCAGGCCACACCGTCATCGGTTACGACCGCAACCCGGACGTCGCCGATGTCCACAGCCTCGAGGAGCTTGTGGCCAAGCTCAAGGGCCCGCGGGTGGTGTGGGTGATGGTTCCGGCCGGTGCCGCGACCCAGTCGACGATCGACGAGCTGGCCGAGCTGCTGGAGCCGGGCGACGTGGTCGTGGACGGCGGGAACTCGCGCTGGACGGACGACGAGAAGCACGCGGTGGAGCTGGGCCTCAAGGGCATCGGCTTCGTCGACTGCGGTGTCTCCGGTGGTGTCTGGGGCCTGGAGAACGGCTACGCGCTGATGTACGGCGGCGACGCGGAGAACGTCGCGAAGGTCCAGCCGGTCTTCGACGCGCTGAAGCCCGAGGGCGACTTCGGTTCGGTGCACGCGGGCAAGGTGGGCGCCGGTCACTTCGCGAAGATGGTTCACAACGGCATCGAGTACGCCATGATGCAGGCGTACGCCGAGGGCTGGGAGCTGCTGGAGAAGGTCGACTCCGTCACGGACGTGCGCGAGGTCTTCCGGTCGTGGCAGGAGGGTACGGTCATCCGTTCCTGGCTGCTGGACCTGGCCGTCAACGCGCTGGACGACGACGAGCACCTGGAGAACCTGCGGGGGTTCGCCGCCGACTCGGGTGAGGGCCGCTGGACGGTCGAGGCCGCGATCGACAACGCGGTGCCGCTGCCCGCGATCACGGCGTCGCTGTTCGCGCGATTCGCGTCGCGCCAGGACGACTCTCCGCAGATGAAGATGATCGCTGCCCTGCGCAACCAGTTCGGTGGTCACGCGGTCGAGTCGACGAAGAAGTAGTTCAGAGCTGGGAGAAGGTCGGCGCACGCCATGCACGTCACGCATCTGTCGCTGGCCGACTTCCGCTCGTACGCCCGGGTCGAGGTCCCTCTCGATCCGGGCGTTTCCGTATTTGTGGGACAGAACGGGCAGGGCAAGACGAATCTCGTCGAGGCGGTCGGCTATCTGGCGACGCTCGGCAGTCACCGGGTGGCCTCGGACGCTCCGCTGGTGCGCATGGGCGCGGAGCGGGCGGTGATCCGGGCCGCGGTGACGCAGGGCGAGCGGCAGCAGCTGGTGGAGCTGGAGCTGAATCCGGGCCGGGCGAACCGGGCGCGTGTCAACAGGTCGTCGCAGGTCAGGCCGCGTGATGTGCTGGGGATCGTACGGACGGTGCTGTTCGCGCCGGAGGATCTGGCCCTGGTGAAGGGTGATCCGGGTGAGCGGCGGCGGTTCCTCGACGAGCTCGTGACGGCGCGGTCGCCGCGGATGGCGGGGGTGCGGTCGGACTACGAGCGGGTGCTGAAGCAGCGGAACACGTTGCTGAAGTCGGCGGCGATGGCGCGGCGGCACGGTGGGCGGTCGATGGACATGTCGACGCTGGACGTGTGGGACCAGCATCTGGCGCAGGTCGGTGCGGAGCTGCTGGCGCAGCGGCTGGATCTGATCGCGACGCTGCGGCCGATGACGGACAAGGCGTACGAGCAGCTGGCGCCGGGCGGGGGTCCGGTGTCGTTGGAGTACCGGAGCTCGGCCGGTGAGGGCGTCGCCGGGGCGCAGTCGCGCGAGGAGTTGTACGGGCAGTTGCTGGCGGCGCTCGCGGATGCGCGCAAGCAGGAGATCGAGCGGGGGGTGACGTTGGCGGGTCCGCATCGGGACGATCTCGTGCTGAAGCTGGGGGAGCTGCCGGCGAAGGGTTACGCGAGTCATGGCGAGTCGTGGTCGTACGCGCTGTCGCTGCGGCTTGCTTCGTACGACCTGTTGCGCGCGGAGGGCAATGAGCCGGTGCTGGTGCTCGACGACGTGTTCGCGGAGCTGGACGCGCGGCGGCGGGAGCGGCTGGCGGAGCTGGTGGCGCCGGGTGAGCAGGTGCTGGTGACGGCTGCGGTGGACGACGACGTGCCGGGGGTGCTGTCGGGTGCGCGGTACGTGGTGTCCGGCGGCGAGGTGGCGCGGGTATGAGCGGGTTGAGTGGGATTGGCGGGGCTGGTGGGATGAGTGGGGAGTCGCCGCAGGAGCCGCTGAAGGTGCCGGTGCAGGGGGGTGCGCCTCAGGCGCCCTCGTCGACGGGGGTGGATCTGGCGCGGGTGGCGCTGCGTGCGGCGAAGGAGCAGGCGCGGGCGCGGGGTGCGGCGGCGCAGCAGCGGACGCAGGCGCGGCGCGGTGGTGGGCTGCGGTCGGGTTCGGGGGCGGACGGTCGTGATCCGCTGGCGTTGGGGGCGGCGCTGGACCGGTTGAAGACCGAGCGCGGCTGGGAGATGCCGATGGCGGTCGGCGGCGTGATGGGCCGGTGGCCGGAGATCGTCGGCGGGGATCTGGCGAAGCACTGTGTGCCGCAGCGTTACGACGAGGACGAGCGGGTCCTCACGGTGCAGTGCGATTCGACGGCGTGGGCGACGCAGTTGCGGTTGATGCAGCGGGAGCTGCTGAAGCGGCTGAACGCGGATCTGGGCCGGGACACGGTGCGGATGATCAAGATCTGGGGGCCGGGTGGTCCGCCGCGTCGTTTCGGTGCGCTGCGGGCGCCGGGGAGTACGGGTCCCGGGGATACCTACGGCTGAGTAACGGGCGGGCGCGTGAGGTGTCCCTCACGGTGATGGGTCCTTGACAGCTGGAAGCGCTGAATGCCCGTGTGAGCCTCTTGGAGCCCCTTCCCGGATATGGGGAGTCGGGCGGCGCTGGTTCAGGACGGCACATGGGGACTCAGGTACCGGCAAACCCCCATGAGTGTCTGCGCTACCGGTAGACTGGTGGACAATCCCGCCCGCGTGCGGGACACGTCGACTTATACAGAACGACGCAGCCGGTCCCGTATGTCGCGGTCTCGGCTCGTGCTGTGCCAGAAAGGGCGCTTCGTGGCCGATTCCGGCGACCCCAACGAGAACATTCCGTCCACTGATGCCGGTGAGAACGGCGAGGCCGCACCGCAGGGCTCCTCGTCGTACGACGCCAGCGCGATTACCGTCCTCGAGGGTCTGGACGCGGTCCGCAAGCGCCCCGGCATGTACATCGGCTCGACCGGTGAGCGTGGACTTCATCACCTGGTGCAAGAGGTCGTCGACAACTCCGTCGACGAGGCCCTCGCCGGTCACGCGGACACGATCGACGTCACGATCCTGGCCGACGGCGGGGTGCGCGTCGTGGACAACGGCCGCGGAATCCCGGTGGACATGCACCCCGTCGAGAAGAAGCCGGCCGTGGAGGTCGTGCTGACGGTCCTGCACGCGGGCGGCAAGTTCGGCGGCGGCGGTTACGCCGTGTCCGGCGGTCTGCACGGTGTGGGCGTGTCCGTGGTCAACGCGCTGTCCACGCGGCTCGCGGTGGACATCAAGCGGGACGGTTTCCGCTGGACGCAGGAGTACAAGCTCGGTGTGCCCACGGCCCCGCTCGCCAAGCACGAGCAGGTCGAGGACTCCGGTACGACCGTGACGTTCTGGGCGGACCCGGACGTCTTCGAGACGACCGACTACTCCTTCGAGACGCTCGCGCGCCGCTTCCAGGAGATGGCCTTCCTCAACAAGGGCCTGACGCTGACGCTGACGGACGAGCGCGAGTCGGCCAAGGCGACGATGAACGCCGACGACCCGGACGCCGAGGCGGCGGACGAGCAGCCGGCGCGGACGGTGAAGTACCACTACGAGGGCGGCATCGTCGACTTCGTGAAGTACCTCAACTCGCGCAAGGGTGAGCTGATCCACCCGACGGTGATCGACGTCGAGGCCGAGGACAAGGAGCGGATGCTCTCGGTCGAGATCGCGATGCAGTGGAACTCGCAGTACACCGAGGGTGTCTACTCGTTCGCGAACACGATCCACACGCACGAGGGCGGTACGCACGAGGAGGGCTTCCGTGCGGCGCTGACGGGCCTGGTCAACCGGTACGCGCGGGACAAGAAGCTGCTGCGCGAGAAGGACGACAACCTCGCGGGCGAGGACATCCGCGAGGGTCTGACGGCGATCATCTCGGTGAAGCTGGGCGAGCCGCAGTTCGAGGGCCAGACGAAGACCAAGCTGGGCAACACGGAGGCGAAGACCTTCGTGCAGAAGGTCGTGCACGAGCACCTGAACGACTGGTTCGACCGCAATCCGAACGAGGCGGCGGACATCGTCCGCAAGTCGATCCAGGCGGCCACCGCCCGTGTCGCCGCCCGCAAGGCGCGTGATCTGACCCGTCGCAAGGGTCTGCTGGAGAGCGCCTCGCTGCCGGGCAAGCTGTCCGACTGCCAGTCGAACGACCCGACGAAGTGCGAGATCTTCATCGTCGAGGGTGACTCCGCCGGCGGTTCGGCGAAGTCCGGGCGCAATCCGATGTACCAGGCGATCCTGCCCATCCGCGGCAAGATCCTGAACGTCGAGAAGGCCCGTATCGACAAGATCCTCCAGAACACCGAGGTCCAGGCGCTGATCAGCGCTTTCGGCACCGGTGTGCACGAGGACTTCGACATCGAGAAGCTCCGCTATCACAAGATCATCCTGATGGCGGACGCCGACGTCGACGGTCAGCACATCAACACGCTGCTGCTGACGTTCCTGTTCCGCTTCATGCGGCCGCTGGTCGAGGCGGGTCACGTGTACCTGTCGCGCCCGCCGCTGTTCAAGATCAAGTGGGGCCGGGACGACTTCGAGTACGCGTACTCGGACCGTGAGCGCGACGCGCTCGTCGAGCTCGGCAAGCAGAACGGCAAGCGGATCAGGGACGACTCGATCCAGCGCTTCAAGGGTCTCGGTGAGATGAACGCCGAGGAGCTGCGCATCACCACGATGGACGTGGACCACCGGGTTCTCGGCCAGGTCACCCTGGACGACGCGGCGCAGGCCGACGACCTGTTCTCGGTGCTGATGGGCGAGGACGTCGAGGCGCGGCGCTCGTTCATCCAGCGCAATGCCAAGGACGTCCGCTTCCTCGACATCTGAGCCGGCTGTGCACGCCACCAGCCGCAGCTCGAAAGGACTTTGACCAGCAATGGCCGACGAGAACACCCCTGTCCCCGTGACGCCCGAAGCGGTGCCGCCCGTCGAGGGTGTGGGCATGCGTGTCGAGCCCGTGGGGCTCGAGACGGAGATGCAGCGCTCGTATCTCGACTACGCGATGTCCGTCATCGTGTCGCGTGCGCTGCCCGACGTGCGGGACGGTCTGAAGCCCGTTCACCGCCGTGTGCTGTACGCGATGTACGACGGCGGCTACCGGCCCGAGAAGGGCTTCTACAAGTGCGCCCGTGTCGTCGGTGACGTCATGGGTACGTACCACCCGCACGGCGACTCCTCGATCTACGACGCCCTGGTGCGCCTGGCGCAGCACTGGTCGATGCGCATGCCGCTGGTGGACTCCAACGGCAACTTCGGTTCTCCGGGCAACGACCCGGCCGCGGCGATGCGGTACACCGAGTGCAAGATGATGCCGCTGGCCATGGAGATGGTCCGGGACATCGACGAGGAGACCGTCGACTTCCAGGACAACTACGACGGCCGCAACCAGGAGCCGACGGTTCTGCCGGCGCGCTTCCCGAACCTGCTGATCAACGGTTCGGCGGGTATCGCGGTCGGTATGGCCACGAACATCCCGCCGCACAACCTGCGGGAGGTGGCGGCGGGCGCGCAGTGGTTCCTGGAGAACCCGGACGCGGGTCACGAGGAGCTGCTCGACGCGCTGATGGAGCGCATCAAGGGCCCCGACTTCCCGACCGGCGCGCTGGTGGTGGGCCGCAAGGGCATCGAGGAGGCGTACCGGACGGGCCGCGGCTCGATCACGATGCGCGCGGTGGTGGCGGTCGAGGAGATCCAGAACCGTCAGTGCCTGGTGGTCACGGAGCTTCCGTACCAGACCAACCCGGACAACCTGGCGCAGAAGATCGCCGACCTGGTGAAGGACGGCAAGGTCGGCGGCATCGCGGACGTCCGTGACGAGACGTCTTCGCGTACGGGTCAGCGCCTGGTCATCGTGCTGAAGCGGGACGCGGTCGCGAAGGTCGTGCTGAACAACCTGTACAAGCACACCGACCTGCAGACGAACTTCGGCGCGAACATGCTGGCGCTGGTCGACGGTGTGCCGCGCACCCTGTCGCTGGACGCCTTCATCCGGCACTGGGTGACGCACCAGATCGAGGTCATCGTCCGGCGTACGCGCTTCCGTCTGCGCAAGGCGGAGGAGCGGGCGCACATCCTGCGCGGTCTGCTCAAGGCGCTGGACGCGATCGACGAGGTCATCGCGCTCATCCGGCGCAGCCAGACGGTCGACGTGGCGCGTGAGGGCCTGATGGGCCTCCTGGAGATCGACGAGATCCAGGCGAACGCGATCCTGGAGATGCAGCTGCGCCGGCTGGCGGCTCTGGAGCGGCAGAAGATCGTCGCGGAGCACGACGAGCTCCAGGCGAAGATCAACGAGTACAACGAGATCCTCGCCTCGCCGCAGCGTCAGCGTCAGATCATCAGCGAGGAACTGGCCGCGATCGTCGACAAGTTCGGTGACGACCGGCGCTCGAAGCTGGTGCCCTTCGACGGTGACATGTCCATCGAGGACCTGATCGCCGAGGAGGACATCGTCGTCACGATCACGCGTGGCGGCTATGTGAAGCGTACGAAGACGGACGACTACCGGTCGCAGAAGCGCGGCGGCAAGGGCGTGCGCGGTACGAAGCTGAAGGAAGACGACATCGTCGACCACTTCTTCGTGTCGACGACGCACCACTGGCTGCTGTTCTTCACGAACAAGGGCCGGGTGTACCGGGCGAAGGCGTACGAGCTGCCGGACGCCGGCCGGGACGCGCGGGGTCAGCACGTCGCGAACCTGCTCGCGTTCCAGCCGGACGAGCAGATCGCGCAGATCCTCGCGATCCGTGACTACGAGGCGGCGCCGTATCTGATCCTGGCCACCAAGGGCGGCCTGGTGAAGAAGACGTCGCTGAAGGACTACGACTCGCCGCGCTCCGGCGGTGTCATCGCGATCAATCTGCGGGAGACCGCGGACGGCAGCGACGACGAGCTGATCGGCGCGGAGCTGGTGTCGGCGGAGGACGATCTTCTGCTGGTCAGCAGGAAGGCGCAGTCGATCCGTTTCACGGCGACCGACGACGCGCTGCGTCCGATGGGCCGTGCGACGTCGGGTGTGAAGGGCATGAGTTTCCGCGAAGGCGACGAGCTGCTCTCGATGAATGTCGTGCGGGCCGGTACGTTCGTGTTCACCGCCACCGACGGCGGGTACGCGAAGCGGACCCCCGTCGACGAGTACCGGGTGCAGGGTCGCGGTGGTCTGGGCATCAAGGCCGCCAAGATCGTGGAGGACCGGGGCTCGCTGGTCGGCGCGCTGGTGGTGGAGGAGACGGACGAGATCCTCGCCATCACGCTCGGCGGTGGTGTGATCCGTACGCGAGTCAGCGAAGTCAGGGAGACGGGCCGTGACACCATGGGCGTCCAACTGATCAACCTGGGCAAGCGCGATGCCGTCGTCGGTATCGCTCGCAACGCCGAGGCCGGTCGCGAGGCCGAAGAGGTCGAGGGTCCCGAAGGGGCCGACACCGACGCGGTCGACGGCGACGCGGTCGAGGTTGCCGAATCCGCCGAGGGCGCAGCGCCTTCGGCCGGGGAGCACGAGGAGTAAAGCGTGAGTGGAGCCACGGGCGCCGGAGCGGCCGCTTCCGAATCTGGAGCACCCGGTGCCCGTGGCTCTGCCGCGGACTCCCAGGGGGGGACTGTGACGGATACGCGAGGGTCTCAGCCGCAGAGTTACGACGGGTACGGGAGCGGGCCGCTGCCGGGTGAGCGTGAGCCGCAGGGCCAGGGCCAGACAGCCCAGCCGTATCACCCGCCGCAGGCGTACCCCTCGCCCCAGGGCGGGACACAGGGCGGCCAGCAGCGGGCCGGGCAGCAGGCCGGTGTCGCCGCGGTGCGTCTGCCGCGTACGGGGGCGCGTACGACGCCGCGCACGCGCAAGGCGCGGCTGCGGGTGGCCAAGGCCGACCCGTGGTCGGTGATGAAGGTCAGCTTCCTGCTCTCCATCGCGCTGGGCATCTGCACGGTGGTGGCCGCGGCCGTGCTGTGGATGGTCATGGACGCGATGGGCGTCTTCTCGACGGTGGGCGGGACGATCAGCGAGGCGACGGGCTCGAACGAGAGCAACGGCTTCGACCTGCAGTCCTTCCTGTCGCTGCCGCGCGTACTGATCTTCACGTCGGTCATCGCGATGATCGACGTGGTGCTGGCCACGGCGCTGGCGACGCTCGGCGCGTTCATCTACAACCTGTCGGCCGGCTTCGTCGGAGGCGTCGAGCTGACGCTCGCCGAGGACGAGTAGCGAGCCGGCGGAACCGATTTTGGTACTGCCCCCGAGGTGCGCTAATCTTCAGGGGCAGCGCGGGGCTATAGCTCAGTTGGTTAGAGCGCATCCCTGATAAGGATGAGGCCACAGGTTCAAATCCTGTTAGCCCCACTTGCGAAAAGGCCCCCCGGCGATCATGCCGGGGGGCCTTTGACATCGCTGGGTGACTTCAGCCGGTGAGCGGGTCCGTCGTTGCGCTCGGACCACCTTCAGCCGTGCCGTGACCTCAGGACGGTCAGCGGCTCGTGGGGCGAGTGGAGGGCGGTACTGGTGACCTAAGGTGTGCCGATGCAGCCCTCGCCGTCGCCGCGGATACCGGCGAACGCACTTCGGCCCGGCCGTCACTGGTACGCGACGGCGGCCGCGATCACTGTCGTGCTGATCGTGCTGGGCACGGCCATCGGTGTGTACCGGTTCCACAGGGTGATCGACGCGGTGGACACGGACAACCAGTTCGCCGACGGCGACACCGTCACTCTGCGACTCGATCCGGAACACGAGAAGGCGATCTGGATCAGGGACCGAGGCCCGTCGCCCGACCAGGCGTGCGGCATCACCGGTCCGGGCGGCCCCCGTCTCACCGATCCGGGAATCGACGTGTTCCTCACCCGCCACGAGACCTGGAACCCGCTCCACACCATCGACGTACCGCGGGCAGGCGACTACCAGGTCACCTGCACCTCCCAGGGGCCGTCCCGGTAGGCGATCGGGGACCCCGGGGGGCTGGTCGCGTTGGGAGGCTGGCTGATACTTGCCCTCCTTCTCCCGGTGCTCGGGATCAGCGTCGGTGCCGCCATCGTCCTCGTCACCGCCTTCCGCCGCAGAGGCCGTCGCAAGCGGCTGCTCGCCGAACGCCGCGGCTCCGGCGGTGGCCACCCAGCGCAGCCCGCTCCGAGCCCCGGTGGCGGTCCCGCCCGGCAGTGAGGCGCTGCCGGTCCGGCCCGGCAGTGCGGCGCCGACTTCGGCCGCGCCTCCCGCGACGGCTGGACAGGAGTGCCTTCTGCTGTGTCGCGTGCGTCAGTTGGGCACGGGTATCTAGGTCACCGATCGGTATCGGTCGGTGTGTATAGTCGGGCGCCAAAGGTCTCCTACGTCAAGGAAAGACGAGGTCGCGCGGTGAAGAAGCTTCTCCTGGTCGCACTGGCCGCCATCGGCGGGCTCCTCGTGTACCGCCAGATCCAGGCGGATCGCGCCGAGCAGGATCTGTGGACGGAGGCGACTGACTCCGTGCCCGCAGGTTCGGGTGTGTGAGACCCAGTAGGTCCCGTACTGGCCCCGGTCGCTGAAGCGGTCGGGGCTTTGTGCTGTCCAGGGGCCGAACGGGTTGTGGTGGGTCGTTTCCGGACCGTGACGGCACCTTGCTTGAATTCACCTGAGCAAATCATTAGCTTGCGTGAGCAAAGCTGGAGGGCGGGGGAGCGGTCGGCGCAGACAGCGCTGGGGCCTGCGGGGCAGGATGGACCGCCGAGACGACAGGGGGGTGGCGCGTGATGAGGCAGCGCGGCAGGTGCAGGATGGCGCCGGCCGTCGTGGCAGCGCTGTGCGCGGTGGCGGCGCTTCCGGCGCAGGCGCAGGCCGCGGACGAGCCCGGTGCGTACGCCTTCGAGCCGTCGGCGCGGAAGGTCGAGGGGACGGCGGCCAACACCGACGCGCCCCCGCTGGCGCGGAGCGCGACGTACCGCGACTCGATCGGGCCGGGCGGCAGGCACTTCTACCGCCTGGAGCTCGACGCGGCGTCCCACGCCTATGTGTCGGCGACGGCCGTGCCCCGGCCGGGCACCGAGGTCTCGTACGACGACCAGCTCAAGGTGACGCTCCAGGACCGCGACGGCGACTCGTGCGCCCGCAGCACCGCGCGGTTCGGCTCTGCGGAGTTCCCCCGGCCGATCGGGACCTACGCGCACCGGACCATCGAGGAGGGCGCCTCCTGCCAGCAGGCGGACCGGTACTACGTACTGATCGAGCGCACCGGCGCCGACACCTCGTCGCGGGACCCCTGGGAGCTGGAGATCCGGCATGTGACGGAGCCCGGCGTACGGGCGGGAGGCGCGAGCGAGGCGCCGGAGGACTGGCCCAGCGGCTCTCCCGCGCCGCCCGGGGGCGGGGTACGGGACCGCAGGGGCGGGACGAGCTTCTACAGTGCGACCGGACTGGAGCAGGGCGAGTGGCGGGACGGGATCAGGCCCGGCGAGACGCTGTTCTACAAGGTGCCCGTCGACTGGGGGCAGCAGCTCTTCGCCAGTGCGGACCTCGGGAGCACGACGGGCCAGGGTCACGTGTCCAACGCGCTGACCATGTCGCTCCACAACCCGGCACGGGGGCTGGTCGACAGCGCGCGCGCCGTGTCGTACGACGGCCGGCAGAAGTCGACGGAGCTGGATCCGCTGCCTCCGGTGGCGTACGAGAACCGCTTCGCCTCCTCCGATCCCGTCAACGGCATGCGGTTCGCCGGCTGGTACTACCTGAGGGTCAGTCTGAGCCCGGAGGTGGCGGAGGAGTTCGGTCCGCAGGCGCTCGGGCTTTCGCTGCGGCTGCACGTCACGGGCGGCAAGGGGAAGGGCGCGCCGGCCTACACCGGGCCGGCCGGTGACTTCCAGGTCACCGACGATGACCTGAGCGCGGCCAGGAAGGGGCAGAACGCGTCCGCCGAGGCGAAGAGCGGCACCATGCGGCTGGTCGCGGCCGCCGGGATCGGGACGGGCAGCGTGCTGGTGCTCGGGCTCGCGGCGTGGACGCTCGTCGCCCGGCGGCGCGCGGCGGCGGCACCGCCCGCCGGTCCTGGCGGCGGTCCTGGCGCGGCGCTCGGCCCGGGCCGGGGCGGCGGGGCGCCGCCCACGCGGTTCGGGCCGCCGGCCGCCCGGTAGAAGGCGGCGCGGCTCGGATTTGGGCCGGCCGTGGGCCGCCTGTGGCGTCCGGTACGGCTCAGATCCGGGTCAGCGCCCAGAAGCCCACCGCGAAGCAGACCAGCGCCAGCAGCAGCACCGGGACCGTCACCGCCGTGGGCGGCCCGGGCCGCTTGCGGGGCGCCGGAACGGGGGCGTGGGCGCCGCGCGGGACCGTGGGGGCCTGCGGAGTGGCGGCATCCGGGCCCTGAGCCGTGTAGGGGCGAGTGAGGGCCTGTTCGTGGTGCCCCGCGCCAACGGGCGCCTGGAAGGGATACCGCTGCGCGCCGGGGAGGGGGGAGGGCGGGTGGGCGGAGGCGGGGGGCGTCGGTGGCTGCGCCGGGGGCGGCGGCGCCAGGTGGAAGTCCCCGGTCCGGGACGGGGACGACGGCTCGGACGGGTGCGACGGCTGCTGTACGGAGTGAGGGTGCGGGCCGGACGGGGAGTGCGGGCCGGCGTCTTGCGGGTGGCCGGGTGCGCCGGTCTTGGAGTGCGGCTGGGCCGGGGCCGGCGGGTGGCCAGGCAGGTGGCGCAGGAGGCCCGGCGCGGTCGTGGTGGGCCCGTCCGGGCCGAAGCCGGGCGGGAGCGGGCCGATCTGGTCGAAGACCTCCACCGGTTCGTCGGCGGGTCCCGGTTCGGGCAGCATCTCGACGGCGGCTGTCAGCGCCTTGCGCGCGCCCGTCGCCGTACGGAACCTGGCCTGCGGATCGGGCTGCAGCATCCCGGCGACGACCTGCCACAGCGGTTCCGATATGCCCTGCGGGGCGCCCGGTGTGCCGTAGGTGGCGAAGTGCTCCACCAGGGCCTGCGCGTCCGGCTTCTGACCCTGCACCAGGTACAGGGCGACCAGGCCCACCGCGAACAGGTCGGCCGGGAAGTCCGGCTCCGCGCCCATCAGCTGCTCGGGCGCGACATAACCGGGCGTACCGACCACGTAGTCGGTCTCGGTGAGCCGGGGCTCGCCCTTGCGCATCGAGATGCCGAAGTCCGACAGCCGCAGGTGCGGCCTGCCGGTGCCGGTGGCCTCCAGCAGGACGTTGGCCGGCTTGATGTCGCGGTGCACGACGCCCTCCGCGTGGACGGCGGTCAGACCGGCGAGGAGCTGGTCGAGGAGGACGCACACGAAGCGGGGAGGCAGCGGGCCGTAGTCGCCGATCAGGTGAGCCAGCGAGCCGCCGCTCACCAGGTCCATGGTGAACAGCACCTTGTCGTCGTCCGCGGCCCAGCTGGCCGGGGCGAGGACGTGGGGGTGGTCGATCCGCACGGCCTGCTCGCGTACGAACCGCAGCAGCGTGTGCGCGTCGCTCTGCTGGAGCACCTTGGCCGCGACGTACCGGCGGCGCCGGTGGTCCCAGGCCCGCCAGACCGCCCCGACGCCGCCGCGGCCGATCGGGTCGACCAGCTCGTACCGCCCGGCGAAGACCTCACCCATGCGCTGTGTCCGCTCCCCGGTCCGCGTGCGTCAGCTCTGGTGCGCCTCGTAGTGGGCGACCGCGTCCGCGGTGCGCCCGGCTCCGTACACCCGCAGGAACTCCGCCAGTTCGGGGTGCGTCGGGGCGAGCGTGTCCGCCGCGTCCATGATGTCGCCGGCCGCCGCCACGGAACGCAGCAGTGACTGGATCTCGCGCACCACGCGCCGCACGGTCGGCGCTCCGGAACTGGCCGTGGTCTGGCTGGTGTTGTTGAGCACGGAGCCGCCCTGGGACTTCTTGATCTCTTCCATCCGGTCGGTGGCCTCGGCGGCGCTGACGCTGCCGTCGGCCACCTGCCCGGCCAGGTCCTGCAGCGCCTGGACGCGCTGCACCACGGCCGGGTTGCCGATCTTCGCGCGCTGGCCGCTCATCAGCTGGGAGAGCATGGGCGCGGACAGGCCGAGCACCGCGGCGAGTCTGGCCTGATTCAGCCCCAGATCGTCGATCAGCCGACGGAAGAGCGCCCCCAGCGGCTCCCCGTACCAACTGCGCTGAAGCTCTCTGGCTCTGGCCGTCGACTCCTGCTGCGCTGCGTCCATTGCGTCTCCCCTTCGCTGCTGCGAACCTCGCCGAGCATCTTACGGAGAGTGGTCGCGGACCGGGAGTCCCAATCCTTTTGCAGGATCGGGGGGGACACCCGGTACTCTGTTCTGCGGCGGTGGCCACGGTGCGGTGCGGACCGGCCGCCTCCACCCGTTTCGGGGCCTTAGCTCAGTTGGTAGAGCGCTGCCTTTGCAAGGCAGATGTCAGGAGTTCGAATCTCCTAGGCTCCACCCGTAAATGCCCTCTGACCAGCGGAAACGCGGTTTCAGGGGGCATTTTTTGTGCCCATCGGTGGGCGCGATGTGCCCACCGGCCGACTCGCATCTCTTGAGCCGACAGGGGCGAGGGTGGCCTGTCTCCCCCCGTGGCTCCCCTGGGCCTTCCGGAGTGCGGGAGGGGTGAGCGATGCGGGCCGGGTTTCCTACTCGTTTGATACAGTGCGGATATGTCCGAGACGACGTACAGCATTGGTGAGGGGCCGGCGATCCGGGTCAGCCTCTCTCTGCCCGAGGGGACCGCTGAGGCGATCCGCGCCCGGGTCGGCAAGCGTGAGTTTTCCGCGTTCATCGCTGCTGCCGTCGAGCGGGAGTTGCGTGGCCAGGTGCTGGACGAGTACTTGGCCGACTATGAGAGCCGTAAGGGATCGATCTCCGAGCAGGCGCGGCAGCGTGCGCGTCAGGTGTTCGACGAGGTGTTCGCTGAGGAGGACCAGTGGCCCGCCGCAAGCTGAGCCACGAGGGAACGCTGGTCCTGGACAGCGAGGGGTTCTCCAAGCTGCTCAGCGATGACGAGACCGTGGTGGCCTTGGTCGCGGAGGCGCGGTCCCGTGGCATCGAGGTGGTGATCAGTGCGCTCACCATCATCGAAGCCGTGCATGCCCGTACGAACAAGGCGCGGCTGGGCTGGGTGCTCTCTGGCCTGCGCGCTGTGCCGGTGGGGGATGAGGAGGCGAAGGCTGCCTCGGCGCTATTGATGGGGGCTGGGCTGCACGGTCACAAGTACGCGATCGACGCCGCCGTGGCCGAGGCAGCGCTGCGGCAGCAGCGTCCGCTTGTCATGCTGACGTCGGATGTCGACGACATGGCCAAGCTGTGTGGTGACCGGGTCCGCCTCGTCGCAGTGTGAGCCCCCTGGCATGACGACGCGCGGCGATTCGGTGGTCGGGCCACGCCAGTACGGGGCGTGACGGTTCTAGCGCCGGGTGGCGGGGGTGGCGATGGCCGCGACGAGGCCCTCGTGCACGGAGATGTCTTGGACCGCCCATTCGCGGACGACCCCGCCCACTGTATGGCGCACCGCCACCGCTTCATTTTTGATGTGGGGGTGCACGTCGATCTCGGCCAGGTCGCCCTGCACGCCCACGCCGGCTGCCTTCAGCACGGCCTCCTTGCGGGTCCAGCACCGCAGGAACGCCTCGACTCCGCCCTGCTCTGCGACGTACGCACGCTCCGCGGAAGACAGGGTCGCGGAGGACAGCAGATCGATATCCATGTCGCGGTGGTACTCGATGTCCAGGCCGACGCTTCCGTGCGTCGATAGGGCGATCGCCGAGTAGCCCTCGCTATGCGAGAGACTGATCTCGAGATGGCTGTCCGGATTGCGGACGGCAGGCGGGCCGTGCTCGGGGCTACCGCAGCCCGGGCACGGGTTGCGCCCCAGTTCGACGGTCCTGGGCGCCACGCCGAGCGTTGCGCCGATGATCCGCTTCGCGGTCGCCCGGGCCACGATGAACCTGGTGCGGTCGCGGGGGAAGCGGAAACGGTCGGCGCGCGACCGCTCCGCTTCGCTGAGTAGTGCCCAGCCGTCCTTGTCGACCGGCGTCCTGTTGCACCACCACCGCACCTGCGCGGAGGGAGGCGCACCCGTATCACGCACGTGGTTTTCCTGGGCCCAGCCGTGCCGAGAGATGCGGGGTCAGGGGCTGGCCCACGGCCGCGATGTCGTGCTCGTACGACAGGCATCCATCGTCCAGGGCATACCGGCGGCGGCCCGATGTGACCTCTTTCGCAAGCGGGGTACGGATCACCTCGGTGGTGGCCATCTCGATGACCGTGCGCGAGACCTGTCCCGTGTAGATCTCGGAGATTCCGGTCGGATGGCTGAGCAAGGCCTCCAGATAGCCGTCGGGGGCCACTCGGATCCATCCGGTCTCCCGGCCGGACGGACGCAGGGGGGCACCGTCCTCGTCGATCAGCCAGGCGTGTGCCTCGTAGTGGAGGAACGGCCGTCCGTCGTGGGAGACAGTGATCTCCTGCTCGTACGCGAACCCTTCGGTGAGTGTGGGGTACGCGCCCCGCCCCTTGCCGCGCCAGACTCCCAGAAACGCTTCAACCGGGAGGAGCCAGGGGTGCAGGGCCGGGTGGCTGTGCGCGTCATGCGTGTCGGGGAAGGGGCGGGACAACTCGGCACTCTCCAGTCACCTGTGGGGGTGGTTACATGTTGATCATGTGTCCCGCGAGGCCGTGCACGGCTTCCTTGACGGCCTCGCCGAGCGTCGGGTGGGCGTGGATGTTCCGCGCGATCTCGTGGACCGTCAGATCCCATTGCTGGGCGAGCGTCAACTCGGGGAGCAGCTCGGTGACTTCAGGGCCGATTAGATGGGCGCCGAGGAGCTCGCCGCGCGTGCCGTCGCTGATCACCTTGACGAAGCCGGCAGAGTCACCGAGGCCGTGCGCCTTGCCGTTCGCGGCGAACGGGAACTTGGCGACCTGGACGTCGAAGCCCGCCTCGCGTGCCTGCGCCTCGGTATAGCCGAAGCTCGCGATCTGCGGCTGGCAGTAGGTGGCGCGCGGGACCATTCGGAAGTCGATCTCCATGGTCTCTGTCGAGCCAATCGTCTCGGCAGAGATAACGCCCATGCTCTCGGCAGCGTGTGCCAGCATCAACTGCCCGGTGACATCACCGATGGCGAAGATGTGAGGGACGTTGGTGCGGCCGCGTCCGTCGACGGCGATGGCGCCGCGATCGGTGAGGCGTACGCCGGTTGCCTCCAGGCCGTAGCCGGTTACCCGGGGAGCGAATCCGACGGCCTGGAGGACCTTCGCGGCTTCGAGGACCTTCTGTGTGCCGTTCTGGGTGACGGTGATCCGGACCGGAGCCGCAGGGTCGGAGTCGTCGATGGATTCGACCCGGGTGGAGGTGAGGATCTCTATGCCCAACTTGCGGTAATGCCTGGACAGTTCCTTGGAGACGTCGGCGTCCTCGGTGGGCACGAGACGGTCGGCGAACTCGACGAGAGTGACACGCACGCCGTAGTTGTGCAGCACATAGGCGAACTCGACACCGATAGCACCAGCACCGGCGATAACGATGCTCTCGGGGAGCTCCTCGGTGAGGATCTGCTCCTCGTAGGTGACGACGCGCGGGCTCAGTGACGTTCCGGGCAGCAGACGGGTGGTGGCGCCTGTCGCGATGACGCAGTGGTCGAAGGTGACCGTCTCGACCGTGCCGGAGGCAAGGGTGACCTGGAGGGTTCGGTCATCGGTGAAGGTGCCTCGGCCGTCGTACTCGGTGATGCCGTTCTTGCGCATCAGATAGTGCACTCCTGCGACGCGGCCGTCCGCGACCTTGCGGCTGCGCTTGAAGGCCGCTCCAAAATCGACTCTGACCGGCCCCGAGGTCTCGATCCCATAGGTGCCGGCCTGCTGCGTGACAATGTGCGCCAATTCCGCATTACGTAGAAGTGCCTTGGACGGAATGCAGCCTACATTCAGGCAGACCCCTCCCCAGTACTTCTCTTCCACTACCGCGGTCTTCAGGCCCAACTGGGAGGATCGTACTGCTGCGGTGTAACCGCCGGGACCCGCGCCCAGAACAACGACGTCGAAGTGCTCGCTCATGAGCGTCAGCTTCAGCCACAGGTGAAACATACTCAAGAACAGCGCCGAGACTACGTCAGGTCAGTGAAGCGACTTGACGTAATCTCTTGAACTCCTTGACGCAAGCCGGGATGCGCTGCGTAGCTCTCCTGGGAGCCGCGGAATGAGAAAGAGTCTGTGCATCCGAGGCCGGGATGGGGGAGCTTATGTACGACGCGATTGTCACGGGCGCACGTATTTCCGGGTCGGCGGTGGCGATGCTCCTTGCTCAGCGCGGGTACCGAGTGCTCCTGCTCGACAGGGCTCGCTTCCCCAGCCCGACGGCCTCTTCCACGAATCTGATCCATCCGCCGGGCGTACTCAGACTGCGGCGGTGGGGCGTGCTGGACAGGCTCACTGAACACACCGTGCCGGAGGTGAGGCGATACAGCCTCCAGACCGGCTCGATCCGCCTGGAGGCACCACTGCAGGCCGTGTCGGACGAAGATCTGCGGGTGGATCATGCCCTGTCACCGCCCCGGGCGGCGCTCGACCACGCTCTGGTGCGGTGCGCGGTCGAGGCCGGCGTCGAGCTGCGCGAGGGAGCCTCCGTGCAGGGGGTGCTGCGCGACGACGACGGGGCTGTCATCGGGGTCACCGGAACCTCCAAGGAATCGGGTCTCTTTTCAGAGAAGGCCGCGATAGTAATCGGGGCCGACGGGAAGAGCTCGAAAATCGCAGAGCTCGTCGGAGCCGCCAAGTTCCGCGACCAGCCGGTTCTTAGTAAGAGTTACTGGACTTATTGGCAGGGGCTCCCGCAGGAATCCCTGGTACGCACCTATCGCGGGAATCGGAGCCACCCGTTCACCTGGCCCACGCATGACGGACTGACCATTGTGGGTGTGGCCTGGCCGACGGAGGAATTTCCGGCCGCGAGTTCCGACGACGAGATCGACAGGCATGTCATCGACGCTTTTTCAGGTGTCGACCCGGAATTTGCCCGTAAGCTCCGCGACACGAACCGTGCGGACCGGTGGCTCACCGGCTCCGTACCCAATTTCCTACGCGTTCCGCAAGGTCCTGGATGGGCACTTGTGGGCGACGCGTCCGCGACCCGCGACCCCATCACGGCTTCGGGCATCACCCACGCCCTGCTCGGCGCGGAGCTGCTGGCCGAAGCGGTTGACAGCGGGCTGTCCGGGCGCCGTCCGATGGCCCGGGCCCTGGCCTCCTACCGGCAGAGCCGTGACGCGCTGCTCGTTGACCACTACGACTACACCCGCGACTACGCCAGAATCGCCGACCACTCGCCCGAAGAGCAAGCGTTGATCGAGGCGATGAGCCGCAGCCCGCGCCATGCACGCGGCATGATCGGGCTCTTCGCCACCGTCGTGCCGCCGGCCGAGTTCTATTCCCGGACCAACTTCCGCGACCTCTTCGACTATCTGAACGAGTCCGGCGGACTGCCGATGAAGATCCGGCTTCTGCGTCTGCTGCTGCAAGGACTTCCTGGACAGCCCGCCGCCGGTGCCGCACTGGCGGACCGGCTGATCGCGGCAAGCCTCGGTCCGATGGGCCGGTTACTGCTGCGCAGCCCGAAACCGGGAGCGCAGCGGAGTGCCACGACGGTACGCACACCTCGCACGGAGGAAAACCAACGATGACCAAAACGGAGAAGGCCATGGGACCCGTACTGCTCTTCCCTGGGCAAGGCGGTTTCGACGGTGCCGCGCTCAGCCGCGCCCACCAGATGAATCCACAGGTCAGGGCCGTCTTCGAGAGCATTGACACGGTCACGGTCGAGCTGTTCTCGCGGCGTGTGTCGGATGTCCTGTTCGGCGGGGAGCCGGTCGAGCTGGCGGAGCTCCTGAAAGATGCGACCTGGGTGTCCCAGCTGGCCATCTACGGCGCTTCCCTCGCTGCTCACCGCATCCTGACCGACAGCGGAGTACGCCCTTCCGCGCTCGTCGGCCACAGCCTCGGTGAAATCACCGCACTGGTCGCCGCCGGCGCGTACTCCGTGGAAGACGGCGCACGCATCGTGGTGCGCCGTACGGCCATCGTCGGTGAGGCGAACTTCGCGGGCAGCTCTATGGCGGCCCTGTCGACGTCGCCGAAGCGGGCCGCGCATCTGGTGGGTCTGGTGGAGCATCCGTTGCTCGCCGTCGCCACCGAGAACCACGACCAGCAGACGGTGCTGAGCGGTCCCCGCGAGGCCATCGCACAAGTGCGCGCTATCGCGGGGCAACTGAAGATCGGTGTCGTCGAGCTGGACACCCCGTTCGCCTTTCACAACCCCGCACTGGCCAACGTGGCTCCGCGGTTCGCCGAGTTCGTGCGGACCATCCCGAGGCAGCCACTGAACGTGCCGGTGTACTCGCCGATCCTCCAGCGCTTCTACCAGGAGGAAGAGCGACTGGAGGAACTTCTCGCCGGCCATTTCACCCGGCCGGTGCGATTCGCCACGGCCGTCGAAGCGCTGTACGAGCGCGGCGAGCGGGTCTTCGTGGAGACGGGCGGCCGCGCCGCGCTGACTTCGCTGGTACTGAAGGTCCTCCCTTCCGGGGCCGAGGTCACCGCGGTGGCCACGCTTGCCACCGGGCGTGACGGCGAGCCGGCGTTGCCCGCGACGCTGGCGGTTCTGCGGCGTGCGGGGCTTGCCGCCTCCGTGGACGGCGTACAGGCCATCCGGTCGCATCTGGCGCCGGAACTGTCGGACGAGGAGTTCGCGGAGGTCTGGGCGAGCGCTCGGCATGAGGTCGTGGACCTGGTGAACCGCAAGGTGGTGTCGCTCCGGGGCGCGCGGCGCACACCTGTCGACGGCGCGACCACCACCGAAGTGGTTGCCGCGAAGGCCGCGGCGCCGGCAGAAACCCCGGAGCCGGGACGGGACGATCTCCTCGCCACACTGCGGACGTTGTACGCCGAGGCGCTGGAGTACCCGGAGGAGGTCTTCACGCCGGACGCCCTGCTGGAGGCCGAGCTGGGCGTGGACTCGGTCAAGCAGGTCGAACTGCTCGCACGCGCCTCGCAGCACTACGGACTGCCCGCGCGAGGTTCGGACTTCCGGCTGGCCGACTACGACACCCTGGACCGGATCGTCGGCCTGATCGAGAGCGAACTCGGACGTCACCGGCTCGAAAGTGCAGCCGCATGAGCCGGTCGAGGGATCTGGCGGGCAAGGTTGCGCTGGTCACCGGTGGCGCCAAGAACGTCGGAAAGGCGATTGCCACGACGCTGGCCGACCAGGGCGCCCATGTCCTGATCAACTACTTTCACTCGCACGAGCAGGCCAAGCGGACCCAGGAGGAACTGCGGGCCGGTGGCGCCGAGGTGGATCTGCTCCGGTTCTCAGTGGCCCGCCCCGAGCAGGTCTCGAAGATGTTCGCGGAGATCGAGCGCCGCTTCGGCAGGCTGGACATCCTGGTCAATAACGCGGCCGACGGCGCGCTTGTACCGGTGGACGAGGTCACCGACGACCACCTTGACAAGGCGCTCGACACTAACTTCAAGGGTGGCCTGAGGTGTGCGCGCGCGGCGGCTCCCCTGATGGCGCGCGGCGGCGGCGGCTCGATCGTCACCGTCTCCGCGCTCGGTGGCTCTTCGATGGTCATGGCCAACTACCTTGCCTGCGCGCCCGCGAAGGCCGCGGCTGAGGCCGCGACCCGCTATCTGGCGGTCGAGTTCGCCCAGTACAACATCCGGGTGAACACCGCGTCCGCCGCGATGCTGACCAGCGAGGTGGCTGACGCGTTCCCGGACGGTGCCGCCATGCAGGCCGCCGTCATAGCGGGTACACCGCTGGGCAGGCTGGGCCGGCCGGAGGAGTTCGCCGAGGTCGTGGCCTTCCTCGCGTCGGACCGGGCCAGCTGGATCACCGGCCAGTTGCTGCTCGCGGACGGCGGGCTGAGTCTGGGGGCACGCTTGCTGTCCCCCGCGGCGCTGTCGGTTGCGGACCGGGTGGAGGTGGCACCGGCCCTCGCCGAGGAGCCGGTGGCCGCCGAGAGCCCGGCCGTCGTGGAGCCGGTGGCCGAGAGCCTGGCCGCCGTGGGGCCCGTGGCTGATGAGCCGGCCGAAGAGGACTGGGACGACGAGATCGCCGTCGTCGGCATGGGCCTGGCCGTCAGCGGTGCCAGCAGCCCAGACGAGTTCTGGCAGTTGCGTACAACCGGGCGCGAGCTGTTCATCGAGGTTCCCGAGGACCGCTGGGAGCGGGCGAACTTCTCCTCGTCCGACCCCACCGACGAGGACAAGTCGTATCAGGACACCTGCGTCTTCATCACCGACTTCCACCCCGAAGCGGCCGTGCTCCAAGGCCTGTCCGGCGCGCCGGACAAGTCCGAGCTGACCACCATGTGGCTGCGTCACTCGCTTGTGCAGGCGCTGGACGGCGTACACCGGAAGCGGGACGACCGGTACTCCTTCCACGTCGGCTATACCGCGGACGGGAGCCAGCATCTGGAGGAGGCCGGGGTGCTCGCCTCGACCAGGCACCTCACCTCGACGATCACGGCCGGGCTGGACATCGGGGTCGCGGACCGCGAGCGGCTGCTCGCCGGCGTCGACCGCGCCCTGTCCGGCCGTTACCACCGGGGCGCCGACGCCACTCCGCGCTTTCTACCGCACCAGGTCGGCCGCGAGGCCATGTCGGGAGTGCTGCCCGAAGACACCCAGTTGCAGATGGTGGACACCGCCTGCTCCTCCTCCTTGTACGCCGTCGACATCGGCATCAAGGGCCTTCTCATGGGCAAGCAGGACATCGCGGTGTGCGGCGGGGCGTTCGCGCTCGCGCCGCGCGGCACTGTGCTGTTCTCCAAGCTCAAGGGACTGTCCGAGCGGGGGGCCGTACACGCGCTTGACAGCGAGGCCGACGGGGTCATCTTCGCGGACGGTGCCGGCGTCGTCGTCCTGAAGCGGATGAGCCGGGCCAGGGCGGACGGTGACCGGGTGCTGGGCGTACTCAAGGCGTTCGGTTCGTCGTCCGACGGCAGGGGCAAAGCGGTGTACGCGCCGAGTTCGGCCGGACAGAGCTTGGCGGTGCGTCGCGCGCTGGAGGCGGGCGGCATCGGCGGGGACGACATCGACTGGGTCAACGCGCACGCCACCGGCACCCCGGCCGGTGATCTGGCCGAGTTCACCACGCTCCGCCGGTACTACGGTGTTGGGCGCTCCGCTGCCGTCACATCGAACAAGTCCCTGATCGGTCACACCGGTTGGGCGGCCGGTGTCGTCTCGCTGATCGAGTCGGTCCTTGCTCTTCAGGAGGAGACGATCCCCGGGCAATTCCGCTTCCGCAGTGCGCCCGACAGCTTTGAGCTGAGCACGACGGAGCTGGAGATATCCAGCACCTCACGCCCCTGGCCCGCCTCGCCGGACAGGTCCCGCACTGCCGCGATATCCGGCTTCGGCTTCGGCGGCACCAACGCGCATCTCATCCTGACCGACGAATCCCCGAAATCCCCCGGACCTCAGCAACCCACACCCGAGCTCCCGGCCCCCGAGCGGCAACGGCCCCGGCCGCTGCCGGACACGGACCGTATCGCCGTCGTCGGCTGGTCCGCCAAACTGCCCGGGGCGGACAGCCCGCAGGACGTGCAGGCGTGGTTGTCCGGTGCCCACGAGGTGGCGTCGACGTTCGGCGAGAAGTATCCGCCCCCGCCTTTCCAGCAGGTCCGGATGCCTCCGGCGACCGTACGGACGATCGACCGCTGCCAGCTGATGATCCTCCAGTGCGCCCACTCACTGCGCGACCAACTCCCCGACTTCTGGCAGGAGCACGCCGAGCGCACGGGCGTGGTCATCGGCCACATGGGGCCGACCAGAGCCGCGATGCTGTACGCGGTCCGTTGCTACCTCGACGACATCGAACGCTGTCTGCGCGATGACCCCTATCTGGGCGCGTCGCCCTACCTGGCCGACGTTCTGGAGGGCCTGCGCGAGCGGGTTCGTTCGCTGGTGCCGCCGTCGAACGAGGACTCCTTCCCGGGCATGATGCCCAACGTCATCTCGGCACGGGTCGCCAACTACTTCGATCTGCACGGCCCCAACATCACGGTGGACACAGGTCTCGCCTCCACGCTGTCGGCGTTCGCCACCGCGACGCGCTATCTGCGCAGCGGAGAGCTGGACTTCGTGCTTACCGGCGGCATCAACGGCAACAGCCTGCCCGAGTACCAGGATCTGCTGACCGAGGTCTTCGACAGCCCGCCTGCCGAGCTGGCCGAAGGCGCCTTCCTGTTCGGCCTGACCACCGAGAGCCGGGCCCGCCGGGCGGGGCTGAAGGTGCTCGCGTACGTCGATGAGCCGACGGCAGGGCGGCAGCGCGCAGTCGGCGATGTCGACACCGTGCTCGACTGTGGTTCCGACGGTGATTTCGGGCGCTACCTCGGCGCATCGGGCGGCGCGGAGATCCTGCGCGCACTCCAGCGGCCCGTCGGCATCACAGAGATCCGGTGCCACGAAAACGGGACCGATGCGGCCACCCGTCTGCTGGTGTCCGTGCCTGACGCCCCGGCTGTGGCCGATGAGCTCGACACGATGGTGCATCGGTATGTCACCTCACTGCGACCCGATACCGGCGTGCTCACCGGTCGGGACCGCGCTGCCGTGCCGGACGGGGCACTGGTCCTCACCGACCGCCGGGAGCTGGCCGAGCGCTTCGTCGGACCGGCGGCCCGGGCGACCGTACTGAGCACCGAGGACGTGGCGAGTACCCCGCAGGAGGTGCGGGCGGCCCTGGAGTCCTTGCCCGGTCGACTGCGGCATGTCGTCGTGGTGAGCGACTTGTCTCTCAGCACGCCGACCGCCACGGCCCTCACCTCGGACGCGGCCCCTGTGACCGCCCTGCACGACCTGACCTTCCTCGTGCTTCAGCAGCGCTTCGAGGAACTCGACGACCCTGCGGCGTCCGTGGTCTTAGCGCTGCTGGGTGCGGCGACGGACGGTGTGCCGCACCCGTTCGCCGGGCTCTTCACCGGCCTGGTCAAGTGCGTGGACCTGGAACTGGCCGACGCCGACTGCTTCGCGCTGCTTACCCCCACCGGCGACGCGGCCGAGGCCGCGGCGCTGGTCGGCCGGGAGCGGGCCACCGAGCGCGTCTTCCCTGTCGTGCACCACGACGGCAAGCGGCGTCTCGTCCCCGCTCTCACCCGGCAGCGGGCCGAAACAGGCGGCTCCCGGCCGCTGGACCGGAACTCGGTGATCGTCGCTCTCGGCGGGGCGCGCGGTATCACCGCCGAGCTGCTGACAGCCGTCGCCGAGCGATATCAGAGCCGTCTCTACGTACTGGGCAGCAACCCGATCGACGACTATCCGGCCGAGGTCTTCGAGGGAAGCGAAGAGGAGTTCGCGGCGACCCGTGCCGCGTACATCTCCGGTCAGCTGCGGGAATGCGGCGGAACGGTCGCCGAGATCAGCAGGCGTTTCGACCGGATGGTGGACGCACGAGCGGCCCGCCGGAATCTGGCGCGGATGGCCGCCCACACCGGCGAGGGGCGGGTGACGTACCTGCCGTGCGACGCACGCGTCGAGCTGTCCGTACGGGCTGCGGTCGACACGGTTGTCGCGGAGCACGGCCGGATCGATCTGGTGATCAACGCGCCGGGGGTCAACCGGTCCGCGCTGATCCGCGACAAGGACTTCGCGGAATTCCGCAGGATCCGTGATCTCAAGGTCGCCGCACACCGCAACCTGCACCGCGCGCTGGCCGGCCGTACGCCGCGCATGTGGTGCGACTTCGGTTCGCTGCTGGGGTACTTCGGGCAGCGCGGCGAGGCCGACTACGCGTCGGGCAACGACTATCTGGCCACCGCTGCCTCGCATGCCGTGGCGACCACCGGTACGGACGAGTTCGTCATCGGCTGGACGCTGTGGGACGAGGTCGGCATGGGTGCCAATGAGCTGACCCGCGACTATTTCAAGCGGGCGGGCTCGTACAGCCATATGCCGGTCGCCGAAGGCATCGGCCACTTCCTGGCCGAACTGGGCGCTCCCCGGCGGGTGGCGTCGACGGTGCACCTCGGCGAGGCCGAGCGGGCCACCGTCGAGAAGTTCTACCCGGGCTACCTGCCCCGGAGCACCCCAACCGACCGGGGTCGGTTCTACCTGCGGCGTGCCGTCGAGATGGCGCCGCAGGACGGCCAGGACGCCGTTCGCTTCGAGTGCCAGTTCGATCTCGACATAGATGGCTACCTGGAGCATCACCGCGTTCGCGGCATCGCCACCCTGCCCGGCACCTTCGTCACCGAGATGGCGGCCGAGGCCGCCCTCGCCCTGGTGCCCGGCGGCTGCGTCGTCGCCTTCGAGGACCTGCGCTTCCTGCACTTCCTCCAGGTGCGCCGCGAGGTGAAGCAGTCGCCGAAGCGGATCACCGCCCGGGTCGTCGAGCGGATCGGCGATCTGACCACCGTCGCCGTGGACATCGCGCACGATGTGATCTCCCCCTCGGGGTTGCTGCTCCTCGCCGACCAGCCCCACTTCACGGCCCGTGTCCTGGTCAGCTCACGCTTCCCCGACGCCCCGCAGTGGCCGAGTTGGGAGGCGGTGGCGGAACGCCCGGTCGTTGACCCGTACCACGTCGAATCGGCGCCTGTGCTGCTCACCGGCCCCTTCGAAGCGACCACGGAAACCCGCAGACACCCGCAGGGTGCCCGCTCCACCTTCCGGGCGCGGCTGGACGCGGAACCGGGCCCTTGGGAGTCCTTCCTGATGCCGACTGTGCTGCTCGACGCGCTCGCCCGGACAGGGGTGCTCGATCCGGCTGACGGTCTGGTCCCGGTCGCGGCCCCGCTGTCGATCCGGCGCATCGATCTCTATCAGCAGGCCAACGACATCGACCTGACCGCGCGGCACGGACAGTTGGATCTCTACGTCACCAACCCCGGTTTTTCCGGGCCCGGCAGTGAGGGGCGGACCGAGAACCGTTTCGTCGCGGTCGCGCCCGGCGGGCGGATCGTGGCCCAGATGAAGGGCCTGGACGCCGTGGTGATCGGCTATCTGGACCCGCGGACCAACGTGGTGCATCCGCGTGCCGACGCCGGGGCCGACAGCGTCCCGGCCGGGGCGGGCGGGTGAATGCGATGACGCTGCTGACCGACGCCGCCCCGGCCGCCGGGAGCGAGGGCGCGGGGGCCGACGGAACCCAGCCGGTACACCGCATGCTGTGGCGCCTCGCACCCGCCGGCGCCGCGATGCCGGCCCGTACTCTCGCGGGCCGGACCGTCGTGGTCGTCGCCGACGAGAGCGACGTGGCCGACCGCGTCCGCGCGGTGCTGCGCGCGCGGGGCGCCGAGGTGGCTGATGCCATGGCCTGGACCGGAGCCGAAAAACCGCGCGGGCCGGTCCCCGACACCATCGTCGACCTCACCCTGGCCGAACCTTTCGCACCGGGTGAGCGGGGACAGTGGCTCGACGCGCTGCTGCGTACGTTCGCGGTCCTGCGTCACTGTTACGCGGACTGGAGCGCGGAGACGGCCGCAGGCCGGCTCTCCTATCTCGCCGTCACCTATCTCGGCGGCGGCATGGGCTATCACCCGGAGGACGACCTGGCCCAGCCGCTGGGCGGCCTGTGGGCCGGGCTGGCCAAAACGCTCCACCGCGAACTGCCCAACTGCGCGGCCCGGATCATCGACGTCCCGTTGACGGACGCCGGGCGGCTGCCCGAGCTGGTCGCCGACGAGCTGGTCCTGGGCGGGCTCAGTGAGATCGGGCACCGGGACGGCCACCGCTGGACCCTGACCCCCGAGGCGGCCGGGCCCGGGCCCGCCACGCTCACCTTCGACGCCTCCGACACGCTGCTCATGAGCGGCGGCGGGCGCGGAATCGGCATGGCCCTGGCCCGCCGCCTCGCCGCCGAGCACGGGATGCGGGTTGTGGTCACGGGCCGTTCCGCGCTCCCCGCACCCGAGACCTGGGCGGACCTCACTCCCGAGGCTCTGCAGGAGCGTCGCCGCGCCCTGTGGGCGCAGCACCGCGACGGGCGTCCGGTCACCGAGATCCGCCGGGACATCGCCCGCGCGGAGAGCACGTGGGAACTGGTCGAGAACCTGCTGCGTGCCCGGGCCGACGGCCTGCGCATCGAATACCGCTCGTGCGACGTCACCGACCGCGAGCAGGTCGAGGCGCTCGTCGCCGCACTTCCCGGGCTGACCGCCGTCATCCACAATGCGGGGGTCGATCGGCCCGTCCGGCTCCCGGGCAAGTCCGACGCCGACATCACGGCGGTCGTGGCCACCAAGGTCGATTCGTTCCTGCACCTCTTCCGGGCCGTACGGGGAAGGGAACTCAAGGTCTTCTGCACGGTGGGCTCCCTCACCGGGCGGCTCGGCGGAATGGTCGGCCAGTTCGACTACGCGGCGGCCAACGAATGCCTGGCCCGGCTCGGCCTGTGGGCCCGGCGTCAGGCTTCTTTCCCGGTGATGACGCTGGCCTGGCCCACGTGGGCCCGGCTCGGGCTGATCGCCAACTTCGAGGCCAGCCTGCGGTATATGGCCGCGATGGGGGTGGCCGACGGCCTGGCCCACTGGCACGCCGAGCTGCTCGCCGGTACGCGCGGGGAGATCAGTTTCGTCGGCCCGCTGGGGCAGGCTCTGGACCCGGTGCAGGCGGTAAGCTACCCCATGGCGGAGTGCCTGCCCGGCTTCTCCGACACGTACCCGAAGATCTTCCACCTCGGTGCGCCCGAGTACTTCAAGGCGCATGAACGGCTGGTGTCCGTTGTCGAGTTCGACCCGGTCAGTACTCCGGCCGTAGGCGACTTCACCGTGCACGGCGAGCCCGCCGTGCCGGTGGGGCTGCTCCTGGAGAACGCCGTACGGGGAGCCGAGTGGATCGTGCCGGAGCATCTGCCCCGGCAGGTCCTGCTGGCGGTGGAGGATCTGTCGGTGCCCTGGGCGCTGCTGCGCCCGGGCGCGGACGGGCGGATACGTCTGCGACGCGACGTGCGCGGCGCAGACGTGGACGGCCGGTGGAGTGTCGATGTCACCTTCCACGCGGACGGTGCCGATCAGAGCGCCTGGGTCCGGCTGGTCTTCGGCAGCCCGGACGGCGCGGCCGGCACCGGACCGCCGCCGTCCGTCGCCGGACCCTCCGGCGAGGCCACCCTGTTCACCGAGGTGCCCGTACTGAAGTGGCGCGGCCTGGCCGTACCTATCGCCGTCTGGCGCCAGGAAGGCGCCAACCAGATCGTCACGGAGGTGGGCAGCTGCCACCCCGGCGATCTGTGGGCGGTGCCGCAGCCCCCGGCGTGCGCGACCCCCATCGCCGCGATCGAGAACATCGTGCGGGCCGTTTCCGAGCGCATCCCCGGGCTGCCCAGCACCCCTGATCCGTTGACCGTGCACGGCATCTCGATGTGCG
Source organism: Streptomyces sp. NPDC046122 (assembly GCF_056429965.1). Classification (NCBI taxonomy): domain Bacteria; kingdom Bacillati; phylum Actinomycetota; class Actinomycetes; order Kitasatosporales; family Streptomycetaceae; genus Streptomyces; species Streptomyces sp. NPDC046122. The sequence continues at coordinate 173,548 of NZ_JBWKLQ010000008.1, read as the reverse complement.
GTCCGGTGCCGGACCGCACCCGTATCACCGTCGACCCCGCCCTCGGTGTCTGGCGGATCACCGATGCCGCCACCGGCGCACCCGTGGCCGTACTCCACCGGCCCTGCCACACCAACTGACCAATGAAACAAGGAGTTTGCAATGTCTGCGATCAGTGTCAACCGCCGTCTGCTGGAGCACTACTACGAGGAGTGCCTCAACAAGGGCAACCTCGACGCCGTCTACGAGAAGGCCGTCCCCGAGCACGTGAGCCACGGCACTGTGGCCGAGGGCTTCGACGGGCTTGAGCACCTGCGCGAGTGGGTCAGGATCCAGCGCGCGTCGTTCCCCGATCTCCATGTGACCGTCGACGAATGGATAGAGGAGGGCGACAACAAGGTCGTGCAGCGGTTCACCGCGCGCGGCTCACACACTGGCGAGGACTACCACGGCATTCCGGCGTCCGGGCGGAGCTTCGAGATCTGGGGCATCGTCATCGACCACTTCAAGGACGGCAAGATCGTCGAGAGCTGGTTCTCCATGGACGGCATGGAGCTGGCCAAGCAACTCGGGGTCTTCGGGTGAGTACGCCACAGCCCGTCGCGCTGGTCACCGGCTGCTCGTCGGGGATCGGCCGCGCCACCGCCGTCCGGTTGCACCGGGCCGGGCTCCGGGTCGTCGCCACGGCCCGCGACCCAGGGACGCTGGGCGACCTGAGGGACCTGGGGACGGACACCCGCGCCCTGGACGTCACCGACGAGGAGTCCGTGCGTGCGGCCGTCGAGAGCGTCACCGCCGAGCACGGCCGGATCGACGTCCTCGTGAACAACGCGGGCTACGGTCTGTCCGGCACCTTTGAGGAGACCGGGCTGGACCGCGTGCGCGACCAGTTCGAGACGAATGTCTTCGGCCTGGTCCGGCTCACCCAACTGGTCCTGCCGGGCATGCGGGAGCACGGTGGCGGCACGGTCGTCAACGTCTCATCGATCTTCGGACGCTACGCGGCACCGGGTGGCGGCTACTACCACGCGAGTAAACACGCGGTCGAAGCGCTCAGTGACGCGCTGCGACTGGAGGTCTCCGGCTTCGGCATACGCGTCGTGGTCGTCGAGCCGGGGCCCGTCCACACCGCGTGGGGCCAGACCTTCATCGACCAACTGCCGTCGCCCCGCGAGGACTCCCCGTACCGACGCTTCCACGAACGGACGGCGGAGTACTACGACGCCCTCTACAACCGCACCCGCAAGACGCTGGCCGGCACCTTCGCCATCGAAGCGGACCAGGTGGCGGCGGCCATCGAGAAGGCGGTACGTGCCCGCAGGCCGCGGGCGCGCTACCCGGTCGGGTTCCTGGCCGCGAGCACGATCGCGCTGCGCCGGCTGGTGCCCGACTCCGTCTTCGACAGCGCGTTCATCCGCCGGCAGTTCCCGACGCCGTAACCAGTCGATCCTTGAGGTGACGACAGCATGACGACCACGTCGCGTACCGCGGCCCTGCGGCAGGTTCCCGGGCCGCGAGGTGTGCCGGTCCTGGGCAGCCTTCCCCAGTGGAAGACGTCCACCGCCGAATTCCTGCTCCAGGTCCAGCGTGACTACGGCGAGATCAGCCGTATGAAGCTTGGTCCGCAGACCGTCTATCTGGTCTCGGACCCGGACGCGGTCGGCCGCGTACTGAAGGAGAGCAGCGGCAACTACGTCCGGGGCAGCCTCTACGAGCAGTTCAAGACCGTCATGGGCGACGGGTTGCTCACCACGGACGGCGACTTCTGGAAGTCGCACCGCCGGGCTGTCCAGCCCGCCTTCCTACGCAAGGCCGTGACCGCTGTCGGCCCCTATGTGGTGGACGCGACCAACGAGATGCTCGACGAGTGGGAGGAGCGTGCGCACCGGGGCGAGCCCGTCGACCTGATCACCGAGACGCTGAAGTTGACCCTGGTCACGCTGAGCCGCTCGCTGTTCGGCTTCGACATCAAGCCCGCGGCCCCCGTGCTCAAGGACGTCGTGGACAACGTCGTCGAGGTGATGTTCAAGCACGGTTCGGTCACCGAGATGCTGCCGTCCTGGCTGCCGACGAAACGCAACCGCTCCATAGCCCGCGACCGCAGGATCTTCGGCCGGCTGGTCGAAGAGATCAGGGAGCGGCACGCGGAGACCGGCGAAGGCCGCCTGATGGAGCTGATCGAAGCCGCCACCGACCCGGTCACCGGTGAGCGGTGGAGCGACGAAGAGATCCGCGACGAAATGCTGACCATCTATCTCGCCGGGCACGAGACGACCGCCGTGGCGCTGCTGTGGACGCTGCTCTCCGTCGCCAACAACCCTTCCGTCCAGGACGAGATGGACAATGAGATCGCCCGCGTCCTGGGCGGACGGGTACCCGGCCCCGAGGACGTGGAGGGTCTTCAGTACACCAAGCAGGTCATCGACGAGTCCCTGCGCCTCTACCCGCCGATCTGGGTCTATCCGCGCGACGCCGTGGGCGACGACGAACTCGGCGGCTACCACATCCCGGCCAAGTCCTCGGTCCTGCTCTCGCCCCTCGTCTCCCACCGCAATCCGCGCTACTGGGACAACCCGGAGGCATTCGACCCGCACCGGTTCGATCCCCACCTGGTCAAGCAGCGACCGAGGATGACCTACTTCCCCTTCGGCGCGGGTGCCCGGATGTGTATCGGGAACTACATGGCGCTGCTGGAGCTGCGGATCGCCGTCGCGATGATCAGCCAGCGCTTCCGGCTGAGTGTGTTGCCCGGCAACTTCATACGCTACGGAGACACCTCGATCTCCCTGCGCCCGATGAGCGACGTCTGGGTGAAGCTGCACCCGCGCGACGCGCGGCCCGGGGCCACCGCTGCCGCCTCCGCCTCTGTGGCGTCCGGCACGGGAGTGGTGGCATGACCACAGTGGACGCCGCGCGGGAGATCGTCTCTCGCGACCCGCGTGACGGGCGCGAGCTGGGCCGCTATCCGGTCCACTCCGCCGCCGAGGTGACCGCCGCCGTCGATGGCGCCCGTGAGGCCGCGCACCGCTGGTCGGGGATCGGCTTCGCCGCCCGCCGAAAGCACCTGGACACCTGGCGGCGGCTGCTGCTGCGGCGCGCGGACGAACTGATCGAGCTGATCTCGGCCGAGACGGGCAAGACCAGGGCCGACGCGCAGCTCGAAGTGATTTTGATGGTGGACCATCTGCGCTGGGCGGCGGCCCACGCGGAGAAGGTGCTGCGGCGCCGCCGGGTCAGCCCCGGGTTGCTGATGTTCAACCACAGCGCCACCGTCGACCACCATCCGCTCGGGGTGGTCGGGGTGATCGGGCCGTGGAACTACCCAGTGTTCATTCCGATCGGGCCGATCGCCCACGCCCTGGCAGCGGGCAACGCCGTGGTGTTCAAACCCAGCGAGCACGCCCCCGGGACCGGACGGTGGCTCGCCCACACGTTCGCCGAGGCCGTACCCGGGCACCGGGTCCTCGACGTCGTCCTCGGCTTCGGGGAGACCGGCGGCGCACTGTGCCGCTCCGGGGTGGACAAGGTCGCCTTCACCGGCTCGACCGCCACCGGGAAGCGCGTCATGGCGGCGTGCGCCGAAAGCCTCACACCGGTGCTGCTCGAATGCGGCGGCAAGGACGCCGTGATCGTCGACCAGGACGCGGACCTGGAAGCGGCGGCGGACGCCACGGTATGGGGTGGCCTGTCCAATGCCGGGCAGACCTGTGTCGGCGTGGAGCGGGTCTACGTGCACCGGGCCGTCGCCGAGCGGTTCACCGAGCTCGTCGTCGAGTACGCGAAGGACATACGGGCCGGAGCGTCGCGTGACGCGGACATCGGGCCGATGACCACTCCGGAGCAGCCCGACACCGTCGCCGAACACATTCGTGACGCGCTCGCCCAGGGCGGCAGCGCGCTGCTCGGCGGCCCCCATTCGGTACGCGCCCCCTATGTCGATCCGGTGGTACTCACCGATGTGCCCGAGAACTCGGCCGCGCTCACCCAGGAGACCTTCGGCCCGGTCATCGTGATCAACCGGGTCGCCTCCATGGGCGAGGCGATCGAGAAGGCCAACGCCTGCGCCTACGGGCTCGGAGCCGCGGTCTATTCGCGTAGGCGAGGGCCCGAGATCGCCCGGCGGCTGCGTACCGGAATGGTGTCGGTGAACTCGGTACTGGCCTTCGCCGGCGTGCCCGGGCTGCCTTTCGGCGGCACCGGCGCCTCCGGATTCGGCCGGGTGCACGGACCGGAGGGGCTGCTGGAGTTCTCCCGCACCCAGTCCGTGACACGGCAGCGGATACGGCCCTTCCTCCAGCCGCTGTCCTTCCAACGCACTCCCCGCACGATGGAAATCCTGATGCGTCTCGTCCGGACCGTGTACGGCTGAAGCCCTCTTTACATCTCATTCTGAAAACACCGGAGTTGACGTGGGAATACCGAACGAAACCGATGTGCTGGTCGTGGGCAGCGGCCCGGCCGGCGCACTGTTGGGCTGCCTGCTCGCCCGCCGGGGAATCGATGTCCTGGTCGTGGAGAAGCAGCCGGACTTCGAACGGGACTTCCGAGGGGAAAGCCTCGCCGCGCCTTCGGTGATCGCTCTGCGCAGGCTTGGATTCGGTGACGCGCTGGAACGCCATGGCTATCTGGAAAGCTCCGGCGTCACCATGTGGCTGGAAGGTCGCCGGATCTTCCATGTCGACTACAACCGCTTCTCCATCGGCACACTGCCGATCGAGTTCCCGCAGCCCCCGCTGATCCGTGCCTTCCACGAGGGAGCAGCCGGGCTGCCGAACCACACCTTCGCCGCAGGAACCCGATTCACCGGGCTGCTGGAGAAGGACGGGGCGGTACGTGGTGCGGTGCTCAAGCAGGGCGACGGTACCGCGGTCGAGGTACGGGCTCGCCTTGTCGTGGGCGCCGACGGTCGCTTCTCCAAGGTACGCAAGGCGGCAGGACTGGACCCGGAGATCGTCCAGGCCGAGCGGGATCTGCTGTCCTTCAGGCTGCCCCGGCCCGACGGTTGGGCCCTCGAATCGGAGCTCGTAGTCGACCGCGACCGGCACCTCGCCGTACTGCCGACGTATCCGGACGCCCTGCGGGTCAGCCACAACCTCCCCAAGAAGGGCCTGGGCACTCTGCGCAAGGCGGGCTTCGACAGCTTCCGTGAGCGGGTCGCCTCCATCGACCCCCGGCTGGCCCCGCTGATCGAAGGGCACTTGCGCTCCTGGGACGACACCAGCTTCCTGGAGGTTTTCAATGCCCAGGTGGACCAGTGGGCGCGCGACGGACTGGTCCTCGTCGGAGACGCGTCCCACACCTGCACACCGACCCTCGGACAGGGTGTCAATCTCGCCTTCCAGGACGTGGTCGGTCTGACCCCGCTGATCGCCGCCGCCCTGGCCGGCGGCGAGCGCGACGGTGTCGTACGGGCCGACGTTTTCGCCGGATTCATCGCGGAGCGCCGCAAGCACAAGGATTTCGTGACCGGCTTCCAGCGCCGCCAGGAGTCCTCGCTGGCGATGAGCACGCCCTGGCAGACAGCGCTGCGCCGCGCCCGGATGCGGACGCTGAACGCCCTGCCGGTGAAGTACCGAGTCTTCGACCGGCTGCTGAACCTGCCCCACGGGATCGACCCGGCCGACGAGCGCTGAGCCCGGTCCCCGGACAAGAACGCAGCAGAGACAGATGAAGTCAGAGAGAGGAAGCAGCGACATGAGCGCACTGCCCGCCGTCAGCCGTGAATGGCACCTGGTGGCCCGCCCCGAGGGCGAGCCGAAACCGGAGGACTTCGCACTGCGCGAGGCTGCCGTCCGCGCACCCGGCGAAGGCCGCATCCTGGTCCGCAACCTGTACTTCTCCGTCGACCCGTACATGCGCGGCCGGATGGGCACCACCCCCGGCTATGCCTACTTCCCGCCGTACGAGCTGAACGAGGTGCTCGGCGGCCACGCCGTCGGCGAGGTCGTCGCGGCGAACGTCCCCGGCTTCGAAGCCGGTGATTATGTCCTGCACTTCGCCGGCTGGCGGGAGTACGCGGACGTCGCCGCCGCCGAAGCCACCAAGGTGGGCGTGGAAGGGGTGCCGCTCACGGCGTATCTCAGCGTCCTCGGTATGACCGGCCTGTCCGCGTACGCCGGGCTCTACGAAGTCGCCTCCTTCAAAAGGGGCGATGTCGTCTTCGTCTCCGGCGCCGCGGGGGCTGTCGGCAGCCAGGCCGGCCAGCTCGCCAGGCTCAGCGGCGCCGCACGGGTCATCGGATCGGCGGGCACCGACGAGAAGGTCAAGGCGCTCATTGAGCAGTTCGGCTTCGACGACGCGTTCAACTACCGCACCGCGCCCGTCGCCGAGCAGCTCGTCAAGGCCGCCCCCGACGGTATCGACGTCTACTTCGACACGGTCGGTGGCGACCATCTCGAAGCGGCGATCGCCTCGCTCAATGAGCACGGCCGCGTCGCGATGTGCGGCGCCATCGCCCAGTACAACGACATCGAGCCGCCGCCGGGTCCGCGCAATCTCGCGCAGGCCATCGGTAAGCGGCTCAGCCTGCGCGGCATGCTCGTGACCGATTTCGAGGCACTTCAGCCGCGCTTCATTGAGGAGGTCTCGGCCCGGGTTCTCTCTGGCGAACTCACCTGGCGCGAAACGATCGTCGAAGGCATCGAGAACGGTACCGATGCCTTCCTCGGGCTCTTCCGGGGCGACAACACCGGAAAGATGATCGTTCGCCTCAGCCACTGACCCAGAGCTAGCTGACTCAAGGACCGGTACCGACGAAAAGGAAGGAAACATGGCCGTGGTCGGCAGACATGCCGTGGTCATCGGGGGATCGATGAGCGGGCTCATGGCGGCCCGCGTCCTCACCGAGCACTTCTCCACAGTGACGGTGCTGGACCGGGACAGGCTCCCCGACGCCCCGCGCTCGCGCCGTGGCGTGCCACATGCGGAGCACGGGCACGCGCTGCTGCTCGGCGGCAAGCGGAAGCTGGGGGAGCTCTTCCCCAGGATCGACGGTGAACTGCTCGCCGGAGGCGCGGTGCCCTTCGACCCCGGACTCGATCTCCTGATGCACCAGATGGGCGCGCTGCGGCAGCGCTTCCGCAGCGGAGACCAGGGCCTCAGCCTCACCCGGGCTCTGCTGGAGTACACCGTGCGCGCCCGGGTCGCCGCCCTGCCCACGGTGGAGATCCGCGACCGTACCGCGGTGTGCGGACTCACCGGTACCGCCGGCCGGGTCACGGGAGTGGAACTGGAGGTCGGCGGGACACTCCCCGCCGACCTCGTCGTCAACGCCTCGGGACGCGGCGGCGCAGGCGTCGACAACTGGCTGCGCGCACTCGGCTGCCCGGCCCCCGAGACCGACGCCGTGAAGGTCGACGTCGGCTACACCACTCGGCTCTTCCACCGGAAGCCCGGCGAACGGCTCGCCGACGGCGGCCTGTTGCACTTGATGGCGGGCGCGAACGGCGACAAGCGAGCCGCCGCCGTGTTCGCTGTCGAGGGTGACCGCTGGATGGTCACGCTCGGCGGCTGGCACCGCGCACACGCTCCCACCGATCCGGCGGGCTTCTCCGAGTTCGCCGCCGGCCTGCCCAGCCAGGCAGTACGCGACATCGTCTCCCGGGCCGAACCGGTCGACGACGGCGAGGCGAAGAAGTTCACCTTCCCCGCCGCCCGCCGCCGCCGCTTCGAACGGCTGCGCCACCTGCCGTCCGGCTTCGTGGCCGTCGGAGACGCGCTGTGCAGCTTCAACCCGCTGTACGGGCAGGGCATGACGGTCGGAGCCCTTGAGGCCGTGGCGCTGGGCCGCGCCCTGGACACGGCACGCGGCACGGGCTCCGCCATGGCACGCACCTACTACGCCGCCGCCGCCAAAGTCATCGACGCGCCCTGGCAGATGGCAATCGGGGGCGACTTCGCCCACCCCGAGACCACCGGCCCCAGGCCACGCGGCACGACATTCCGGAATTGGTACACCGCCCGAGTCCTGCTGGCCAGCCATGTCTCCGCGCCGGTCAATCGCGTGCTGATGGACGTGCAGCAGCTCCTCGCGCCGCCGACCGCAGTGCTGCGTCCCACGACGGCCGTACGCGCCCTGCTTGCTGCCCGGCGCTCTCCGGCCCTTTGCGCAACCGATCCTCGAAAGAAGGAAACTCTCCATGTCTGACACGTTCAAGTACCAGGCCGCGCCGACAGGCGCTCACGAATTCATCGGCAAGACGGCCCTGATCACCGGAGGTGGCTCCGGCATCGGCCGGGCCGTCGCCCACCGCCTGGCCGGGGCTGGCGCTGACATCGTCGTCACCGGCCGGGACAACGCCAAGATCGAGAAGGTCGCCTCCGAGATCGAGGAGCGCGGCGGCCGGGCCCTGGCCGTCGTCGCCGATGTCACCGATCCGGACGCCGTCGCCGCGTCCGTACGCGCCGCTGTCGACACTTTCGGCGGGCTGCATCTGGCGGTCAACAACGCCGCAATCCCCGGCCCCAAGGGCATCACTGGTGAGTTTCCACCCGAGGCGTTCCAGCGGGTGATCGAGACCAACCTCATCGGTGTCTTCAACAGCCTCCACCACGAGCTCCCGGCGATCGTGGCCTCGGGCGGCGGCGCCGTCGTCAACATGGGCTCGATCCTGAGCGTGAAGCCTCTGGCCGGCTCACCCGCGTACACCGCCGCCAAACACGGACTGATCGGACTGACCAAGACGTCCGCACTCGAATACGCCCCGCTGGGCGTGCGTGTCAACGCGGTAGGCCCCGGTTTTGTCGAGACGCAGTTCCTAGTGGACTTCGACGACGAGACCAAGGATTACTTTGCGACGCTGCACCCTGCGGGCCGGTTCGGCACCACGGAGGAAGTAGCGGAACTGACCGCCTTCCTGCTCTCCGACCGCGCGTCGTTCTCGTATGGAAGCTACTACCCGGTCGACGGTGGATACGCGGCTTCCTGACAGGGGATTTGTCACGTGAGGCGCAGCCTTCGGGCATCGGGAAGCTGGTCACGCCCTGCCGCGCCCCACCATCCTGGTCCTTCACGTTCTGCTGCCACGTCTTGGGCCCTCTCCCTCCCGCGCCGCGACTGCCGCCAGTCAGCCTGGCTCCGTCGGGTTGCGGCCCACCAGCCGCCCGATCATCGGGTGTCGACCTCAGGAAGGTATAGGTCGCGCACAGTAGTGCAGAGTCAATAACGCTTGCCGGTGTCGCTACAACGTGTCGCTAAGCCGTGACTAGGTGTCCGCGCTAATTAAACGCTCGTTAGGTTTTTCTGCTCGGTCATTGATCGCGCTCGGGCTGGGAGGTGAGGCGCATCTCGCCAATGTCCGCTCCGCTAGGCCCAACCTGGCTACTTCCACGGCTTATGCGGGGACATTCCATCCATCTGACGCCCCGCTGACCGTCGCCCGCGCAAGGTGTGACGATGCTAACGTCGATCTTGGTGGCGCAAAATGCTGACCACATGTTCAACTACTCACTGCTACTAAGGCTAAACGGGGGGCTGTTGCGATCACAGAAAGTGATCGGACTGCTGTGTTGAAGCAGGGGGCAGGACGTGTCCAGGTTCAATGGGTTGAGGAGTGATGCCCGGCGAGACGTCGCCGGAGACTCAGCTTCGGAGTTCTCCAGACGCATGCTGATCTCGCTACCGCGTCGCGATCAACGGGAGCGAGGCGAGTGGTACGTCTCGGGGCTACTGTCCGTACCGGGGCGCAAGTCCATGCGCTCCATCGCGTCCCTGGTGGGCGGAAGTGCTGCCGAACAGCGCCTCCAACACTTCATCAGCAAGTCCTCCTGGGACTGGGGGCCGGTGCGCAGGGCTCTGGCCTCTCACATCGACAGGGTTCTGGTGCCGCAGGCCTGGGTGGTGCGGCCGATGGTCGTGCTCAAGACCGGCAATCACACCGTCGGCGTGCAGGAGTCGTTTGTCCCCCAGCTCGGCAAGGTGGCCAATAATCAGCGGTCGTACAGCGTCTGGCTGGCCAACGAGCAGCGGAGCGCGCCGATCAACTGGCGCCTGGAACTCCCCGAGAGCTGGGTAGAGGACGAGGTGTGGCGAAGGCGGGGCGAGATACCGGACGAGATGGGCACGAGTCGGCGAAGCCCGTGTGCGCTCGAGGCCGCACTCGAAGTCGCCGACGGATGGGGACTGCAGTGCCGACCGGTCGTGGTGGACGCCTGTGAGTACGACGCGGCCGCTTTCGTACGCGGCTTCGTGCGTGCAGATCTTCCATTCGTCATCAAGATCGACGGGTCGACCCCGTTGATGCCGCGCGATGTGTTGTTTTCGCGCCAAAGCGAGCGGCCCGTCTCGGCGCGGAAGTTGGTCGAGGGTGTGAAGCGGGCCTCTCGCGAGGTTGGCTGGGTGGACCCGAGCAGTTCTGTCACCCAGTCCGCCCTCGTCACTGGAACCAAAGTCGCCCTGCCTCACATGTCGGCTCCTTCAGCGCGATCGGAATCCGTGGCGGCTCGCGGGGGCGAGCCGCTGCTGCAGCTGGCCGGAGTGTGGTCGGGCAGCACACGGCAGCCTCGGGAACTGTGGCTCTCCAACCTGACTGAGGTACCACCCGCCCTCCTCCTGCGACTGGGGCGGCTCACCGCACGGGTCGACCGTGACTTCTCCGATGTGAGTAACCGGGTAGGCGCCATGGACTTTGAGGGCCGTACCTTCGGTGGCTGGCACCGGCACATGACCCTGAGCTCCGTCGCGCACGGCATCGTGACTCTCTCTTCGAGCTGTTGGCAGGGACAGGAATTACCTCAGCGTGGCCGCCCCCGCAGTGCCTGACCGAACCCCGTAGGAGACGAGCCTTCTTTCCACGGAAGGAACGAGCCGTCATGCCGAATCAGTACTCCAAGGAGCACAGGGAGCGGGTCGTGCGCCTGGAGCCTGAAAAACGCGATCAGCAACCGCCGGCCAAGGGCCCCACGACCGAGGATTCGTCTCGCCCAAGGTCCGCCCGAGCAGCCCGACGGGCGACCAGGCCAGGTGGATGGGCTTGGGAGTGATCACTGCGCACAGCCCTTATGGAAGACTCGGACGGATGAACGATTTCAAGGGCCTTCTGAACGGAAGAGTTGCCCTCATCACTGGAGCCAGCAGCGGCATAGGCGCCGCCGCGGCACGGGTCTTCGCGCACGAAGGAGCGATCGTCGTCCTCACAGCCAGGAGAAAACACAGGCTGGAGACGCTCGTTCAGGAGCTGCGCGACAAGGGCCAAGAAGCCTCCTGCATCGTGGCCGACGTGACACGCTGCGAGGAAGCCGGACGCGCGGTGCGCCACGCGGTCGATCGGTACGGACGGCTGGACGCAGCGTTCAACAATGCCGGAGTCGGAGGCGATCAGACCCCGTTTCACCTTTTGGGGGACGACGTCTACGACTCTGTGATGGACACGAACGTACGGGGCGTCTGGAACTGCATGCGTCACGAGATCACCGCGATGCTCGCAGGGGACGGCGGAGCCATCGTCAACACCACGAGTGTCGGCGGCCTGTTGGCGATTCCCGCGGCCGCACCGTACGTGGCCGCGAAGCACGCTGTCGTCGGCCTGACCAGAGCTGCGGCTGCAGAGTACGCGAGGCAGCGGATCAGGGTCAACGCGGTGGCGCCGGGGGCGACGCGCAGCGAGATTACCGAAGACTGGTTCGCCCGGAATCCAGGCCTGGAGAATGCCGTGGTGGGGATGACTCCCCAGCGGCGCATCGCGGAGCCCGAAGAGATCGCGCAAGCGGCCGCGTGGCTCTGCAGTGATCGTTCTCCGTTTCTCACCGGCGCTGTCGTGCCGGTCGACGGTGGCTTCAGCAACGAGTGAGCAGGCGTGAGACCGGGCACCGACAGCCGGTCCCACGCCTTTCCGCGGCCTACCGGATCGGCTTTGCTCCAGTGAGGGTGCTCCGGAAGGTCACGGCCTCGTTCTGCCTCCCTACCACCTCCACCGCGGTGGTGTTGATCCGGTCGGAGGGCAGGAAGGTGGCCTCGATCCAGCATGGCGAGTCGAACTCCACATAGCGAAGGAAGGAGTTGGTGACAGTGTCCGGCCGGAATGAGGTGCCCACGAGTGCGATCGCGGCCTGGTTCGCTGCTTCGGCGAGTACCAGCCCCGGCACGTGGTCGACACGGTGGTCGAACAGCGAGCGGTTGTCGGTCACATTCCGCAATCTCCAAGTACCCGGCTTTCCGGCCGGGCCGAGGACCACGTCGTTGGAGTCGACGCGCCCCACCGACTGGGGGGCCAGTGGCTCCGGTATGGCGGCCTCGTCCCAGGCGACATGGAGTTTCTCTCCTCGCAGCCGTTCGTAGACCGCGCGCGAGATGCAGGAGAAGTCGCAGTCGACCCGGGCGACGAGGTTCTCTCTGTGCCTGATTTCCAACTCGATGTGCAGATCGGTGAGTGAGCGTCCGCGCCGTCGCGCTTTCGTGCAGCGCGCCCTGACCACCAGGAAGGCCGGTCTGTCGGAGAAGAGGGCGGCGCCCGGCGCGACCGTGAAGTTCAAGTTCTCTAGCAGAGTCTCGTTGGCTTGGGGAACCCCCAGAGCAGCGTGCGCGATCAACAGACCGGCCTGGCGGTGGGTCTGGGCGATCAGCATCGGGTCCGGTCCCCGGCCACCACCGGACCCACTGAGCGGCACGGGCCAGCGTGCTCTGAACAGGAACTCCACCGGACTGAGCTGTGCCCACGCGGTGAGTCGTACGGACTCGGCTCTGGTCAGGTGAAGGTGGTCCCAGGAGATGTCTGTCGTCCACTGAACGTCTCGTCCAGCCTGCTTCGGCTCCGCTGCGCCGTCGTGCGTACTGGCCGGCGAATTGAGCAATGGTCCCCCTATGTCGGCTGTGCGGAGGAGTAGGTCCGCTCCACCCCACGACCAGTAAAATACGTATCCAGCGTTCGATTGCTCAAGATCACCCAGGTTAAGAGGTTGACATGGCGTCTCAAACCCGGGGTGCTCGAACTAGGCAGCAGCTGTTGGACGCGGCTGCTTCCGTGTTCCTCGAGTGCGGGTACGAAGGTGCCAGCATGGGCGAGATCACGAAGCGCGCGGGCCTCACCAAGGGAGCCGCGTACTTTCACTTCAGCTCCAAAGAGGCGCTGGCCCGAAGCGTGCTCGACGCGGCCGTAACCACGGACGGCGTGGTGCCGCAGACGCTCAAGCTGCAGGAGCTGGTCGACATCGCCATGGCGCTCGCCTACCGCCTGCCGCGGGAGCCAGTGCAGGCGGCGGCGCTGCGGCTCGCGGTGGATAACGCCGCGCGTCGGCTGCTCGGCACCGCGTGGCCCGAGTGGATCGTTGTGCTCACGGACGTTCTCGAAGAAGCGAAGCGCCGTGGAGAGACGCTTCCCCATCTGGATCCGGTTCAGACGGGCCGGGTCGTGATGAGTGCATGGACAGGCATGTCCCTCGTTCTGGACGAGGTGCCCAGCGGCGCAGACCTGGAGTATCACATCGGTTCGCTCCTCGACCATCTGCTCCCGTCGATCGCCGTGCCCGCGGTGCTTGCCCAGCTGGACACCGCGCCGGGACGCGGCGCCCGGGTCGCGATAGTCCCGAGTCGGTGAGCGCCATGACAGCGCTTTCTTAGCTGGACCCTGCCTGGTCCCGGCCCCTTCGGCGGTGACGACCGCAGGACGGCCCCAAACCGTGAACCCTTGAGAGGTAGCAGTGCAGCAGTACTGAAAACAGGGCGTCGAAGGAGGGAGTGGCGACTGGAGGCCCGCCATCACATGACTACGCATGATCCTGCTCTGAGTGAGCAGCAGCCAACCGCCATGCCCCCGCCTGGTGCGTTCGGTTTGACCCATGCGAGCTACCCGACTGCGCTCTCCGACTCACTGACCCACGGTTTGCGCAAATGGAAAGCTCCGGTGCCAGCAGATGCTATTTGAGGGGCCTAACGGTAGTTAAGCGTTGCTTGCGCAACGATTTGTGGTGCTGTGCCCACCAGTGGGCGCATCGGGTCGGGGCAGCGGGATCGAGCAGGATGGAGCAGGACGGAAACGGGTGGGAAAGTCCGATTCTCTCGCAAAAATTTGGTAAAGTCGCAGGTCGGAGTGTTGTCCGTTTCGGGTTCGAATCTCCTAGGCTCCACAAGCAGATGCCCGTCCGGCCTGTTTCCACAGGTCAGAGGGGCATTCTTTCGCTTCTCCGGTCGCCTGCCGACCGGTCACAGAGCGGCGTCGCGGGCGAGCAGCGCCGCCTGCACCCGGTTCTCGCAGCCGAGCTTCGCCAGGATCCGGCTGACGTACGTCTTCACGGTGGCCTCGCTCATGTGCAGCCGCCGGCCCGCGTCCGCGTTCGACAGGCCCTCGCCGAGCAGCGCGAGGACGTCGCGTTCCCGCTCGCTGAGGGCGCTGACCAGCCGCCGCGCCTCCTCGGCGCGGGCGGGAGCCCGGCCCGAGGCGAGCTGCTCCACCACGTGCCGGGTCGCCCCCGGCGACAGGTAGGCGTCACCGGCCGCGGCTGCCCGTACCGCCCCGATCAGCTCGGCCGGCGCGGTGTCCTTGAGCAGGAAACCCGCGCCGCCGCTCTCCAGGGCCCGCAGGACGTTCTCCCGCTCGCCGAACGTCGTCAGGACGATGACGCGCGCCGCCGGCGCCGCCCGGCCCAGCTCCGCGAGTGCGGTGAGCCCGTCCATCACGGGCATCTGGAGGTCGAGCAGTACGACGTCCGGCGCGTGGACGCGCGCCAGCTCCACCGCCTCGCGGCCGTTCGCCGCCTCGGCCACGACCTCGACGGTCCGGTCCGAGGTGAGGATCATGCGGATGCCCGCCCGGATGAGGGGCTCGTCGTCCGCGATCACGACCCTGATGTGCGCACCCGTCACGCTTGCTCCCCCGCTGCCGCTCACCTAGAGCACGACGTCGTACGACTTCTTCTCGATCAGCTTGCCGTCCCGGAAGCAGAAGCGGAACACCGGCTCCGCCGACAGGCTCCCGGTCTCCGACGACGCCAGGACCAGGCATGTGGACCCCTCGGGCCGCTCCGGACCGCCTTCCTCGAGGCCCTCGGTCATGAACGAGTCGCCGTCCGGGAGGCTGTCGCGGACCTTCTTCTCCGACGTGCCGACCTTCACCGCCTCGTAGTCGCTCGGCTCGATCATGCCCCGCTCCGCCGATCCCGCCAGGAAGAACAGGGCGAACCCGCCCGCGACCACCAGCAGCACCAGGGCCGCCACCGCGATGCCGCAGCCCAGTACGACCCCGCTGCTCCTGCTTCCGCGCCCATCACTCATCGCCAGCTCCCTCCGCACAACGGTCCAGTCCATGACCGGACCACCGTTGCCGACCGGGACCGCCCAGGACTGCTGCCGGAAGTCGTCCTCCGCGTCGACCAAAGGCGCTGAGCCCGTGCCCGGGGGCAGGCCCTCGGCGCCGTACGGCAGGACGCCCGCGACCCGGAACCCCCCTTCGTCGGTGCGCCCCGCGTGGACCATGCCGCCGACCAGCCGGGCCCGTTCCCGCAGGCCTGTCAGGCCCTGGCCGCCGCTGACGACGTCGCCGGGGTCCGCCGGAGCCGGGCCGTTCGCGATCTCCACGACCAGCGAGTCCGGTTCGTACCGCAGCTCGACGGTGATCGGGGCACCCGGCGCGTGCTTGTACGCGTTGGTCAGCGCCTCCTGCACGATCCTGTACGCCGCGTGGTCGGCGGCCGCCGCCAGGGGCCGCCGCCCGCCGGTGCACCGCAGCTCGACGGTGTTCCCGGCCGCCCGCGCCGCCGCCACCAGGCCGTCCACGCCGGCGGCCCCGCGCGCCGCCGGGTGCGGGTCCTCGACGGGCGGCGGACCCGGGACGGCGGTCGCGTCGTCCCGCTCGACGCCGTCGCGCAGGATGCCGACGACCTCGCGCAGCTCGTGCATCGCGGCCACCGAGGCGTCGCGCAGTACGCCGACGCCTTCGCGCTGGCGGTCCGTCAGAGCGGGGTCGACCTCCAGGGCGCCGGTGTGCACGGAGATCAGCGCCAGCTGGTGGCCCAGGCTGTCGTGCATGTCCTGGGCGATCCGCTGCCGTTCGCGCAGCCGCGCCTGCCCGGCCACCATGGCGCGCTCGCGCAGCAGTTGGGCGTTGTGTTCCTGGAGGGCGTGCAGCAGCGTGCGGCGCTGGGTCCAGTAGCGGCTGGCCAGGCCGGGGACGACCGTCGTCGCGAGGAAGTAGAGGGTGCTGAACATGATCAGCATCAGCGGGGAGAAACGCGGCAGCTCGGAGAGCGTGCCGATGACGATGTTCAGTACGCACGAGGCGGTGAACGCCGCCAGCGCCCTGCCGGCCCCCGGGATCCGGCGGCCCGCGGACCATCCCGCCACGATGAGCAGCGGCCCGAATCCGGCCAGCTCCCCCGCCACCCCGCCGGCGACCACCAGGACCGTCGCCGGCAGCCGGCGGCGCAGCAGCGACAGCACCGCGACGGCGAGAGCGGTGGCGCACTGCACCGGGCCCGTACTGCCCATCAGGTCCTGGGTGCCGGCCGCCAGCAGGGCCAGTACCGCCGCCAGCACGCTCTCGCCGGCGATCCGGCGGGCCGGCCAGGGCTCCGGGCCGGCCAGCCACTGCCGGCCGGCCCTGATCTTCGATGACACGTCCACGGCCGCACTCTAGGCAGCGGGCCGAAGGCGCCGCCGCACACTTTCGTCGCGGTCCTCACCTACGAAAGAGAACGCGGACACGAAGACGGGTGCCGGGCGACCCTAAGGTCTCCCGGCACCCGTCCGTACCGCCGTCCGTGCCGCTGACGCCTGCGCGCTGAGGTCAGTCGGTCTTCCGGTCGCGCTCCGCGGCCTCGGCCTCCGCCTCGGCCTGCTTGGCCTCGACCTCCGGGTCAAGCACCTGACCGCTGCCGTCGACCGAGGTCAGCGGCGCACGGTCGGGCACCTCGGTGGCGGCCGGGGGCTCGACCAGCCAGTCCGGGTTCGCCTGCTTGTCCCACCACTTCCACGCCGCGAAGACGCCGCCCGCCAGCACGCCGAACACGGCGACGCCCTTGGCCACCCGGCCCGCCCTGGCCCGCCGCTCGTGCTTCTTGACGAGCTTGCGGATCTCCTTCGCGGTGATCTGTCCGCGCAGGGCGGCCACGGCGGCCGCACTGCGCGCGGCGGCCTGCTCGGCCACGGGCTGAGCCACCGCCATCGCGTGTTCGACGCGGGGCACGGTGAAGTCGGCGGCCTGCCGGGCGGCGTGCCGGGTGCGTACCGCGGCGCGGTGGGCGGCCACGTCGACCTTCGGGGGCACGTGGGTACGGGCCTGCTCTATGCGCGGCGCCACATGAACGCCGTACTGGACACGGGCCTGGTGAGCGGCCGCGGAAACCTTCGGCGCGAGCCGTACGCGGGCGTCGTGCGCATATTGCGTGGCCTGTTCCTTGGCCGTACCGGCGTAGGGCGCCACCACTTCCGCGGCGTGCAGCACGCTCTCCTTCGCCGATTCGGATGCGGCGCGCACGCTGTCGATGCGGGTCACTGGATCCTCCTCCTTGGTGGCGGTTCGGTATATCGCCTGTCCACCCATTTCGAAATCATGCCCGCCGCGGGCAAACACGGCACGTGCGGACGGGCATCCGGGTCATGGGCGGCGACTGGGGCGATCTCGGGGCTCTCTGGGCAAGGCGGTGCAAGAAGACCTCGCGCACGACCATGCCACGATTCGGGCTGCCGCGTGGCGGTTCGGCGGCTACTCGTCGTAAACGCGGCGTGGGAGGATCGGAAGAAGCGTCAGCGAAGACTTATGGAAGGCAGAACGTGGCCGAGCAGCTTTACGCCACCCTGAAGACCAGCCGGGGCGACATCGAGATCCGGCTCCTGCCGAATCACGCCCCGAAGACGGTCAGGAATTTCGTGGAACTCGCCCAGGGTGAGCGGGAGTGGACGAACCCCGAGACGGGGCAGAAGACCACCGACCGGCTGTACGACGGCACCGTCTTCCACCGCGTCATCGGCGACTTCATGATCCAGGGCGGGGACCCGCTGGGCAACGGCACCGGCGGCCCCGGCTTCGAGTTCAAGGACGAGTTCCACCCCGACCTCGCCTTCGACCGGCCGTACCTGCTGGCCATGGCCAACGCGGGGCCGGGCACGAACGGCTCGCAGTTCTTCATCACCGTGTCCCCGACGATGTGGCTGACGGGCAAGCACACCATCTTCGGCGAGGTCGTGGACCCGGCGAGCCAGAAGACCGTGGACGCCATCGTGGCCACGCCGACGAACCCGCGCACCGCTCGTCCGGTCACCGACGTCGTCATCGAGTCGGTCGTCGTGGAGAGCCGCTGAGACCGCCGTGTTCCGCGCGAGCCGCCCGCCGGGAACCAAACCGCCCCGCCCGTCCGTACTGGAGAGGCGGGGCGGTGCGGTGGACCGCACCGCCAAGAGCCACACCTAGGGATCTGGGGACGGACCGATGGATCACTGCTACCGGCATCCGGACCGGGAGACGGGCATCCGCTGCACCCGCTGCGAACGCCCGGTCTGCCCGGAGTGCATGATCAGCGCGTCGGTCGGTTTCCAGTGCCCCGACTGCGTCCGCGAAGGCTCGGGCACGGGCCACGCCCCGGCAGCGAGCCGGCCGCGCACGATCACGGGCGGCACGGTCGCCGCCGATCCGCGGCTGGTCACCAAGATCCTGCTGGCGATCAACGCGGCGCTGTTCGTCGCGGTGCTGGCGCGCGAGAGCCTCGTCCACGATCTCGACCTCGTCGGACTCGCGATCAGCAGGGACCTCCAGGTCGTCGGGGTCGCCGACGGCGAGTGGTACCGCCTGGTCACGGCGATGTTCCTGCATCAGGAGTTCTGGCACATCGGGTTCAACATGCTGCTCCTGTGGTGGCTCGGCGGCCCCCTCGAAGCCGTGCTCGGCCGCGCCCGCTACCTGGCGCTCTACCTGCTGTCCGGCCTGGCCGGCTGCGCGCTCACCTATCTTCTGGCCGCCCCGAACCAGCCGTCGCTCGGTGCCTCCGGTGCGATCTACGGACTCTTCGGCGCGACCGTGGTCCTCATGCGGCGCATGAACCAGGACATGCGGCCGATCCTGGTCCTGCTGGGCCTGAACCTGGTCTTGACCTTCGCCCTGAGCGGCATCGCCTGGCAGGCGCATGTGGGCGGCCTGGTCGCCGGCACCCTGATCGCCGTCGCCATGGTCCACGCCCCGCGCGAGCGCCGGGCGCTGGTGCAGTACGGCACCTGTGGAATCGTGCTGCTCGTCACCGCGGGGCTGGTCGTGGCGCGTACGGCGATGCTCACCTGAGCGCCGGTAGCGGCGATTGCGCGAAAGTTGTCCACAGCGATCGCCGGACGCTGTGCATTCAGGTGGAACGTGCGGGAACAGCTGTGCCCCTCGTCGCTGAACTGGGTTTTTCCCAGTCCGGACAAGGGGCAGGCCGTAACTTCTTGGCGCCTCGGAAGGCTCACGCAGTCACACCGGCGTCAACACCCTGTGAGTTATCCACAGATCGTCTGACCTTTCCCCACCGTGTGGACAACGCTGTGGATAACCTCTGGTCAGAGGTTGCGCGGCGCGCTCATTTCCACTGTGTGGAGACGCCGAAGCCGGCGGCGATGAAGCCGAATCCGACGACGATGTTCCAGTTGTCCAGGCTCTGGACCGGCAGGTCGCCCTCGGTCACGTAGAAGACGACGATCCAGGCGAGACCGATGAGGAAGAGCGCCAGCATCACCGGAGCCACCCAGTTGCGGTTCGTCAGCCTGATGGCCGTCGCCTGCTTCGCAGGCGCCGGCGGCGGCGTGAAGTCTGACTTCTTGCGGATACGTGACTTCGGCACGAGGGACTCTCCTGTCGATGCGCTGCGTTACCGCGCAGGGAACTGTGGCTGGCGCCCGGTGCGGGAGCGGTACGGGAACACTGCCGCTGCCTCCCCCGGGCGTCCGTTAGCGTAGTGCTTCCGCGGCGTCGAAGGAGATAAGGGTACGTTGAGCAATTCTGCCGACTCTGCCACCGAACCCGCCCGGCGCCCTGCCCTGCGGCCGGTCAGGCTGCTGACGGCCGGGGTTTTCGCGCTCGCCGGGCTGATCTTCGTGACCAGCTTCAACACGGCCAAGGGCACGAACATCCGTACCGACGCCTCGCTGCTGAAGCTCTCCGACCTCATCGACCAGCGCAGTCACAAGAACAAGGAGCTGGGCGACCGGACGGCGGCCGTGCGCGACGACGTCGACGCGCTCGCGCAGCGCGGTGACAGCAGCACCAGTGCCGAGGACGCGAAGCTGAAGGCGCTGGAGGCGTCCGCCGGCACCAGGAAGCTCTCCGGAACCGGGCTCACCGTCACGCTCGACGACGCCCCGCCGGACGCCACGGCGAATCCCGGATACCCCGAGCCGCAGCCCAACGACCTGGTCATCCACCAGCAGGACCTCCAGGCGGTCGTCAACGCGCTGTGGCAGGGCGGCGCCAAGGGCATCAGGGTCATGGACCAGCGGCTGATCTCCACCAGCGCGGTGCGCTGCGTCGGCAACACCCTGATTCTCCAGGGCCGCGTCTACTCGCCGCCGTACAAGGTCACCGCGATCGGCGACCGCGACGATCTCCAGCGGGCGCTCACGGCCTCCACGGCGCTGCAGAACTATCAGCTGTACGTGAAGGCGTACGGGCTCGGGTGGAAAGTCGACGAGCACGAGGCGATGACTCTTCCCGGCTACTCGGGCACAGTGGATCTCCACTACGCGAGGCCCGTCGAGTAACCGGGGGAGCCGATGTCGGGGCGGCTGTCGGTGCGGCTGATCGTCAGGACGTTCAGCGAACTGTGCGTCACGGCCGGCGCCCTCGTCGTGCTGTTCGTCGCGTACGTGATGTTCTGGACCGGTGTCGAGGCCGCCGACGCGAGCGAGGGGCAGATCGACAGCCTCCAGGAGACCTGGGCGCGGGCCCCCGTCCGGAGTGCCGCCCCGCCGGCTCCGCCCGCACCCGAGGCGTACGAGCCGGGCCGGCCCTTCGCGGTGATGTACGTGCCGCGCCTCGGCCGGGACTGGGACTGGCCCGTCCTGGAGGGCACCGGGGCCGGGACCCTGAAGAAAGGGCTCGGCCATTACGCGGGGACGGCGCGGCTCGGCGGGACGGGCAACTTCTCCGTCGCCGGCCACCGCCGTACGCACGGCGATCCCTTCAAGGACTTCCCGAAGCTGCGGCCCGGTGACGCGGTGGTGCTGACCGACGGGACGACGTGGTTCACGTACCGCGTCGGGAACAGGCCGTACCGGACCGTTCCGGGCGACGTCGGGGTGATCGACGACGTTCCCGAGAAGGCCGGTTTCGACGGCCCGGGACGCTATCTGACGCTGACCACGTGCGAGCCCGAGTGGGGCAGCAGCCACCGGCTGGTCGTGTGGGCCCATCTCGACGCCACCCGGCCCGTGGAGGAGGGCCGGCCGCCCGCATTGAGCGGCTGACCCACGAGCCCCCGCCGTTGCCCTTTACTCTGGGTTTCGACCGAACGGAAGGGACAGCATGTACGGCTGGATCTGGCGGCATCTGCCGGGCAACGTAGGGGTGCGGGCGTTGATCTCGCTCGTACTGATCCTGGCGGTCGTCTACGCATTGTTCCAGTACGTCTTCCCGTGGGCGGAGCCGCTGCTTCCGTTCAACGATGTGACGGTCGACGGGGACGGAGGTTCGGGCAGGTGAGCGCGCGGATCCTGGTGGTCGACAATTACGACAGCTTCGTCTTCAACCTCGTCCAGTACCTCTACCAGCTCGGGGCCGAGTGCGAGGTGCTGCGCAACGACGAGGTGGAGCTGAGCCACGCCCAGGACGGCTTCGACGGCGTACTGCTGTCGCCGGGTCCGGGCACCCCCGAACAGGCGGGCGTCTGCGTCGACATGGTGCGCCACTGCGCCACGACGGGCGTGCCGGTCTTCGGCGTCTGCCTGGGCATGCAGTCGATGGCGGTGGCGTACGGCGGTGTCGTCGGCCGGGCCCCGGAGCTGCTGCACGGCAAGACGTCCCCCGTGACGCACACGGGCGCCGGGGTCTTCACCGGGCTGCCCTCGCCGTTCACGGCGACGCGCTACCACTCGCTGGCGGCCGAGCCGCAGGCGCTGCCCGCCGAGCTGGAGGTCACCGCGCGGACGGCCGACGGGATCATCATGGGGCTGCGCCACCGGGACCTGCCGGTCGAGGGTGTGCAGTTCCACCCCGAGTCGGTACTGACCGAACACGGGCACCTGATGCTCGCCAACTGGCTCGCGCGGTGCGGGTATCCGGGAGCGGTCGAGCGGGCGGCCGGGCTCGCGCCGGTGGTGGGCAAGGCCGCCGCGTGACGGCGCTCCGCCCCGAACGACACGACGCCGGCGGGGCCGCCTCGTACGAGCAGGGTGCGTACGGGGCGGCAGGCGCGTTCGAGGCGGCGGTGGAGCAGCTCGCGGATCCGCTGAACGATCCGCTGCCGGGGCAGGAGCGCCCGGCCGCGACACCGGCCCCCGGCCCGGATCCCGACGGGACCTCGCCCTGGTTCCGGTCGACGACGATGCCGCCGGGCCCCGCGCAGACCGCCCAGGGGGCCGTACAGCAGCCACAGCGGCCCCTCCAGCACCCTCAGGAGCCCTACGGGCCCCCGGCCCGCCCGCAGGCCCGGTACGCCGTGCAGCGCCCCGCACCGGCCGCCGAGCCGGCGCCCGCCCCCGGCCCCGTCTCCGGGGCCACCCTCGGGGCCGCGCCCGTACCGACGCCCGCTCCCCCCTTCTCTCCGTACGACGACGAGACCGTCGCCCTGCGGACGGACGACACCCGGCGAATAGCGGGGGCCGATCCCGAGCCGGTCGCCCCGTCCGCCCCGGCGCCGGTCACCGGTGGCCGTGCGGAGCGCCGCAGGGCCGCAAAGGGCAGGGGCAGCCGCGGCAGGACCCCCGTGGGGAAGACCGGGGCGAAGGCGGCCGGGACGCAGGAAGCCGGTCCGAAGCCGCCGCTCTCCCGGGTCGAGGCCAGGCGCGCCGCCCGCGCCGCGAAGGACAGCCCGGCGGTCGTCGCCAGCCGGTTCTTCGGGGAGATGTTCATTTCGCTGGGCGTGCTGATGCTGCTGTTCGTCACGTACCAGCTGTGGTGGACGAACGTCCGTGCCGACCTGTTCGCCGGCAAGGAGGCGGACAAGATCCAGGAGGGCTGGGCCAACGGCCGCAAGCCCGGGGCGTTCGAGCCGGGCCAGGGTTTCGCGATCATGCACATCCCCAAGCTGGACGTCGTCGTGCCGGTCGCCGAGGGCATCGACAAGAAGCGGGTCCTCGACAACGGCATGGTGGGCCACTACGCGGAGGGCAGGCTCAAGACGGCGATGCCGTCGGACAAGCAGGGGAACTTCGCGGTGGCGGGGCACCGGAACACGCACGGCGAGCCGTTCCGGTACATCAATCAGCTCGAACCGGGCGATCCGATCGTCGTGGAGACGCAGGACACGTACTACACGTACGAGATGGCCAGCATCCTGCCGCAGACTTCACCTTCCAACGTGAGCGTGATCGGGCCGGTGCCGCCGGGTTCCGGCTTCACGCGGCCCGGCAGGTACATCACGCTGACGACGTGCACGCCGGAATTCACGAGTACGTACCGAATGATCGTGTGGGGCAAGATGGTCGACGAACGGCCGCGCAGCAAGGGGCAGCCCGACGCGCTCGTCGGCTGAGAACGAGCCGGCCGGACGGAAGAGACTCAGGACGGGGACGGGTGCGGTGGCAGCCAGGACGACCGAGCAGGACGAGCAGACCGGCACGCCCGTGCCCGTGTCCGCGCCCGCGGGCACGGGCAGGAAGCGTGGACGTGTCGCGGGAGCGGTGAGCCTCTTCGGCGAGCTGCTGATCACGGCGGGCCTGATCCTCGGCCTGTTCGTCGTCTACTCGCTGTGGTGGACGAACGTGCTCGCCGACCGCGACGCGGACAAGCAGAGCAACCAGGTGCGCGACCGGTGGGCGGGCGGCCCCGGGGCCCTCGACACCAGGAACGGCATCGGCTTCCTGCACGTACCGGCGATGAAGAACGGCGAGGTGCTGGTCAGGAAGGGCACCAACGCCAAGGACCTGAACCGGGGTGTCGCCGGTTACTACACGGACCCGGTCAAGTCGGCGCTGCCGTCCGACAAGCAGGGCAACTTCTCGCTGGCGGCCCACCGGGACGGTCACGGCGCGAAGTTCCACAACATCGACAAGCTCAAGGACGGCGACGCGATCGTCTTCGAGACGAAGGACACCTGGTACGTCTACAAGGTGTACGCGAAGCTCCCGGAGACCTCGAAGTTCAACGTGGACGTGCTGAAGCCGGTCCCGAAGGAGTCGGGCAAGAAGAAGCCGGGCCGCTACATCACGCTGACGACCTGCACGCCGGTCTACACGTCGAAGCACCGGTACATCGTGTGGGGCGAGCTGGAGCGCACGGAGAAGGTCGACCGCCACCGCACGCCGCCGGCGGAACTCGGCTAGCGTTGCCCGCACACGAGCCGGGCCCGAAGCCGCAACTTCGACTTGCGACTTCGGGCCCTTTCGTGCGCAGGTGCCGCTAGCGCAGGACTTCCAGTCGCGCGCCCGCGCTCCAGGTCTCCAGCAGGCCGCGGTGTACGGCGGTGACGCCGGCCTCTGCCGCGATGGCGAGCGACTCCGGTGAGAACGGGCAGGTCGCCGCGTACACGGCCACGTCCGCCTGGTGCAGGGTCTTGGCGCCGACGAACTTCTGCATCTCACCGCTCCACACGGAGCGGTACGGAGCCCAGTGCTTGCACTGCACGACGACCGCGCGCCCGTCGGCCGTACGCGCGGTGATGTCCGCCCCGCGGTCGCCGCTGCCGCCGTGGATCGCGACGCCGGTGCAGCCGTCGCGGCGGAGCAGCCGGGCCACGTGTTCCTCGAACTCCCGCCAGTTCATGCCGTCGATGGAAGCCATCACCCCGGCGAGCCCGCGCTGCCCCTGGACACGCTCCAGCCTCACGAGCCGTACGTCGTGCTGGACGAGCCTGCGCTCGATCCGCTGCACGTCGTCGCGCAGCGAGACGAGCTCCCGGCGCTGCTCGCCCGCGGACTCGATGAGGGCGTTGAACATGGGGACGACGGACTTGCCGAGGATGTGGGTGATGCGTCGGTCGATGCGGTCGTCGAGGGGCTCGGCGGCTGTGGGGACAAAGTTGTCCACAGGCTGTGTGCGTGCGATGTATTCGGCGTCGAGGAGGTACGTACGCACCTGACGTGCGACTTCGCTGTCGCGGAGCAGCATGGCGACGTTGAGGACGGCTCGGCGGGAGTAGATCGTCAGTCCACGGCCGTGGACCCTTCTAAGCTGCAGGTTGCAGCTTAGGAATTCCAGCAGGTCAGCGCTGCGGAGAGTGCGAGCCCCGTTCTCCTGCAGTTCGGCGCGGTGCCGTTGGTAGAGGGCATTGATGGCGCGCTCGCCGACTTGGAAATAGGCGGCGACCATCGCTGTCGTCACGTGTATGCCGTCCGGCAGCAGTGACAGGGCCTTGACCCTGTCCAGTACGTCGGTGCGAGCGACGACGGTCGCGTGCAAAGACTTCGACTCCAGAAGAACGCTCTCGCTGAGCATGGCCCTGCCCCTTTTGTATGGCGCCCCTGT
Source organism: Streptomyces sp. NPDC046122 (assembly GCF_056429965.1). Lineage (NCBI taxonomy): Bacteria > Bacillati > Actinomycetota > Actinomycetes > Kitasatosporales > Streptomycetaceae > Streptomyces > Streptomyces sp. NPDC046122. The sequence goes on along the minus strand of NZ_JBWKLQ010000008.1, from coordinate 148,061 downwards.
TCAACGAGTCCGTACATATGAAGACGCGCACGGTATTCGCAGCTGTGTGCGGTGGCGCTCCGGGGCAAGGCGAAGGGCCGTGGACTTCGGGGGAAGTCCACGGCCCTTGTGAGAGCGGGGGCGGGGTCAGTCGCTTTCGCTGTTGCGGCCGAACGCGCCGCCGAAGAGGCCGCCGCCGTCGTTGCCGCCGTTGTCTCCGCCGCCGTTGTTGTCTCCCCCGCCGTCACCACCACCGCCGCCGGCGGTGGTCAGGTTGACGGCCGTGCCCTTGGGGACCTGCTGGCCGACCGCGGGCTGGGGGAGGACGACGATGGCGTCGTCGTCCTGCGGGCCGTTGACCGTGCCGACGGTGAGTCCGGCGTCCTCGATGGCCTTGCGGGCGTCCTTCAGCTTCTGCCCGGTCACCGGCGGTACCGCGACCTGCTCCGGCTGGGCCGCGGCCTTCGCGACGGTCAGGGTGACGGTGCCGCCCTTGTCGGTCTGGCTGTTGCCCACGGGGTCCTGCTTGATCACCGTGCCCGGGGCTTCGGTCGACTCCTCCTCGGCGCGGGCGACCTGGAAGCCGAGGTCGGTGAGCTGCTTGCTGGCCGCCTCGAAGGTCTGGCCCACGACGGGCGGGACATCGGCCTTGGAGGACTTGGCGATGGAGAGGGTGATCGTCTCGCCCTTCTCCGCCTTCGTGCCGCCCTCGGGGTCCTGGTCGACGACCGTGCCGACCGTCTTCTCGGACTCGACCTGCTTGATGTCGACCTCGAAGCCCTTGGCCTCCAGGTTCTCCGTGGCCCGTTGCTTCGACTGCTCGGTCACGTCGGGGACCTCGACCTTCGGGGCGCCCGTGGAGACGACGACCGTGACGACCGCGCCTTCCTCGACCTCTTCGCCGCTGTCCGGGGACTGACTGCAGATCTTCCCCTGGGGCTGGTCGGCGCACTCCTTGCGTTCTCCGACCTTGACGGTCAGGTCGGAGTTCGTGCCGAGTTCTTTCGCCTTGGCGAGCGTCTGCCCGACCAGGGGCGGCACCGTGCGCTGGTCCTTGTCCGACTCGGTGTCGAAGAGCGCCCTGCCGATCAGGATCGCGCCGACGAGGACGAGGACGCCCGCGACGACGAGCAGGATCGTCGAGGTGTTGCTCTTCTTCTGCTGCCTGCGGCGGTCCACGCGGTCGTCGTAGCCGAAGCCGCCGTCGTCCGGGTTGACCGGCGGCAGCATCGACGTCGGCGCGCCGCCGCCGTCGGCCGAGCGCAGGGCCGTGGTGGGCTGGTCGTCGCCGTAGCCGCCGTAGCCGACCGCGCCGAGGGCGGAGGTGGCGGCGACGGGCCGGCCGTCGAGGCAGGCCTCGATGTCGGCGCGCATCTCGTCGGCGGACTGGTAGCGGTAGTCGGGGTCCTTGACCAGTGCCTTCAGGACGATGGCGTCCATCTCGGGCGTGATCTCGGGGTCGAAATTGCTGGGCGGCTGCGGTTCTTCCCGTACGTGCTGGTAGGCGACCGCGACCGGGGAGTCGCCGATGAAGGGCGGCCGTACGGTCAGCAGCTCGTAGAGGAGGCAGCCGGTGGAGTAGAGGTCGGACCGCGCGTCGACCTGCTCGCCCTTGGCCTGCTCCGGGGAGAGGTACTGGGCGGTGCCGATGACCGCCGCGGTCTGCGTCATGGTCATGCCGGAGTCGCCCATGGCGCGGGCGATGCCGAAGTCCATGACCTTGACCTGGCCGGTGCGCGTCAGCATGACGTTCGCCGGCTTGATGTCGCGGTGGACGATCTGGGCGCGGTGCGAGTACTCGAGCGCCTGGAGGATGCCCACGGTCATCTCCAGGGTGCGCTCGGGCAGCAGCTTGCGGCCGGAGTGCAGGAGCTCACGCAGGGTCGACCCGTCGACGTACTCCATCACGATGTACGGGATGGACACGTTGTCGACGTAGTCCTCGCCGGTGTCGTAGACCGCGACGATCGCCGGATGGTTCAGCGAGGCCGCCGACTGGGCCTCGCGGCGGAACCGGGCCTGGAAGGACGGGTCGCGGGCGAGATCCACCCGAAGCGTCTTCACGGCGACGGTGCGGCCGAGCCGGGTGTCGTGCGCGATGTAGACCTCGGCCATGCCACCACGGCCGAGCACCGAGCCCAGCTCGTACCGGCCGCCGAGGCGACGCGGCTCTTCCATAGCTAATCCAGCCCTCTCCGTCTGTCCCGACCGCACCTGTGTGTGGTCCGGCGGTGTGCTGTCCGCGCATACGGTACCGGGCGGGCCGTAACAGGTCCGCCCGTGACTGCCGGCCGAGACCCGGCCGGCACCGCGACGTGGGCGTACGCGGCCTTCGGGTGACCGGCGTCACTTCTGCCTGTCGAGCACCGCCTGCATCACGTCCTTCGCGATGGGGGCCGCGAGACCGCCGCCGGAGATGTCCTCACGGTTGGCGTTGTCGTCCTCGACGACGACGGCGACCGCGACCGGGGAGCCCTCGTCGGTCTTGGCGTACGAGATGAACCAGGCGTAGGGCTTCTCGCTGTTGTCGACGCCGTGCTGGGCGGTGCCGGTCTTGCCGCCGACGGTGACGTCGGGGATCTCGGCGTTCGAGCCCGTTCCGTCCGAGACGACCGTCTCCATCATTTCCTGGAGCTTCTGGGCGTTCTCCGGGGAGAGCGGCGTGCTCATCTCCTCGGGGCTCGTCTTCTCCAGGACGTCGAGGTTCGGGTCGGTGAGCCGGTCGATCATGTACGGCTTCATCAGCTTGCCGTCGTTGGCGATGGCGGCGGTCACCATGGCCATCTGGAGCGGGGTGGCGGCGGTGTTGAACTGGCCGATGGAGGAGAGGGCCGTCTGCGCCTTGTCCATGTCCTTGGAGAAGACGCTCGCGTTGGAGCGGACGGGCACGAACTGCTGCTCGTTGAACCCGAACTTCTCCGCCGTCTCCAGCATCTTCTCGTTGTCGAGATCGGCGCCGATCTTGCCGAAGACGGTGTTGCACGACCACTGGAGGGCGACCCGGAGGCTGGCGTTCTTGCAGGGGTGGTCGCCGTCGTTCACCAGGTTCTTGGTGGACAGCGGCAGCCGCCACGGCAGCGGGGATTCGGTCTTCGCGTCGATGTCGTCGTACAGGCCGTGTTCCAGGGCGGCGGCCGCGGTGATGACCTTGAAGGTGGAGCCGGGCGGGTACGTCTCGCGCAGGGCCCGGTTCGTCGTCGGCTTGTCCGGGTCCTTCTCGTACTTCTGCCAGTTCTTGACGTCCTCGTCGGTGTTGCCGGCGACCTTCGAGGGGTCGTACGAGGGCGTGCTGGCGAGGGCGAGGATCGCGCCGGTCCGCGGGTCGATCGCCGCGACGGCGCCCTTGCGGGCGCCCAGGCCCTTGAAGGCGGCGCGCTGGGCGGCGCCGTTCAGGGTGGTGAGGACGTGGCCGCCCTGCTTCTTGTCGCCGGTGAACAGCGAGAGCGTGCGGTCGAAGAACAGGCGGTCGTCGGTGCCGGTGAGGATGTCGTCCTCGATGGACTCGATCTGGTTGGAGCCCATCCGCTGCGACGTGAAGCCGGTGACCGGCGCCCACATCGGGCCGTCCTTGTACGTCCGCTGGAACTTGAAGTCGCCGCTCGTGGACTCCTTGGACCCGGTGATGGCCTTGCCGTCGACGATGATGTCGCCGCGCTTGTGGGCGTAGCGGTCGATCAGGACGCGGCGGTTGTTGGGGTCCTTGGAGAGTTCGTCGGCCTTGACGTACTGGATCCAGTTGACGCGTACGAGCAGGGCGAGGACGAGCAGGCCGCAGAAGACGGCGACCCGGCGCAGGGGCTTGTTCACGGACGGACCACCTGGGTCATCTCGGCGTCGGGGGACGGGGCGGGGGCCGGCGCGGGCCTGCGCGCGGTGTCGCTGATGCGCAGCAGGATGGCGATGAGTGCCCAGTTGGCGATGACGGAGGAGCCGCCCTGCGCGAGGAACGGCATCGTCATACCGGTCAGCGGGATGACGCCGGTGACACCGCCCGCGACGACGAAGACCTGGAGGGCGAAGGCCCCGGAGAGGCCGATCGCGAGGAGCTTGCCGAAGGGGTCGCGGGCGGCGAGGGCGGTGCGTACGCCGCGCTCGATGAGGAGCCCGTACAGCAGGATGATCGCCATCAGGCCGGTGAGGCCCATTTCCTCGCCGACGGTGGCGAGGATGTAGTCGCTCTTGGGGGCGATGCCGCCGATGAGGCGGGAGTAGCCCTGGCCGAGGCCGGAGCCGAAGAGGCCGCCGGAGCCGAAGGCGTACACGGCCTGGGCGGTCTCGGTGACGCCGCCGTTCTGGAGGGCGAGGGGGTTGAGCCAGTTGTCCACGCGGGTCTGCACGTGGCTGGCGAAGGAGGCGACGCCCACGGCGCCGGCGGCGCTGAGGGTGAGGCCGAACACGACCCAGCTGGTGCGCTCGGTGGCGACGTACAGCATGATCACGAAGAGGCCGAAGAAGAGCAGCGAGGTGCCCAGGTCGGTCTCGAAGATCAGGATCATGAGGCTGAGGGCCCAGATGGCGAGGATCGGGCCGAGGTCGCGGCCGCGGGGCAGGTACATGCCCATGAAGCGGCGGCTGGCCAGGGCGAGCGCGTCGCGCTTCACCATCAGGTAGCCGGCGAAGAAGATCGCGATGATGATCTTCGCGAACTCGCCCGGCTGCAGCGATCCGAGGCCCGGAATGGTGATCCAGATCTTCGCGCCGTTCACGCCCGGGAAGAACATCGGCAGGATCAGCAGCACGAGGGCGACGACCATCGAGATGTACGTGTAGCGCTGCAGGACGCGGTGGTCCTTGAGAAACAGCAGGACGCACAGGAACAGGGTCACGCCGACCGCTGACCACATCATCTGCTTGGGTGCCATCGCACCGCCCACAGCGGCCGTCGTGATGGACGGCTCCAGGTCGAGCCGCCAGATCAGCACCAGCCCCAGCCCGTTGAGCAGGGTCGCCAGCGGCAGCATCAACGGGTCGGCGTACGGCGCGAACTTGCGCACCATCAGGTGCGCGACGCCCGCGAGCAGGCTGAGCCCGATGCCGTAGCCGAGCATGCCGGCGGGCAGGCTGCCGTCCTTGGCGAGGCCGACATTGGCGTACGCGAAGACCGGGATGATGACGGCGAACGCGAGCATGGCCAGCTCGGTGTTGCGGCGGCTCGGCGCTTCGATCGCGCCGATGGTGGTCGTGTTGGTGACAACGCTCATGGTGGTAAGGCCCCCTACGGCTTTACGGCTTACCGCACTGCGAGACCAGCTTCTGCTCTTCCTCGGAGAGGCTGGGGCCAGGAGTGGGCGTAGCTGTAGCCGTCGGAATCTTCTGGGTCTTGGTGGTCTGGGTCGTGGCGCCGGAACCGGTCGTGCCGCCCGCCTCGCCCTCGCCCGTACGCGCGTCGTTCTCTCGTTCCGCCTTCTCGCGCTCCGCCTTCTCGCGCTCCGTCCGCTCGCGCGCCTCGCGCTCGAGCTTGCGGCGCTCCTCGTCCTTCTTGCACGCGGACGCCTGGGTGCCGAGCTCACTGACCTTCTCGCGCGCGTCGGCGAGGCTGCCTTCGGTGATGGTCGCCTCGACCTGCTTCTGCTGGTAGGGCGGGAGGTACTTGAGTTCGATCTCGGGGTGGTCCTTCTCGATCTTCGAGAGGGAGACCCAGGCCAGGTCCTGGCTGATGCCCCGGTAGAGCGCGACGTGCTGCTTGTTGGCGCCGACGTAGAACTGGGTCTGGGTCCAGCGGTAGCCGCCGTACAGACCGCCGCCGACCACGGCGAGCGCGAGCACGATGTAGAACGATCTCTTCAGCCACTTCCGGCCGGAGCGCGGCTTGGTGAAGTCCTCGTCGCTGTAGGCACCGAAGGCCCCGTCGGGGGCCGCTCCGTAGCCGCCGCTGTCACCGCTGCCGGGAGGGCCGAAGGCGCCGCCCGGTGCGGGCTGCTGCGGCGGAACGGGCCGGCCGAGGCCCGCCGCGCGGCCCGCGGGGGTCTGCATGGCGCCGCCGTCGTTCGCCTGGAGCTGGTTCTCGGCGACCGCGCCGACGACGACCGGGGTGTCGTTGAGCTGCCCGGCCAGGGTGTCGTTGCCGTCGACGTCCAGGACGTCCGCGACGATGCAGGTGATGTTGTCGGGTCCGCCGCCGCGCAGCGCGAGCTGGATCAGCTCCTGCACGGTCTCCTGCGGGCCGTGGTAGCTGGCGAGCGTCTCCTCCATCGTCTGGTGGGAGACGACGCCGGACAGGCCGTCGGAGCAGATCAGGTAGCGGTCGCCGGCCCGGACCTCACGGATGGACAGGTCGGGCTCCACGTGGTCGCCGCTGCCCAGCGCGCGCATCAGCAGGGAGCGCTGCGGGTGGGTGGTGGCTTCCTCCTCGGTGATGCGGCCCTCGTCGACGAGGCGCTGCACCCAGGTGTGGTCCTGCGTGATCTGGGTCAGCACGCCGTCGCGCAGGAGGTACGCCCGCGAGTCGCCGACGTGCACGAGCCCGAGGCGCTGACCGGTCCACAGCAGGGCGGTGAGCGTGGTGCCCATGCCCTCGAGCTGGGGGTCCTCCTCGACCATCATGCGCAGCTGGTCGTTGGCACGCTGCACGGCGGTGCCGAGCGAGGTGAGGATGTCCGAGCCGGGTACGTCGTCGTCCAGGGTGACCAGGGTCGAGATGACCTCGGAGCTGGCCACCTCGCCGGCGGCCTGGCCCCCCATGCCGTCGGCGATCGCGAGAAGGCGGGGGCCGGCGTAACCGGAGTCCTCGTTGCCTTCCCGGATCATGCCTTTGTGCGATCCGGCGGCGAAGCGCAGTGACAGACTCATGCGCACCTCGCCCGTCGGCTCCGGGTACATCCGCACGGTGCCCACCCTCCGGTCGGGAGCCTGCGGGGATCCGTTGTGGGGACCGCCGCGGCTCGCTCGCTCCGCTCGCGCTCAATCATGACGTGGCACTACTTCCGCAGCTCGATGACGGTCTTGCCGATGCGGATCGGCGCGCCCAGCGGAATGGGGGTCGGGGTGGTGAGTCGGGTCCGGTCGAGATACGTGCCGTTGGTGGACCCGAGATCCTCGACGATCCACTGGCCGTCACGGTCCGGGTAGATCCTGGCATGACGGCTGGACGCGTAGTCGTCGTCCAGCACGATCGTCGAATCGTGCGCCCGCCCCAGCGTGACGGTCTGCCCCTGGAGGGCCACCGTCGTGCCGGTGAGCGTGCCTTCGGACACCACCAGCTTTGTGGGGGCGCCGCGGCGCTGGCGCTGCTGCGGCGGCGCCGCAGCCTGTTGCTGGCGTCCGCTCTGCTGCGGTCTGGCGTCGGCGGACGCGGTGCGGCGTGAGCCGCGCTGCGTGACCCGCGTACCGAACAGATCGCTGCGGATGACCTGGACGGCCACAATCACAAACAGCCACAGAACAGCCAGGAAACCTAGCCGCATGACCGTCAGGGTCAGCTCTGACATTGCCCCCGCTTCACCCTTCGGCTTGCCGATAAACGATGGTCGTGCTGCCCACGACGATCCGCGAGCCGTCGCGGAGCGTAGCGCGGGTGGTGTGCTGTCCGTCTACCACGATGCCGTTGGTAGACCCGAGATCCTGGATCGTCGGGGGCGTTCCGGTCCGGATCTCACAGTGCCGGCGCGATACGCCGGGGTCGTCGATCCGCACGTCTGCTTCGGTGCTGCGGCCCAGCACCAGCGTCGGGCGGGACATCTGATGGCGTGTGCCATTGATCTCGATCCAGCGCCGCGTCTGCGCGCCGGGCATCGGGCCGGGGCCCGCACCCGCCGGTCTGCCGGACACGGCGGCCGGTCCGCCGGGCCGCGCGCCGTGGGACGGCGACGGCGGCGGGGCCGCGGGCATGGGGGGTGCTCCGGGGGCGGCCGACGGCGGGTAGCCGTAGCCGCCGCCGCGCGGGGCGGCGGGCGCGGGGGCCTGGCGGCCGGCGGCCGGACCCTGTGACGGGCCGGCCTGCGAGGTGCTGGACGCGAGGGTGCGGCTGCGTACGCGGTAGAGACCGGTGTCGAGGTCGTCCGCCTTCTCCAGGTGGACCTTGATGGGGCCCATGAAGGTGTAGCGCTGCTGCTTCGCGTAGTCGCGGACCAGGCCGGAGAGCTCGTCGCCGAGTTGGCCGGAGTACGGGCTGAGGCGCTCGTAGTCCGGGGTGGACAGCTCGACGATGAAGTCGTTGGGAACGACGGTCCGCTCGCGGTTCCAGATCGTGGCGTTGTTGTCGCACTCGCGCTGGAGGGCGCCGGCGATCTCGACGGGCTGGACCTCGGACTTGAAGACCTTGGCGAAGGTGCCGTTGACCAGACCTTCGAGACGCTGCTCGAAACGCTTCATGACTCCCATGGGGCACCTCCTCCGTCGTTGCCGTCCTGGTACTGCTTACTGATCGTATCCACGCGTCGGGAAATCGGCTGGTTCCCCTTGTCTGCACAGTGGATGAGTGTCACCTCTCACAGGGATCGTAGAGGTGGCCTCCTGACAGTGTCCCGCACCCCGGGGACACTCTGGAGGAGTGGGTGAGGGGCGGCGGCGTTCCCTTCGGCGTTCCCGTCCTCGTTCCCCTCCCGGTCCGCGTCCCTGTTCCCCTCTCGTTCCCCTCCTCGGGTCCCCCCGAACAACGGGTGTGAATCCACCCTGACCACCGTGCTAATCTTCTGCATGTCGTCAGGCGCTCGCACAAACCAGTGAGAGATTCGAACGGCACCACTCATGCGCGAGTGGCGGAACGGCAGACGCGCTGGCTTCAGGTGCCAGTGTCCTTAGGGACGTGGGGGTTCAAATCCCCCCTCGCGCACTTAGAGAACCGATGGAACGGGTCTCCGCAGGTGACGAAAGTCGCCCGCGGGGGCCCGTTTCTCGTTGTCCCCGGGGGCCTTCCCGCGGTCGCGGGCCGGCACTGGTGACCGCCGGCGGGAGGACCGGGCCGCCGTACGTTCGCAGCGGCTGCCAAAAGATCACTTTCGCCGCCGGGGCGGGCGGGGGCCGCCTGTAGCCTGCGGTACCAGGTACGTCGCGAGGGGACGCGGCGGCCTGTTTTCTGTTACGCGGGCCGATGCGCGGCGCTTCGCCGTCCGGCCCGCGGTCTGTTCCGGGGGCGGGGGAGTTCGTGATGGCCCGAATAAGGGCCGCGTGGGCCGTGGCCGTGGTCTTCACGGCGCTGGCCTGCGCGCAGCAGCTGTTGCTGGTGGCGGGGTTCGGGGGGTGGCTGCCGGGGTGGCAGCCGTGGCCGTACCTGCTGGTGGCCGCGCCGGCCTGGGTGGTCGCGCGGGGCGGCCCGGGCGGGCGGGGCGGGCGGGTGCCCGTTCGCGTGCTGCGGGGGGTGGATCTGCTGCGGCGGGTGCCTTCCCGGGCGTACCTGCTGGGGGTGCTGGCGGTGGCCGCCGGGGTGTGGGCGGCGCTGCAGGGATGCGAGCCGTACCTCGGTCATGAGGAAGCGGTGTACGCGAACAAGGCGCGCTCCTGGGCGGAGGGGACGCCGGACGCGGGCTGGGGCGTATACCGGCCGGTCGGCCTTCCGGCGCTGGGGGCGCTCGCCCTGTGGGTGTCCGGCGAGTGGGGCGGTCACGGAGGCTCCGTCACGGGGGCCGGGGCGGCTGCCGGGGTGGTGGCGCTGCGGGTCGTCGCGCTGTTTCTGGCGCTGGGGACGCTGACGGTGACGTACTGCGTCGCGGCCGCCTGGACCTCGCGGCGGCGTGCGGTGGTGGTCGTACTGGTGCTGCTGAGCGGGCTGGGGTTCCTGCGGCGGGTGCCGGAGTACCTGAACGACATCGGGGCGACCGGACTGCTGCTGCTCGTCGTCCTCCTGCTGGTGCGGGTGCAGGAGAAGGAGGGGTCGCGGGCGCTGTGGGGTGTGCCGGTCGTGGTGCTGGCCGCCTTCTACCTGCGGTACGGGGTGGTCGGAAACCTGCTCGCTGTCGGTCTCGCGGCGGTCCTGGCTTACGGCCCCCGCGCCTGGGCGGCTCAGGGGCGGCGGCTGGCGGGGGCGGCGGCGGTGCTGGTCATCGGGCTCGTACCGCATCTGGTGCACGCCGTACGGGAGACGGGGTCGCCGCTCGGGATGGTGCTGTCGGCTACCTCGCAGGCCAATCGCGCGTACGTGGGCGACGGGCTCGTCTACTACCTGGCGGTCTTTCCGTACCGGCTGGCCGGCGACCTGGGCGCGGTGGTGATGGCCGCCGGGCTGTGGGCGGCCGGGGCGGCGCTGCTGCGCGTCCGGGGGGCGCGTGCGCGGCCCGAGGACCGGCGGCGGGTGTTCCTGGGCACGGCGGCGGTGCTGGTCCTGGTGGTCCTCGGCCTGGCGACGGACGGGGAGCCGCGGTTCGTCTACCTCGCGGTCGTCCTGCTCACGGTGCTGGGTGTGCAGGCGGTGGCGGAGCTGGCGGGCCGGGCGTGGAGCGCGCCGGCGCTTGCCGCGGTGGCCGCGCTGGCCGGTCTGACGGTGCTGGGCACCGCGCAGGTCGTGGCGCACGGCGCGATGCCCGGGCCGACGCGGCTCGCCTGGTCCACGGTGCCGGTCGCCCGGGAGATCGGGGCGGCGGCGCAGGGGCGGCCGTGCCTGGTGGTCACGGGGTACGAGCCGGAGTTCGGCTGGTACTCCGGGTGCGACGCGGTGACGTACGCGCAGTACCGCAAGGCGCGGGTGCCCGACGGGACCGTGGTGAGCCTGGTCGTCTTCGAGCGCGGGCGGCTCCAGCCGGACGCGGCGGGGCTCGAGCGGCTGACCGCGGGGCGAGAGACCGACGTGCGCACGGTCCGGACGGACGGGTCGGTGGGGACGGCGACGGTGGTCACGCTGCGGTAGCGGCGGGCGGCGGAGGTGGTCCACAGGAGGTTGCCCAGGTTGTCCACAGGGGGAGACGGCTGTCGGGGGGCGGCGGTACGGTCGTGAGCAGTTGATGTTGGCGGCTGGTTGGCGGCTGATGCCGGCAGCGGTGCTGTGCGAGGCGGGGAGGCGGCGCACCATGACCGAGAACGAGACGGTGCGGTCCGGGCGGATTCCGGAGGTGCCCGGGTTCGCGCAGTGCGCGACGGGCGCGTCGGAGGAGTCGCCCAAGGACAGGGGCAAGGCCCTGCGGGCGCGGGTGCCCAGGGCCTCGCACGACTCGCTGGTCCTCGCCGTGGAGCGGCCCGACGCGGTGCGCGCGGTCGAGGAGTCGAGTCGCGGCCGGGTGCCCGGGCTGACCCCGCTGCGGGTCGGGCGCATGGCCGCCTCCCCGTTCGCCTTCCTGCGCGGCTCGGCCGGGCTCATGGCGCACGACCTGGTGGGTACGCCGGTCACCGGCGTCGGCGCGCAGATCTGCGGTGACGCCCATGCGGCGAACTTCGGTCTGTACGGCGACGCGCGCGGCCGCCTGGTCATCGATCTCAACGACTTCGACGAGACCGTCGTCGGGCCGTGGGAGTGGGACGTCAAGCGACTGGCGACGTCGCTGGTACTGGCGGGACGCCAGACGGGGGCCGACGAGGACATATGCCGGCAGGCGGCTTTCGACACGGTCGGGGCGTACCGGCGGACGATGCGACTGTTGGCCAGGATGCCGGTGCTGGACGCGTGGAACGCGATCGCCGACGAGGAACTCGTCTCGCACACGGACGCGCGGGACCTGCTCGGGACCCTGGAACGGGTGGCGGAGAAGGCCCGTAACAACACCAGTGCGCGCTTCGCCGCGAAGGCGACCGCCGAGGGGCCGGACGGGACGCGGCGCTTCGTGGACGCGCTGCCGGTGCTGCGGCGGGTGCCGGACGCGGAGGCGGCCGCGGTCGCCTCCGCGCTGGGCGGATACCTCAAGACGCTGCCCGAAGACCGGCTGCCGCTGCTGGCGCGGTACGCGATCCACGACGTGGCGTTCCGGGTCGTCGGCACCGGCAGCGTCGGTACGCGGTCGTACGTGGTGTTGCTGATCGACCACCGCGGTGAGCCGCTGGTGCTCCAGGTGAAGGAGGCACGCGCCTCGGCTCTGACGCCGTACCTGCCTCTTGCCGGCTTCCAGGTGCCGAGGGCCGGGCACGAGGGGCGCCGGGTGGTGCTCGGACAGAAGCGGATGCAGGTGGTCAGCGACAACATGCTCGGCTGGGCCGAGGTGGACGGGCGGCCGTACCAGGTGCGCCAGTTCCGCAACCGCAAGGGAAGCGTGGACGCGGCGGCGCTCGAACCCGCGCAGTTGGACGACTACGGGCGGATGACCGGGGCGCTCCTGGCACGGGCGCACGCGCACAGCGTGGATCCGCGGCTGGTCGCCGGCTACTGCGGGAAGAACGACGAGTTCGACGCGGCGGTGGCGCGCTTCGCGGTGGCGTACGCGGACCGTACGGAAGCGGATCACGGCGATCTGCTCGCTGCGATCAAGGACGGGCGAATAGCCGCCGAGCACGGGGTGTAGGCGGGGCGGTGGTCCCCGGCGGGGTCAGGGGCCGGGCTTCGCGGTGTGGGGTCCTGGGGCGTCCGCGGCCTTGTGGCGGCGGGGGCGTGGAGGTGGGCGGTGCGGTGCGGGCGGCGAACCCGGGTGGTGGCTCGGGCGGTGTGGCGCGGGCGGTGGCGTGACGAGGGCGCCCGGGCGTGAGCAGGGGGTGGGTGGGGGTGGGTGGGGTTGTGAGCGCGGAGGGCTCGCTCGCCCGTACGCTGGTCGGGTGACTCAGGAAGCTCCCGGGGAGCCGACGACCCGGAACGACGACGCGCAGGATCCGCACGCGGCCGGGCCTGAGGCCGCTGGCCCGCAGGCCGCCGGTGGTGATCAGGACCAGGAAGGGGCGCAGAGCCCGGACCTCGGCTCTGACCCCGGCCCGGACTCCGGTCAGGAGCGGCCGGAGGCGCGGTTGGAGCGGGCTGTGCGCGTCGCGGAGCAGGCGCTGATCGAGTTCGAGATCGCGGTGGAGACCTTCCGGGTCGAGGTGGAGAACTTCTCCCGGCTCCACCACCAGAAGCTCGGCCCGATGTACGCGCGCCTCGACGAGCTGGACGCCTGCATCGCGGAGGCCACGGCCGCCCGCACGGGCGATCCGGAGGACCGCCGCCGGGCCGAGGAGGCGCGGGCGATCGTCATGCCCATGCCGGGCGTCGACGAGCTGTTCCACGACTGGATGGACTCGGACGGTCTGTCGCCCGAGGCGTCGGCGATGCTCACCGAGCGGGCCGTGCAGCCGCCGAAGCGGGTCAGGCCCACCGAGCAGGCCCGCAAGCTGTACCGCGAACTGGCCCGTAAGGCGCACCCGGACCTCGCGCAGGACGAGACGGAGCGCGGGCGCAGGGACGAGTTCATCACGCGGGTGAACGCGGCGTACGGCCGTGGTGACGTGGATCAGTTGCGCGCGCTCTCGGAGGAGTGGGCGGCGGGTCCGGCGCCCAAGGAGCTGCTGCCCGGGCGCGACGAGCTGTACGCGCGGCTGGAGTGGCTCTCGCAGCGCAAGGAACTGCTCTCGCTGATCGCCCAGGAACTGGAGGACAGCGCCATCGGATCGATGCTGCGCATGGCTCCCGAGGATCCGGACCGGCTGCTGGAGGAGATCGCCGAGCAACTGCTCGCGCAGGTCTCCGAGCGCGAGGCGGAACTGGCCCGACTGGTGCAGTAGGTTGCCAAATAGGGCCGGGGCGCGAGGCTTGCGGACGAGCCCGCCGTGGCGAGCGCACCGCGGCAGCCGCACGGCGACCGGCGCGCCCGCCCACTTCGACGAGCACACTGAGTACGCACACCGCGTAGGTACGAGAGAAGGCATGACCCATGAATTTCGCCCCGCTCCCCTCAGTCGAGGCCGCCGCTGTGCCTGCCGACGGCTTCGTGCTGGACGTACGGGAGGACGACGAGTGGGCGGCCGGTCACGTCGAGGGCGCCCTGCACATCCCGATGAGCGACTTCGTGAGCCGCTTCGGTGAGCTCACCGAAGCGGCCGAGGACGGGCGGCGGGTCCATGTGATGTGCCGTGTCGGCGGCCGTTCCGCGCAGGTCACGCAGTACCTGGTGCAGCAGGGCGTGGACGCGGTGAACGTCGACGGCGGGATGCTCGCCTGGGACGGCGCCGGACGCCCCATGGTCACCGACAACGGCAGCCCGGCCTTCGTCCTCTGACTCTTCCCGGAATCTTCCGCCCCCTGCCGGTTCAGCCGAGGGGGTGGGCGGCCAGCAGGTCGCCCAGGGCCTCTTCGTGCGCGGCGGCCGGGCCGAGCGAGAGCTCGATCTGCTTGGCCCACGCGTGGTAGCGGTGCAGCGGGTAGTCGGTGTCCGCGCCGAAGCCGCCGTGCAGGTGCTGCGCGGTCTGCACGACGCGGCGTACGCCCTCGGACGCCCAGATCTTCGCCACGGCCACATCGCCCGTCACGGGCAGCGCTCCCGGCGAGCGCGTGGCCAGCCGCCAGGCGGCCTGCCAGAGGGTGACCTCCATCGCGCGCAGATCGATGTAGCGGTCCGCCGCCTGGACGGCGACGGCCTGGAAGGTGGCTACGGGGAAGCCGAACTGCTCGCGCTTTCCGGTGTATTCGCTCGTCATGGCCAGCACGCGTTCGCCGAGTCCCAGCGCCAGTGCGCAGGTGCCGGTGGTGAGGAGATCGCGCAGCCACTCCCAGGCGCCCTCGGCGTCGATCACCTCGTCGTCGCTGATCCGCACGGTGCCGAGGCGGACCTCGGCGAGACGTTCGCCGCTGGTGGAGACCTGGTCGGCGAGGGTGACGCCCGGATGGTCGCGGGGGACCAGCGCGACCACGGCGCGGCCCGTCCCCGTGCGGGCGTCCGAGTGCGTCGCGGGGACGGCGATACGGTCCGCGCCGTGCGCCCAGGGCACCCCCGTCTGCACCCCGTCGAGCAGCCAGGAATCGCCGTCCCGGCGCGCGGTGACGGCCAGTTCGGCCGGGTCGTGACCGGTGCGGCCGTTGGCGGCGGCCGTCAGCACCAGCTCGCCGCGACCGACGTGGGGGAGGAGCCGCGCGGCCGCCTCCGAACTCCCGTAGGCCTGCACGGTTATCGCAACCGCGCTGGTCTCCAGCAGCGGCACGCGCGCGAGCACCTTCGCGGACTCGCGCAGGACGAGGCAGAGCGCGATGGGGTCCAGGCCCGCGCCGCCGTGTTCGGCGGCCAGGACCAGGCTCAGCAGGTCCGACTGGGCGAGCCCGGCCCACAGCGGCCGGTCGAAGTCCTCGGCCACCGCGCCCGGGGTGAGCGCGGGGCTCGGCACCCGGTCGGGAGCGACGCCCGAGAAGACCGCCTTCGCCGCCTCGACGGCAGCCTGCTGCTCCTCGGTGAAGGTGAAGTCCACGTCCTTGCCCTCCCGGCCCCGGAAACCGCGTACTCGTCCGACGTCCGTCGACTGACGGAGCGTCAAGATAGAACACGTTCCTGAAAATGAACACAGGCGGGAGAGAGGACGCGGCTCACCGGCACCCGTGAGCGACAGCGGCCGGGGAGAGCGGGGGACGCCGGGGGCGGCGGAGGCGGCGGGGGTGGCGCGTCAGCGGTCGAAGTCCAGCTCCACTTCCGCCGTCGCGGCGTGCGACTGGCAGGCCAGTACGTATCCCGCTTCGGTCTCCTCCGGCTCCAGCGCGTAGTTGCGGTCCATCCGCACCTCACCGGAGACCAGGAAGGCCCGGCACGTGCCGCACACCCCGCCCTTGCAGGCGTACGGGGCGTCCGCGCGGCTGCGCAGCACCGTGTCCAGCAGCGATTCGCCGTCCAGCACCGGCCAGTTGCCCGACCGGCCGTCGAGCGTGGCGGTGAGGGTGCTGCTCGCGAGGGCCGTGACCGGAGTGCTGGTGGTGGTGCCGGTGCCGTCGTCGACGTGGAAGATCTCCTCGTGGATGCGCTTCCTCGCCACGCCGAGGCCGCGCAGTGCCCGCTCGGCTCCCTGGACGAGCCCGAACGGTCCGCACAGGAACCAGCCGTCCACATCCGCCACCGGAAGCAGCGCGGGCAGCAGCTGGGTCAGCCGGTCCTCGTCGAGCCGGCCGGACGGCAGCCCCGCCTGCTGCTCTTCCCGCGAGAGTGCGGTGACCAGCTGGAACCGGTCGGGGTAGCGGTCCTTGAGGTCGGCCACCTCCTCCAGGAACATCGTGGAGGCCGCCGTGCGGTCGCTGCGGACGAGACAGAACGTGGCGTCGGGCTCCCGCGCCAGCAGGGTGGCGGCCATGGACAGCACCGGCGTGATGCCGCTGCCGCCGACGACGGCCGCGAAGCGGCCCGGGCGCGGCTCCAGTACGAAGCGGCCTGTCGGCGCCATCGCCTCGACGGTGTCGCCGACGGCCAGCTCCTTGAGGGCGTACGTCGAGAAGTCACCGCCGTCTACCAGCCTGATGCCCACCCGCAGGACCGGATCCAGCGGTGCCGCGGTGGCCGGCGCGCAGATCGAGTACGTACGGCGGATCTCCCCGCCGCCCACGACGCGGCGCAGCGCGATGTGCTGGCCGGGCGTGTGCCGGAAGGTCTCGCGGAGCTCGGGCGGCACCGCGAGGGTGACGGCCACGGAGTCGTCGGTGAGCCGCTCGACCTCGTGGACCCGGAGCGGATGGAACCCGGTCCGTCCGGCGTCTGAGGACAGCATCTACAACTCCTTGAAGTGGTCGAACGGTTCGCGGCAGGAGACGCAGCGGCGCAGTGCCTTGCACGCGGTGGAGGAGAACCGGCTGAGCAGCTCGGTGTCCGTGGAGCCGCAGTGCGGGCAGCGCACCGACAGGGTGAGGGGCACGGGCCCGCCGCCGGCGGGCTGCGGCCGCGGCGGGGCGATGCCGAACTCCGCCAGCTTGCGGCGGCCCTCGGCGCTGATGTCGTCCGTCGACCACGCGGGGGACAGGACCGTGCGCACGGTGACCTCCGGTATGCCGGCGTCGTGCAGCACGCGCTCGATGTCCGAGGACATCGCCTCGATCGCCGGGCAGCCGGTGTACGTCGGAGTCAGCTCGACCTCGACCCGGCCGGGCCCGAAGACGTGGACGCCGCGCAGGACGCCCAGCTCCTCCAGGGTGAGCACCGGCAGCTCCGGGTCGGGGACCGCGCCCGCGACCCTGCGCAGCTCGGCCTCCAGGTGCGTCTCGGTCACCATGTCGCCCCCGGGTGGCTGCGGTGCAGGTGCTGCATCTCGGCGATCATCCGCCCGAACGGTTCTGTGTGCAGTCCCTGGCGGCCGGCTCCCGCCGCCCACGCGCCGCTCCGCGGCCCTTCGGGCACGGTGAGGGTCGCCCGCTCCAGGATCGCGCCGACCGACTCGAGCCAGCCGTCCTCCAGCTTTCGCCAGTCGACGTCGACGCCCTCGACGGGCTGGAACATCTCGCCGGTGAAGCGCCACAGCGTGTCGCAGCCCCGCTGCATCCGCTGGTGGCTCTCCGGCGTGCCGTCGCCGAGCCGGAGCGTCCAGTGCTCGGCGTGGTCCCGGTGGTAGGCGACCTCCTTGACGGCCTTCGCCGCCAGCGGCGCGAAATCGCCGTCCCCGGCCGCGAGCTGCCCGTACAGCAGTGCCTGGTAGGTGGAGAAGTAGAGCTGGCGGGCGATGGTCTGCGCGAAGTCGCCGTTCGGCTGCTCGACCAGCTGGAGGTTGCGGAAGGCCCGCTCCTCGCGGAGGAACGCCAGCTCGTCCTCGTCGCCGACCAGGGACAGCAGGACGCGCGCCTGCCCCAGCAGGTCCAGCGCGATGTTCGCGAGCGCCACCTCCTCTTCCAGCACGGGGGCGTGCCCCGCCCACTCCCCCAGCCGGTGCGACAGCACCAGCGCGTCGTCGCCCAGGGCGAGGGCAGCGGGCGCCGCGGTCACAGGTACGCGGTTCACAGGTGCCGCACTCCCTCGGGGATCTCGTAGAACGTGGGGTGCCGGTAGGGCTTGTCGGCGGCCGGCTCGAAGAACGGGTCCTTCTCGTCCGGCGAGGACGCCGTGATCGCCGCCGAGGGCACGACCCACAGCGAGACACCTTCTGACCTGCGGGTGTAGAGGTCGCGGGCGTTGCGCAGGGCCATCTCCGCGTCCGGCGCGTGCAGGCTGCCGGCGTGGGTGTGGGACAGTCCGCGGCGCGAGCGCACGAACACCTCCCAGAGCGGCCAGTCGGAGTTGGTCATGCTGCTGCCTTCCCGTGCTTGGCGGCGTACGCGCTCGCCGCCTCCCGGACCCAGGCGCCCTCTTCGTGCGCCGTGCGCCGCTGCGAGATCCGCTGCTCGTTGCAGGGACCGTTGCCCTTCAGTACGTCCCAGAACTCGTCCCAGTCGATCGCGCCGAAGTCGTAGTGCCCGCGCTCCCCGTTCCACCGCAGGTCCGGGTCGGGGAGGGTGAGCCCGAGCGCCTCGGCCTGCGGGACGGCGATGTCGACGAAGCGCTGGCGCAGCTCGTCGTTGGAGTGGCGCTTGATCTTCCAGGCCATGGACTGGGCGGAGTGGGCGGACTCGTCGTCCGGCGGGCCGAACATCATCAGCGACGGCCACCACCAGCGGTCCACGGCGTCCTGCGCCATGGCGTGCTGCTCGGGCGTCCCCTTGCTGAGGTGGAGCAGCAGCTCGTAGCCCTGCCGCTGGTGGAAGGACTCCTCCTTGCAGATCCGGACCATCGCGCGGGCGTACGGGCCGTAGGAGCAGCGGCACAGCGGCACCTGGTTGGTGATCGCGGCGCCGTCCACCAGCCAGCCGATGGCGCCGACGTCGGCCCAGGTCAGCGTGGGGTAGTTGAAGATCGACGAGTACTTCTGGCGGCCGGAGTGGAGCTTGTCGAGTAGTTCTTCGCGGCTGGTGCCGAGGGTCTCGGCGGCGCTGTAGAGGTACAGCCCGTGTCCCGCCTCGTCCTGCACCTTGGCCATCAGGATCGCCTTGCGGCGCAGCGAGGGCGCGCGGGTGATCCAGTTGGCCTCGGGCTGCATGCCGATGATTTCCGAGTGGGCGTGCTGGGCCATCTGGCGGACCAGCGAGGCCCGGTAGGCGTCCGGCATCCAGTCCCGGGGCTCGACGCGCTCGTCGGCCGCCACCGCGGCGTCGAACGCCGTTTCGAGCGCGGCCGTCCGCTCCGCCTCTCCGGCCTGCGCCTCAGCCGTCGTACGGTGCGCAGCTGCTGTAGCCATCCGAGCCCCCTGCCGTCCCTGCCGACTTCGTCTCCGCCGGCGTCCCGACCGACCGATCGTTCGGTCTGATGACTTCAATGGTGAGTCGGCGGCCCGTAGGGTGTCAACCCTGTGGATAACTGTGGGGGACCGACGGTGATCGGGGCGGGATGGATTCGTACGACGACAGGGGCGTGAGCGCCGGGCGGGACGACGGTTCCGTACCGAGCGCCACAGGCGCCCCGCAGGCCCCGCGCGCCGCCGCGATACCCGGTGGCGGCATAGCAACCCTCTCCCTGCCGTACCAGGCGGTGGCGGCCCTGGCGCTCGCCTTTGCCGGGGTGGTCGCCTGCGTGCATCTCGGGATGGTCTTCCTGCACGTCGCGCCGTCGAACACCCTGACGAAGCAGAACAGTGAGGCCATCGACGACTGGGTCTACCCGGAATTCGAGCAGAACTGGAAGCTTTTCGCTCCCAATCCGCTCCAGCAGAACATCGCCGTACAGGTGCGGGCGCAGGTCCGGACGGACGACGGGCAGTGGAAGACCACCGACTGGATCGACCTCTCGGCCCAGGACGGTGAGGCGATCCGCGGCAATCTGCTGCCGAGCCACACCGTGCAGAACGCACTGCGCCGCGCGTGGGACTTCTACACCGCCTCCCACGACAACGCGAACAAGCCGAACGGCATGCGCGGCGTCCTCTCCGAGCGCTACGTACGGCGCACGGTCATGCTGCGCCTCGCCCGGCAGGACCTGGGCGGCGAGGTCGTGCGGATTCAGGTCAGGTCCGAGACCACGTGGGTGAAGGCGCCGTCGTGGAGCGAGGAGAAGGCGAACGGCACGCCGGCCCATCGGGTGCTTCCGTGGTGGCCCGTGACCGAGGCGGATCTTCCGGAGGGCGCACGGCGCGCGTCGGAGGCGGCCCGGTGAGCACCCCCGACCGCACGCAGCCCGTCCCGGCGCAGGCCGACCCCACGTCGTCCCGCACACAGGCCGACCCCGCGTCGCCCCACCGCACGCCGCCCGACCCCGCGTCGTCCGACCGCACTCCGTCTGTACGCACGCCGTCGGCCCGTACCTTCGCCGCCGTCAGGTCCGGGCCCGCCCGGGCGCTCGCGGGCGCCGTTCAGCGCGTCACCTCGACCGCCCTCGGCCCGTACCAGAGCGCCGTCGTCCGCATCGGTTTCTCGCTGACGTGGCTCCTGTTCCTGCTCTGCGAGTTCCCGCACCGCCGTGAGCTGTACGGTCCGGACGGGCCGTGGGGCTGGGACATGGCCGAGCAGCTGATAGGCAACAACCACGCCTTCACCGCGTTGATGTGGTCGCAGAGCACGGTCTGGTTCGAGATCGTCTACGGGCTGGCGGTCGTGTCCGCGGCGCTGCTCATGGTGGGCTGGCGTACCCGGACGATGTCGGTCCTCTTCATGATCGGCGTGCTGTCGCTGCAGAACCGCAGCATCTTCATGGGCGACGGCGGCGACAACGTCATCCACCTCATGGCGATGTACCTCGTGCTGACCCGGTGCGGTCAGGTGTGGTCGCTGGACGCGCGCCGGGGCGCCGGCCGGCCCGACCGGGTCGGGCCCGTCCTGTGGGGCGCGCTGGCCGCCTGTCTCGTCGCGCTCACCTTCGCGGGCGAGCTGAGCGGGGGCTGGCTGCTGATCTTCTGGGGCCTGGTGACCGTGCACGCCCTGTGGTGGGCGGCGGGCCGTTACGCCCCCGGGAATCCCCGCGTACTGCTGGACGTCGTCACCAACGTCGTGCACAACGCCGGCCTCGTCGTGATCATGGCCGAGGTCTGCCTCGTCTACGCCACCGCGGGCTGGTACAAGGTCCAGGGCTCGCGCTGGCAGGACGGCACCGCCCTCTACTACCCGCTGCACCTGGACTACTTCTCGCCCTGGCCCGGGCTGTCGGGGCTGCTCGCCTCCAGCGGTGTGATCGTGATGCTCCTGACGTACGGGACGGTGGTCGTACAGGTCGCCTTCCCGTTCACGCTGTTCAACCGGCGGGTCAAGAACATCCTGCTCGCCGTCATGATCGCCGAGCATGCGGCGATCGCCGTGCTGCTCGGGCTGCCCTTCTTCTCACTCGCGATGATCGCCGCCGACGCGGTCTTCCTGCCGACCGGATTCCTGCGGCGCGTCGGCCGGTGGGCGGCCCGCGGGAAGGCTCGGGTGCTACGGCGCGGGGACGCGGCCGAGGGGCCGGTGGAACGGCGCCCGCAGGAGCAGCAGGTCCCTGCGCCGGTCGAGTGAGAGGCCGGGCCACGGGCTCGCCGTAGGCTGATGCCATGACTGAGGACGTGGCCGAGGCCGTGGTGCGGCAGTGGCGTGAGGCCGCTCCGGACGCTGTTCTGCTCGACGGCTTCCATGCCCTGAAGCACGCGATCCGCTTCGGCGCGGAGGTGCGGCTGACGCTCGCGAGCGACCGGCAGGCGGTACTGGCGCTCGCGCGGGAGCTGGCCGACGACCTGTCGGACGTGCTCGCGGAGTCAGTCGTCGAGGTTCCGGCGCACGCCCTGCGTGAGCTGGTCCCCAGGGTGCACACGACGGCGGTGGCGGCTCTGGCGGTCCGGCGCGACGCCGAAGCGAACGCGAAGACGCTTGAGCGGCTGCCCAGGCCGGCCCCGATCGTCGTGCTGGACAACCCCCGCAACCTCGGCAACGTCGGAGCGGTCGTCCGGCTGGCCGCCGGATTCGGCGCCACGGGTGTCGTCACGACCGGCGACATGGACCCCTGGCACCCCAACGTCGTACGCGCCGGCGCCGGGCTCCACTACGCCACGGCCGTCGAGCGCAGGGGCCTGGACGCGCTGCCACCGGGCCCGCTGTACGTACTGGACCCGGAGGGCGAGGACATCCGGTCCGTCGACGTGCCCGACGACGCCCTCGTCGCCTTCGGCTCGGAGCGCCACGGGATCTCACCGGAGCTGCGGAGCCGCGCGACCCGGCTGGTGTCCCTGCCCATGCGGCCGCAGGTGTCCAGTTACAACCTGGCGACCAGTGTGGCCATGACACTGTTCCACTGGGGCGGGCCGCCCGCCGCCACCGCCGCGTGAGCGGGGCGGCGACGGGCCGGGGACCGGCGGTGGACCGACGGGGCTACGCCTGGCGGCGTACCTCGACGACCCGGAAGCGGTTGGCCACGAAGGCCGCGTCGCACAGGGCGGCGTTCGCCGCCGGGTTGCCGCCCGAGCCGTGGAAGTCGGAGAAGGCCGCGGTCTGGTTGACGTAGACCCCGCCCGTCAGGTTCAGCGAGAGCTGCGCGGACTCCTCCAGGCAGACCTCCTCGACGGCGGCCTCCGTGACCTGTGAGGTCGTGTAGGCGCCCACGGTCATCGCGCCCTTCTCCCGCACCGTACGGCGCAGCAGTTCCAGACCGTCCTGCGTGGAGTTGACGGCGACCGCGAAGGAGACCGGGCCGAAGCACTCGGACATGTACGCGGCCTCGGCGTCCGGCTTGGCGCCGTCGAGCTTGACCATGACCGGCGTACGGACCACCGCGTCGGGGAAGTCCGGGTGCGTGACCTCCCGGGAGGGCAGGGCCACCTCGCCCAGCTCGGCGGCCCCTTCGAGGCGGGCCCTGACGTCGGGGTTGACCAGGGCGCCGAGCAGCGCGTTCGCCCGGGCGTCGTCGCCCAGCAGGCCGGCGACCGAGGCCGCGAGGTCGGAGACCACCTCGTCGTAGGACTTCTCACCGGCGTCCGTCATGATCCCGTCCCTGGGGATCAGGAGGTTCTGCGGAGTGGTGCACATCTGGCCGCTGTAGAGGGACAGGGAGAACGCCAGGTTGGACAGCATGCCCTTGTAGTCGTCCGTGGAGTCGATGACGACGGTGTTGACGCCGGCCTTCTCCGTGTAGACCTGCGCCTGGCGGGCGTTCGCCTCCAGCCAGTCGCCGAACGACGTGGACCCCGTGTAGTCGATGATCCGGATCTCGGGGCGGGTCGCGAGGGTCTTCGCGATCCCCTCGCCGGGCCGCTCGGCGGCCAGCGCCACCAGGTTCGGGTCGAAGCCGGTCTCGGTGAGGACCTCGCGGGCGATGCGGACCGTGAGGGCCAGCGGGAGCACCGCGCGGGGGTGCGGCTTGACCAGGACGGGGTTGCCGGTGGCCAGGGAGGCGAAGAGGCCCGGGTAGCCGTTCCAGGTGGGGAAGGTGTTGCAGCCGATCAGCAGCGCGATGCCGCGCGGGACGGCGGTGAAGGACTTGCTGAGGCTGAGCGGGTCGCGCTTTCCCTGCGGCTTGGCCCACTCGGCCGTGCCGGGCGTGCGGGTCTGCTCGGCGTACGCGTACGTCACGGCCTCCAGGCCGCGGTCCTGGGCGTGCGGGCCGCCGGCCTGGAGCGCCATCATGAACGCCTGGCCGCTGGTGTGCATGACCGCGTGCGCGAACTCGTGCGTCCGGGCGCTGATGCGCGAGAGGATCTCGAGGCAGACCAGGGCGCGGTTCTCGGGGCCCGCCTCCCGCCAGGCGGCCATGCCGGCGCGCATCGCCGGAAGCAGTACGTCGATGTCGGCGTGCGGGTACTCGATGCCCAGCTCCGGGCCGTACGGGGAGACCTCGCCGCCCGTCCAGCCGTCGGTGCCGGGCTGGTCGAGCTCGAAGCGGCTGCCCTGGAGGGCCTGGAAGGCCGCGAGCCCTTCGGCGGCGGTCAGGCTGCCGTTCTCGCCGTACGCCTTCGGGTGCTCGGGGTGCGGGGACCAGTACTCCCGCGTGCGGATCACGTCGAGCGCCTTGTCGAGCGTGGTCCGGTGCTTCTCGGACAGCTGTGAAGTGGTGAGTTCGGCGGCCACGGCGGACCAACTCCTCGTCGAGCTGGGCAGGGACAGGCGGACACGAGATACAGTAACCGAACGATCGGTCGGGACAAGAGGGCCCGGTGAACCTGTGGACAACTCGTACGGGAGGATCGGGTCATGACAGCTATCGATCGGGCCCGCACCGTCGCCGTCGTCGGCACCGGCACCATGGGTCAGGGCATCGCCCAGGTCGCTCTCCTCGCAGGTCACCCGGTGCGTCTGTACGACGCGGGCCCCGGCAGGGCCCGGGAGGCCGCCGAGGCCGTCGGCGCCCGCCTGGAGCGGCTCGTCGAGAAGGGCAGGCTCGACCGGGGGGACGCGGACGGCGCGCTCGCCCGGCTGCACACCGCCGACGACCTCGGCGAGCTGGCGGACGCCGCCCTGGTCGTCGAGGCGATCGTCGAGCACCTGCCGGTCAAGCAGCAGCTCTTCTCGGCGCTCGAAGCGGTCGTCGCCGACGACTGCCTCCTCGCCACGAACACCTCATCGCTCTCCGTCACGGCCATCGCGGGTCCGCTGAAGAACCCGGGCCGTTTCGTGGGCCTGCACTTCTTCAACCCCGCGCCGCTGCTGCCCCTCGTCGAGGTCGTCAGCGGCTTCGCGACCGACGAGGCGAGCGCCACGCGTGCGTGGGCGACGGCGGCGGCCTGGGGCAAGACGCCGGTGCGCTGCTCGGACACCCCCGGTTTCATCGTCAACCGCATCGCCCGCCCCTTCTACGCCGAGGCTTTCGCGGTGTACGAGGAGCGGGGCGCGGACCCGGCGACGATCGACGCCGTTCTGCGCGAGTCGGGGGGGTTCAGGATGGGCGCCTTCGAGCTGACCGACCTGATCGGACAGGACGTCAACGAAGCCGTCAGCCGGTCGGTCTGGGAGTCGTTCTTCCAGAGCCCCAAGTTCGTCCCCTCGCTTGCTCAGCGCCGTCTCGTCGAGTCCGGCCGGCTCGGCCGCAAGTCGGGGCACGGCTGGTTCCCGTACGGAGCCGAAGAGGCGGCTGTGCCCGCGCCCCGGACCGCCGCCCCCGAGGAGGCCCCGGAAGCCGTCACCGTCGTGGGGGACCTCGGCCACGCCGGCGTCCTCGTCGCGATGATGGAGGATGCGGGGATCGCGGTGGAGCGGGTCGAGGCGGGCGGGCCGTACATCGAGCTGCCGGGCGAGGGGCAGCTCGTACCGGTCGACGGCCGGACCTCCGTCGAGTACGCGGACGTCGTCTACTTCGACCTCGCCCTCGATTACCGCGGCGCCACCCGGATCGCACTGTCCGCGTCCGAGGACACGTCCGCGCGCGCGGTCGCCGAGGCCACCGGCCTGTTCCAGAGGCTCGGCAAGGACGTCAGCGTCATCGGCGACGTCCCCGGCATGATCGTCGCCCGTACGGTCGCGATGCTCGTCGACCTGGCGGCGGACGCCGTCGCGAGGGGCGTCGCCTCGCCGGAGGACGTCGACACGGCGATGCGGCTCGGCGTGAACTACCCGCTGGGGCCGGTCGAGTGGGGCCGGGCGCTCGGCCGGGACTGGGCGTACGACCTGCTGAAGAACCTGCACGAGTGCTGTCCGACCGGGCGTTACGCCCCGTCCCTGGCGCTCTACCGGCAGGCGTTCGCCGGCAAGGAGGAGGACTCCTGATGACGACCGCCAAGCGTGACACGTACACCCCGGAGACGCTCCTGACGGTGGCCGTCCGGGTCTTCAACGAACGCGGTTACGACGGCACCTCCATGGAGCACCTGTCCAGGGCGGCCGGGATCTCGAAGTCGTCGATCTACCACCACGTGGCGGGCAAGGAGGAGCTGCTGCGCCGCGCCGTCAGCCGCGCCCTCGACGGGCTCTTCGGGATCCTCGACGAGCCGGGGGCCTCGCGCGGGCGGGCGATCGAGCGGGTCGAGTACGTGACCCGTCGCACGGTGGAGGTGCTGATGGCGGAGCTGCCGTACGTCACGCTGCTCCTGCGCGTACGCGGCAACACGAAGGCGGAGCGTTGGGCGCTGGAGCGGCGGCGGGAGTTCGACCAGCGGGTCGCCGACCTGATGAAGGCGGCGGCGGCCGACGGTGATCTGCGCGCGGACGTCGACATACGCATGGCCACGCGCCTGCTCTTCGGAATGATCAACTCGCTGGTGGAGTGGTACCGGCCGCAGGTGGCCGGGGGCAGCGGCGGGACGGACGGGGAGCAGCTCGCCGAGACCGTGGTGCGGCTGGCCTTCGACGGCCTGCGGACCAGCCGCTGAGCGTGCTCACGGCTCCTGGGGCGGCGGGGGCGGCAGGGGGGCCTGGGGTGGTTGGGGGAAGGCGGCCGAGGCGGCCGAATCGAGGTCCGTCTCCTCGAACACCAGCAGCGTGCGGGTGCTGAGCACCTCCGGTATGGACTGGATCTTCGTCAGGACCAGCTCGCGCAGGGCGCGGTTGTCGGCCGTGTGGACGAGCAGCAGGACGTCGAAATCCCCGCTGACCAGCGCGATGTGAGCGGCGCCCGGCAGTTCCTGGAGGCGTTCGCGGACGGTGCGCCAGGAGTTCTGCACGATCTTGAGCGTGATGTACGCCGATGCCCCCTGCCCCGCGCGTTCGTGGTCCACGCGCGCGCTGAAGCCGCGGATCACGCCGTCCTCGATGAGGCGGTTGATGCGGGCGTACGCGTTGGCGCGCGAGACGTGGACGCGTTCGGCGACGGACCGTATCGACGCGCGGCCGTCCTTTTGGAGCATCCGCAGGATGTCGCGGTCGATGGAGTCCAGCGGACGCGCGGGCGGGCCCGCTCCCGCGTCGGCCATTTGTTCAGCTGCCATGTCCCCCCACTCCCCTCTGATGGACGACCTGCCCCTATCCCAGGCTGTGGAGAACCGTTTGTCCACAGGCTGGAGGCGCCTGTAGCCAAATTGCGTCCACGACCGAACAATCGGTAGGTGAGGCACACCACATTGCTGTGCCTTCTCACCGCTCCCACGAGGAGGTGCACGCGATGAAGAAGAGCACCATGACGGCGCGGCCCGTCAGGTCGGCCGAGCCGGCGCAGGCACGGTCCGGCGCCGCCGCCCCGCTGCCCGCCGCTCCCCCGGCCTGGAAGCCCCGTACGGATCCCGCCCCGCTGCTCCCGGACAGCGAGCCGCACCGCGTGCTCGGCACCGACGCCGCCGCCGGGCTCGACGCCGGCCTGATGCGCAGGCTGTACGCGGAGCTGGTGCGCGGCCGCCGGTACAACACGCAGGCGACCGCCCTCACCAAGCAGGGCCGCCTCGCCGTCTACCCCTCCAGCACGGGCCAGGAGGCCTGCGAGGTCGCGGCCGGGCTCGTCCTGGAGGAGCGGGACTGGCTCTTTCCGAGCTACCGGGACACCCTCGCCGCCGTGGTGCGCGGACTGGACCCCGTGGAGGCGCTGACGCTGCTGCGGGGTGACTGGCACACGGGTTACGACCCGCGCGTGCACCGCGTCGCGCCGCTGTGCACGCCGCTGGCGACCCAGCTGCCGCACGCGGTGGGCCTGGCGCACGCCGCCCGCCTCAAGGGCGACGACGTCGTCGCCCTCGCCATGGTCGGCGACGGCGGCACCAGCGAGGGCGACTTCCACGAGGCGCTGAACTTCGCCGCCGTCTGGCGGGCGCCGGTCGTCTTCCTCGTGCAGAACAACGGCTTCGCGATCTCCGTGCCGCTGGCCAAGCAGACCGCCGCCCCGTCCCTGGCGCACAAGGCCGTCGGGTACGGCATGCCGGGCCGGCTGGTCGACGGCAACGACGCCGCCGCGATGCACGAGGTGCTGGCCGAGGCGGTGGAGCGGGCCCGCCGGGGTGGCGGTCCGACACTGGTCGAGGCGGTCACGTACCGCATGGAAGCCCACACGAACGCCGACGACGCGACCCGGTACCGGGGCGACGCCGAGGTCGAGGCATGGCGCGCCCACGACCCGGTGGACCTCCTGGAGCGGGAACTCACGGAGCGCGGAATGCTGGACGAGGACGGCGTACGGGAGGCCCGCGAGGCCGCCGAGACGATGGCCGCCGACCTGCGCGAGCGGATGAACGCGGACCCGGTGCTCGATCCCATGGACCTTTTCGCGCACGTCTACGCCGAGAAGACCGCGCAACTCAGGGAGCAGGAAGCCCTGCTGCGGGCCGAGCTCGATGCGGAGGACGAACGATGACGACGGCAGCGACGACCGCGGTCGACGCGAAGCGCGCCAAGCCGGCGACGATGGCGCAGGCCCTCGGACGGGCGATGCGCGACGCGATGGCGGAGGACCCGTCCGTCCATGTGATGGGGGAGGACGTCGGCGCGCTCGGCGGTGTCTTCCGGGTCACGGACGGGCTCGTGAAGGAGTTCGGCGAGGACCGGGTCACGGACACGCCGCTCGCCGAGGCGGGGATCCTGGGTACGGCCGTCGGCATGGCGATGTACGGGCTCCGGCCCGTCGTCGAGATGCAGTTCGACGCCTTCGCGTATCCGGCGTTCGAGCAGCTCATCAGCCATGTCGCGCGGATGCGCAACCGCACGCGCGGCGCGATGCCGATGCCGATGGTGATCCGCGTGCCGTACGGCGGCGGGATCGGCGGCGTCGAGCACCACAGCGACTCGTCCGAGGCGTACTACATGGCGACTCCGGGGCTCCATGTCGTGACGCCGGCGACGGTCGAGGACGCGTACGGGCTGATGCGGGCGGCGATCGCGTCCGACGACCCGGTGGTGTTCCTGGAGCCGAAGCGGCTCTACTGGTCGAAGGCGGCCTGGTCGCCGGAGGCGCCGACGGCCGTCGAGCCGATCGGCCGGGCGGTCGTGCGGCGCTCCGGGCGCAGCGCGACGCTCATCACGTACGGACCGTCCCTGCCGGTGTGCATGGAGGCGGCGGAGGCGGCCGAGGCGGAGGGCTGGGACCTCGAGGTCGTCGACCTGCGCTCGCTCGTGCCGTTCGACGACGAGACGGTGGCCGCTTCCGTACGGCGTACGGGCCGGGCGGTCGTCGTGCACGAGTCGACCGGCTTCGGCGGGCCCGGCGGGGAGATCGCGGCCCGGGTGACGGAGCGCTGCTTCCACCACCTGGAGGCGCCGGTGCTGCGGGTCGCCGGGTTCGACATCCCGTATCCGCCGCCGATGCTGGAACGGCATCATCTGCCGGGTGTGGACCGGGTGCTCGACGCGGTCGCGCGGCTCCAGTGGGAGGCGGACGTCTGATGCCGGACGCTTTTGAGATGGCGAGCCTGGAGTTCAAACTGCCCGACCTCGGTGAGGGGCTGACCGAGGCGGAGATCGTGCGCTGGCTGGTGGAGGTGGGCGACGTGGTCGCCGTGGACCAGCCCGTGGTGGAGGTCGAGACGGCCAAGGCGATGGTGGAGGTGCCGTGCCCGTACGGGGGCGTGGTGACCGCCCGCTTCGGCGAGGAGGGGACCGAACTGCCCGTCGGGTCGCCGCTGCTGACGGTCGCGGTGGGGGCGTCGGCCTCCGCCGCCACCCCCGCCGCGGCTTCGGCCGCCGTCCCGGCTCCCGCCGCGACCTCGGCCGCGACCTCGGCCGCGACCTCGGCCTCGGACGAGGCGGAGTCGTCGGGGAACGTGCTGGTGGGTTACGGCACGGGCGCGGCGGTGGCGCGGCGGCGGCGTATCCGGCCGGACGCGGCTCGCGGAGCCGTGGCCGTCGCCGAGGCGCCCGCAGTACCCGCGGTGCCGGCTGCGTCTGCCGCGGTGGTGGAGCACGACGGTCCCGTCCCGGTCATTTCGCCGCTGGTGCGGCGGCTGGCGCGCGAGAACAGCCTCGATCTGCGGGCGCTGAAGGGCTCCGGGCCGGACGGGCTGATCCTGCGGTCCGACGTGGAGGGCGCGATTCGCGGAAAGCAGGCGCCCGAGCCCGCGCCGCCCGCGCCGGTGGCCGCGGCTTCCGCCGCCGTCGGCGAGCGCGTCCCGCTGCGGGGCATGCGCGGGGCTGTCGCCGACAAGCTGTCGCGCAGCCGGAGCGAGATCCCGGACGCCACCTGCTGGGTGGACGCGGACGCGACGGAGCTCATGGCGGCCCGTGCGGCGATGAACCAGGCGGGCGGACCGCCGGTGTCGGTGCTGGCGCTCCTGGCCCGGATCTGTACGGCTGCCCTGGCCCGCTTCCCGGAGCTGAACTCCACGGTGGACATGGCCACCCGCGAGATCGTGCGCCTGCCGGGCGTGCACCTCGGGTTCGCGGCGCAGACCGAGCGGGGCCTAATGGTGCCCGTCGTGCGCGACGCGCACACCCGGACCGTGGACGGGCTGAGCGCGGAGTTCGCCCGGCTGACGGAATCGGCGAGGAAGGGGTCGCTGACCCCGGCGGAGCTGACAGGCGGCACGTTCACGCTGAACAACTACGGGGTGTTCGGGGTCGACGGGTCCACGCCGATCATCAACCACCCGGAGGCGGCGATGCTCGGGGTCGGGCGGATCGTCCCCAAGCCGTGGGTGCACGAGGGCGAGTTGGCGGTGCGCAAGGTGGTGCAGCTGTCGCTGACGTTCGACCACCGGGTGTGCGACGGGGGGACCGCGGGCGGATTCCTGCGGTACGTGGCGGACTGCGTGGAGCACCCGGCGCTGCTGCTGCGCTCGCTCTAGCCGGCCGCCCGGAGCCGCCGCCCCGCCGTGCCCCGTCCCGAACCGGGGCGCGCGGCCCCGCACGGGCGGGGGCGGGGGTGGGCGGCGGCACCCCCGCCCCGCATACTCGGGGCATGACCGCGACCGCGTACGACGCCATCGTGCTCGCCGGAGGGGCCGCCAGGCGGCTCGGCGGGGTGGACAAGCCCGGCGTGCGCGTGGGCGGGCGGACCCTGCTCGACCGGGTGCTGGGCGTGTGCCGCGGAGCCGGTACGACCGTCGTCGTCGGCGGCCGGCGGGCGACCGTGCGCGCCGTCGCGTGGGCCCGGGAGGAGCCGGCCGGGGGCGGGCCGCTGGCCGCGCTCGACGCCGGGCTGCGGCGCACCACCGCCGAGCACGTGCTCGTACTCTCCGCCGACCTGCCCTTCATCGGGGGCGCGACGGTCCAGCGGCTGCTCGACGCGCTGGCGGGCGACGACGCGGAAGCGGCGCTGCTCGTGGACGCGGGCGGCCGGGACCAACCGCTCGTCGCCGCCTACCGCGCCGAACCGCTGCGCCGCGAACTGGCCCTCCTCGCCACCGAGCACGGCGCCCTGTCCGGGCTGCCGCTGCGGCTCCTGACGCACGAACTGGCCCTGACGCGCGTTTCCGCCGGGCCGCTGGACTCCTTCGACTGCGACACCTGGAAAGACATCGCCGCCGCCCGGTCGAGGATCAGGGAGCATGGGCACGTGCTGGATGAATGGATGACCGCAGTCAAAGACGAACTCGGCATCGAGCTCGATGTCGACATCAACGTCCTGCTCGACCTCGCCCGCGACGCCGCGCACGGCGTCGCCAGGCCGGCCGCGCCGCTCACGACCTTCCTGGTCGGCTACGCGGCGGCGCGGGCGGGCGGTGACGGGCCGGACGCCGTCGCCGAAGCGGCGCGCAAGGCCGCCGCGCTGGCCGCCCGTTGGGCCGCCGAGGCGGAGGAAGAGGCCGAGGGAGAGAGCACGGGAGAGGCCCCGGGGCGCGGCGCGGAAGACGGCGCCGGGTGAACCAGGAGGACCACGAGGTCGACGAGGCGCTCGCGCTCGTCAGCCGGGCAGCGCAGGCGGCACAGTCGGTGCGGGCCCAAGCACCCGACCCCGGCGCAGCGCCGGACCGGTCGGGCCACGACGACGACCGGACCACCACGCCGACCGCCGCCCCTGACGCGCACCCGCAGGCGTCCCCGGCCGTCACCTCCAAGGAGTCCGCGCAGGCGTCCCCGCAGGTGTCCCCGTCCTCGCCCCCCGCCCGGACCAGGGCCAGGCCCTGGCACGAGGCCCGCGCCGTCGCCGAACGGGCCGGTGGCGCGGTCTCTCCCCGCACGCGCCGCGCGGCGCTCTCCCAGGCCCTCGGGCAGGTCCTCGCGGAGCCTCTCCGGGCCCTCACCGACCTGCCGTCCTTCGACACCTCCGCCATGGACGGCTGGGCGGTCGCCGGGCCCGGTCCGTGGTGGACCGTCGACGAGGGCGGCCAGGTGCTGGCAGGGCACGCCGCGCCGGGCGCGCTGGCCGACGGTTCGGCCGTACGCATCGCCACCGGCGCGCGGATCCCGCCGGACGCCACCGCCGTGATCCGCAGCGAACACGCCCGGCTCGACGAGTCCAAGGGGCGGCTGCACGCGCGCCGCGAGGTCGTCCAGGGGCAGGACATCCGCCCACGCGGCCAGGAGTGCCGCACCGGCGACCGGCTGCTGCCCGCCGGGGCCCTGGTGTCGCCCGCCGTGCTCGGGCTCGCCGCCGCCGCCGGTTACGACGAGCTGGCCGTCGTTCCGCGGCCTCGCGTCGAAGTGCTCGTACTGGGTGACGAGTTGCTGAACGAAGGGCTGCCGCACGACGGGATGGTCCGTGACGCCCTCGGCCCGCTCCTCGCCCCCTGGCTCCGTGCGCTGGGCGCCGAGGTGCTCGCCACCCGCCACCTCGGCGACGACGCGGACGCGCTCCACCGGGCCGTCACCGCCTCGGAGGCCGACCTCGTGGTGACCACGGGCGGCACGGCTGCCGGTCCGGTCGACCACGTGCACCCGATCCTGCGCAAGGCGGGCGCCGAGTTGCTCGTCGACGGGGTCGCGGTGCGGCCGGGCCACCCGATGCTCCTGGCGCGCCTCGGCGGGGCCGCCGAGGGCCGGTACCTGGTGGGGCTGCCCGGCAACCCCCTCGCCGCCGTGTCCGGCCTGCTGACCCTCGCGGAGCCACTGCTGCGCGCCCGCGCCCAGCGGACGCCCCTCGCGCCGTACACCTCGCCCGTGCGGGACGACGTGAACGGCCATCCGCACGACACCCGGCTCGTGCCCGTCGTCCACCGCGCGGGCGGTACGGACGGCAACGGGCCGGAGCAGGCCCTGCCCCTGCACTACAACGGTCCCGCCATGCTCCGTGGCATCGCAGCCGCCGACGGTCTGGCCGTCGTGCCGCCGGGCGGCGCGCGGGCCGGTCAGGAGCTCGAAATCCTCGATCTGCCCTGGACAGAAGGACGTTTCACGTGAAACTTCCCGGCCAAGACGCAATGGCCAGGCACGCCGACGAGCATCTCGTCACCGCTCGGATCAAGCTGCCGCGCCAAATCGTCGACCGCCCGCTGCGGCAGGTCGGCAAGCGGCTGTTGATGGCGCTGGCGGTCCTGGTGGTGACGGTCCTCATCGTCTATCTCGACCGCGCCGGTTACCACGACAACGCCGACGAGACGCTCTCCCTGCTCGACGCCGTGTACTACTCCACCGTGACCCTGTCCACGACGGGTTACGGCGACATCGTGCCGCACAGCGACAGCGCCAGGCTCATCAATGTGCTGGTGGTGACGCCGCTGCGCGTGCTGTTTCTGATCATCCTGGTCGGCACCACTCTCGAGGTCCTCACGGAACGGACCCGGGAGGAGTGGCGGCTGAACCGCTGGAGGGCTCACTTGCGCGACCACACCGTCATCGTCGGATTCGGCACCAAGGGCCGTTCCGCGATCCAGACACTGGCCGCCACGGGGCTCCGCAAAGAGCAGATCGTGGTCGTCGACCCGAGCGCGAAGGTCATCGAAGCGGCCAACGCCGACGGGTACACGGGCGTCCTGGGCGACGCGACCCGCAGCGACGTACTGCTGCGCGCCGAACTGCAGCGGGCCCGTCAGATCGTGATCGCGACGCAGCGCGACGACACGGCGGTCCTGGTCACCCTGACCGCGCGCCAGCTCAACCGGGGAGCCAAGATCGTCGCAGCGGTCCGGGAGGAGGAGAACGCGCCGCTGCTGCGCCAGTCGGGCGCCGACGCCGTCATCACCAGCGCCAGCGCCGCCGGCCGTCTCCTGGGCCTGTCCGTGCTCAGCCCCAGCGCCGGCACGGTGATGGAGGACCTGATCCAGCAGGGCAGCGGTCTGGACCTCATCGAGCGGCCGGTGATAAAGGCCGAGGTGGGCCGGAACGTCCGGGAGACCGAGGACCTGGTGGTCAGCGTCCTGCGCGGACACCGGCTGCTCGGTTACGACGATCCCGAAGCCAGCCCGCTCCAGCTGACGGACCGGGTGATCACCATCGTGCGCGCCTCACCGGGCTTCACGAGCGCGGGCGACATGCGAGTGACGCTGTCGGAGTGACCCGGGCGGGGCCGACCGCGGGCCGCCCGGGGACCCGAGCGGACGGCCCGCCCGGAGCGCACCCCGGAGCGACCCATACCCCCG
Organism: Streptomyces sp. NPDC046122; assembly: GCF_056429965.1. Classification (NCBI taxonomy): domain Bacteria; kingdom Bacillati; phylum Actinomycetota; class Actinomycetes; order Kitasatosporales; family Streptomycetaceae; genus Streptomyces; species Streptomyces sp. NPDC046122. Next base: position 114,092 of record NZ_JBWKLQ010000008.1, on the reverse strand, counting down.
GCCCTCCGGGACGAAGTGGCCGGGGAGGCGGAGTGGTTCGCTCCGGTGCGGAGTAGCCTCGCGGCCATGCATGCGATCACGATCCCTGAACCCGGTGGCCCCGAGGCGCTCGTATGGGCGGAGGTCCCCGATCCCGTACCCGGCGAGGGCGAGGTCCTCGTCGAGGTCGCCGCGAGCGCCGTCAACCGCGCCGACCTGCTGCAGCGCCAGGGCTTCTACGACCCGCCGCCCGGCGCCTCCCCGTACCCCGGCCTGGAGTGCTCGGGCCGCGTGGCCGCGCTCGGGCCGGGCGTCTCCGGCTGGTCCGTGGGCGACGAGGTGTGCGCGCTGCTGACCGGCGGCGGGTACGCGCAGAAGGTCGCCGTACCGGCGGGGCAGCTGCTGCCCGTGCCCCCCGGCATGGACCTGCTCACGGCGGCGTCCCTGCCCGAGACGACCTCGACGGTCTGGTCGAACGTCTTCATGATCGCCCACCTCCGGCCCGGCGAGACGTTGCTGGTGCACGGCGGCGCGAGCGGCATCGGCACGATGGCGATCCAGCTCGCCAAGGCGGTCGGCGCGCGGGTCGCGGTCACCGCCGGCGGTCCGGAGAAGCTGGCGCGGTGCGCGGAACTGGGCGCGGACATCCTCATCGACTACCGCGAGCAGGACTTCGTCCAGGAGCTGCGCAAGGCCACGGACGGGGCGGGGGCGGACGTCGTCCTGGACATCATCGGGGCCAAGTACCTGGACCGTAACGTGAAGGCGCTGGCCGTCAACGGCCGCCTCGCGATCATCGGGATGCAGGGCGGCGTGAAGGGCGAGGTCAACCTGAGCGCCCTGATGAAGAAGCGTGCCGCGATCACCGCCACGACGCTTCGGGCGCGCCCGCTCGGCGAGAAGGCCGCGATCGTCGCGGCCGTGCGGGAGCACGTGTGGCCGCTGATCAGCACGGGCCGCGTACGCCCGGTCGTCGACCGGGTCGTGCCGATGCCGGAGGCCGCCGAGGCCCACCGGGCGCTGGAGGCGGGCGCCCATGTCGGGAAGATCCTGCTGACGGCCGCCTGAGCGTTCGTTTCGTGCGCGCTCCGGCCGCCTGAGCGTCCGTTCCGTACGAGCGCCGACCGCCTGAGCACCGGTCCCACACGCACGAGAGGCCCGCACCGCCGTCCTGGCGGTGCGGGCCTCTCGTCGCTCACCGGACGCGCCGGCCACCGACGCACGGCCCCAAAAGCGCGACCTCGGCGGGCTCGAAGTCACGGCCCCTTAAAGGCACGACCTCAGCGGCCCGAAGTCGCGGACCTAGAGGTACGGTCCCGAGCGCACCGGCCCGTGCCCGTCCTCCTGGTCGTCGTCCTCGTGCCCCACGCCCGGCGGAAGCGCGCGCCGCATCTGCTCCAACTGCGCCCGCGCCGCCATCTGCTGGGCGAAGAGCGCCGTCTGGATGCCGTGGAAGAGACCTTCGAGCCATCCCACGAGCTGGGCCTGCGCGATGCGCAGTTCCGCCTCGGAGGGGATCGCCTCGTCCGTGAACGGCAGGGAGAGCCGCTCCAGTTCCTCCACCAACTCCGGCGCCAGGCCGTCTTCGAGCTCCTTGACCGAGCTGGCGTGGATGTCCTTCAGCCGTACCCGGCTCGCCTCGTCGAGAGGAGCTGCCCGTACTTCCTCCAGGAGTTGCTTGATCATGCTGCCGATGCGCATGACCTTCGCGGGCTGTTCGACCATCTCCGTCACTGGCACCTCGCGCGACTCGTCGTCCGCGCCGCCGAGAGCCATTCCGTCCTGCCCTACGATCAGGACGTGGGGGCTCTCCTGCGACCGTTCACCCTTCGGCATCTCCATGCGGCCATTCTCTCGTACACGTGCGTCACCACACGGTGTGCCCCCGCACAGGGGTGATCCACCCTGTGCGGGGGCACGGAACCGGTCGCCGTCGGTCAGCCCGCCGCGCGCCGCGCCACCGCGGTGCGGGACCGGGTGACCAGTGCGGCCAGCAGTGCCGCGCCCACGGGTACGGCGACGAGCAGGGCCGCGAGGGTCTCCCACGGGACCACGATCGGGACGTACGGCACCTCCTGGACGCCGCCCATGCCCTGGTCCACGGCCTCCTCGTACCACTTGAGCGCCTGGCGTTCCTCCGTGAGCCGCAGGCCGACGGCGGGCAGCACACCCGCCGCGGAGCCGAGCACCACACCCATCGCGGCGACCACCCCGCACTGGAAACCGCTCAGCGTCCTGCGCACCCGCGGGGGCGCGCCGACCGCGGCGAGGGTCTTCAGATCGGGCTCGGCGTCGGTCTGGGCCAGGCCCGTCGCGATGCCGGCGGCGCCGATGGTGACGAGTCCGGCGAAGACGGCCAGAGCCAGCAGTTCGATGCTGTTGTCGCTGGTGTAGCCCTTCTCGACGTACAGGCCGCCGTCGGTGCCCAGGGTGTCGAGTGCCGCCTGGAGCTCCTGCTCCTGGGTGCCGCTGGGCAGTTTCTCGGTCGAGAAGTACGCGCCGGCGGGCGCGGTGATGAACCCGGCGTCCTTCGCCGCCTCGGCGGGCAGGATCACCTTGACGCCGTACGCCTCGGCCGACTCCGGGGCCTGGTGGACGGGGAAGGACTTGATCTCACCGGGGGCGTCCTTGCCCTTCTGCGCCATCAGGTCGGCCTTGTCGGTGTCGGTGATCAGCCTGATGCCGATCTTCCCCTTCTCGACGTTGCGCCGGTCGAAGGAGACCGCCTTGCCGCTTTTGAGGGCGGTGACGGCGGCGGGGTCGTCGACTGCGAGGACCGAGAGCAGCTTCTCGTCGGCGACGAGTACGTCGTACTCGGCGTAGTGCTTGCCCTCCTGGCAGCGCCAGTCCTTGGAGAGCTTGCGGCGCTCGGCCGCGGGGAGGTCCTCGCCGTCCTGGGACCACAGGGCGCAGCGGTTCTCCTTGGGCGTGAAGATCTCATACCGCCCGCATCCCTTGGCGTCGCTGTACGGCAGGCAGTTGGCGTTGCCCACGGCGATGCGGTCGACGTCGGCGCGCACGTCGACGGGGTAGTGCTTCTGGACGGCCGCGCGGATGCCGGGCACGTCCCGGCCGCCGCCCTCGCCGTTCATCACCGTCACCACGCCGTACGGGAGCCGCGCCGAGTACTCAGCGCGCTGCTGGACGTCGTCGCTGGCGGTGTAGGTCGCCACGGCGACGGTGCCCGCGACGGCCGCAAGCACGGCGGCGACGGCCGGAGCCGTACGGCCGCGGTTGCGTACGGCGTCGCGCAGGGCGAGGCGCGGCGACAGCGGCAGCCACCTGCCGAGCCGGCCGAAGAGGCCGACCAGGGCGGGGGTGAGCGCGACGACGCCCAGCTCGGCGAGGGCGCTGCCGCCCGCGACGACGGTGACGTTGTCGGTGGCACCGGCGCCGTAGACAGTGATGGTGATGCCCAGGCCGGCCGCGATCAGACCGATGACGGGCAGGACGCGGCTGGAGCGGCGTACTCCGCGGCGGCCGGTCAGCGAGGCCAGTACGGACTGACGCGACGCGGTGACGGCCGGGACGATCGCGGCGAGCAGGCCGGTGATGACGGCGATCAGGCCGATGCCGAGAAGTTCCAGCGGACGGATGTCGAAACTGCCGAACCGCTTGCCCATGTAGTCCTCGAGCGTGGGCTGCAGCGCGAAGGTGAGGAGCAGGCCGAGCGCGGTGCCGACGAGGGCCGCGGCGACGCCGATCACCAGGCCGCCGGAGAGCACGATGGCGCGGATGTGGCGGCGGTCGCCGCCGTTGGCGCCGACGAGGCCGAGCTGGCGCGCGGAGCGCCGGGCGCCGACCGCGAAGGCGGGGCCGGCCAGCAGGCAGATCTCCAGCATGGCGAGGCCGACGACGGTGGCGACGACGGCGAGCGCCGCGGCGTCGGACGCCGCGCTCTGCTCGAAGGCGCCTCCCCAGCCCTCCTTCTGATAGAGCGCCACGTCGGAGCGGGCGGGCGGGTCGACGGCGACGGCACGCGAGACGACCGTGACGCCGTGGCGGTTGGCCTCCTCGACCATGTTCCACGTGAAACCGCCGCCGACCGAGACCAGGTAGGTGGTGGAGGTTTCCGTGCCGGACAGGTCGTCGGCCTTCAGAGCCTTGTCGAGGGGCGCGAGGAAGGTGCCGGGCGGGGCGAGGACCTCGTCGGCCTTGAGCGAGTCGGGGAGTTCGTACGAGCCGACGATCCGGTACTCGGTGGCGAGCCCCCGGGCGGCGACCGCCGAGCCGACCTTGAGGCCGGACGACGCCAGGAAGTGCGTGGTGGCGGCGACCTCGCCGGCCTTGTCCGGGAACCGGCCCTGCTCCAGGGTCATCATGCCCCTGGTCATCGGGTCGGTGGCGTCCAGCTCGTGGATCACGGTGTTGAGCAGCCCGTGCTCGGTGCGGAGCTTGCCGCTGCCGTTCGAGTCCTTGAGCGTCTTGGCGCCCGCCGGGAAGGCTGCCGGAATGTCACCGGCGCCCTCGGGCCACGGATCCGTCTCGTCGTACTCCTTCACCGGTACGGAGCTCTGCCCCTCCGGATCCTGGAGGATCGGCACACCGCCCATGCCCGGGTCGCTCATCCGGGCGTCTGCGGCGCCCAGGGTGCGGTCCATCCGCTGTTCGGGGGAGAGTTCGGCGCTGCGCAGGGTCAGGTCGACGGCGCTCACGCCGAGGATCGGCAGGGCGATCATGGCGAGTACGAGAGAGCTGCGGCCCTTGAAGCGCCAGGCGTCGCGGCGGGCGATGCGCACCGCGGCCACCCATGAGTGGTACCAGCGGTTCACTGGGCGGCCGCCTGCCCGGAGAGCAGCGAGTCGGCCTGGCTGCGCAGGGTCTCGTCGACGACGGAACCGTCGCGCAGGAAGACGACCCGGTCGGCCCAGGCCGCGAAGCGCGGCTCGTGGGTCACGAGGATGCCGGCGGCGCCGGCGTCGCAGCGGGCGCGCAGCAGCGCGAGCACGGACTCGCCCGTCTCGGAGTCCAGGGCGCCGGTCGGCTCGTCGGCGAGGACGAGGCGGCGGTCGCCCACCAGGGCACGGGCGATGGCCACGCGCTGCTGCTGGCCGCCGGACATCTCGTCGGGGAAGCGGTCGGCGAGCGGGCCGAGCCCCATCTCCTCCAGCGCGGCGACGGCCGAGACGCGGGCCTTGCGGGCGGACACGCCGTCCAGTTCGCGGGGCAGGGCCACGTTCTCGGCGGCGGTCAGGGCCGGTATGAGGTTGTAGTCCTGGAAGACGTAGCCGATGTTGCGGCGGCGCAGGGCGGCGAGTTCCTTGCGGCTGACCGTCGTGATGTCCGTTCCCTCGACGACGACGCGGCCCGAGGTGGGGCTGTCGAGGCCGCCCGCGATGGTGAGCAGGGTGGACTTGCCCGAGCCGGACGGGCCCATGACGGCGACGAGTTCGCCGGGGAAGACGGAGAGGTCGACGCCGCGCAGGGCGTGCACCTCGGTGGCGCCGCTGCCGTGGACACGGGTCAGCCGTTCGAGCTGCAGTACCGGCTGCTCCTGTGACGGGTGGGGCTGTTGTGCCTCGTGGGACTCGTGAGGCATGGATCCGGGCATGGCTTCAGGCATGAAGAAGTCCCCCCTGGGACGGGATGGTCGTGCGACGCGGGCTTATCGCCGAGCGCTGCGAGATGCGGAAGAAGTACGAGCGGTTCCGGGTGCGGAAGCAGTACGAGCGGTTCCGGTGCCGGTGGTGGCCCCGCCGGCCGGGGCGTCGGCGCCGGCCGGGACCGTCGGGTCCCCCGGAACCGGGCCCCCCGCCCCGGCCGCCGTGGCCGTGGACGTGTTCTCGGCCCTGCGCGCGGCCGCCGCGGAGAGCCGGGCGAGCCGGGACTCGGAGTGGTCGAGCCACCGGGCCTCGGCCTCGGTCTGGAAGATCAGCTGCTCAAGCACGAGCAGCCAGGCGACGTCGTCGCGCCCTTTCTCGCCGTCCGCTCCCTCGACGGCGACGAGCGCCTGGGCCTTGAGGCGCGTGTAGTCCTGCATCGCCCGCAGGGTGGCGTGGCGCTGCGCCTGGATGACGGCCCGGATGTCGACGCCGGGCGCGCCGACGGCCATGGCGAGCTTGATGGCCAGCTCGTCGCGGGGCGGGCTGGCCCGGTCGACGGGCCTCCCGAACCAGCTCCTGAGCTCGCCGCGCCCCGCGTCGGTGATCGCGTAAAGCGCGTGGCCCGCTCTGTCCTCCCCGTCCTGGACGACCATGCCGTCGCGTTCGAGGCGGCCCAGGGTCGTGTAGACCTGGCCGACGTTCAGGGGCCAGGTGGCGCCGGTGCGCGACTCGAACTCGGTGCGCAGCTGGGAGCCGTACCGGGGCCCGTGCTCAAGAAGGGCAAGCAGCCCGTGACGGATCGACATACTGAGTATGTATACCGAGTATGTCGCCGCGTGGCCAACCGTCCTGAGGGGGACATCGCACGTACGTCTTGAGGGGGACGCCGGGCGGACGGAGGAGGACGGCGCCGCTCGAACGGGCGGGGTCGCACCGCCGTCGCCATCGGTGCCCGCGCCGCAGTCGCCGTCCGGCGCCGCCGTCCGAACGGGGCGTTCCACCCCGCAGCCGCGGTCCGTCCCGCAGTCGCCGTCCGAACGCGGTCAGCCGCGCCGTAGTCGCAGTCCCAGGAACCCGAGCCCCAGCCCCATCAGCGTCAGCCCCGCCCCCAGCGGCAGCACGTGGACGCCCAGGGGGTCCGACTGCGCCACCACCTGCCCGGAGCCCTCCGGCGCGGCCCCCGGCGGGCGGTCCGCGGGCGGGGCGGCGGACTCGTCGCCCGGCTCGTCGAGCGCCTCCTCGTGTACGTCCCAGGCTTCGGGCGCGTACGACTCACGGGGGATGGCCGAGGTGCTCGCCGATGCGGAGGCGGATGCGGAGGCGGACGCCGACGGACTCCGCGTGACCCGCGGGCTGCCCGACGCACTGGCGTCGGCGCTCGGTGACGCCTTCTCGTCGGCGTCCCCGGCCCCGCTGGGGTCCGCGCTGCTCCACGGCGGCCGCCCCGGCCGCGTGCGCCCCTCACCCGCGGGCCGGCCGGCGAGACTCTCGGCGGGCGTGGCGGAGGCGGCGGGCCGCCCGGGCCGCTCCGGCGCCGGCACGCCCGGCAGCAGCTCACGCTCGGTTCCGTCGCCCGGGGAGGGCGACCACGTGGGCGCGAACACCGGCGTGGGCCCCGGGCCGCGCTCCTCGGCGTACGCCCCCGGAACCGGCAGTGCCAGCAGTGCGGCCACCCCAACCGCCGCGAACCGGACAGCCATGGGACTCCGCCTCCTGAAGTGAACCGGCCCGCGCCGGACCGCGATGTGATCCGGACCCCGATGTGATCCAGGCCACGGGAACAACAGCATCAGCGTCACATGCCGCGACATTCCCGGCGCGCCAGGTCACACGAAAGGGGCCCGGCACGCGACGGGCGCGCCGGGCCCCTTCTCACGTCCGCTCCGGACGCGTCGGCTGTTCGGCCTAGTCCGAGGGCGGGTTGCCGCTGGACACCTCGACCTCGATCGTGGCGTCGTCCTCGTCCACGTCCGAGCCGGACTTGGGGAACTGGTTGACCACGAGGTCCTCGCCCCAGGTGGCGTTGTCGACCTCGGTTTCCTTGATCTTCCAGCCGGCCGCCTGGACGCACGCCTTGACCGACAGGATGTCCTTGTAGAGGAAGTTCGGGACGACGACCTTCTCCGGGTCCGTCAGCGACTCCCTGCCGGGCGAGCAGTCCGTCGTCTTCATCGTGCGGGTGCGGTCCGGGCCGCGGTAGCCGGGCTTCGCCGCCTCCTGGCTCTGCGGCGGGTCGTCGGTGCCGGTGTTCTGCGCCGGCGGGTCCTCCTTGAGGGACAGCGCGGTGATCACACCGCCGAGCGCGAGCAGCACGACCGCGATCGCGCCCACCAGCACCGGCATGTTCCGGCCGCCGCCCCCGCCGCCCGCCGGGGACGCGCCCTGCGGCGACATCGTGTACGGCGGCGGCGTGTGCCCGCCCTGCTGCTGCATGCCGTGGGTCGCGTACGGAGCGGGCGTCGGCGCCGGCGTCGGGTAGCCGTACGCGGGCTGGTTGGCGCCGGGGCCGGGGGCCGGCGTGTGCGGCGCGTACGGGCCCGGCGGCGGCGTGGCGGGCTGGTACGGCGTCTGGACGCTGCCGCTCTGCGGGTATCCCGCCTGGTCGACCGGCGGGAAGACCGCCGACCCCACACCGGAGCCGCTCTGCGAGGGAGCGCCGGTGATGATCACCGGTGCGGCCCCCGTCTGGCCCGACCCCGAGACCCGCGCGATCTCGTCGCGCATCGCCTCGGCGCTCGGGAAGCGCTCGTTCGGGTTCTTCTTCAGCGCCCGCGCCACCAGGGCGTCGACCGCCTGCGGCACGGACCGGTTGATCGAGGAGGGAGCGACCGGCTCCTCCTGGACGTGCGCGTACGCGATGGCGAGCGGGGAGTCCGCGTCGAACGGCAGCCGCCCCGTCACCAGCTGGAACAGCATGATGCCGACCGAGTACAGGTCGGAGCGCGCGTCGACCCCGCGCCCCAGCGCCTGCTCGGGCGACAGGTACTGCGGAGTGCCGACGACCATGCCGGTCTGCGTCATGGACGTGACGCCGGACTGCATGGCGCGCGCGATGCCGAAGTCCATGACCTTGACGACATTGCGCTTGCTCATCATCACGTTGCCGGGCTTGATGTCGCGGTGGACCAGGCCCATCTCGTGGCTGGTCTCCAGCGCGGCGAGCACGTCCGACGTGATCTTGAGCGCCTTGTCGGTCGGCATGGCGCCGTACTGCGCGATGTCCGCCTGGAGCACGGAGCCGAGCGGCTGCCCCTCGACGTACTCCATGACGATGTACGGCATCAGCGCGCCGTCCAGCTCGTCCTCGCCGGTGTCGAAGACCGAGACGATGTTGGTGTGGGAGAGCTTGGCGACCGCCTGCGCCTCACGCCGGAAGCGCTCGCGGAACGACTGTTCGCGGCCCAGCTCGGTGTGCAGCGTCTTGATGGCGACCTGGCGGTCGAGGGCGGTGTCGTACGCGAGGTACACCGACGCCATGCCGCCTTCTCCGAGCAGGTCGCGCAGCTGGTACCGCCCGCCCGCGACCGAGCCGCCCGCGTAGCGGCCCTGTCCGCCGTCCTGGCTCATGACTGTGCTTCCCCCTCAGCGCAAGATTTACGGGCCAAGTCTGCCCGAGGGCACTGACACGTCAAGCGCGGTGCCCGTTCCGTGACCGTACGCGCAAGAAGCGTCGCGGAAGCGTTACAGCGCGGGTGCGGCACCGGAACCGCCCCCGTCCAGAATTGCGTCCGGAATTTGCACGGGTACACCGGCAACGGGTTTGATGGCCGGTCCATCCCGAACCGGAGCGTCGCGCGGAGGCTGTAGCGTGACGTGGCGGAGCACCTCGAGGCGCACGCCTTGAGACCTTGAGGCCCATGAGGACGACCGCGGACGCGGCGCGGACAGAAACGACGGCGAGGACTGATGGCACCCGAACCCGAGGGAAGCGGCGGCGGAGTGTCGGACGCCCCGGAATCGTGGGGTATGGGCGGATTGGTCGGCGATGGTCGCTACCGCCTGACGCACCGCCTGGGCCGTGGCGGCATGGCGGAGGTGTTCGCCGCCGAGGACGTACGGCTCGGCCGTACCGTCGCGGTGAAGCTGCTGCGCTCCGACCTCGCCGAGGACCCGACCTCCAAGGCCCGCTTCACACGCGAGGCGCAGTCGGTCGCGGGCCTGAACCACCATGCGGTGGTCGCCGTGTACGACTCCGGCGAGGACCAGGTCGGCGGCAGCGTCGTCCCCTACATCGTCATGGAGCTCGTCGAGGGCCGTACGATCCGCGAGCTGCTGCAGAACGCCGAGGCCCCGGGCCCCGAGCAGGCGCTGATCATCGTCTCCGGCGTCCTCGAAGCGCTCGCCTACAGCCACCAGCACGGCATCGTGCACCGCGACATCAAGCCCGCGAACGTGATCATCACTCACAGCGGCGCGGTCAAGGTCATGGACTTCGGCATCGCGCGCGCCCTGCACGGCGCGCAGTCGACCATGACGCAGACCGGCATGGTCATGGGCACGCCCCAGTACCTCTCCCCGGAGCAGGCACTGGGCAAGGCCGTCGACCACCGCAGCGACCTCTACGCGACGGGCTGCCTCCTGTACGAGCTGCTCGCGCTGCGGCCCCCCTTCACCGGTGAGACCCCCCTCTCGGTGGTCTACCAGCACGTGCAGGACATCCCCGTGCCGCCGTCCGAGATGTCGGACGTGGCGCCGCCCGAGCTCGACGGGCTCGTCATGCGCTCCCTCGCCAAGGACCCGGACGACCGGTTCCAGAGCGCCGAGGAGATGCGCGGTCTCGTCCAGTACGGCCTGTCCATGCTCCAGGAGCAGGGCAGCCACACCGGCATGTGGAACACCGGCCCCGTGGAGATGCACGAGGGCGGCCACACCCCGGCCGGCGGCTCGTACCCCACGACGGTGATGGGGCACCCGAACCACGGCGACACCTCGCAGATGCGGGCCGGCGGCGCGATGCTGCCGCCGATGAACCCGGACGACGGGGCCTACGACGGCGGGAACGGCGGCGGCCGGGGCGGCCGCGGCAAGATGTGGATCTTCGCGGTGCTCGCGATCATCGCGATCACGGCGGGTGTCGCCTTCGCGGTGAACAAGGCGGGCGGCAACGGCGCCGAGGAGAAGAAGACCCCGCCGTCGGTCTCCGAGTCCTCGCCGAAGCCGGAGAAGACGTCGTCCAAGAAGCCCTCGGACGACGAGGAGACCTCGGCCGACACCGACCCGGGCACCTCCTCGACCGGTGGCCAGCAGCAGAGTTGGCCGCCGTCGAACGTCCCGTCGACGCGTCCGAGCAGCACCCCGTCGCACACCCCCAGCGCCACGCCGTCGACCCCCCCGGAGACCGACCCGGGCACGACGACCGACGGCGGCACGGACGACGGAGGGACGACGGACGGCGGCACGGACGACGGAGGCACGGACGACGGCGGTACCACCGACGGCGGCACGGACGCCGGCGGTACGGACGCCGGCGGTACGGACGCCGGTGGCACTGACGTGGGCGGTACGGACGCGGGCGGTACGGACGCGGGCGGGACCGACGTGGGCGGCACCACCCCCTGAGCCCCGCCCCTCACCCGGCGAAGGCGTCGCCCACCGCCTCGTACTCCTTCGTCCACCACACCGCCAGGGCCGACGCCGCAGGGAACTGCGGGTCGGCCCTTCGGTCGTGCCGCTGGTAGCGCCAGCGCAGTATCCAGAAGTCGTTGAGGCGCTCCCACCACACCCGGTGCACGGCCGCCGCCAGCTCGTCCGCCCCCGCCCCGGCCGCCCTCCGGTACGCCGCCGCGTACGCCCGTACCTTTTCCAGCTCCAGTTCGCCGTCCGGCCGTACGAAGAAGATCGCGGCGGCCCGTACCGCCTCCTCCGCGCGCGGCTGCACCGCGAGCCGGTCCCAGTCGACGATCGCGGCGGGCTCGGCGCCCCGGTAGAGCAGGTTCAGCGGGTGGAAGTCGCCGTGCACCCAGCCGGTGGCGGGCTCGGAGACCGGCGGCGGCCGGCGGTGCGCGTGCCGCTCCAGGAGCGTGCGCCGCTCCACCAGGCGGTGCTCGGCCAGTACGTCGAAGGCGTCCCGGGGCCGCCGCCCGCGCGCCAGCGTCAGCAGGTCGTCGATGAGCGCGAAGGTGTCGGCGGGGTCGGCGCAGCCGTGCGTACGCCGGTCCGCCTCCTCCATCACCCGGTCGAGGCAGGTGTGCACGAGTCCCAGCAGCGCCCCCAGGCGCCGTGACTCCACGGTCGTGAGCTGGGCCCCGTCCCGGTGCCGGCCCTCCACCCACGGGTGCAGGGCGTAGCAGCGGCCGCCGATGACGGTGACGGTGCCGCCGTGGGTGTCCTCGACCGGAGGGGCGACGGGGACGCCGAACGCCTGGAGGTGGCGGGTGGCGCGGTGCTGGCGCCTGATGGTGTCGCGGTCGCCGTCGAGGTGGTGCTTGAGGAAGTAGTCGCCGCGGGTGGTGACGAGGCGGTAGCCGTGGTTGAGCAGGCCCTGGGCCACGGGTTCGCAGGAGAGGGGATCGCCCGCGCCGCGGTAGCGGCGCAGCAGGTCGCCGACGGGCGGCGGAGGGGCGAGTACAGATGAGCCGGGCACCCGCCAGATGTTAGATCACGGAGTCACAGAGCGTGCTCGTACGCTCGCTCCGGGGCGCTGTTGAGGGTGTGGGCGGCGGCGAACTGCGGCTCGATGCGCAGGTAGACGGGCTCGAAGGGCTCACCGTCGACGTACCGGGGCCCGCGGCCGAAGAGCTCCAGCTCGTCGTCGGCCGGATCGAAGATCTCCGCGGTGCCGGTGCACTGGACGGCCCACAGGGTGCCGTCGCCGGACGTGCGCGGGTGGAAGTTGTCCGCACCGTACGCGACCACGCTGCCGTGGCAGGACTGGTGGTGGTTGAAGCCCGCGTGCATGCGCAGCAGGACGCGCCCCTGTACGACGACGTGCCGGGCGACGGCGAGGAAGGGCAGGGCCCGCATGCTCGTGGCGACTCGGCCGTAGGGGACGCGGCGGAGGAGTTCGATGGCGCGTAGGTCCTCGGTGGGCATGCGGTTCACTGTCGGTCACCGGTGCGGGCCGTGAAAGGGACGTAAGTCCCGAAAAGCGCGTGGCGGGCGTCTCAGCGGCGTTCCTCCGCCTGCTTGCGCGCCACGTACGCGGCGGCCTGCGAGCGGCGTTCCATGCCGAGCTTGGAGAGCAGGCTGGAGACGTAGTTCTTGATCGTCTTCTCCGCCAGGTGCAGCCGCTCGCCGATGACGCGGTTGGTCAGGCCCTCGCCGATCAGGTCGAGGATCCTGCGCTCCTGCTCGGTGAGGTTCGCGAGCCGGCTGTCGCCGCCGGCCCCGGCGCCGCCGTCGCCCGACCGCAGCCGCTCCAGGACGCGGGCGGTCGCCACCGGGTCGAGCAGCGACTTGCCCGCGGCGACGTCGCGGACGGCCGTCAGCAGTTCACTGCCCCGAATGGCCTTGAGGACGTATCCGGACGCACCGGCCATGATGGCGTCGAAAAGTGCCTCGTCGTCGGCGAACGAGGTGAGCATCAGGCATTTGACGCCCTCATTTCCCGAACGGACTTCCCGGCACACCTCTACGCCGCTTCCGTCCGGCAGCCGTACGTCGAGAACGGCCACGTCCGGGAGGGTCGCAGGGATCCTGACCAGGGCATCTGCCGCCGTTCCGGCCTCCCCGACCACCTCGATGTCGTCCTCCACGGAGAGCAGCTCGTGGACGCCGCGCCGCACGACCTCGTGGTCGTCGACAAGAAATACAGTGATTTTTCCTCTTTCGGGCACGGCGTCATCCTCACACATCGACTCTTCCCGTGCCGTGGGTCGCCGGGATAACGTGCCCCTGTTCCGGCGGCCCGCGAGGCTGTGACCAGTGGTTGTTCCCGAATTCTTCGATTTACTTGGATTTCCAAGCAAAATCGCAGGTCAAATGGGGTTTCGCAGTTATGCGAAGCACTGGGTAACGTTCCTTTGGCAGGGCGTTTCGCCGGGGCACCTGTCACACCTGTTCCCGGCCGAGTCGCACCCACCCCGTGCACGAGGACGCAAGCAGGTGAGCCGCACTGGTCACCGGCAGACCCCGGGGGCCGGACAGACGGAGGAGCACGCACGTGACCGTGGAGAGCACTGCCGCGCGTAAGCCGCGACGCAGCAGCACCAAGCGCGTCAGCGCCAAGAAACCCCAGCGATCCGAGCCGGAGCTCGTACAGCTGCTCACCCCCGAGGGCGAGCGGATCGAGCACCCGGACTACTCGGTCGATCTCACCCCGGACGAACTGCTCGGCCTGTACCGGGACATGGTCCTGACCCGTCGCTTCGACGCCGAGGCCACGGCCCTCCAGCGCCAGGGCGAGCTGGGCCTGTGGGCCTCGCTGCTCGGCCAGGAGGCGGCCCAGATCGGCTCCGGACGCGCGCTGCGCGACGACGACTACGTCTTCCCGACGTACCGCGAGCACGGTGTCGCCTGGTGCCGGGGCGTCGACCCGACCAATCTGCTGGGAATGTTCCGTGGCGTGAACCACGGTGGCTGGGACCCCAACACCAACAATTTCCATCTGTACACGATCGTGATCGGCTCGCAGACGTTGCACGCGACCGGGTACGCGATGGGTGTCGCCAAGGACGGCGCGGACTCCGCGGTCGTCGCGTACTTCGGCGACGGTGCCTCCAGCCAGGGCGATGTCGCCGAATCGTTCACCTTCTCCGCGGTCTACAACGCCCCGGTCGTGTTCTTCTGCCAGAACAACCAGTGGGCGATCTCCGAGCCCACCGAGCGCCAGACCCGCGTCCCGCTCTACCAGCGCGCCCAGGGCTTCGGCTTCCCGGGCGTCCGGGTCGACGGCAACGACGTACTGGCCTGCCTGGCCGTGACCCGCGACGCGCTGGAGCGTGCCCGCCGGGGCGAGGGGCCGACGCTGGTCGAGGCGTTCACGTACCGCATGGGCGCGCACACCACCTCCGACGACCCGACGAAGTACCGGGCCGACGAGGAGCGCGAGGCGTGGGAGGCGAAGGACCCGATCCTGCGCCTGCGCACGTACCTGGAGAAGCAGGGCATCGCCGACGCGGCCTTCTTCGACGGTCTCGAGACGGAGTCGGAGTCGCTGGGCAAGCGGGTCCGCGAGGCGGTGCGGGCCATGCCCGACCCCGACCAGATGGCGATCTTCGAGAACGTCTACGCGGACGGCCACGCTCTGGTCGACGAGGAGCGGGCGCAGTTCGCCGCGTACCAGGCGTCCTTCGCCGAGGAGGGAAAGTAGCCATGCCCGTACAGAAGCTTCCCCTCGCCAAGGCGATCAACGAGTCGCTGCGCACCGCCCTCGACACCGACCCCAAGGTCCTGATCATGGGTGAGGACGTCGGCAAGCTCGGCGGCGTCTTCCGCGTCACCGACGGCCTGCAGAAGGACTTCGGCGAGGAGCGGGTCATCGACACCCCGCTCGCCGAGTCCGGCATCGTGGGCACCGCGATCGGCCTGGCCCTGCGCGGCTACCGCCCGGTCGTGGAGATCCAGTTCGACGGCTTCGTCTTCCCGGCGTACGACCAGATCGTCACGCAGCTCGCGAAGATGCACGCCCGCTCGCTCGGCAAGATCAAGATGCCGGTCGTCATCCGCATCCCGTACGGCGGCGGCATCGGCGCGGTCGAGCACCACAGCGAGTCGCCGGAGGCGCTGTTCGCACACGTCGCCGGCCTGAAGATCGTCTCGCCGTCCAACTCCTCGGACGCCTACTGGATGATGCAGCAGGCCATCCAGAGCGACGACCCGGTGATCTTCTTCGAGCCGAAGCGGCGCTACTGGGACAAGAGCGAGGTCGACACCGAGGCCATCCCCGGACCGCTCCACAAGGCACGCGTCGTGCGCGAGGGCGCGGACCTGACCCTCGCCGCGTACGGCCCGATGGTGAAGGTCTGCGTCGAGGCGGCGGCCGCGGCGGCCGAGGAGGGCAAGTCCATCGAGGTCGTCGACCTGCGGTCGATGTCCCCGATCGACTTCGACACCGTCCAAACGTCGGTCGAGAAGACCCGCCACCTGGTCGTGGTCCACGAGGCCCCGGTCTTCTACGGCTCGGGCGCCGAGATCGCCGCTCGCATCACCGAGCGGTGCTTCTACCACCTGGAGGCGCCGGTGCTGAGGGTGGGCGGCTTCCACGCGCCGTACCCGCCGGCGCGCCTGGAGGAGGAGTACCTGCCGGGTCTGGACCGGGTACTCGACGCCGTCGACCGCTCGCTTGCGTACTGAGGAGAGCCGTGACGATGACTGAGACATCCGCTCCCGCCGCCGACACGGCGCGCTTCCGCGAGTTCAAGATGCCCGACGTGGGCGAGGGTCTGACCGAGGCCGAGATCCTCAAGTGGTACGTCCAGCCGGGCGACACCGTCACCGACGGCCAGGTGGTGTGCGAGGTCGAGACGGCCAAGGCCGCCGTCGAGCTGCCCATCCCGTACGACGGCGTGGTGCACGAGCTGCGCTTCGGCGAGGGCGTGACGGTCGACGTCGGCCAGGTGATCATCACCGTCGACGTGGCTCCGGGCACGGCGGCCGCCGCGCCCGAGGCCCCCGCGCAGGTGCCGGTCCCGGAGCCCGCTCCGGAGCCCGCTTCCGAGCCCGAGGAGGCCAGGCCCGCGGCCCGCCAGCCGGTGCTCGTCGGCTACGGCGTCTCCGAGGCGTCCACCAAGCGCCGCGCCCGCAAGGGCACGGCGGCCCCGGAGGCCGCGGTCGCCGCGGCGGTCCAGGCCGAGCTCAACGGCCACGGGCACACCGCCGCCCCGGCGTCGCGCCCGCTGGCGAAGCCGCCGGTCCGCAAGCTCGCCAAGGACTTGGGCCTCGACCTGGCGGCGATCACGCCGACGGGCCCCGACGGGATCATCACCCGCGAGGACGTCCACGCGGCGGCGGCGTCCGCCGTGCAGGCCCAGCCGGCCGCCGCACGGCCCGAACCGGCCGCCGCCGAGACCCCGCAGGCCGCGGCGGCCTCCGCGCCGTCCGAGGCAGCCGCTGCGGACCGCGAGACCCGTACCCCCATCAAGGGCGTACGGAAGGCGATCGCGTCGGCCATGGTGAACAGCGCGTTCACCGCGCCGCACGTCACGGAGTTCATCACCTTCGACATCACGCGCACCATGAAGCTCGTCGAAGAGCTGAAGTCCGACAAGGACATGGCGGGCCTGCGCGTCAACCCGCTCCTCCTGATCGCCAAGGCGCTCCTGGTCGCGATCAAGCGCAACCCGGACGTCAACGCGGCCTGGGACGAGGACAACCAGGAGATCGTGCACAAGCAGTACGTGAACCTGGGCATCGCGGCGGCCACGCCGCGCGGCCTGATCGTCCCGAACATCAAGGACGCGGGAGCCAAGACCCTTCCGGAGCTGGCGGCGGCGCTCGGCGAACTGGTCACGACGGCCCGCGAGGGCAAGACGTCCCCGGCGGCGATGCAGGGCGGCACGGTGACCATCACCAACGTCGGCGTCTTCGGCGTCGACACCGGTACGCCGATCCTCAACCCCGGCGAGTCCGCGATCCTCGCGGTCGGCGCGATCAAGCTCCAGCCGTGGGTGCACAAGGGCAAGGTCAAGCCGCGCCAGGTCACCACGCTCGCGCTCTCCTTCGACCACCGCCTGGTCGACGGCGAGCTCGGCTCCCGGGTCCTGGCCGACGTGGCCGCGATCCTGGAACAGCCGAAGCGCCTGATCACCTGGGCCTAGGCACTGTCCCCCCGGGGGCCGGGCGTCGCCGACGGCGACGCCCGGCCCCCGCGGTGCGTCCAAGAACTCACTGGCCCCGGCGGCGGCCCACCGGGGACAGTGACCCCCATGACGTCTCTCTTGCATCACGTGACCATCGACTGCGCCGACGCCTACGAACTCGCCGGCTTCTGGGCCAAGGTGTTCGGCGTCTCCGTCTCCGACGAGGACGAGCCAGGTGACCCCGAGGCGCTCGTCGAGACCCCCGGCGGCGCGGCCCTGCTCTTCGTGACGGTCCCCGAGCCCAAGAACGCCAAGAACCGCGTCCACCTCGACGTGATGCCGGACGACCGCACCCGCGACGAGGAGGTCGAGCGCCTGCTCGCCCTCGGCGCCACGCTCGTCGCCGACCACCGCAAGCCCAACGGGCGGGGTTGGGCCACGCTGGCCGATCCCGAGGGCAACGAGTTCTGCGTCGAGTGCGGAGCCGCCGAGCGCGCGGCGCTGACCGGCACACGGCTGCCCGTCACCGCCGACGACGTGACCACCGCCGTACGCCTGGCGGTCGACGCACTCCAGCACCCCCCGGCGGAGGCACTCACGAGCCCCCCGGCCGAGCCACTCATGAACCCCCCGGCCGACGCACTTGCCGATTCCTCGGCCGGCGACTGGACGGCCCGGGCCGGCTCCCTCGACTGGACCTGCTGGGAGACGGTCGAGCACATGAGCGACGACCTCTTCTCGTACGCGGTCCGGATGGGCCCGCGCGAGCCGTCGCTCGACGCCCGGGTGCCCTACCGGGCGGCCCCCGCCCGTGCGGGCGGCCCGGTGACCGCGATCTTCGCGGCCCCCGAGGCCGGCCTGTCCGGACTGCTCCGGACGCTGGAGGCGAGCGGCGCTCTGCTGGCGGCGATGGTCCGCACGGCCTCCCCCGATCTGCGCTGCCACCACGCGTACGGGATCTCCGACCCGGAGGGCTTCGCCGCGATGGGCGTCGTGGAGACGCTCGTACACACCCATGACGTCGCCCAGGGGCTGTCCCGGCCGTGGACGCCACCGGCGGACCTGTGCGACCGGGCCCTGGCCCGGCTCTTCCCCGACGCCCCCGCCGACGAGGACCGGTGGGCCGTCCTGCTGTGGGCCACCGGCCGCGCCGAGCTTCCGGGCCGCGACCGGGTCACCCAGTGGAAGTGGCACAGCGCGCCGCTGTAGCGGCGCCCGGCGGACCGCCGCCCCCGTGGGACGAACTCGGCAGAAGACGCATCCGGCCACCTTATTCACCCGATTTCGCCGCATCGCGGCAGGCCCGCCTCGCGTCTTCTGTCGACTTCCGCCCACCGTGCACGCCCACCGCGCACGCCCACCGCGGGCGTGGAATATCCCGCAGCACCCCGTCGTTGGCGTGATTGTTAAAGTTTCAACGACAATCGCGGGACCGCCTCGGAGGTGAGCGCGTTGCAGTTCGGGATCTTCAGCGTCGGAGATGTCACGACCGATCCGACCACCGGCAGGACGCCGACGGAGAACGAGCGCATCAAGGCCATGACGGCCATCGCGCTCAAGGCCGAAGAGGTCGGGCTCGACGTGTTCGCGACCGGCGAGCACCACAACCCGCCCTTCGTCCCCTCCTCGCCCACCACCATGCTCGGCTGGATCGCCGCCCGCACCGAGAACATCATCCTGTCGACGTCCACCACGCTGATCACCACCAACGACCCGGTGAAGATCGCCGAGGACTACGCGATGCTCCAGCACCTCGCCGACGGCCGGGTGGACCTCATGATGGGACGCGGCAACACCGGACCGGTCTACCCCTGGTTCGGTCAGGACATCCGCCAGGGCATCCCGCTCGCCGTGGAGAACTACGCGCTGCTGCACCGCCTGTGGCGCGAGGACGTCGTGAACTGGGAGGGGAAGTTCCGCACCGCCCTCCAGGGCTTCACCTCGACGCCCCGGCCGCTGGACGACGTACCGCCATTCGTCTGGCACGGCTCCATCCGCAGCCCGGAGATCGCCGAGCAGGCGGCGTACTACGGCGACGGTTTCTTCGCCAACAACATCTTCTGGCCCAAGGACCACTTCAGGCGCCTCATCAACCTCTACCGCGAGCGTTACGCCCACTACGGCCACGGCACCCCCGACCAGGCGGTCGTCGGGCTCGGCGGCCAGGTGTTCATGCGCAAGAACTCGCAGGACGCGGTGCGCGAGTTCCGTCCGTACTTCGACAACGCGCCGGTGTACGGGCACGGCCCTTCCCTGGAGGAGTTCACCGATCAGACCCCGCTGACCGTCGGCTCGCCGCAGGAGGTCATCGAGAAGACCCTCACTTTCCGTGAGAGCTTCGGCGACTACCAGCGCCAGCTCTTCCTGATGGACCACGCCGGGCTTCCGCTCAAGACCGTGCTGGAGCAGCTCGACCTGCTCGGCGAGGAGGTCGTCCCGGTCCTCCGCAAGGAATTCGCCAAGAACCGCCCGGCCCGGGTGCCGGACGGCCCCACCCACGCGGCGCGCGTCGCCGCCAGGCTCGCGCAGCAGGACCAGGAAGACCAGAAGCAGGAAGGGGTGACGGCATGAAGCTCGTCGTCGTATCGGCCGGCCTGAGCGTGCCCTCGTCGACCCGGCTCCTCGCGGACCGGCTCGCGGAGGCCACGCGCACGTCCCTCGGCGACGCGGACGTCAGCGTCATCGAGGTACGGGAGCTGGCGACCGCCATCGCGAACCACCTGGTCACGGGCTTTCCGAGCCCCGCGCTTTCCGAGGCGCTCGACGCGGTCACGGAGGCGGACGGTCTGATCGCCGTCACCCCGGTGTTCTCCGCGTCGTACAGCGGTCTGTTCAAGTCGTTCTTCGACCTGATCGACAACACCGCCCTCGTCGGCAAGCCGGTCCTGATCGCCGCGACCGGCGGCACGGCCCGCCACTCCCTGGCGCTGGAGCACGCCATGCGCCCGCTCTTCGCCTACCTGCGGGCGCTGGTCGTGCCGACGGCGGTGTACGCCGCATCGGAGGACTGGGGCGCGGAGGGCACCGCCCGTACGGACGACCTCCCGCGCCGCATCGAGCGGGCGGGCGGCGAGCTGGCGGAGCTGATGGAGTCGCGTGCGCGGTCCCGTCGGCCCGCCGACGAAACGGTGGTGCCGTTCGCGGAGCAGCTCGCGGCGCTGCGGGTCGGCTGACGGCGGCGCGGGGGTTGCTGGCCGACCCGTTCACGTGACGGCCAGCTCCGCCCAGACCACCTTGCCGACGCTGCGTTCCGTCACCCCCCACGCGTCCGCCAGCGCCGCCACCACGAGCAGTCCGCGCCCGCCCTCGCCGTCCCCGGCGGGGCGGGCGCGCGGCCGTCGCTCACCGCGCGTGTCGGCCACCTCGATACGGACCCGGCCTCCCCCGAGCAGCAGCAGGCGCACCTCGAAGTCGCGACCAGCGACGTGACCGTGCGTCACGGCGTTCGCGGCCAGCTCGGCGACGACGAGGGCGACGGCGTCGGAGGGCCCGCTGCCGAACGGCACGCCCCAGGCGTCGAGCTGCTGTACGGCGAGGACGCGCGCGAGCCGGGCCCCGCGACGGGTGGAGCGGAAGCGCTGGGCGAACTCCGCCGTGATCGAGGTGATTTCGGTGTTCATGTGACAGAGCGTGGCGGCCCGGCCGTACCCTGACCAGGAGTGACCGTTGGACGCTGGGTAACTGTACGGGTACGCACGGCACGGTGTACGGCACGTCGGCCGTGACCGGGAGAGCGGTACGGCATGACGGAATCCGTGAACCAGGACGCACGCCCCGAACTGCCCTCGGAGGCGGACGGCACCGCCCACTTGTTCCGCGCGCTCGGCAAACAGGTGCGGGTCCTGCGCGAGAACCTCGCCATGAGCCAGAAGGAACTGGCGACGGCCACCCACTGCGGCCTCGACCTCGTCTCCGCGATGGAACGGGGCGTACGAACCCCGCAGCCCGAGTTCCTGGACCGCGCGGACGACGCGCTGAAGGCGGGCGGGGTCCTGCGGGCGGCGATCCCTGACGTGCGGGAGGCGCAGAAAAAGGCGCGTACTCGACACCCCGATTGGTACCGGAACTACGCGAAACTGGAGGCGGAGGCGGTCCAGCTCCTCCACTACGGCAACCAGGTCGTGCACGGGCTGTTGCAGACCGAGGAGTACGCGAGGGCGATCTTCACCCAGCGGCGCCCGCTGCTGAGCGAAGAGATCGTCGAGAAGCGGGTGGCGGACCGGCTGTCCAGGCAGCAGGTGTTCGAGCAATGGCCTTCGCCCACCTTCAGCTTCGTCTTCGAGGAGGCGGTGCTCTGTCGCCCGATCGGCGGGCGGGCGGTCCATGCCGGGCAGCTGCGGCAACTGCTGCGTCTCGGCCGCCTGCGGGCCGTGGAATTGCAGGTGATGCCTACGGACCGCGAGGAACACCCCAATATGGACACGGCGTTCAACTTGTTGACCACTAAGGGGGAGCAGCAGGTCGGATACACCGAAGCCCAGGGCCACCCTCACCTGTTCACCGACCCCCGGGAGGTCCGTGAACTCGCGGATCGCTATGCAATGATCCGGGCGGAGGCTCTGACGTCCCGGGAGTCGTTGGCCCTGATCGAGAAGATGCTGGGAGACCGATGAACACCGACAAGCTCACTTGGTTCAAGTCCAGCTACAGCAGCGGCGAAGGCGGCGACTGCCTCGAAGTCGCCTACAACTGGCGCAAGTCGAGCTACAGCGACGGTGAGGGTGGCCAGTGCGTAGAGGTAGCCGCGCACCCCGCCGCCATCCACGTCCGCGATTCCAAAGTCACCGACGGCCCGCAGTTGGCGGTGGCCCCCGATGCCTGGGCGGCGTTCCTCTCGTACGCCCGCGCCTGACGCACGCAGCGCACCGCACAGTGCCCTCACCCTCCGGTGGGGGCATTTCGCTGGGCATATGCGGGAGTTGGGCGCGGTGCGGTACGGTGACCGCATCATCACGCTTCGTGTCCGTCCGGACACGGGGCGGTCCCCGGCGGTGCTACCAACACCAATCCGAGGACCTTCACCTTCGAGGACGAACCAAGGAGTCCCGAGGATGCTTCGGCATGCTATCGCGCCCCTTCGGCGCTACACCAAGGCTTCGCACGACATCGTGCAGCACCCGCGTCTGAACAGCGACGCGAAGATCCTGCTTCTGTACGTGCAGGGACTCCCCGAGGGCTCGACCGAGAGGCCGCTGAGCGCGCACGCGGAGCGGCTCGGGATCAAGGGCCGGGCGTACCAGAAGGTCAAGCAACTCCTCACTGTCTGCGGGTTCCTGCACGAGTGGCGGCACCAGAACGAGCGCGGCCGGTGGGTGACGGACCAGCTCCTCGCCAACGTCCACCTCACGACCGAGGAGGCGGCGGCGGTCCGGGACGGCGACGTACCGAGTACGCACATGCGGACGGTCGGTGAACCGGTGCCTCAGGTGGTCGGTGACTACCCTCCGGGGGATAAGAACGAGGAAAAGAACACTCCCCACCCACCCCCCGTCCCACACAGCGAAACGGCCGACGCACGGGGTGGCGACACGGAAGGCGCTTCGGACGCAGTCCTTGCCGACGCCCCGGACGACGACCCGCAACGGGCCGCTGCCGAGGACGTGTTGCTCTCGCTGCGGCAGTCGCGCCGTGAGCTGCACCTGGGGGTGAGCGAGGCGCGTACGCTGTCGGCGGTCGCGGCCGACTGGCTGCGCAGGGGCATCAGCCCGGCGGACCTGCGGTACGCGCTGACCAGCGAGCTGCCGCCGAACGGCGTCCGGTCCGCCGTCGGGTTCCTGCGCCACCGGCTGACGGTGAAGATGCCGCAGGAGCGGTCCCTCGTACGCCGGACGCCCGAGGGACCGCCGCGCACGGAACACCGGCTGAAGGCGCTCATCACCTGCGAGGGTCCCGGCTCCGAACACGTCTTCCGGCCCGTGGGCGACGAGACGCAGTGCGGCCACTGCCGCCAGGAAGCGGCCTGGAAGGCCCACCACGCGAAGTACCCGCACTTCGCCCCGCCCCCGCTCCCGCTCCCGCTCCCACTCCCGCGTACGAGCTGAGACCGCCGTGCAGGCCGATGTGGAAGGATTCGAGCAACGGGATCGGCAGAAGGGAGACGGTCGTGATCGACAGGTTCACGGACGGGCTCCTCACGCCTACGGAGACGTCGTCGTATCTCCAGATTCCGCAGTCCACGCTGGACAGCTGGCTGCGGGGCAGGGCGGCCGGCGCACCGTTGGTCCACCGGGTCGACCCAGTGGGCCCTCGACAGCCTTCGGTGCCCTTCGTCGCGGTGGCCGAGGCGTATGTGCTGCGGTCACTGAGAGACCTCGGACTGCGGATGAGTGAGATCCGCGAAGCGGCCGAAGCCGTACGAGCAGCCTTCGACACGCCCTACGGCCTGGTCTCGAAGCGCATCGCGACTGACGGCGTCGACATCTTCGTCGAGCACGGGCTCGGTGACTTGCGAAGAGCCCGGGACGGTCAGGCTCCCATCCACGAGGTCGTCGCGGGGTACCTGCGTTATCTGTCGTGGGAGGCGGGAGACGAGTTCCCTTCCAGCCTTCGGCTGAGGCAGTACCCGGCTACGGTCCCTGTCGTCATCGACCCGCGGTTCGGACACGGGCTCCCCGTGGTCGAGGCCAACCGGGTGCCGGTGAAGGCGGTGACCGACCTCTGGGAGGCCGGGGAATCGGTCGAGGACATCGCGTACGAGTACGAGATGGAGCCGGAGCAGGTGGACGCGCTGTGCCGGGCCGTGGTGCGCCTTGCCGCCTGAGTTCTTCCTCGACCGCAACCTGGGTCGACGTGTCGCCGAAGAACTGGGGGCGCTGGGGTGGCGCGTCCACCGAATCGGGCAGGTGTTCCCAGCGGACGCCCAGGACGTCCCTGATGAGGAGTGGATCGTCCACGGACTCGCACAAGGCTGGGTTCCCTTGTCGAAGGACGGCCGCATCAAGACACGGGACCGGGAGATCCAGCCGGTGCGGGATCGAGCGGCGGTGCTCTTCTACCTGGACAATCAGCAACTCCGGACCATGGAGATGGTCGGACGCCTCCACGCTCATCGGGATGCCATCCACAAGGCGGTTGGCCGAGGAGGCCCGGCCGCCTATGCCGTGCGGTGCGAGCGTATTGACCTTACCTGGCCATGATGCGGTGCCGCATGGCCGAGCCCGTGCCTACGATGCCGTGATGGTGGATCACGATCCGGTCGGCTACGTGCGGTTCCAGGGTGCCGTTCCCCGGGCGGGGGGCAACTTCCCCGGGGTCTTCGGGCTCGTCAACAGCCTGGCGCGGGAGGGGCGGCTGACCGCCGCGCAGGAGCGGTTCCGGCGTACGCACAACGACTGGTACGACGCGGCGTACACCGATCCGAGCACCGTCGACCCGACCGTCTACGACGCGCGTGTCAACCCGGGTGCGGCGGCCTGGTTCAAGCCGGCCGCCGTGGAGCTGATCGCGCGCGTGGACGGCTACCTGGAGATCCTGACGGCCCACGGCGTGGAGTGGCAGCTCGTGCGGTCGGACGATCCGGGACGCGTCGTCTACGAGGACGCGCACCAGATCGTCGTCGTCCCGTACGGGCGCGGGGAGCGGACCGGCCGCTGACGCACGGCGCGGCCGGTCAGCCGCCTCCACGCGCCGCTCAGATGCCGAACTCCGTCGGCGGGACCCCGAGAGCGGCGCACGCCTCGCGGATGGCGTACTGCTCGGACGGCTCGAAGTGGCCGTCCGCACCGGCGACGACCATGCCGGTCTGGATGACCGCGCGGGCCTCCGCGGGCTTCTTGGCGGCCTTGGCGATCACCTGGAGCGCCTCGGCCTTGCCCAGCTCGAAGTTGGCCAGCAGCCGGTCCACATGCTGGTTGAAGCGCTGGCGGAGCTGGTCGGCCGGGAAGTTCTGCAGAACCTCGTTGGAGACGATCAGCTCCTCCACCCGCTGGCGCTCCGCCGGCTCCACCTGACCGTCGGCCGCCGCGACCAGCGCGCACATCGCCATGCTGGCGTCCCGGTACGCGCCGCTCTTGAGCTCGGTCTTGACCGACGCGAGCTGGGTCTTGAACAGCCCCATCAGCTGGGCCTTGGACCCGCCGGAGGCGGAGCCCGAGCCCGATCGGGACCCGCTCTGCCCGTGGCCCCCGCTCGTGCCCCGCGTGCCCTGGGACTGCTGGAAGCTCTTGGCCTGGTCCTTGATCCGGTCCCACATCACCACTGGTGCCACCTCGGCTAGTACGGCTGTCGACTGCCTTCGCGATCTGACAGGTGAACGTCCCCGGCGGCAGCCGGGTTCCCGGATGGCAAAGACGGAGTAAAGCAGAGCGTCACTTGCGGTTGTAGAGACGCATCGTCACCGTGCCGAACACCGCCAGCAGCACCGCCGACCAGCCCAGCGTCCAGGCGATGTCGGCGGCCGGCCAGTTGCCCGCCATCAGTTCCCGTACCGCCGTGGCCACATGGGTCACCGGACTGTTGTTCACGAACGCCTGGAGCCAGCCCGGCATCGTCTTCGGGTCGACGAAGACGTTGCTCAGGAACGTCAGCGGGAAGATCACCATCATGCTGACGCCCATCACCGACTTCTCGGTGCGCAGCAGCAGGCCGAACATCGTCCAGATCCACGAGAAGGCGAACGAGAAGACCATCAGCAGCGCCACACCGGCGGCCACGCCGACCGGGCCGCCGTCCGGCCGGTAGCCGATGATCATGCCGACGGTCAGCATGACCACGGACGCGATCAGGTAGCGGATCACGTCACCGAGCAGGTAGCCGACCATGGGCGCCGGACGCCAGATCGGCAGCGTGCGGAAGCGGTCGAAGACGCCCTTGGTGATGTCGGTGTTGACGGCGACGCCGGTGTACATCGTGATCATCACGATGCTCATGGTGAGGATGCCCGGCAGCAGGAACTGGACGTACTCCTGGACCGACCCGGCGAGCGCCCCGCCGAAGAGGTACGCGTACATCAGCACCATCATGATCGGGAAGGCCGTCACGTCGAAGAGCTGCTCCGGCACGTGCTTGATCTTGAGCATGGCGCGCCAGCCGAACGTCAGGGACGCGGAGAGCGCGCTGGGGCGCGGCGGCCGGTCCTTGCTCACCAGGAGCGCGGCGAGCTCCTCGGCCTTCGGGGCTTCGAAAGTGAGTTCGTCGGCACCCTGGCCCTTGTCCTTGGTCGCGACGGTGCTCATGCCGACACTCCTGTGGTCGAGTCGTTCATCGGGTCACTGTCCGGTTCACCCTGCTTGTTCCGATCGGTCAGGGCCAGGAAGACCTCGTCGAGGCTGGGCTGCCCCAGCGCGAAGTTGTCGACCGTGATGCCCGACGAGGCGAGCTCCGAGAGCGCCCGCGCGGCCTGTTCCGCCGCGCCGAGGTCGCTCGCCTGCCCGTCGACCGTCGCCGTCAGGGCGACGGGGTCCGCGTCGAGCTGCACGGTGACGCCGAGCGCCCGCCGCAGGACCTGTTCGGCCTGCGGTCGCTGCGCCGGATCGCGCAGCCGCAGGTGCACGGATCCGGAGCCGACCGACGCCTTGAGCTCGCCCTTCGTGCCCTCGGCGATGACCTTGCCGTGGTCGATCACGGCGATGCGGGACGCCAGGTGGTCGGCCTCGTCGAGGTACTGGGTGGTCAGCAGCACCGTCGTGCCCTGCGCCACCACCGCCCGCACGATGTCCCACACCTGGTTGCGGCTGCGGGGATCGAGGCCGGTCGTCGGCTCGTCGAGGAACAGCAGGTCGGGCGTGTTGAGGATGCTCGCGGCGATGTCGATGCGCCGCCGCATGCCGCCCGAGTAGTTCTTGATCTGCCGGTCGGCCGCCTCCGCGAGCCCGAACGCCTCCAGGAGCTGGGCCGACCTGGTGCGCGCTGCGGTCTTGGAGTGGCCGAGGAGCCGGCCCAGGAGCACGAGGTTCTCCGTACCGGTCAGGTCCTCGTCGACCGACGCGTACTGCCCGGTGAGGCTGACCCGCCCGCGCACCGCGTCGGCCTCCCGCACCACGTCCTTGCCGAACACGTGCGCCACGCCGCCGTCGGGGCGCAGCAGCGTCGCGAGCATCTTCACCGCGGTGGTCTTTCCCGCGCCGTTGGGCCCGAGGACGCCGTACACGGTGCCCGCGGGGACGGCGAGGTCGATGCCGTCGACGGCCCGGTTCTCGCCGAACACTTTGACCAGGCCCGCCGTCTCGATGGCGAGCTCCGGGCCGGGGTGTCCACTCATGTCTTCCGCCCCTCCGAGGGGTCGTCGGATCGTCTTACCCAGTGCAGACCGCCCCGGAGCCCGGAAGTAATCGCTCGCTGGACCTACGGCTCGCCCCCGGTCTCATTCCCGCGTGTAGAAGACGTAGAAGGCCATGGCCCCCAGACCGGCTCCGACCGCCAGGCCGATGACGACGGCGTCCAGGAGGGTGTTGTCGGCCAGGCTGTGCAGGAAGCCGATCGCCACGCCGGTAAGCGCGCCGTACGCGGCGGCGCGGACCAGGGGGATCATGCGGCCCCGGGTCTGCCCGAGGAGGAAGCACAGGCCGGCCACGACGGCCGCGCAGAGCATGCCGAAGCCGAAGTTCAGGCCAGTCACGGCTCCGGCGTCACGGGCCAGGAAGGCCGCGTAGTAGCCGTACAGGAGGCCCAGTACGACGGGCACGACGACGCGCCGGCGGCGCTCGGCCCTGGTCCCCTGGTGTCGCGGCCGGAACCGTCCCATCGATCCCGACGGCTTGGCCGGCCCGCGTGACCGGCCCGGAATCGCCGTGTGTCCAGCCATCGCAGACTCCTTCCGCAGCGCATACGCGCACACCCCGCCCTCGCTACCAGGGCACACCCGCGGGCGGTGGTCGGCAAGTGGATCTACGGGCCGCCGGGCGGGCCCTGCGCCGCCAGCTCGGCGAGCGTCTCCAGCGCGTACGACAGAACCTCGCGCGGCGGTGACGCCAGGCCGATCCGCACGGCGTCCGGGGCGGTGTGCGGCGGTACGGCGAAGGCCCGGCCCGGGGTGAGGGCGATGCCGCGCGCCGCCGCGGCCGCGACGAAGGTGTCCGTACGCCAGGGCGCGGGCAGCTCCCACCAGCAGTAGTACGCGCGCGGGTCGGTGCGGACCCGGAATCCGGCGAGCCGGTCCCGCACGATCCGGTGCCGGGCCGCCGCGTCGGCGCGTTTGGCGGCGACGACGGCGTCCACCGTGCCGTCCGTGATCCAGCGGGTGGCGGCCTCCAGGCCGAACCCGGCGGCGGTCCAGGCCCCGGAGCGCAGCGCGTCGGCGAGCGGGCCCCGGTGGGCGGCGGGGGCGGCCAGGAAGCCGGTGGTCAGGCCGGGAGCCAGGCGCTTGGAGAGGCTGTCGACGAGGACCGTGCGCTCGGGAGCGAGGTCGGCCAGGGGAGCGGGGGCGTCGGGGGCGAGGAACGCCCAGGTGGTGTCCTCGACCACCCCCGTGCCCGCGTGCGCGCACGCGTCGGCCAGGCGCGACCTGCGCTCCTCGCTCATCGTCACCGCCGTCGGGTTGTGCAGCGTCGGCTGTACGTACACCGCGCCGAGCGGAGCGCCGCGGTGCGCGGCGCGCAGCGCGTCGGGGCACATCCCGTCCCCGTCGGTGGCGATCGCGACCAGCGTGACCCCGAGCCGTTCCGCGATCGCCTTGACCAGCGGGTACGTCAGCGCCTCGACGCCGAGCCGGCCCCCCGGTCGGACGAACGAGGCGATGGCCGCGGCGATCGCCTGGCGGCCGTTGCCGGCGAAGAGCACCTGGTCGGGGTCCGGCCGCCAGCCGCCCCTGGTCAGCAGCGCGGTCGCCGCCTCGCGGGCGGCGGGGGTGCCGTCGGCGGCGGCCGGGCGGGTGGCCGCTGCCAGTACGTCCGGGCGCAGGAGGCCGGTGAGGGACCGCGCCATGAGCGCCGACTGGCCCTCCGCCACGGGGTAGTTGAGCTCCAGGTTGATCGTGGGCGCACCGCCGGTCGCGGCCGGTTCCTCGGCGAGCGCGTGGCCGGGCGACGGAGGTGCGGCCCGTACGAATGTGCCGCGCCCGACCTCGCCGACGGCCAGGCCGCGCCGCACCAGTTCGCCGTAGACCCGGATCGCGGTGGAGTTCGCGATGCCGTGGCGGCGGGCGAAGGCGCGCTGGGTGGGCAGCCGGTCGCCGGGGCGCAGGCGGCCGGCGGTGATCTCGGCCGCGACGCGGTCGGCCACGCGCCGGAAGTCCTGTGTCACGTAATCCACTCCTTGCCTCTGCCTGACTGCGGTGTGGCATTGCACCGAGAGCAAAGACCCTATTGCACCGAGGAGTTGAGGGCGCCTAGCCTCTGGTCATGGCAACCGCGGCAGACGTCAACGGCATCACCGTCCGCTACACCGACGAGGGCGTCGGCCCGCCGCTCGTCCTCGTCCACGGCCACCCGTTCGACCGCACGATGTGGGCCCCGCAGGTCGCGGCCTTCGCCCCCACCCACCGGGTGATCGCCCCCGACCTGCGCGGTTACGGCGAGAGCGAGGTCGTCCCCGGGGTGACCCCGCTGTCCGGCTTCGCCGAGGACATCGCGGCCCTGCTCGACCACCTCGGCATCGAGAAGGCCGTGTTCGGCGGCCTCTCCATGGGCGGCCAGATCGTGATGGAGTGCTACCGCCTCTTCCCCGGCCGGGTCGCCGGCCTGGTCCTCGCCGACACCTTCCCGGCAGCCGAGACGGACGAAGGGAAGCGGGTGCGCGAGGCCGCCGCCGACCGGCTCCTCGCCGAGGGCATGGCGGGGTACGCCGACGAGGTGCTGGACAGGATGGTCGCCCCGTACAACACCGAGGCGGCAGCCCACGTCCACCGCATGATGACCGCCGCCCCTCCGGCGGGCGCGGCGGCGGCCCTGCGCGGACGGGCGCGGCGGCCCGACTACCGCGAGCTGCTGACGCGGGTGGGCGTGCCGACGCTGGTCGTGGTGGGCCGGGACGACTCGTACACGCCCGTCGCGGAGGCCGAGGCGATGCACGCCGCGATCCCCGGGTCGGCCCTGGTGATCGTCGAGAAGGCGGCCCACCTCCCCAACCTGGAGCGCCCCGAAGCCTTCAACGCGGCGCTCGGGGAGTACCTCGCAACCCGGCCCGTCCTGCCCCGGCCGGGCTGGAGCTGCACGGCGGCCGGAGATGTGCTGGGCTGGTAGCGGGACCGATCCGACGGAGGCGAGTCCGCCATGGCGAGCGACAGGGAAAACGCCGACCAGCAGATTCTCGACGACATCAACAGCCTCGTCGGGGAGGAACGCGAGCTGCGCGACCGCTCCACGGGCAAGCTGGGGCTCGACGAGGCGGAGCTGGCGCGGCTCAGGGCGGTGGAGGTGCGGCTGGACCAGTGCTGGGACCTGCTGCGGCAACGCCGGGCTAAGTCGGAGTTCGGCGAGGACCCGGGGGAGGCGCGGGTGCGCCCGGCGTCCGAGGTGGAGAACTACAAGAGCTGACCTTTGTCCACAGCCTGTGGACAAAGGAAGCCGTCTTCACCAGGCCCGGGCTGGACGGGGCCTGGAGGCTCACTCGCGGCCCGGTGTCGTGCCGGCGGTACCGGGAGGGGACGTGGCGGGGCGCTCCCCGCAGGGTGTCGAACGCAACCGCCCCGGCACCGCTCGCCCCCAAGGCAGACGCCCGAGGCAGGGGTCAGAACAGGGGAAGCTGCCCCGGGAACGGGGGAAGTTCGTATCCGTCCAGAGTGCGCTGGGCCGCAGCCGGCGGTGCGGCCCGCTTCGAGCCCCCGCACAGCGTGAGTTCCGCCGTGGCAGCCCGCGTCCGCGGATCGTGGCGTACGAACCGGCCCGCGACCACGGCGACCTCACGGCCGCAGACGGGGCACGGACGGCGTGGAGAAGTCGACGACATGCGCCCCACTCTGCCAGCCCCCACTGTCATCGGGCAGGGTCGGAGGCCACGACCAGCGGGGGGTCGGCGGGCGCGGCCGGCTGCCAGGGGCAGCCCCCACGGCCGGGGGCCCGGTCAGCGGGCGCGGCCAGCGGCCCGGTCGCACGCACTGCCGGACCGGCACCCCCGGCCACCACCGTCAGCCGCCCGTCGGCCTCGGCCCCTGCAGCCGCTCCATCTCGCGCCGGTCACGCTTCGTCGGCCGCCCCGCCCCCCGCTCCCGCACCGCGACCGGCGCGACGAACTCGCGCGGCGGAGGCGGCGGACTGTTGTCGACGTAGCACTCGGCCGCCGCCGGAGCCCCCACTCGCTTGCGGATGATCCGTGAGACGACGACGACCCGCTCGCGCCCCGCGTGGAACAGCCGCACCTCGTCCCCCGCCTTCAGCGCGTGCGCCGGCTTGACCCGCTCGCCGCCCACCCGCACGTGCCCCGCCTTGCAGGCGGCCGCCGCCTGGGCGCGCGTCTTGGTGAGCCGTACCGACCAGATCCAGACGTCGATCCGTACGGTCCCGGCGCCCGCGCCGTGCGTCATGTCGTCCGCAGCCATGCTCCGAGGGTACGACCGCCGATCGGGCCGTGCGCGCCTCGCCCGCCGGCCGCACTACTATGCGCACGATCTCCCGTCCGGAGGGGACACCTCCGGACCTGGACCACATTTCTGACTTGTCGCCACATGTCGTGCCGGACAAGGGGAATAGAGGATTCCTCTTGTGTCCGGCGCACCTCAGCAAGCAGTTGGGACCGCATGAGCCACAACACCGGCAGAGGGCTCCAGCCCAACGCCCTCGGCACCTTCGAGACGATCGTGATGGCCGTCGCGGGCAGCGCCCCCGCGTATTCCCTCGCCGCCACCACCGCCGTCCTCGTCGGCGCCGTCGGTCTCGCCAGTCCGGCCGCGCTCCTCTACTGCGCGATACCCATGCTCGGCATCGTCCTGGCCTTCGGCCGGCTCGGCCGGATCGACGTGAACGCGGGCGCCACCTACTCGTGGGTCGGCCGCACCCTGCATCCGTTCCTCGGCTTCATCAGCGGCTGGGCGCTGGTCGTCGCCGCCACCATCTTCATGGTCGCCGGGTCGCTCCCCGCAGGTCAGATGACCCTTGCGCTCTTCGACCCGGACCTGGCGTCGAACACCGCGCTGGCCACCGCCGCCGGCGCCGGCTGGTTCCTGCTGATGCTCGGCGTCGTACTGGGAGGAGCGCGCCTCTCGGCCCGCGCCCAGCTCCTGGTCTCGGGCGTCGAGCTCGTGATCCTCGTGCTCTTCGCCGTCGGCGCCCTCTTCCACCGGGGAGCGGCGGCCGCCTTCGAATGGTCGTGGCTCGGCTTCGGCCACTTCGACGGTTTCACCGGATTCGCCGCCGGCACCCTGATCGCCGCCTTCTACTACTGGGGCTGGGACGTCACCAGCAATCTAAGCGAGGAGACCCGCAACAGCCGGCGCACGGCCGGGCTCGCCTCGCTCGTCGGCGTGGGCATCGTCTTCCTGCTCTTCGTGGTCTTCACGATCGCCGTCAACGTCATCCTGACCACCGAGCAGATCTCGGCGCACGACACCAACGTGCTCGCCGTCCTCGGTGACGCGATCTGGCCCGGGATCGGCGGCAAGCTCATGGTCCTGGCCGTGGTGCTCTCCACCATCGCCACCCTCGAAACCACCCTGATCCAGGTCACGCGCTCGCTCTTCGCGATGGGCCGCGACCGAACGATGCCCTCCGCGCTCGGCCTCGTGCACCGCCGCTGGAACACCCCGTGGGTCGCCGTCGCGGTCGTCGGCACGGTCGCGCTGATCCTCTTCGTCGCCTCGAACGCGCTGGGCTCGACCGACGAGATCATGGCCGACGCGCTCGCCGCGATCGGCCTCCAGACGACGCTCTACTACGGCCTCGCGGGGCTCGCCGCCGTCGTCGCGTACCGCAGGACGCTGCTGTCCTCACCGAAGGACTTCGTCCTGGGCGGGGCCTGGCCGCTGCTCGGCTCGGTGTTCATGTTCTGCGTCTTCGCCGCCTCGCTCACCGAGATCGGCGCGGCGGCCGTCGCGATCGGCCTCGGCGGCCTGGCCGTCGGCGTGATCCCGATGCTCTGGTACTGGCGGCGGGGCAGCGCGTACTACAGCCCGGCGCGGCTCGACGCCACTCGTGCCATCGAGATCGAGGCGGTGCACGTCAACTCCGGCTCCGAGCGCGGAGACTTCGCCGACGCCGGGCTCCCCACCGATTTCTGAGCGTGGCAGGCCCGCGAGCCGTACCTTCTTCCGACCGTTCGTCTTCTGAGCAGGAGGTGTTCCGATGGCCGCACTCCGCCGCCGCTTCTCTTCCGGCTCCGGCTCGGGTACCGGTTCGGGTCCGGCACCCGACTTCGACCCGGACTTCGGGGACCGGCCGCTGACCGCCGCGCGCCAGGACATCGTCATCGGGCGCTGGCAGGGCGTGCGCGACCTGCTCCGCGAGACCGGCGACGACTGGCCCCTGCGCACTCACCGGCTGCGCCTGCTGTCGCACGCAGCAGCCGCCAGCTCCGTGGTGGAGGCGTGGCGGGCGGCCGAACCGGACAGCGCCGACGCCGCCGTGCTGCGGGCCGCGACCGAGGTCGTACGGGTCTTCAACCAGGCCATCGAGGCCGGCCGGGGCAGCGAGGTGGACCGCACCCGCATCGACGTGGCCGTCATGGCCTGCCTGAGCGCCGCCGACGCACGGCCCGCCGACCCGATGCCCTGGGTGTCGCTGCTGACGGTGGCGCGGCTGTACGGCGACGGGGTCGGCCGGGCGGAGCTGCGCGAGTGGTGGGAGGAGCTGCGGCGCCGCGACCCGTACAACATCGAGGGCCACGTGCAGCTCCTGCGCTACCACTCGGCGCGCTGGCACGGTACCCACGGCCGGATGTACGACTTCGCCCGCGACGCGGCGGGCGCGGCCCCCGAGGGGTCGCCGCTGCCGGTGCTGGTGCAGATCGCGCGGGTGGAGGAGTACCGGTACGTCGCCGCCGCCGCGCAGGGGCGGCCGGTGCGCGGCTTCGACCAGCACTGGCACCACGAGCTCGCGGTGACCGAGGTGCGCAGGACCCGGGAGCGGTGGCTGGGCGGCCGGGCCCCGGGCCCGGTGCTCCCCCAGGAGGTGGGCGAGCTCAACTACCTCGCCCACGCGGCCTGCCACGCGCAGCTCCCGGAGGTGGCCCGGGAGGTGTTCGCCCTGCTGCGCGGACGCGCGGCGCGGGTGCCGTGGTCGTACACGGGGGACGCGGCGGAGCAGTACGTACGGTGGCAGGGCCAGGTGGTGAGGTAGGCGGGCCCGGCAGGGGGAGGGGCGAACGGGACGCGGGCGCCGGACCGGCTCCGTGGAGTCCGTCCCGTGCCCCCGCCCGCCGCCGCTACACGCCGATGGCGCGGCCGTCCTTGCGGTAGACCGCCACCACCGACGGGCGGACGATCTTGCCGGGGCCGTCGGGCCAAACGCTCGCCGGCTTCTCGACGCTCGCGCCGTCGATCTCGCCCGGGTGCTGGACCGCGACGAGCACGCGGCGGTCCTGGATGACCGGGCCGCAGGTCTCCGCGCCCTTCGGGACGGTCAGGAACTGCTTCAGCTCACCGCGCCGCTCGCCGCGCGTCGCGACGCCGAAGAGGCCGTCGTGGGAGCCGAGCTGGTTGCCGTCGGTGGAGATCCACAGGTTGCCGTGCGGGTCGAAGGCCAGGTTGTCCGGGCACGAGATGGGGCTGACCCGGTCCTTCGGGAACCCCGCGAAGTACGTGGCCGAGTCTTCCGGGTCGCCCGCGACCAGGAAGAGCCGCCAGGCGAATCCGTCCGACGCCGGGTCGTCCCAGTGCTCGGCGAGCTCCAGCACCTGGCCGTGCTTGTTGAGGTTGCGCGGATTGGCCTCGTCGGCGCCCGCCTTGCCGGGCTTGCCCCGGTCGGTGTTGTTCGTGAGGGCGACGTACACGCGGCCGGTGCGGGGGCTCGGCTCGACGTCCTCGGGGCGGTCCATCTTGGTCGCGCCGACCTTGTCGCCCGCGAGGCGGGTGAAGACGTACACCTCGTCGGCGGTCATGCCGGGCACGTGCGAGGTCGTGCCGGTGGCGAGCGGGATCCACACGCCGCTGCCGTCGAACTCGCCGTCGTTCGGCAGCTTGCCCGTGCCGTCGATCTCGCCGGGGGAGTCGCCGGTGATCTTGGCGACGTACAGCGTGCCCTCGTCGAGGAGCGTGAGGTTGTGCTCGCGGGCGGCCCGCGAGTCGCCCTTCTTCATCCGCTTGGAGGAGACGAACTTGTAGAAGTAGTCGAAGCGCTCGTCGTCGCCCATGTAGACGACCGGGCGGCCGTCGGCGGTCAGGCGGGGCTGGGCGGCCTCGTGCTTGAAGCGGCCGAGCGCGGTGCGCTTGCGGGGCGTGGAGCCGGGGTCGTACGGGTCGAGCTCGACGACCCAGCCCTGGCGGTGGGGCTCGTTCGGCTCCTGCCTGACGTCGAAGCGCTGGTCGAACAGCTCCCACTTGCGTTCGGTGGCGCCGGTGGAGATGCCGTAGCGCTTGTCGGTGGCGCTGGAGCCGTTGGCGAAGTACTGGTTGAAGTTCTCCTCGCCGTGCAGCGTCGTGCCCCAGGGCGTGGTGCCGCCGGCGCAGTTGTTGAGCGTGCCGAGGACCTTCGTGCCGGTCGGGTCGGCGGACGTCTTCAGCAGGTCGCTGCCGGCGGCGGGGCCGGTCAGCCGGAAGACGGAGGTCGTGTGGAGGCGGCGGTTCAGGTGGTGGCGGGGGACCGGCGTCAGCCTGCCGGACTTGCGCTCCTCCTGGACGACGACGACGGACAGGCCGTGCGCGGCCCAGGCGGTCTCGACCTGCTCGCGGGTGGGGTTGGCCGGGTCGTACCCCGTGAACATCAGGATCTCGTCCGTGTACTCGTGGTTCGCGACGAGTACCTGGCGGCCGTGCTCGCCCGGCAGCGGGAGCAGCGAGAGGAAGTCGTTGTTGTAGCCGAACTGCCCGGCCTGCGCCTTGGCGGACTGCTTGTCCGGGTCGAAGGCGGGGGCGCCGCGCAGGATCGGCTCGCCCCAGCGGATGACGACGTTCTGGGCGTACCCGGCCGGGACGGTGACGGCGTCGGCGGTGTTGGGCGCGACGGGCGCGAAGCGCAGCCCGCGTGCGCCGTCC
Source organism: Streptomyces sp. NPDC046122 (assembly GCF_056429965.1). Lineage (NCBI taxonomy): Bacteria > Bacillati > Actinomycetota > Actinomycetes > Kitasatosporales > Streptomycetaceae > Streptomyces > Streptomyces sp. NPDC046122. The sequence continues at coordinate 77,898 of NZ_JBWKLQ010000008.1, read as the reverse complement.
TTCGTGCCGAACGGGCCCGCCTGGGGCTCGGCGGCGCTCTCGGCGGCCACGGCGCTCGGGGCGCCGGGGCCCGCGAGGGCCGAGGTTCCGGCGGCGGCGGCGACGGTCACCACGGCGGCGGCGCGCATCATCGACCGTCTCGACAGCGCACCGGCTATGACGTCACCGGCGTACTCGTTGTCGCTGGTGTTCGGAACGTCCTGGAAACAGGCGTCTCCGCAGCGGTAACGACAGGTCAGCGCGGAGCGCCCACCCGAGTGCGGCGAGTTGAGCAGCGGCAGCAGATTGCGCACGGACCCCTCCGGAATGGCTGTACGGGATGTGGTTCGGCGCGCCTGCGCCGACAACGTGTCGGAATGTCTCCGGCCGTGACGTTAGGGGCGTACGACCCCGCTTCGGCGGCCTTGGGGTGAACGTGAGGTGAATGCGGAACGGCCGGGCGGAAGTTGGTTCGACGGCCCGGCGGAGGCCGCCGTGGGGACCCGCCCGGTGCGCGTGGCGTCACGGAAGTGGGCGACGGGCGTGGGAGGTTGGTGGTACGCGCCGGGGCGCCCGGAGGGGGCGCGTTCGGCATCCGCGTCCGCCGCCGCGAGCCGCGCGCGCCCGCAAGGGGAACGGCACGCCTGACCCTCCCGAAGATCGGCGGGCGGGGCCGCTAACCTTACGTGTCCGCCCTGGCCAGGGATCATCCGCCGGGTGCGGGCGTGCATCGCACCCAACTCATGCGAAAGGCCTCGCCCATGGGCATTCGGAGCTTGCTGCGCAAGGTGTTCGGACGCGATCGAGCGGAGAGCAACGAGCAGTCGCCGGCACGGGAGTCCTCTGCGGCAGCTTCCGTTCCGTCCCAGGCCGAACGTAAGCCGGAGCCGGCCACCGCGCCGGAAACGGAATCCGCGACCGCCGAGGCCCGGGAGACGGTGGCGTCGGTACCGGCCCCCGCCCAGGTCCCGGCCACCGAGGACGAGGCCCCGGCGGCGGACAAGCCGGCCGGGAAGCCGGCGCCGGGCATCGCGTCGGACCTGGTGGCGGCGGCCTTCGACAACCCGTCCCCGGCGGGCTCGTCGTCCTCGTCCCGTACGAAGGCCCCCTCGCCCGGACCGAGCGTCCCGGCCCAGTCCACCCCCGCCGCCGCGAAGCCGTCGGCTGCGGTCCCGTCCCAGTCGTCGGGCGACTCTCCGAAGCCGCCGGCGGCGTCCGGTGAGACCGTTCCCGAGGCCCCGGCCGCTGAAGCTGAGCCGGTCGTGGAGCCCGAGCCCGAGCCCGAGCCCGCCCCGGCCGCTGAGGCTGAGCCGGTCGTGGAGCCCGAGCCCGAGCCCGAGCCCGCCCCGGCCGCTGAGGCTGAGCCGGTCGTGGAGCCCGAGCCCGAGCCCGCCCCGGCCGCTGAGGCTGAGCCGGTCGTGGAGCCCGAGCCCGAGCCCGCCCCGGCCGCCGAGGCTGAGCCGGTCGTG